>SYGP01000036.1 GCA_005799495.1 Planctomycetia bacterium
CAGCCGCAGCCACCTGCTGCGATGGGTCGCCTGGCCGGCGGGGATGCAATGACTCCGCAATCTGTCGCCCTGTTTTTTTTTCCGCAGCCTGCACATCGGCACGCAGGGCATCTTGCAGGGAACGTTCGAGACCTTCGCCGAGTGTGCTCGTCAGCACTTTGGCGGCTCCCTGAAGGGCACGCTGAATGTCACCGCAGGCTGCGGCGGCATGGGCGGCGCGCAACCGCTTGCCATCACGATGAACGAGGGGACCTGCCTCATCGCGGACATCTGTCGCGAGCGGCTCGAGAAGCGCGTGCATGATCGTTACCTCGACGAGTGGCACGCCGATCTCGACACAGCGATCGACCGAGCACTCGAACTCAAGCGCCGCGGCGAGGGCATCTCCGTCGGCGTCCTCGCCAACGCAGTCGACCTGCTCCAACGGCTCGCCGACCGAGCGATCGTCCCAGAGACGCTCACCGACCAGACGAGTGCACACGATCCCCTCGAGGGCTATTACCCGCAGGGGCTGACGCGCGAGGCGGCGGACGCGCTTCGCGCGCAGGATCCGGCTCGCTATCAGGGCCTGAGTACCGCAAGCATGGAGCGACATGTGCGACTGATGGTGGACTTCCTCCGAGCAGGCAGCAAGGTGTTCGACTACGGGAACAACATCCGCCAGCGCGCGCTCGACCACGGATTCTCGGATGCCTTCGCATTCCCCGGCTTCGTGCCTGCCTACATCCGCCCGCAGTTCTGTACGGGACGCGGGCCATTCCGCTGGGTCGCACTGTCGGGCGATCCGGAGGACATTCGCGTCACCGATGAGGCGGTCCTCGAGCTCTTCCCGAAGGATGAGAGCCTGCGGCGCTGGATCCGCATGGCGCAGAAGCGCGTCGCGTTCCAGGGGCTTCCCGCGCGGATCTGCTGGCTGGGTCTTGGTGAACGCCACCGCGCAGGACTTCGATTCAATGAACTCGTTGCCGAGCGCAAAGTGAAGGCCCCGATCGTCATCGGGCGCGATCACCTCGACTGCGGCAGCGTCGCGTCTCCCAACCGCGAGACGGAGGCGATGAAGGACGGCACCGATGCGGTCAGCGACTGGGCGCTGCTCAACTTTGCAGTGAACATCGCGAGCGGTGCATCCTGGACGAGCTTCCATCACGGTGGCGGCGTCGGGATCGGTTTCAGTCAGCACGCTGGACAGGTGGTCGTTGCGGATGGAACGCCTGAAGCCGCACGACGGTTGGAGCGCGTGCTCACGAATGATCCGATGATGGGTGTGTTCCGCCACGCGGATTCCGGCGAAGTGCTCGCGCAGCAGTGCGCGGATGCGCTGAAGGTCAAGATTCCGATGCGCGACTGGTGAACGCGACTCGATCTACACCGAAGTCGCCCGCGTCAATCGATCGTGGACGGCGGACCACACACCGCCCTTCCCCTCGGGGCGTTCCACGACGATCCTCTCGCAGCCGCAACTGTCGGCGCGCCGCAGCATTCCATACAGCGCAGCGGCATAGTGATCGCCAAGCGCTGGCATCTCCAGCCGTACATGCCCTGCAGGCACTTCCGTTCCAGGCAGACAGAGCACTGCTGCCGGCCCGCCTTGGCTCAACTCCATCGCGAGCACGTCACGCGGCACGATCACCGCCGGCAGCGTTGGCGCATAGTGACGCAGCGATGTGCCGGGGCTGTTGCCCTGCTCGATCGCCACATCGACTTCGATCGGCCCGAGCAGTTCCGAGATGCGTTCAATCGTGATCGATCCGAGCCGACGCACGACAGGCTTGGACTCGGTGAGATCGATGACCGTCGACTCGATGCCGAGATTGCACGGCCCGCCATCGAGCACGATGAGCCCCGTCTGCTCCTGATAGTCGTCGGCGACATGCTGCGCAGTGGTCGGCGAGACGCCGCCACTTCGGTTCGCACTCGGCGCGCTGATCGGTGTTCCGATCGCATACAGCAGGCTGCGCGCGAGCGGATGCCGCGGGCTGCGGATCGCAATCGTGTCACGCCCACCCGTTGCCGATGCAGGCACCTCTGGTCGTCGTGGCAGGATGATCGTGAGCGGTCCTGGCCAACACGCACCGATGAGGCGCAGCGATCGGCGCGTCCAACCAGTGGACACCAGCTTCGCCGCGGCGAGATCGACGACATGTGCAATCAGCGGATTGCCGACAGGTCGTTGCTTCAGTTCATAGACGCGCGCGATCGCCCGTTCGTTGAATGTGTCTGCGCCCAATCCATAGACCGTTTCCGTGGCGAATGCAACGGCTGATCCTCCGCGCAACTCGCTGGCGGCGAGCGCGATGCTGGCATCGGTGTACGGCAGGATCGCCGCCATGCGATCAGGGCACTCCTTCGATCACTGCAAGGTCGATCTGATTCATGGTCAGTCCAGTCCCCATGGCGTTGTAGAGGCGAGCCAGCGAAGTGTTATAGCCGACTTTGGCATCGATCTCGGCCAGCCACGCCCCCGCAAGGCGATCCTGGGCGACGAACTTCGTTTGGAGGAATTCCGGCGTCAGCGAGGCAAGCGTGTCCTGAAGCGCGGCGAGCGAACGAACACTTTCGGCTGCGGCGATGCGGCTCGCGCGAGTCTGCTCGATCAACTCAAAGCTCGCCACGACCGACCGAAGCGATGTCTTCACCGAGAACACTGCATTTTCGATTGCAGCCTGGTAGGCGATCACCGCACCCGAGCGCGCAAGCCTCGCCCGTCGATACTCCGCTTCCGCTGCCCGATTTCCGATCGGTTGGCTGAACGCCAACTGACCCAGATAGGAAACGAAGTTCGCATCGGCGATCTCGTTGATTGCTCCACCGAACGAACCAGACCCTGGGTTGGTGTCCTGCCCTGTCAGCGTCACGCCTGCCTGCAGTCCAAGCTGTGGGAGCCGACCATTGTCGGCAACCACCATGCCGATCGATGCATCATCGATCCGCAGCAGTGCCGTGGCGATCGTGGGATTCTGCTCCATCGTCGACACCAGAGCTTCCCGCAGGTTGTAGCGGATCGCCTCCTGACACATCGTGTCCACGGGCACGAGCACGGTCTCCGATCCCACGGACGCCGCTGGATCGTTCATCAGCAACTTCAAGCGATCGCTCTCATCCCGCGCACGCAGGCAAGCTCGGATCAGCGTGGACTTGCGCTGTTCAACGATGGCGACGGCGAGCGCGTAGTCAGCGACCGTCGCATCGAAGTTCATGCGGCGTTCCAGCACGCTGCGAACATCCTCGCCAACCTTCACCAGCCACGCGGATGCCACGACCTGCTGCCGCGCGGACACGAGCGTCCAGTACTGCGCCTCCACCTGCGCGACGAGATCGAGCAGCGTCTTGCGCAGCGCCACCACGGCCGCGCGATCGCGATTCTGGGCCAGCCGAATCTGAGCTTCGTTCACATCGCTCCCGAACCCCTGCAACAACGGCTGGTTGATGTTGAAGTTGACAGAGTTGGTCCAGTAGTTCGCAGGGTTGTAGATGCTCTGAATGGATTGCTGGGTGTAGTTCGTATTGAAGGATGCGTTGATCGTTCCACCAGACACCAATCGCTTCTGAATGCCCGTGGACGCAGTCGTCTGGGAGTTCTCCTGCACGAATGCGTTGTTCAGTCCGCCTGGGATGTTGATCGGCGGCGGCGGAACCTTGCTGACCTGATACCCGGTGCCCGCGAGCAGTACGGCGTCGAAGGCGGCCTCCGCCTTGACGACATCGGCCTCGGCGACTGCCTGCTCGACCCGGGCCCCTTGGAGCGAAAGATTGTTCCGCACCGCCGCGAGCATCGCCGACCGCAAGCTGACCTGAACAACCGGATCGGCGCCGTCCGAGACATCCACCCCAAGTGGAAGATCCGCCCCGCCGTCGCTCGCCTGCGGACCGAGCGCATCGAGCTCCGTGAGCCGTGGGGCGAGCTTCTCCACGATTCTGCTGGCGTCCTGCGTGACGGGTCGCAACGGCATGGCTTCCCCGGGTGCCTGAGGTGCCGCCCCTTGCCTTGCAATCGCCGCCTCGATGGCACCGCGCAGCTGGTCATCGCCGCGGTCCGTCCCCAGTGGGGCCTCGCAGCCAATGAGCAGCAGGAGGAGAACCGCCCCCTTCCATGCCGATGCCCTTCGACGCTCACGCAACACTTGAGAAATTCCTTCAGGCACTCGGGGATGGTATCCGATAAAAACGAAATGGAGAGAGCATCACTCACGACCGTACTGTTCACGCACGCACTCATCGGTTCATCGCTGCTGCTTCCGAGCGCAGCGCTGTTCGCAGCACCGCTGCAGGACGCCGCAGCAACGTCCACGAGCAATTCCACGCCACACTTTGCGACGGTGACTGCCGACAATGTGTATGTCCGCAGTGGCCCGAGCGTGCAGAGTTCCTATCCCTTCGGCAAGATGGACCGCGGCGATGTGGTGCGCGTCATGGAGGAGAACTTTGGTTGGGCGCGTGTGCAGACAGGCGGTCGCGCCTTCACCGATTCGTTCGGCTATGTGACCGTCGACGATCGCGTGCAGATGTCCGCCGACGGTTCGACCATCACCGCGAGTGCCGTCACGGAGGTGCGTGCCCCGAACATCAGCACCGATTCCACGCCAGACAGTTCCTGGAAGCAGATCGCGCGGCTCGAGGCGGGCGCGACCCTCCCCGTGGTCCAGCGGATCGATACGGAGCGGGGATCGGTCTGGTCCGTTCGGCTCCCCGACAGCGGCGAGGGATGGATCAACTCCAACTTCCTGCGCCGTGCCACGGCGGATGAGGCGCGTGGTTACGACCAAGAGATCACTGCGACCGCATCGACGGGTGGCGTTCAGCCCGCAGCCGCACAGGGTGGCGGTGAAGTCGTGGCCGAGTCCGTGACGGAGGAAACCCTCACGATCGACGGCTCGCGCGAGATCGAAGTCAAGACCGTGGAGACCGCTGCGACTGTGGAAGTGGTTGCGCCCGTCAAGACGGCCGAGGAGATCGCCGCAGAACGGCGGCGTGCCTTGTTCGCGGAACTCGAGGGAAAATGGCTTGTGATGAAGGGGCAATCCATGGAGTCCGCAGAACTCTCTGCGCTCTACGCGGGCTACCTGACCCTTGCCGCGGAGCCTGGGCTCGAGCGAACGATCAAGGCGACCGTCGCGACGCGCCTCGAGCAGATTGATGTTCAGCAGGATGTGCAGGAACGCATCGCGCAACTGAAGGAGACGAAGGCTCGCCTCTCGCAGGAGTGTGAGCAGATCAACGGCGTGGCATCGGCCATCGAGGCACGCAGCGAGTACACCGCGGTGGGCGTTCTCAATGCGTCGATCGTCTACGACGGCACGACGCTGCCACTGCTGTTCCGCCTCCAGGATCCTGCGAGCGGTCAGACCGTTGCGTATGTCACGCCGGGCGATGGGTTCCAACTGACAACCATGGTGGGCACGCTCATCGGTGTCAAGGGCGACACGGCCTACGACGATGCGCTGAAACTCGACACGATCACGCCGCGGACGATCGACTTCCTCAGCGCGAAGCAGGGCAACTGAAGCCCACTCGTCCAGTGCGTTGCGCACTGATGTGCCGACTTCGCTACCATCTCCCGCTCGACTGCAGACAGGGGCGTTAGCTCAATTGGGAGAGCGCCGCCTTTGCAAGGCGGAGGTTATCGGTTCGACCCCGATACGCTCCATTCCCCTCACTGCACGGATGCATCGCAGACGAGGGCTCGCGTGATTGCGCGGTTCATCCCGCCACGCGCCCGAGCCGCAAGATCGCGGCGGCGCAACTCGCAGCCAACTCCATCCGAAGGATCGACTCGCCGAGCGCCATGCGGCTCGCGCCGCGCGCATGGGCATCGCTGATTTCCTCGGTGCTGAACCCACCCTCGGGACCGATCAACACCAGCACGCCAGCAGCGACCATCGGGGCGCACGCGTCAGGCAATTCCTGCGCCGCTCCACCCTGCGGATGCGCATGCGGATGAGCGAGCAGAATGCGCAGCGAGCGCGCTCGCGCATCATCACAGCATGCGGCCACGCTCCGCGCAGGAGCAATCTGCGGGAGGAACGGTTGCCTGGACTGCTTGCATGCCGCGATCAAGACACGCTGCGAGCGCTGTGCGAGTGCCGCGGAGAAGTGCACGACCGAGTGGCGGCATTCGAGCGGAGTCCACGCGGCCACCGCGAGCGGAGCAATCGACTCGAGCAGCGTTGCCAACCGATCGCCCTTGGGAACGGCACTCGCAATCTCGATGCGCGGCGAGCATGGTGTGCGGCGTTCCACTGCGGCGAACTGAGCATGAACGCCCTCACCAGAGCCCACGCGCAAGTGCGCGGCTGCCACACTTCCCCGCCCATCGAACAGCGTGACGGCATCGCCATCACGCAAGCGCCTGCTGCCCGCCGCATGACGCGCTTCATCCGCGCCGACTGCAACGCTGCCGCCGCCCGCGGCAGACAGATCGGGCACATGGATCCACGGAGCGCTCATGCCGCTCGCTCCCGCAGCGTTCGCAGCCCGCGCCCCGCACCCGCATAGATGTCGTATCGCACGAGCTTGCTCTCGATCTGCGCGTCGGGCGGGCAGAGCAGACTCGGTGCGCGATGCGGCCGCTTCACCACGATGCGCTGCGTGCGTGTTGCGGCGGCGGCAAGCAGGAGCGCATCGGCATCTGGATCGTCTCCGACCACGGCGCGGACAAGGCGAATCGACTTCTGCGCGAGCGCGCTGCCATGCTTTGGCGGGTACATCGGATCGAGATAAATCGCCGTCCACTCGCCACGGAGTTTCGACAGCAGTTCGATCGCGTCGCCGTCTTGCAACTCCAGGCGCGCGGCCACGACGGACATCCTGGCATCGTCGCGGGCGCGCTGCAGTCCATCTGCGAGAACACGCAGCACGATCGGCGAACGCTCGATCGCACACACATCACTCCCCGCAGCCGAAAGCAGCCAGGCGTCGCCGCCCAGTCCTGCGGTTGCATCGACGATCCTGCCGCGTCCGCCGCACGCGCGAACGAGCGCCGACTTCGCGACGCCGCGAAGCGACACTCGGCGAAAGTCGACACAGACTCCATGCCCACATGGGTCGTCCGACCATGCCATTTCCATCCGTCCATCCGGATCGATGCGTGCCACGACTTGGGGGTCGGCTCCAACCATGCCCGCAGTATTACACTCGCTGCATGCCGACTGCCACGACCGCCCCCGTTTACAGCAGCATTCTTGACACCATCGGCAACACTCCGTTGCTGAGAATCCAGCGGCTCGACACGGGTCCCTGCGAGCTGTTCGTGAAACTCGAAAACCTCAATCCGGGGCAGTCGATCAAGGATCGGATTGCGCTCACCATGGTCGCGGCAGCGGAGCGCGAGGGCCGTTTGCGGCCGGGTGGTCACATCATCGAAGCCACCGCAGGAAACACGGGCATCGCGCTTGCGCTCATCGCCGCGGTGAAGGGGTACCGACTGACAGTCGTGATGCCCGACAAGATGAGCGAAGAGAAGATGGCGCACCTGCGCGCGATGGGTGCGGAGGTCGTGCTGACGCGTTCCGATGTGGAGAAGGGTCATCCCGAGTACTACCAAGACATGGCCGAACGGATGGCATCGAAGGACCCGAACTCCTTCTATGTCAATCAGTTCGGCAACACCAACAATGTGAAGGCGCATTTCGAGGGAACGGGACCAGAGATCTGGGAGCAGATGGGCGGGCGCATCGATGCCTTCGTCGCGGGCGTCGGATCGGGCGGCACCATCGCAGGGATCGGCGCATTCCTGAAGGCACACAACCCCTCCTGCGAGATCGTGCTCGCTGATCCTGTCGGATCGATTCTTGCGCCGCTCGTCAATGAGGGAAAGACCGTCAAGCCGGGCTCCTGGCTCGTGGAGGGCATCGGCGAGGATTTCGTGCCGCCGATTCTTGACCTGAAGGTCATCGACAGCGCGATCGCAGTGTCCGACGCGGAGGCATTCGCATCCGTGCGTGAACTGCTCCGCGCGGAGGGCATTCTTGCGGGATCGAGCGTTGGTGTGCTGATGCATGCGGCGCTGACCTACTGCCGTCGGCAGCGCGAACCCAAGCGCGTGGTCACGCTGATCTGCGACAGCGGTGCGAAGTACCTGTCGAAGATGTACAACGATTTCTGGATGCGCGATCAGGGGTTCCTCGGACGAACGCCCTCAGGCGACCTGCGCGATCTCATCGCACGGCGCCACGACCTCTGCGAGGACTTCGTGCTGCAACCGACGGTTCCGCTTGCGATTGCCATTCGACGCATGCGCCTCTTCGGGGTCAGCCAGCTCGCGGTCCTCGACGCGAACGACACCTTGGTGGGCATCATCGACGAGAGCGATGTGCTCCTCGCGCTCGCGCAGCGACCGAAGGCAGCGGACGCGCCTGTGTCCGAGTACATGGTGACGCGCGTGGAAACGATCGCCCCCTCGAAGCCGACCGGCGATCTCTTCCCGATTTTCCGTGCCGATCGCGTAGCGGTTGTTCATGATGGCAACCGCTTCTACGGGTTGATCACCAAGATCGACCTTATCAACCACTTGCGCAAGCAAGGTTGAAGGCGGTCACTGGCTGTCGGGGGTATTGGGGCGGTGGACTTCGGCGGTGATCAGCCCATGGGCTTGGGCTATTAGGCAGGCGCGCCCATGGCTTGCGCTGCCGAGCGACTTCTGCGACAATCTCTCTCCCCCCGCTTCGAAGTCGGGGAACCATCTTCAGCCCGCCTTTCCTCCGCGCGCGCGGCGGAAAAAATCGCTGGGGTTCTCGGCGGCACCCCTAACTCTCCACTGAAAGGACAGCGACTCATGGCACGCAACTACGAACTCCTCCTGCTCGAAACGATCGAGAACCTTGGTCTCGTTGGCGATGTGGTCAAGGTGCGACCTGGATTTGCACGCAACTACCTCCTGCCCAACGGGATGGCAGAGACGCCGACGGCAGAAAAGATCGAGGCACTGAAGGAAGCGCGAGCGATTGCGGAGGCTCAGGTCGCCAAGCAGCGCGCCGATCGCGAGGCGCTGATTGCCCGCATGTCTGGCATCTCGATCACGCTTGTTCGGGCCTGCAACGATCAGGGCATCCTCTACGGCGCGGTCACCCAGCGCGACATCAGCGATCAACTCGTCAGCGATGGCTATGGCGTCGACATGCGCGCGGTCCGTCTGAACAATCCGATCCGCCGCGTCAGCTCGGAGAGCGTCACCATTCAGTTCGGACGCGATCTGATCGCAGAGATCACCGTGGTGGTGAAGCCCGATCGCATTATTGAACTCGAAACTCCAGCAAGCGCGCCAACCAGCGAAGAGCCTGCCGCGAATCCCGAGTCGGACGATGCGGCGGACGCGGCTCCAAGCGATGCTGCCAAGTCCGAGGGCAAGTCGGGCGGGAAGTCGGACAGCAAGTCGGGCGGCAAGCGCCGCGACAAGGCTGCCGCAGCCGAGTGACATGGCCGACTGATCGCGAGCCGCAAAATCTCCCGACGGGAAATCCGTAGATCGATTCGCGCAATGGTCGATGACCACCAACGCCGATCGGCTTGCACGGCGCCTCGGCAGCCAATTCGTTGGTCCCAAAGCCGCTGCAGCGCGCACGACAGGGAGACTTGTGAGCCATGGGCCTGACCAGCGCCGAAACGCGACGAGAAGTGCTTCCAGAGACACGACAATCCACGACACACAAGTTCTCCATCCAGAACTATGAGGGCTACCTCACCATCGGGCTCTTCCCCGATGGTCGCCCGGGCGAGATCTTCATCAAGATGAGCAAGGAAGGGTCCACGCTCTCGGGACTCATCCAGGGCTTCTGCCGCGCGTTCAGCTTGTCACTGCAGCATGGGTTGCCACTGCGCGACGCGACCGAGCGCTTCCGCGGAATGCGCTTCGAGCCGCACGGCAGCACGAGCAATCCAGAGATTCCCGAGTGTTCGAGCATTCTCGACTACGTGGCTCGATACCTCGAGCTGCACTATGTCGAACGCCGCCGCGCGGCGTGATCCGTCTCGCTCGGTCCCCGCAGCCGCTTCAGGAGATCACGCAGCAACGCGCGCGGCTGCGGCATCTCGTCGGGACGCCAATACACATCCGTCAGGCCCGCCTCGTCCGCACTCCCCACGACACGCACCGTGCCGCGTACCCGGCGTAGCAGCCGTTGAACGCCCGCAGGATCCTGCGCACGAAAGATCAGATCGCCCTCGCGACGAAGGAGCGCGCGCACGCCGAGCATCGTCAGGCGCAGCCGTACCTCCGACAGCACGAAGAGATCGAGGACTTCCGTGGGTGGATCGCCGTACGCGCTGCGAAGGTCGGCGATCGACTTCTCCAGTTCCTCTGGGCTCGCAGCATCGGTCAATCTTCGGTGCCCCTCGAGCCGTCGTCGATCGCTCGGGATGTACGCGCGTGGCAGCGATCCACGCAGGCCCACATCCACCATCGTGTCGATCGAGATGACGGTCGGCTCCGCACGCAGGATGCGCACCTCATGATCGAGGAGCCTGCAGTACATCTCATAGCCGACGGAAGTGATGTGTCCGCTCTGTTCGCGCCCAAGCAAGTTGCCTGCCCCGCGCAACTCGAGATCGCGAACGGCAATCTTGAATCCCGCGCCCAGCATCGAACAGTCCTCGAGCGCGTTCAAGCGCTTCATCGCCTCCGCCGTGACGGTGCGTTCTTGCGGCAGCAGCAGGTAGCAGTAGGCACGGTGGCTCGATCGACCCACCCGCCCACGCAACTGGTGGAGTTCCGACAACCCGAAACGATGGGCGTCATCGATGATCATCGTGTTCGCGCTCGGGATGTCGATGCCGCTCTCGATGATCGTGGTCGAGACGAGGATGTCCGCCTCATGCCGCATGAAGCGGCGCATCACATCCTCCAGTTCGCCGTCACTCATCTGACCGTGCCCCACCACGATGCGCGCCTGTGGTGCCAGTCGTCGAACCTCGTCTGCAGCAGACAGAATGTCATGCACTCGGTTGTGAACCCAGAACACCTGCCCGTCGCGCGCCAACTCTCGCGCGAGAGCCGATGCGAGGCGTTCACGCTGATAGGGCATCACCTCCGTCACGATGGCGCGGCGGTCTGGCGGCGGTGTGGTCAGGCTGGAAATGTCCCGCAGGCCAAGCATCGCCATGTGCAGCGTGCGAGGAATGGGCGTGGCGGTCAGCGTCAGCACATCCGCCGTCAGTCGAAACTCGAAGAGCCGCTGCTTGTGCTCGACACCGAATCGCTGTTCCTCGTCGATGATGACGAGCCCAAGCTCGCGGAAACGCACATCCGCGGACAGCAGTCGGTGCGTTCCGATCACGATGTCCACCTGCCCCGCAGCAAGACGATCGAGAATGTCGCGAACCTCGCCATCGCTTCGAAAGCGACTGACGGATTCGATCACGAACGGGAATGCACCCATCCGACTTCGGAAGGTGCGTTCATGTTGCTCCGCAAGCACCGTGGTCGGCACGAGCAAGGCCACCTGCCGCCCCGCCTGGGCGCACTTGAACGCCGCACGCAGCGCCACCTCCGTCTTGCCGAAGCC
>SYGP01000037.1 GCA_005799495.1 Planctomycetia bacterium
AAGTGCGCATCAAGGTGGTTCGAATCTTCAACACCTACGGTCCCCGCATGCAGCCGTTCGATGGTCGAGTGGTCAGCAACTTCATTCGTCAGGCGATTCGTGGCGAACCGCTGACACTCTACGGCGATGGCATGCAGTCGCGATCGTTCTGCTATGTCGACGATCTCGTGGAGGGACTGATCCGTGCGATGGCAACCGAAGATGACTTCACGGGACCTGTGAATCTCGGCAATCCAGAGGAGTTCACCATCCGTGATTTGGCGGAGCGGGTCGTGAAGGCGGTCGGCGGCTCGGCGCGGATCGAGCAGGCTCGGCCGCTGCCGCAAGACGATCCGGCACAGCGTTGCCCTGACATCAGTCTGGCGCGGCGAGTCCTTGGTTGGGAACCGCGCGTGAAGCTTGCCGAGGGTCTGCCGAAGACGGTGGAGTGGTTCAAGAGTGTGGACATGACGCAGTTCCGCGCGCCGACGCCGAACTATTGAGCAGTTCGCGCGAGCGGGATGAAGGGGGGAGGGGCGCGTGGTGATGCACGCGTGGACCGCGCCGTTCAGAGGCGGGTCCAAGTGCTCGAGTTTGGCAGTTTGGCGCAGCTGTCTTGCGGGGCGAAGAACTGCGTGAGACCGCACTTGGCGCACACCACGACATCAAAGGTCGGGCTTGCCCACCATTTCGTCGAAAGTCGAGGAAGGTAGTTCGGCGCATAGCCGCCGCCCGAGCTGACTTTGGTGGTGTAACGGTCCGTACTGCCGCAGTTTGGACAGGCGTGGGGAATGCTCGGCAGGGTGGCCATTGGTGTGGAAGGGTAAACGCCGCGCTGGGACTGAAAAGTGGATAGGAAAAACGGGCGGATCTGCGGGGTAGCTCTCGGCGGACGGCTAGCGTCGCCGTGGGGAAAGGGGTCGCAAGAATGACCCTAAAAAAATACGAACAGATCGTTGACAGATGCCGATAGGGTCAATACCGTACAGATACCAAACGAAGCAAGGATGCTCCCGGTCGAAGAGTCGCGTGGATTCGAGACCTTGGGCGGAAAACAAGGAGTCAGTGGACAACATGATCGCAGCAGCACCAAACGGAGTTCAGGGAAACAAGTCGCAGTCCGGAAGCGCACCGGTGGCGGGACCCGCGGCAGCAAAGTCAGGCACGCCGCGACCCGGTCTTGGCGTGCCCGCGCGCGGCAGTGTGGATACAACTGCAACCATGCCAGCCACCACACAATCATCGAGGTCGTCGCAGTCGCCAGCCAGTGCATCAAGCGAAAAGGGGAGCGCGAAGGAGTCAGCCGCTGCCGCCGCGACGCCTGGAAACGCTGCGAAGATTCGCGCCCTCGAAACCGCAGTCGGTCACATCGAGAAGACCTTCGGCAAGGGCTCGATCATGCGCTTCGTGGGCGACAACCTTCCGGATATTCAAGGCATCAGTACTGGTGCTCTCAGTCTTGACATCGCACTTGGCGGAAAGGGCCTTCCCAAGGGGCGCATCGTGGAGATCTTCGGCCCGGAGTCTTCGGGCAAGACAACGCTTGCCTTGACCGTGATCGCGAACGCACAGAAGACTGGAGGAAACGCGGCGTTCATTGATGCCGAGCATGCGCTTGATCCCTCGTGGGCGAAGCGGCTTGGCGTCAAGCTCGAGGACATGCTCATCTCTCAGCCGGACACCGGCGAGCAAGCGCTTGAGATCTGTGAACTGCTTGTCCGGTCGAACGCAGTCGATGTGATCGTCGTCGATTCGGTAGCGGCGCTGATCCCACGCGCCGAAATCGAAGGCGAAATGGGTGACAGCCATGTGGGTTTGCAGGCCCGTCTCATGAGCCAGGCCATGCGCAAGCTGACAGGCGCCATTGCCAAGAGCGATGTGGTCGTGATCTTCATCAACCAGCTGCGGGAAAAGATTGGGGTGATGTTCGGCAGCCCAGAGACGACAACGGGTGGGCGAGCGCTCAAGTTCTACTCATCGGTGCGTGTGGACATCCGTCGTATCGGTGCGATCAAGGACGGTGAGCAGAATGTCGGGAATCGGGTTCGTGCGAAGATCGTCAAGAACAAGATTGCCCCACCGTTCCGTGAGGCGGAGTTCGACATCATGTTCTCCGAGGGAATCAGCACTTCGGGTGATTTGATTGACATCGCGGTCCTGCACGGCGTGTGCGAAAAGTCGGGCGCATGGTTCAGTTTCGGGCAGGTTCGCCTCGGGCAGGGGCGTGAAGCTTCGAAGGCGTTCATTCGCGAGAATCCAGATCTCTTTGCGGAGATTCGATCCGCCGTGATCGCGAAATTGGCCAAGGATCCAACCGCGCCAGTGACTGCCAAGCGTGGCGCGGGCTCCAACGACGACTGAGCAAATGTCGATCAGGCTGATGTGTGTGCTCGCCGGTATCGGTGCGCACAAGGCGATGCATCCTTCGGGATCGTCTCCGTGACGGTCAGTGTCTCGCAGCCGAGGGTTCGAACCGAGGTCCGTGTCGAACCGAGGTCCGTGGTGCGGATGATGCGTCTGGTGGATCATCGGTTGGAGATCGTGTGTCGGAGGATCACTCGGCGAAAGGGGCCGGTCGCCGAGTGGTCCCTTGGAGTGGTCCATTGGGTGCATCCCACGCTTGGGTACACCCCAAGAAATGCGCCGTGGACACTTGCCTGACACGAGTCATGCGCGTCCTTGCTAGACTTTGGATCCGCTGCGGGCGTGGCGGAATTGGCAGACGCGCAAGATTCAGGTTCTTGTGGGGTAAAACCCGTGGAGGTTCGATCCCTCTCGCCCGCACTGTTGACGCAAGGACGCGCCGCCGAAAGGCGGCGCGTTTCATTTGGACATCGACCTCCCGTCCATGATTTATCTCGACAACAACGCAACGACGGCGCCATCGATCGCGGTCATGGAGGCTGTCCGGCGCGCACTTCAGGAGGGATGGGGCAATCCGTCGAGTGTGCATCCCTTTGGCACCGAGGCGCGTGAGTCCGTCGAGCGTGCACGCAGTCAGGTGGCGCAGGCTATCGGTGCCTCCCCGCGCGAGGTTGTATTCACCTCTGGCGGAACAGAATCCTGCAATCTGGCAATCCTTGGTTCGCTCGGCCATGAGCCTGGGCGCGATCTCCTGGTCACCGCACACACGGAGCACTCGGCAGTTCGGGAGTGCGCGGCGGCCGTCGAAAGCGGGGAGTGGCGTGCAGGATCGGACCGTGGTGAGGTCGCCTGGGTCGCGCTTGATTCGGAAGGGCGGGTCGATCTCGGACAGCTTTCCCTTCTGCTCGGCAGACGAGCTCGTGAGGTCGCGATCGTTTCACTGATGTGGGCAAACAACGAGACGGGCGTGATCCAGCCCGTGGAGCAGATTGCCATGATCTGCCGAGAGCATGGGGTTCGTTTTCATACCGATGCCACGCAGTGCCTCGGTCGGGTGGAGATGGATGCCGCTCGAATTGGGTGCGATCTGCTCAGTGTGTCTGCGCACAAAGTCCATGGGCCCAAGGGTGTGGGGGCGCTGTTCTGTCGCCGCGGTGTCTCCATCGTTGGGCAAGTGGTCGGCGGTCCCCAAGAGCGAGGGCGTCGCGGCGGAACGGAGAATGTCGCAGGCATTTGCGGGTTCGGCGCCGCGTGCCAGGAAGCATCCGAGTGGCTCGCGCGCCCTGATACACCTCCAAAGCAACTCGCGCAGTGGCGAAATGAGTTCGAGTCGGCTGTGGTGGCTGCCGTTCGCGGAGCCGTCGTGATTGGGGAGCGCGTTCCACGCCTTTGGAACACAAGCCTGATCGCGTTCCCGCGGCTGCAGTCGGAAGCGCTGCTGATCGAACTCGGGCGACACGATGTGGCCGCTTCGGCGGGTGCCGCCTGCTCATCGGGCTTACTCGATCCATCGCCCGTGCTGTTGGCGATGGGACTGGACCGCGAGGTCGCTCACGGTGCCGTACGGTTCTCGATGTCACGGCTCACGACGCGGCGCGAGATGGATGATGCAGCTGCCCGCGTCGTTCAAGCGGTGCAATCGGTTGCGCGTGCAATGCCCTGAATCGCCTGATCAGACGCCGCGCGCGGCGCGGTATCGGCCAATGAGCTGTTGGGTGCTGCCATCGTGCGTTGGCTTCGGTGATGGTCCGCTGAGTTCTGGAATGATCCGCTGCGCGAGAACCTTGCCAAGTTCGACACCCCACTGATCGAAGGAGTTGATGTTCCAGATCGTTCCCTGCACGAAGACCTTGTGCTCGTAGAGTGCGATGAGACTTCCGAGCATCGCCGGGTCGAGTTTCGGGCACAGCATCGTCGTCGTCGGTCGATTCCCTTCGAACTGTCGGTGAGGCGCGAGCCACGCCGGACTTCCTTCGGCCTCGACCTCTGCCAGCGTCTTTCCGAATGCCAGCGCTTCAGCCTGCGCGAGGACATTCGCCACGAGCAGGTCCTGATGGTTGCCGATCGGATTGTGCGAGTTGCAGAACGCGATGAAGTCGCAGGGCACGAGCGGCGTTCCTTGGTGGATCATCTGATAGAACGCATGCTGCCCATTCGTGCCTGGCTGCCCCCACACGGCAGGGCAGGTCGACCACGACACTCGGCCCCCGTCGAGTGTCACATGCTTGCCGTTGGACTCCATCTCGAGCTGCTGCAGGTATGAACTGAAACGGTCGAGATACTGGTCGTAGGGAAGCACGGCGAGCGTCTGCGCACCGAGGAAGTTGACGTTCCAGATTCCCACGAGCGCCATGAGGACGGGGAGATTCCGTTCCATCGGCGCCGTTCGGAAGTGCTCATCCATCTCGTGAAAGCCGCGAAGCATCTCCTCGAACGCATCCGGTCCGATGGCGAGCATGGTGGAGAGACCGATGGCGGAATCCATCGAGTATCGACCGCCACCCCAGTCCCAGAAACCGAACATGTTTGCCGTATCGATGCCGAACGCCCGGACCTTTTCCGCGTTGGTGGAGACGGCAACGAAGTGCCGGGCGACTGCAGCGGCATCCCCGCCAAGTCCACGCAGCAACCATTCCCGCGCGGTGTGGGCATTCGCCATCGTCTCGAGTGTCGTGAAGGTCTTGGAGGAGACGATGAACAAGGTCTGCGCTGGATCGCAGTCGCGCGTCTTCTCGGCGAAATCGGTCGCATCGACGTTGGACACGAAGCGCACGGAGAGGTCCCGCTGCGTGAAGGGCAAAAGAGCGTCGTACGCCATCGCAGGGCCCAGATCGCTGCCGCCGATGCCGATGTTGACCACGGCGCGGATGGGCTTTCCCGTGTGACCCCGCCACGCTCCCGTGCGCACGGCAGAGCTGAATGCGGCCATGCGGCCGAGGACTTCATGCACATCAGGTACCACATTGCGACCATCGACGAGGATGGTGGCACCCCGCGGCGCACGAAGAGCGGTGTGCAGCACGGCGCGCTGCTCCGTGATGTTGATCTTCGCGCCGCTGAACATCTCCTTCGCCCGCTCCGCGACGCCACACGCGTGGGCAAGCGCGAGCAGCGCATCGAACACCGCAGGTGTGATTCGCTGCTTGGAGTAATCCATGAAGATCCCGCGCGGACCCTCCACGCTGAACCGCGCCGCGCGGCCCACGTCACCCTTGAACAGATCGCGCAGGTGGAGGGCTCCGTCTGTCTTCGCGAGTTGCAGAAGAGTCTTCCACTCCGATCGGGCGTCGAGTCGAGGTGCAGTGTGCGCTGAGGACTGTTGCATGGTGCTCATGGAGGCCAATGTAGGGGCAAAGTGGCAGGGAACTTCCGATGGGGGCAACAGACACACGAAAAACCTGCAATGGACGCGCTATGCTTTGATGCATGAAGTCCACCGCTCTCCTCAGCATGACTGGCCAGTCGATTTGGCTCGACAACATCACCCGCAAGTTGCTTGATTCAGGGCAACTGGCCCAGTGGATCCGTGACTCCTCGGTGGTTGGTCTCACGTCAAACCCATCGATCTTTGAAAAGGCTGTGACGGGGTCGAGTGATTACGACGCGCAAGTCTGCGCGCTTGCCGCCAAGGGGCTGCCTGCCGAGCAGGTGTTCTTCGAGTGTGCGATCACGGATCTCACCCGCGCATGCGATCTGTTTCGGGGCGTCCATGAACGCACAGGCGGCATCGATGGCTGGGTGTCCCTCGAAGTGTCGCCCCTTCTTGCAAACGACACCAAGGCGACTCTCGCGCAGGCGCGCGAGCTGCATGCGAAGGCAGGTCGTCCGAATCTCTACATCAAGGTTCCGGGCACGTCCGAAGGCATCCCTGCCATCGAGGAGCTGACCTTCGCGGGCATCTCCGTCAACGTCACGCTCTTGTTTTCTTCCAAGCATTGCCAGGCTGCGGCGGATGCATACATGCGAGGCCTCGAACGCCGCGCCGCAGCGAAGTTGCCGCTCGGGGTTGTGAGTGGTGTGGCCAGTTTGTTCGTCTCGCGGTGGGATCGCAAGACCGCGCAGAAACTCCCAGCCAACCTGAAGAACACCGTGGGTGTGGCCGTGTGCCGCCAGTGCTACTCGGACTACTGCGCGCTGTACTCGAGCGATCGGTGGCTTGCTCTTGAGGCGGCGGGTGCGCGGCCGCAGCGTTTGCTCTTCGCCAGCACGAGCACAAAGGATCCGAGCCTTTCCCCAACGCTGTATGTGCAGTCCCTCGCTGCTCCGCGCACAGTGAACACGATGCCGGAGGAGACGCTCCTCGCCGTATGCCGCGGCATGGAAGTGCCGACCGTGCTTGCGCCGAGTGATCGTTCCTGGCAGGCGACGCTCGATGCGGTCACCAAGGCGGGCATCGACCTGGATCGGTGCGCGGGCGAGTTGCAGATGGAAGGCCGCGATGCCTTCAACAAGAGTTGGACGGACCTGATCGGTGCGATCGAGGGCAAGACCGCAGCACTCGCACGCTGAGGTGGCGCAGAGCGTTCACATCCAATGGCTCGGCAGCGCTGTTTCCGCGGCGCTCAATTGGTCCACGCTGCAAGCAGCGCGGAGAGATCTGTTCCCGACACGATGCCATCCTGATCGATGTCTGCTGCGATGTTGAAAGTACCCCATGCGGCGAGCAGGAGCGAGAGGTCGGCGCCGCCGACCGATCCGTTTCGATCGATGTCCGCCCAGTTGTAGGTGCCGCCGCGCGTCCAAGCGGCGGCAGGGACAACGGCCTTTGCCACGCCGGGACCTTGCCACGAGGTGATGAGGCCGGCGCCTCCTCCGTTCTCGAAGAACTCGACGCGGATTGCGTGTTTGCCGGCCGCGAGCGCCATCGTGCCTGACCGCTCCACCATGCCGTGCAGCCCGTCGTTGGACACCACCACCGTATCGCCAATCAGCAGTCGCGAGCCGTCGTCGGAGTTCGTGAACAGGGTCCAGAATCCGGATGTCGGAATGTTGATCCAGCCGCGGAACACGGCTCCGACTTCATCCGCCCGTCCGCTTGCGCCGAAGTTCCCATTCGTGCTCGGGATGTTGATGTCAGTCACGATGCCGCCCGCGTACTGCGTCAGCGCCGAGAAATCCGGCAGCACTTGTGGTGCGGCGAGTTGGAAGTAGCTCGCGATCACGCCAGGAGCTGAGTTGCCTGGGTTTTCGGGGTAACGCAAGGACTGAACATCGACCGTGACATTGGCCGCGCTGCTCTGCCCACTGGCTTCCACAACCGTGTAGGCAAAGGTGATCGAGGAGGAACTGCCGCCCGGAGCAGTGAACCGGACGATGCTGCGCCCATTTGGTCCTGCCCCGGTCACGACAACCGCCGACGCGCCACCGGCAGGCTGCGCGACCGAGATGGAAGAAATCCCATCGCAGTTGAGTGCAAGATCGTTCGCGAGCACATCGATGTCGATGACCGATCCCGCCAGGCATGTTTGGTAGTCCGGAAGCGCGGCGGGCGGCTGGGCGGACGGCGAGAAGTTGCACGCGCCTCCGCCGATGTACGAAGTGATCGAGCCAATGGTCACCGGATGAAACCGCAGGTCGACATTCGACATGCCGCCATCGCAGATGTGGCAGTAGCTCATGATGGTGCCCTCATCGTTGTTCGCCGCGGTGCAATCCTGCGGATCGGATCCACACCCATCCACGGGGGGGGAGTAGTTGTGTGTGTGCGGCGCGCCGTAGTTGTGGCCGAGCTCATGCGCGACCACCATGATGTCCCAGTTGTCCCAACTGTTGTCGACGAGCGGATAGGGGAACGCCCCGCCGAGATTCGCGGACACGGAGTATGCGTAGCTGCCGCAGCCCGAATTGAGCCATGCGACGCCACCGCCGAGACCACGCCCAGAAAGGAAAGTGGCGGAGTCCCGCTGCACGGCTGGCGGCATGGCTTCCCACAGATCGCGGAACTGGTAGAGCTGCGCACCTGTGCCGGTTGCATCCCACGGGTCGCCGGCGGTTGGCCAAAGGCGAATCAAGCAAGGGCTTGGGCGAAGTCCAACATCGCGCGAGTAGATGTCCGTGAGTGCACTGAACAGCGTCGCCACGTAGGCAGCCGCTGCGCCCTGATTGCCGCCAAACAAAAGCAGGAACTCATGGTCGGTTTCCACGGCGATTCGCGATTGACGACATGTTGCAGATCCAGCGATGCCGCCTTCATCGTTGCCAGCATCTCCGCGTCCTTTGTGACCTGCGTCGCCGCGCTCTTCGGGCGGCAGCAAGGCCTCGCAGGTCCAGTCTCGGGTCTGCAGCGTGCCTGGAGGAAGCGCGCCGTGGCGAAAGGCAACAAGCGGCCCGTTCTGATCCGCCGCGCCACTGGAAATGATCCAGCGTCCTTCCGCCGTGATCACGAAGCCAACGAAGAAACTCTCGTGCCGAGCGATCATGACTCGAGAAGCGGGGTCACCCACGAGCGATCCGCCGAAACAGGTGAGCGTCGGCAGGGGAAGCGGAACATCGATGATCTGTCCTTCAGCATCGCGCGATCCAGCGACCACGTGGACTCCCTCAAGCGGATTTCGGCGGTGCAACAGGGCATCGACGGTCTGTCCAGGCGCAATCGGAAGCCCCGTCACCAGGGCATCATCCACCGCGGCGAGTGCCTGCCAGCGGGTTTCATCGACTTCCAATAGTGCGACAATGCCTTGAAGATGCATCGGAATCACGGCCCGTGCGCCAGACCCCTTCGATTCCACTTCTCCAACGGGCGACTCCAAGCGCACGAAAGAGCGGATGGGTGTCGGTGGAACGGGATTCGAATGTTGTGCCACGGATGGCGCCGCAAGAAGGATGGCGACGGCGGAAGCCGCGGCGCAGCAAGCATGTGAATGGAGCATCAGGCAATTAGAGATCAATATGAAGAGCAAGTCAAAGCAAACCGCAGAAGTTTCTGCACATACAGCACTCCGTCCGGAGTCGGAGCGCAGCGGTCCAGCGTTCGCTGCTGCGTTCACTCTGTCCATCAGACACGAAGCGGCCCAAGATTGTGCAGTTTCCGAAGCGCCTGGACTGACGCCCAAGCGCTCCGATCGCGCGCAGTGAAGCGCACAAGTTGTGTGGCAGTGGACTGCAGGATGGTTGCTGCCGTCTTGCAATCGCCGAGGGCGACATTCCAGGCGTGGAGTGCCTCGGCCAACATCGATGGAAAGTCTGCGTGCTCTGTGGCGCAGCGGATTCGACCAGCGACACACCGTGAACGCCACAGCGCACTCGTCACCATCGCGCCTGTCGAGGGCGTGGATCGCACATGGACAGCCAGGGCGATGCGCAGTCGATGGAGTGCGACCGTGCGGTTCTCGCCGAGGCTCCGACGCTCACTCGCCTGTGCACGAATCCCCGTGGGCATGTGGGTGAGGAAGCACGCGGTCTCCACCTTGTTCCTGTGCTGCCCGCCTGGACCACTGACTCGGCCCGTCCGCACCTCGCAGGCGGCGAGCAACTCTTCTGGGGGCAGGCACGCTGGATGGTCGATCGACTGCTTTGGTTCCACGCTTCTTCACCCGGTTCGGCGGCGCTCGCCGCGACGACCGCGCGCGAGCGATGAGAGTGGTTCTGCAACGGTGTCCCATCCATCGCGGTCGCCTCGTCCCAAGCGCAGCGCACCGGTGGCTGCGATCATCGCCGCGTTGTCGGTGCAGTAGCGCGGCTCGCTCAGTCGCAGATCGATGCCTCGGATCTCGCATCCTCGTGCCAGTTCGCGCCGCAGAAGCGCGTTCACGGCGACCCCACCTCCGACAAGCAGTGTGCGTACGCCGAACTCTTCACTCGCGCGCCAAGTGCGGTCGAGGAGTTGATCGACGACGGAAAAGCGGAATGACGCGGCAAGCGCGTTCGTTTCGTGGGGTGAACGCCGATGCGCGAGTGCGAGCGCTGTCTTGAGGCCGCTGAATGAGAAGTCATGCCCGCGCAGTCGTGTGCGTGGAAGGGGAATGAGCGAAGGATCGCCTTGCTCCGCAGCGACATCAAGCCGTGCGCCGCCCGGGTAGCCCACCCCGAGGATTGCCGCGGCCTTGTCGAATGCCTCGCCCGCTGCATCGTCGATGGTCGCGCCGCGCAGGGTGGGTTCGAGTGCAGCGTTCATGGAAAAGAGACTCGTATGCCCGCCGGAAACCACGAGTCCAAGCGCGGGCCACGCCACGGGCGGGCGATCAAGCAGGCACGCCACGAGGTGGGCGGCGACATGATCCACGCCGACGAATGGTCGTCCGCTGGCCCAGGCGATGGCCTTTGCCGCACTCGTTCCGACGAGGAGAGAGCCGATCAGTCCAGGTCGTGTTCCACTGGCGATGCCATCGATGGAGTCGAGCGCTTCGCCTGCTTCGCGAAGTGCAGCGCGCACGACCGGCACGACGCACTCCAAATGTGCGCGGCTGGCGATCTCCGGGACGACCCCTCGGTACTCCTCGTGCAGCGCGTCTTGACTTGCGGTCACGCAGGAGCGGACATGCAGGGCATCTCCTGCCATCTCCACAACGGCAGCAGATGTTTCGTCACAACTGCTCTCGATGCCAAGCACCTTCATCGCCGGTGGAGCGTAGCCCTTGCAGCCTAGACTGCGAGTCATGGAGACAGGACTTCGCGGCGGATCGATCCGAGCAGAGCGGGCAGTGCTCGCTGCAGTGATGCTCGGCGGATCCGACACGCGCAGTGGCAGCGATGATCCGCTGGCCGAACTCCGTGCGCTTGCCCAGACGGCCGCCGTGGAAACGGTCGGGCAGCTGATTCAAAACCGCGCAGACATGGATCCGCGGACATGCCTTGGCAAGGGAAAGATCGCCGAACTGAAGGCCATGGTGGAAGAGCTTGGTGCAGGTGTCGTCATCTTCGATCACGAACTGAGCCCGAGTCAGCTGCGAAACATCGAGGAAGCCGTCTGCCAGAAGGTGATCGATCGGAGCGAATTGATCCTCGACATCTTTGCCAACCGCGCGACATCGCGTGCTGCGCAATTGCAGGTGGAGATTGCGCAGCTCGAGTACACCGCGCCGCGGCTGCGTGCGATGTGGTCTCACCTCGGGCAGGTCACGGGCGGATCGCCCGTGGGCGTCGGAACACGCGGTCCTGGCGAGCAGCAACTGGAGATTGACCGCCGCCTCGTTTCGCGTCGGATTGTCGCCCTGAAGCGGGAACTCGCGGAGGTTCAGGCGCGCAAGACCCGAGAGGTGCAGGCGCGCCGGGCGGAGCACTTCACCGTCGGGCTCGTGGGCTATACCAACGCGGGCAAGAGCACGCTTTTCAATGCGCTCACCGCTGGCGGCGCGTTTGCCAATGACCAACTCTTCGCCACGCTTCAGACACGGACGGAGGCGTGGAACCTGGGCGGTGGCAATGAAGCGCTCTTGTCGGACACGGTGGGATTCATCCAGCGGCTCCCGCACCACCTTGTTGCCAGCTTCCGCGCGACGCTCGAGGAAACCGTTCATGCGCATCTGCTGTTGGTAGTGGTGGATGCGGCCGATCCGCGGGCTCCGCAGCAGTTGGATACTGTGCGGACGGTTCTGGGCGAGATTGGAGCCACTGGGCAGCCGCGCATGGTTGTCCTGAATCAGGTGGACCGCCTCCCTCGGTTCCCCGACGAAGTCGCCTTGCCGGCGTGGTCGACAGCCGAGCCCACCGCCATCGCCGTGTCTGCGCGGACGGGGTTTGGCTTGGACCGCTTGAAGGAGCGCGTTCGGGAAACGCTGCTCGGACAACTGCAGGAAGTGACCATCCGCCTCCCGCTGCGCGAGAGCAAGGCCGTCGATTTTCTGGAGTCGCGTACGCAGGTTCTCTCGCGCGACTGGGATGAGGTGCAGTCCATCCTTCGGACGCGGTTGGCGCGCCGACACATCGAGCACCTGCTCGCTCGAGGCGTTCGATTCACGGTGGATGGCGAGCCGCCGCACGCGGCGCTTGGGCGGCTCTGGCCGCCTGCTTCGGACGATGCGCGTGAACGCGTCCCGCCGCACGAGCGACTCTTCGGCATCGGGGAGTGACGGGGGGGCTCACTCCACTTCGCTGCAGCGATGAAAAAGTGTGCGGCACACGGCACTCCATCCGTGCGAGCCGCCATCGCGAATCCATGCGGCGGATGATGCGCGTGGGGAGTCGGTCGACTGCCATGCGGCGATGCGGCTGGCAAGGTCGCGCCCCGGCTTCCAGAATCCGTCCGAGGCACGACCGATGGCGATTCGCTCGCCGCGGCGTGGCAGACGATCCCAGCGTTCCACTGGTGTGCCAAGCAGTGCCTGTGCGAAGAGCCACTCGAGTCGCTCGGCGCCCATCAGCACGATGATGTTCTCGCCCCCCGGCAGAAACTGCGCGCGTGCCTTCCGCATGAGCCGGTTCATTCTCTCGATGATCTCCGCACGGTCATCGGCGATGCCGACATGAAGGCGAATGAAGCGACCGTCGTGCGCACAGCGCACGCGGCAGCGTCCTTGCACTCGTCCATCGCGCCCGAGGACGGAGTGCTCGTCACCGATGCTTGCACGCTTGAGGAAGTCCGCGAAGTTCGCGGAGAGTGCACGCAGTGATGAGGTCGCGAGACCGCTGCGCCACACGATCTCGACTTCCAGTCGCCGCTCGATACTTTCCAGTGCGTGGATCAAGCGTGGCATGCGCATGGAATGGGCAGCAGGCAGGTGCTGGTCCTCGATGCTTTTCACATGGAAGTGAAGCAGCACATCGCCCTTGCGAGCAACGAGATCGCACGCGCGTCCGCTGGGCGTTGGCACCTCACTGCCGACATCGAACCCTGCCTTGATCAGTGTGCGTGCGAGACGCGCTTCGGATGCAAGAGATGCCTGCAACCGCGGATTGCCTGCAGCACGCTCGATTCGGCGCGCCATGGGGCGCAGCGAGCGGGCTTGGCGCGTGGAAAGCCAGCGAAGGGCTTGCGTGGCATGATCACGAGTGGGGGAGGGCATGGTTATCGCGCCGTCGGGAGGGATGGGTCGAGGCAAGACTTGCCAAAAAATCTCGGCGTTGCCGAAAGTGACGATCCGTTGCCGCCGATCCACCAGCCGTGCAAAGTTCCGCTGCCACAACCCATCAGCTTTCCGCGCCTCGCCCGCACGTACGCGTTCCGCGCATTGGCGAACTTCTTGTGGCGCAGGGCGTCCTGCGACAGAGCGAGGTGGATGCGGTGTTGGAGCGGCAGCAGACCCAGGATCGCCCCTTCGGCGTGCTCTGCGAGGAGATGTTCGGGATCGATCCAACGATCATCGAGGGCGCGTGGACCGATCAATACCGAGCGCTTGCACACACGTTTGATGCGGACTTCGCAAGAGTCGACGCCGGCGCCGCGGCGCTCGTCACGGCACGACAGGCATGGCAGTTTCGATTCTTCCCGCTGCGATTTGAGCATGGTGCTGTCGTTGCTGCGACCACGCCTGCACACTTGGCTCGTGCGTGCAGGTTCGCCAGCAGCGTGCTGGGGCTGCCCGCCATTTTCGTCGTCGTGGACTCCCATGAACTCAGCAGCGCACTCGAAACGCACTATCCGATGGACGGGCTCGATGTGCGGACGGTGCAATCGCTGCACGGTGTGAATGGCAACACCCGGACTTGAACCGGGGACACTCGCATTTTCAATGCGATGCTCTACCAACTGAGCTATGTTGCCTGCGGCACCCGCGCGGATGCGGGGGCGTCGTTGGCGAGGGTACGCGGAGCGAGGGCGCTGTCAAGAATCGACACAACCGCCTCTGACTCGAGGGAGAGAACGGGTGCTGCCCTGCGTGGGACGCTGCGGAGAACTCGCTGATTACCTGAGCTGCCGGGCATCGACAGAGGGATGCCAAGCGGCATGGTCTCCACGCGAGCAAGAACGTGGGCCAGCAGCCAACGAGCAAGCGTCTGACCGCCACGGAAATCGTGCAGCGACGGTTCGCCTGCGCTGCGCGCAGGCGATGCGGCAGCCTTGCCTTGCGCCACAGAGAGCGTCGCGGCGCGGAGTTCACGGATGAACCGCTCCACGAGCAGGCGAGCTTGTTGCGGCGAAAGGCGCAGTTCAGCTCCCTCGCAGAGGCTCCGAAGATGTCGCGTGACCAGTTCGCTCCAGGCAGATTGATCTCCGCGAATGCATGCGCAGGTGAGCGCAACATCTCCAATCCAGAGGTCAACTCGCTCACTCCATGCACATGCCGTCGAAACGCGCTCGAGAACTTCATCGAGGGAAACGCTCCACAGGGGGCGTCCAGAACCTGCGGCGAAATAGGCGCGGCGCACCAGTGTTTCGCGAGCAGCGGGATCATGCGCCACGCGCTGCGTCTGCAAGCGCTTGGACACACGCCGATCTTGGCTTGCCCCAAACTTTGACTTGTTCAACGCAGAGGACCGACCAGCATCAGTGTGGTGTGGCATCTGTCTCCTTCGCGAGTCACGTTGGAACCGCGACTTGGTTGGGGGGAAGTCTACGAATCCCACCTCTCTCGTCAACGCGTTCGCAGTTGTTCACAGTCCGAGAAGAGAGCGACGAATATCGGAAGCGACAGGGAAGGATGATCGGAACGACCGAAGTGCATCCATGTCGATGTCAGCCGAGACCAAGGTGTCTGCCTGCGCACCGATCGATGCGATCTCGTTCCCGACATGATCGAGAATGACGGAACCTCCGCTGTAAGCGATGGTTGGCTCGCTTCCGGTGCGGTTGCACGCCACGACTGCCGCCTGATTCTCGAGCGCACGCGCAATCAACATGGCACGCTTCTGGTGCAGTCGTGCGGACGGCCAGCATGCGGAGAAGGTGAACAGCTCGGCACCAGCAAGAAGCGCGTGCCGGAACAGCTCGGGGAAGCGCAGGTCGTAGCAGATTGCTGGGGCGATGCGTACGCCGCCGCAGTCGATGACGACCGGACTGTTCCCCGGCGCGTAGGCGCGTTGTTCGCCGCCGGGGGAGAACAGGAACACCTTGCTGTAGCAGCCGATTTCCTCGCCAGAAGGGGCAAACACCGTGGCAGTATTGGCGGTGCCGCCACCGACCTTCCGCGCAATGCCAGCTTGCAGGAAGATCCCATGATCCTTGGCAAGTTGCCCCATCCAAGCCGCGGAATCGGGCGCCGCCGCAATATCGGCGCGCATGGTGAACCCCGTTTCGCACAGTTCGGGCAGGACCACGAGATCGCCCCTTTCGGGGCGCTGTGCCTCGAGCGCGGCGCGGATCGCTGCCCGGTTCTCGCGGATGCGTTCCCACTGGGGATTGGTTTGCAACGCGTGAAACCGCATGGTTTATCGGAGAGGGCGACCGACGGGACTTGAACCCGCGACATCCAGGATCACAACCCGGCGCTCTACCGACTGAGCTACGGCCGCCATGGAAAGCGCAGGATAGTAGGGAGTTGCAACGGACCCTGCAAAGGGAATCGATCGGTCATTCGTGATAGACTTCTCGCCCTCCCCACTGGGAAATCTTCCATGACCACACTGACTGCCCATTCATCGTCGATGCGCCATTCCTTCGGCTCCGCACAAATCCTCAGCAATGTGCCGACCGCCGAACTGATCGAGCATGCGCTCGCGCGCGGGGAGGGGCGGTTGGCAGCGAACGGCGCGCTTGCCTGCGATACGGGCGACCGAACCGGACGAAGCCCCAACGACAAGTTCCTCGAGGATTCGGCAGGGATTCACGGTGACATCGACTGGGGCAAGGTGAATCAGCCGATGAGCCCCGAGCATTTTGACGCTCTCGAGCGATTGGTGCTGACGACCCTCGGTCGTCGGGAGAAGCTGTACCGATTTGACGGCTACGCGGGTGCGGATCCCGATTTCCGCCTGAAGGTCTCGGTGTTCACCGAGGAAGCATGGCACAGCCTCTTTGCCAAGACGCTCTTCATCAACGCCGAGAGTGCAGACCTGAAGCATTGGCGTCAGGACTGGACGATCATCAATGCGGGAAGTCTGCGGCTCGATGATCCGGCGAAGTACGGAGCGAAGGGGCCCGTCTGCATCGCACAAAGTCTTGAAAAGCGGACCGTGCTCATCGTGGGAACGCGCTACGCCGGCGAGATGAAGAAGTCCATCTTCTATGCGATGAACTTCGACCTGCCACCCATGAAGGTCTTCCCGATGCACTGCTCGTGCAATGTGGACCGCAAGGATCCGCAAAATGTTGCCCTGTTCTTCGGGCTTTCGGGAACCGGAAAGACAACCCTTTCAGCCGATCCGAACCGCGACCTCGTTGGTGATGACGAGCATGGTTGGAGCGACAAGGGCGTGTTCAACATGGAGGGTGGGTGCTACGCCAAGTGCATCAAGCTCTCGCGAGAGGGCGAGCCAGAGATCTGGGACGCGATCCGGTTTGGCAGCGTGCTGGAGAACACCACCATCGATCCCGTGACGCGCATCCCCGATTACGACAGTGCGGCACGCACGGAGAACACGCGTGTCACCTACCCCGTGTCATTCATCCGCAACGCGCGGATTCCGAGCGTTGCGGGGCATCCGAAGAATGTGATCTTCCTCACCGCCGATGCCTTTGGCGTGCTGCCTCCCGTTTCCAAACTCACCGCGGAGCAGGCGATGTACTACTTCCTCAACGGCTACACCTCGAAGCTCGCGGGGACGGAGGCGGGCGTCACCGAGCCGCAGCCGAACTTCTCCGCGTGCTTTGGCGGTCCATTCATGCCGCGCCCGCCGATGCGATACGCGGAGATGCTCCGCGACCGAATCGCGAAGCACGGATCGGATGTCTGGCTGCTGAACACGGGCTGGACGGGCGGTCCCTACGGCGTCGGATCACGGTTCAAGCTCGCCTACACGCGCGCATTCGTCAACGCCATCCTGGGCGGCTCCCTGCGCAGCGCATCCTTCCGCAAGGATCCGATCTTCGGTCTGGCAATTCCATCGCAGGTGAGCGGCGTGCCCTCCGAGGTGCTCGATCCCCGAAACACATGGGCGGACAAGGCCGCGTACGACGCGAAGGCGCGGGACCTGGCCGCTCGCTTCCGAGCGAACGATTCCAAGTTCGCCGTGACGCCCGAAGTTCGCGCTGCGGGTCCGATCATCTCGTGAGCGGAGCCATGGCAGTCGCCTCCACGCCGCTGCCCACTGCACAGGATGTTCTCGATGCCGCTCGCAGCATCTCGGGTGGCGTTGTTCGCACGCCCTGTCTCCCCAGCATCGCGTTGTCGCAGATGCTCGGCGCTGAAGTCTGGTGCAAACTGGACTTGATGCAGGCGACAGGTTCCTTCAAGGAACGCGGCGCTCGTCACGCGCTCCTGTCGCTCGGAGCAGCGCAGCGCAAACGTGGCGTCATATCGGCGAGCGCAGGCAATCACGCGCTGGCGCTGGCGTTCCACGGCAAGGCTCTCGGCGTGCCAGTGACGGTCGTCATGCCGCGCTTCGCTCCCCTGGTCAAGCAGGTGCGCTGCCAACAGTACGGAGCACGCGTCTTGCTGCATGGCGACCACATCGCCGATGCGCGCGACCATGCGGATGTGGTCGCTGCCGCGGATGGACTTGCCTACGTCAACGGGTTCAACGATGCAGCGATCATCGCGGGCGCCGGGACATGCGCACTCGAGGCGGTCGAGCAGGTCCAGAATCTCGATGCCATCGTCACGCCCGTCGGCGGCGGCGGACTGGTGGCAGGCATCGTGCTCGCTGCCGCAGCTGTGCGGCCGACGCTTCGCATCATCGGTGTGGAGTCGGGTCGCTGCGCAAGCATGAGTGCTGCGCTTCGCGCAGGGAAGCCTGTTCGCGTCTCTGCGGAGCCGTCGCTGGCGGATGGTTTGGGCGTTCCGGAGGTCGGTGCCACGGCACTGGAAATCGTTCGTGGGCGGCTGGAGTCGGTGTGTACGGTGGGTGAGGATTCCATCACGCGCGCGATTCTCCGGTTGCTCGAGAGTGAGCGGGTGGTTGCAGAGGGTGCCGCGGCAACGCCGGTCGCTGCAATGCTCGAGGGACAGCTCGAAAGCCTGCGGGGCCGACGGGTGTGCATGATGCTGTGTGGCGGCAACATCGACCCGACGGTGTTGGCGCGCGTCATCGAGCATGGACTCGCTCTCGATGGGCGCATCATCCAGTTCCTCGCTGTCATTCGCGACAGACCGGGCGGCCTGGCGGAACTTGCATCTGCGATTGCCTCGACCGGTGCGAGCGTGAAGCAGGTCTCGCATGAACGAGCGTTCGGCGACGACGATGTTTCGCGCGTGCATGTGCTGTGTCAAATCGAGGTGCGGGGAGCGGACCACACGGAAGAGGTCTTCGGGGCACTTCGGGCGCGCGGCATTGATGTCCTCGCGAGAGGAAGTCTCCGTCAGATTGCGAATCCCGCGTGATGCGCCTCGCGCTCCTGTCCCTCGATTCCATCGTCGGTGATCTCGCTGGCAACGCGGCGCGGATTCGGGCGGCCGCTGAACCGATCGCGCGCGAGGGCGTTCCACTGATCGCCACCCCTGAACTGTCTCTGCTGGGCTATCCGCCGCGCGATCTGCTGCTGCGCACGGGGCTGATCGAGCGCTGCATCGAGGCGACACGAGCGCTTGCGGTGGATTTGGCGCGCGGAGGAGCGGGGGAGAGTGCAGTCATCGTGGGTACCCCGTGGCCGTGCGAATCGGGCGCTGGGATCAGCAACGCGTGTGTGGTGTTGCGTCGCGGTGCAGTGGAATGCGTGTATCGCAAGCGGCTGCTGCCACAGTACGACGTGTTTGACGAAGCGCGTTACTTCGCGGCGGGCCACCAGCCCCTATGCATCGATGTGATGGGGCAGCGGGTCGGGCTGCTGTTGTGCGAGGATCTGTGGCGAGGCGAGGATGTCGGCGAGGGCACATACTTCGGTGATCCAGTGGGTGACAGTGTCGGCGAGGGCGCGCACCTGCTGGTGGCGATGAGCGCATCGCCGTTCTTTGCGGGCAAGCATGTGCAGCGTCTGCGTGTGCTCCACGCTGCAGCCCAACGTGTGGGGCGTCCGATTGCGATGGTGAATGCGACGGGCGCCAACGACGACTTCATCTTCGATGGTGGCTCGTGCGTGCTGCACCCCGATGGTCGTGGAGCGTTCACGCAGCCCTTCGGTGATGATCAGCTTCGGACGGCGCTCGATGTGCGCGAGCAAGCACCAGCCGCGGCTGCCGAGGCGGATGAACTTGCTCGTGCGGTGGTAGCGGGGATTCGCGGCTATGTGCGCAAGACTGGCCATCGAGGAGTCCTGCTCGGTCTCTCGGGAGGCATTGACAGCGCTCTGCTCGCCGCGCTCGCCGTGGCGGCGCTTGGATCGGATGCCGTGCGCGGCGTTTCGATGCCGAGCCAGTATTCATCCGAGGGGTCTCGCAGCGACGCGATCGATACGGCCAAGCGACTTGGGATGCGATCGCCCGATCTCCTGCCAATCCACGATCTTCATGTTCTCGCGCGACAACACCTCGGCGCACACTGCGATCTCTCCGGGCTGACCGATGAGAATCTTCAAAGTCGCTTGCGGGGCATCACCCTGATGACGCTCTCCAATGCGACGGGTGCGCTGGTGTTGTCGACGGGGAACAAGAGCGAACTGGCCGTCGGCTACGCCACGCTGTACGGAGACATGGTCGGCGGACTGGCACCGCTGGGTGATCTGACGAAGCGTCAGGTGTACGCGATCGCGAGGCGAGTCAATGAGTGCCCTCAAGTCATCGGGTTGTCGACCGCGCCGATCCCGCCCTCGAGCATCGAGAAACCACCCTCGGCCGAACTCCGCCCTGGGCAAGTCGATCAGGATTCCCTTCCACCCTACGACACGCTTGATGCGATTGTGGAGGGTTGGGTGGACGAGGAGCGAACGGTCGAGGAGATCGCCACGCGGAACGCTCTCGATCTTTCGGTTGTTCGTCGATGGACGCGTGCCATCGATGCCGCGCAGTACAAGCGCTTCCAGGCCCCGCTGATCCTGAAGGTCAGCGCACGAGCGTTCGGCCCCGGGCGGCGGATGCCACTCGCCATGCGCTGGACTCCGGACGCGCGCTGACTCGCCGCCGGAAGTTGAACAGCCGCGGCTGCTCGCTCGGCACCACGAGGAAGGTGGCTGTCCGCAGGCAGTACGCGGTGAGCGCACCGCCGTACACACAGCCCGTGTCGATTGCCACCACGGAAGGGCGCCCCGATTCCCGCATCAGCATGAGTGGTTGAGTCAGAGGTCGATGACCAACGATCAGGAGACCATCCGTACCGTCGTAATCCCACCACCAGTCCGCTTCCCCGTCCGCAGCCTTGATCGTCATGCGAACGCGCGGCGGCGTTCGATCAAAGCCGCGCGAAGGATCGATGCCGGCGTGGACTGCCGTCCACTGGTAGGGCAATCGCCCGCGTACGGAGTTGTTCCGCATCGCCTCGCGCAGCAGGGACTGCGCCTCATCGAGCAGGTCTGCATCCGCAAGCACATCGACCATCTCGCCGAGTCGCGGCGGCAGATCGCGAGTGTCGGCGTCAGGACCTGCACGTCGGATGGCAGCGAGAGCACGCGGCTCGTGGTTGCCGCAGACAAGATCGATGCGCCAACCAGCGCGTCGGCGCGCAACGATTTCTTCGACGACCAGGTCTGGTCGCGGTCCCTTGGTGAGCAGATCGCCAAGCAAGACGATGCGTGGTGTTTCATCACGGCGCGCGAGGCGACGAAACATCGCTCGCAGCTCCACACCGCATCCATGCACATCTCCCACGACAACCGTGTCGCGCATCGCTCTACCATACTCCCGATATGCCCATCCGCATACTTCCTCCCGACATTGTTCAGCAGATTGCGGCTGGGGAAGTCGTGGAACGACCCGCGAGCGTCGTGAAGGAGCTGATGGAGAACGCGCTCGACGCTGGGGCGACACATGTGACGGTTCGAATCCGCGGTGGGGGTCGGGAGTCCATCGAGGTTGTCGACGATGGTTGCGGCATCGACCCGTGCGAACTGCCGCTTGCGATTGCAGCCCATGCCACGAGCAAGATCGCTGCCACCAGCGACTTGGATGCCCTCCGTACTTTCGGATTTCGAGGCGAGGCGCTCGCAGCCATCGCGGGGGTTTCCCATGTGCGCATCCGCTCGAGGCGTCTGGGCAGCGCCGATGCGGCGATGCTCGAGAGCCGCTTTGGGCAGGTGGAACCCGTGCGTCCCGCGGCGGGCGCGGCTGGCACGGCGATCGAAGTTCTTGGATTGTTCGGCAATGTGCCTGCCCGCCGGAAGTTCCTCAAGAGTGATCCTGCCGAGGCGGCACGCGTGACGGAAGTGGTGACGAACGCAGCGCTTGCGCATCCTTCGGTGGGATTCACACTCGAAAGTTCGGGGCGCGAGGTGTTCGCGCTCGAGCCCATGGCCGATCTCTTCGCGCGAGCGCTCGCGGTCTTCCCCGATGTCCTCGGCTCGGAGCCACTGCCCATCGCGAGTGACGCGGAGTTCGATGGAGTCTGCGCACGGGTGGTCGGGCTTGCGTGTCGCCCCGAGCGACTTCGGTCGGTCAGTCGAACGCAGCGCATCTTTGTGAACGGTCGTCCGATCACCGATCGTTCGATGCAGCACGCGGTGCGGGAGGCGTACCGAGGACGCGCTGCACCCAACCTGCAGCCCACATTCGTGCTGTTCATCGAGATCGATCCTCACGGGGTCGACGTGAATGTCCATCCCCAGAAGACAGAAGTGCGCTGGCGACATGCTGCGCAGATGCACCGCATGATCCACCACGCCGTCGTGGATGCACTTGAGGCGCATGTGGGTACCGCGCAGGGAGGCACGCTGCTCGGCGCGTCTCGACCCCATCTCGATCGTGCGCCGATGCAATCCGCCGACATGCCATGGGCTTCACGGGCTCTGGGTGAACCAGTCTTCACAGCCGCCATTCGTGAGCGTGGGAGCACAGGATCACCCCGCAGTGCCTCGGGCACGATGGAGTCGCCGCCTCCCGAGCACCTCCTGCAGGCGCCCGCACCGTGCGTGGATGTGCTGCTTGTGGACGACACATGGATCGTGCACGCGAGCGAAGATGGCATCGTCATCACGGATCAGCATGCGCTGCATGAGCGGGTGATGTTTGCCGATCTTCGACGGCGCATCGCCGCAGGCACGATGATGCAGCAGCGATTCCTTGTTCCTTTGCCCGTGGCCGTACCGCCCGAGGCCATTGCCACACTTGAGTCACTCACGCCGCTCTTGCAGCGGCTCGGCATCGAGGCGAGTCCGGCGGGCCCGCGTTCGATCGCGATCCATGCGTTCCCCGTGTTTCTGCTCGAGCGCCGTGTCGATGCAGTTGCGTTCATGGCGCACATGCTTGCGGACGAGGCGCTCGCACGCGGCGTGGAGGCGGGACAGATCCATCACGCGCAGGAGGCGGCGCTCGCGGATGTGCTTGACATGATGGCATGCAAGGCGGCGGTCAAGGCAGGTGACCGCCTGAGCCGCGAGGAGGCGGCGCGGTTGATTGCGGATGGCGCGATCACGGATCGTGGGACGCACTGTCCGCATGGGCGACCAACATCCGTTTGCATTCCGCTTGGAGACATCGAGCGGCGATTCGGCCGCCGCTGAGGCTCGTCCGCACGCGGGGTCGGACTGCGCGAAACCGCCGTCGAGAGGATCACAGGCCGTGCTGCGGCGAGCAGGGGGGAAGGGGCGAGGTGAACACAACCGTTCGCGACCCAAGCATCTGCTGGATGTACGGCTCACAGAGTCCGCACCGTTCTGCGCATCCAAACGCGTTGCGGAGTTGCGCCACGTCGGCAGCGCCGTGGGTGTCGGCGAAGACGCGCATCTGCGCGAAGGTCACTTGGACGCAAACACAGCGGTCGATTCGCAGCGTGTGCGATGGGGAAACAGTGCTGCAGTCGTTCATCGGTTCATCTCGGGTCATAGGCAGCGTTGTTGTGGCTCAGAAATCCGTTGCGCGGCCAACCCAGAGGCTGTGCGAGCAGCGATGCGCCCGATGCGGCGAGCGCGTGCTGGCCTTCGCACGGCGCGCACACGGATGAGGTGTGCCCATCGAGCCAGGCAACATTGGTGCAGCCCTGATGGCGAAATGCCTGCGCACCCGCATAGACCACCCCAAGATCCATCTCCACCAGTGCCTCGGGCGCTCGCATGAACTTGTTCGTTCCACCGCTCCAGCCGCCGTCGCCAAAGAGAGCGGTCTGCGATGGTCGAAGATGTGCGTTCGCGGGTATGCCAAGGCGGGCACTGCGCCACCCGCTTCGGAGGACTCCATCGTCGCCCACGGATGGATACGCGCCCTCGGCTCCGATGTAGGAAGTGTTGTAGTTGAAGCCCGTGCACGGAGCATCGTCCGTCGCAGTGGGCAGTGCGCAGCATGGACACTGCCGCATGGCATAGGGAGTGTCGGTGAACAGACTCAGTGGTCCAGGATGGAGTGCACCCGCACCATGAGCGAAGTCCCAGGCAGTGGTACGAACGCCGGACGCGGTCTGCTCGTGAAGGATTGCGGCAGGAAAGGTGCCGCGGTAGATGGTGGAGTAGGCAATGGCTGCGCCGGCGAACTGACGCAAGCGAACTGCGCACTCCACGCCTCGTCCGCTTTCACGAACTCCGCCGACCACGGGAACGAGGAGGGATGCAAGAAGCACCAGTGTTCCAATGGTCACAAGCGATTCCACGAGTGTGAAGGCGCGACGCATCACGTGGAACCCCATGCCGCGAGCAACAGCGACAGATCGCTGCCGCCGACGATGCCGTCACCGTTCAGGTCTGCCGACGGCATGCTGCTGCCAAAGGAAGACAGCAGGATCGACAGATCGCTGCCGCCGACGATCCCATCCGCGTTCAAGTCGGCAGACCGCGCGCGCGGCAACGCGCGAGCAACAGCATCGATCTCCACATTGGGATGAAAGCCGCTCGGCACCACGATGCGCACGGCCACAGCGCTCGCGAGCCCGACGCTTGCGAGATCAATGCCTGTTCCGCCTGCACTGCCCGCGTACACCTCCACCAATTGCTCGTAGGACATCCCTTGGAGATCCGCCAACGTGAGCAATGGATCGATGGGAAGATGGGGATCCGATCGAACCTGGCCGGCGGTCGGCGAGTAGGGCCCCACATCGGTGAACCCCATGGTGGGGAAGAGTCCATCCGCGACGACGCCGGGCACCGTGATCCACTGCACTCCGTCTGAACTGACTTGCACGCTTCCGCCGTCTGCCGCGAGTCCCGCGCACACACCAGTCGGCCACTCACCGTCGGTGAAGAACGAGTTGCCAAAGACAATGAAGTCGATTCCGAAGGGATTGTTGGCGTCATCCAAGATGGGCGGTTGGAACGCCAGCGTGAGGCTTCCACCCGCACCAATCGAGACAATCTCGGATGTGCCGAACGGGGGCACGAATGGCGTGACGGCTCCCGGAGAAATGCCCTCGCCAGTGAACGCCTCCGGAGCGCCGAGTGCGGCAGCTGGATTGGTGAAACCGTTCGCGGGGTTCGTTCCAGGAACATAGGAAACGACGGTGGAAGCGAAGTCGTCCGATCGAGCGCGCGAAGCACTCGTGAGAACGCAGACAAAAGCCAATGCTTGAAAGCACGCCATCGCTGCGCGGTCCTGCGCAAAGTTGAACATGGGGATTGTGAAACGCCTGGCCGAGCACCGTGACCCCTGAACAGAACGCGAGGGGGCGGCACAACACTGCAGGCAGGTCTTCCGACTTCGGGCACTCGAGCCTGCCTTCCCGGATTCCGCACATGCGGCTCCAGTGGCTTCTCTGGCTCGGGCATCAGACCTCATCGGTCTCACCCGTTACGGCGGCGCGTCCGCGGCGGATTTTCACCGCCTTCCCTCGCATGCACGAATCGGGCCAGCCGACGCATGCATACGCCTCGGCTCACGAGTGCCGAGGATCAAGCACGGCGAAAGAGTACACGCGTCGGAACCATCCGTCGTTCGTTGCGGGAACCCGCTCTTTCCGCTACTTTTATGGCTTCCCCACAGCGGAGGGTTGTTCGTCCGCTCGGTCGCTGGACCCGTTTCGTGAACAGACCGCAGGGTCTGTGCCCCTTGAGAGGAACTTTCGATCGTGCAAGACCTCATCCGCAGTTCACTCCTGACCGCCTGTCTGCTTGCCGCGTTTCATCTCGGCACGGCATCCTCCACATGGGCGGACGACCCGACCCCACCCGAACCCTCCGGCGAACCAACCGAGGAACCAACGGGTGAGCCCCAGGAAGACCCGATGGCGGAAAAGGGCGATGCTTCTGGAGGAGGAACGGACACAGGCAGCAGTGATGGCACGGACGCGACTCCGACCGATTCTCCGTCTGGTTCTGGCGGAGCACCACTCAATCTCTCGGATCCAGCCGAAGCCGCGACGGCGCAGCAGGCCCACGCGCTCGATATGGCGCTGCACTACCTCCTGATCGGCAACGCGACGATGGCGGCGACGGCGTTCCAGGAGCTCTTCGATTCTGGCATCACGGACGAGCAGATCGTGCGGCTGGTGGACGAGCGAGGCATCGCAGACAAGGTGGAGCGATCGATCACCCGCGGACGAGGCATGGAGGGAACGAGTGCGCTGGTGGTGGAGTTCGAGACCCGTCTGCGGCAGGGCGCCCGCGCGACCAGTCGCAACGCGTTGCGGATCGAAGAGTCGGTCGCCGCGCTCAGTGGTTCGATGCGGCAACAGATGATGGCACGCACGCGCCTCATTTCGGCTGGCCCCTTTGCAGTTCCTGCACTGCTGAAGGCGCTTTCCGATGGCAACAATGCCAAGATCTCCAACGCAGCTCGCGCCGTGCTCGTCGATCTGAAGCGGCTCGCAGTCGATCCGCTGTGTGCTGCGCTGCCGTCCGTCGATCCGTCGACGCAGCGGAAGATCTGCGAGATTCTCGGCGAGATCGGTTACCCCAGTGCGCAGCCTTTCCTGCTCGATCTCGCGAGCAGGGCGGAGACATCTGCGGATGTGAGAAGCGCTGCGCTGCGCGCCTACGCTCGTCTCGGTGGGACGAGTCAGGATGTGTCGAGTCAGTACACCGCGCTCGCGCGACGGTACTTCGATCAGGTTCCAAGTCTGATTCCGTTTCCATCCGACTCGGGCAACGTGATCTGGTCGCACGATGCGGCAGTTGGACTGGTCGGAACAAGTATTCCGACGCCTGTGTACTGCGAGACCATGGCGGTGTTGCTGTCGCGCAGTGCACTGCGGATCGATCCCAATTCGTCCATGGCGTTGGCGGTGTTCATTGCCGCTGACCTGCGGCGGTCGGTTCTCATGCGCCTGATGAACATGGATGCAAGTGAGGAGGAGGACGCGCTGCGGGCAGAGCTCCTGAAGCCTCGTTTTTCTCCCGAACTGCTTGCGACTGCGGCTGGGTCCACCGCGGGGCAGATGGCGCTTGGCATGGCACTCGATGCCAGTGATGTGCTGCTCGTCCGCGAGTGTCTTCGTGTGATTGCATGGAACAGCGGTGCGTCCTCGCTTGTCAGCCCTTCCAAGGGGCGTTCGCCTGTCGTGGAGTGCCTTGCGTATGCCGATCGTCGCGTTCGCTTTGATGCAGCGCTCGTGCTTGCGCGCTCTCTGCCTCAGGTTCAGTTCCCGCAGGACAGTTCCGTCGTGCCGACCCTGACATCCATGCTGCGATCGAATGGCATGACGGGTGCCGTGATCGCCACGACCGAGGAGGATCGGCAGTCGCTCGGTGCCCGGCTGGTCGAGGTGGGCATATCCAATGCGGTGACTGGAAGTTCGATCGGAGAGATTGAATCGCGACTTTCGCAGGGGCAGTCCATCGATGTGCTCGTCGTCCAGGGAGCAACCGCTGCCGTGCAGGACATCGTCCGTTCGGCTCGTTTGGCCCGATCGACCGCCACTGCACCCGTGGTCGTCATCGCCAACGGGCAGGATGCGACTGTGTTGTCACAGCAGTACGAAAGCGATCCTCGCGTCGCGGTCTTTCTCTCATCGGCCACCGATGATCAGCTGCGCCGCGCCATCGAGGCAGCCTCGGGCGCTGCTGGCGGGCTGGCGCTGTCGGTCGAGGAGATGCAGCAGTACAGCGGACAGGCACTGGCGGCGCTGCGAGTGATCGCGGAGTCCGCTTCTCCGGTGTTCGACATCCGCGATGCCGAGAGTGCACTTGCGCAGGGGCTGAGTCAGGGCGAGTCGGGCAGCGACATCGCTGGAATGGCGATGGTGTTGGCATGGATTCCGACGGATTCCGCACAGCGCGCGCTGGCGGACGGCGCACTCGCGGCGACGGGTGAAATGCAGATCGTTCTGCTCGATGCGGTTGCCGCAAGTGCGCGCAAGTACGGCAATCAACTTTCGCAAAGCCAGATTGCCGCATTGAAGGCGCTGTTGCGTTCCGATGACTCGGCGGTGGCCACGGCGGCTGCTCACGCTTTCGGTGCGCTCGGGCTGCCCGCCTCGGATGTCGTTCAATTGATCGTCGATCCTCGAGGATGATCGGGCGGCGAAGGACTCGGCAGCGACACTGCCCGCCACCTGCCGCGCTACACTCTCGCGCCTCCATCGCCACCCTAGCTCAGTGGTAGAGCAATGCTTTCGTAAAGCATAGGTCGTGGGTTCGAATCCCATGGGTGGCTTTCCTGCACGTCCGCCGGCGTGCGCCAGCGTGCGCCGTGGCCGAGTGCGTTCAGGCGCGATCAATGCCCGAACGGGAGAGCACCGTCTCGAGTGCCTGGCAAACCTGCCGAACATCGCGCTCCTGCATGGAAGTGAACATCGGGAGCGTGATCATCCGATCCCCGATGGACTCGGCCGCGGGGCAATCACCGACACTCGTGCCGAAGTGCTGCCGAACATGCGGCAGCAGATGTGCGGGCGGATAATGGTTGGCAGCTCCAATGTCATGTCGATGCAGTCCGTCGATGACTGCATCGCGATCCTCCCGCCCAAAGCGATCCGACAGCCGAACCCAGAAAAGCGGCCAGCACACCTGCGCATTCTCGCCCACCGTTGGCAGGAGCAGGTCAGGATGTCCGGCAAGCGCACGCGTATAGAGCGCCGCGATCTCGGCTCGCGAGGCGCGGATGCTCTCGAGCCGGCGCAGTTGGCTCGCGGCGAGCGCGGCGAGCGGCTCCGCCAGACGGGCATCGAAACCGATGCCCGTGAAACTCATGATCATGCCAAGATCCGGAGACTGATCGGGGAAACTGCGCCGATCGTCTCGCCCTTGGTTGCGAAGGGACCGACAAGCAGCGGCCAACCGATCATCGTGCGTCACGATGGCGCCGCCCTCGCCCGCGCAGATCGTGCGGTTTGGTCCGAATCCAAACACGCTCAGACGGCCGAATCGCCCGACATTATCCGTTCCGATTGTGGATCCAAGGCCCTCGGAACCATGCTCAAGCATCGGAAGCTCCGTCCGTGAGCAGAGGGCGATGAGCTCGGGCAGTCCGCACGGATTGCCGAGGACGGGGATGCCGACCACTGCCTTCGTTGCGCTCGTGATTGCACGCTCGGCTCCCTCCACGCTCATGCAGAGCGTTCGCGGATCGCAGTCGACAAACACGGGCGCTGCGCCGACGGCAATGACTGCATTGACACTCGAGGGATATGAAAACGCCGGCACAAGCACCTCGTCGCCGCGACCCACGCCGAGCGCTCGGAGGGCGATCTCAAGTCCGCTCGATGCGCTCGAGACGCCGATGGCGAATGTCCGTTGCGTCACTTCGCCAAGCACCGCCTCGAACTCCAGCAAGGCGCGCCCCATCGTCAGCCGCGCACCCGTCAGCGTCGCAAGAACGGCTTGGCGATCGTCGTCGGTCAGGTCGGGCTTGCTGAGTGGGATTTCAAGTTTCATGGCGAACGCATCTGCTCGAGCGCAGTCTCCTGCTTGCCGCTGCCCTTGACAAAGAGCCATGCCGCCTGGACGAGCAGGCTTTGATCGAGATCGCCGCCGCCAGCAGCCACGATGCCCAAGTCGCTTCGAATCGGTGGCGTCAACTCGACGCGGCCGCGAGCGATCGCGAGCAGCGCCAGTGCATCACCGCGGCGGGTCAATTGCCCTCGCACCTTTTCGGCGACATCCGCCGCTTCAGGTGAACTGGCATTGCAGAGTGCCAACAGAAGCAACTCCTGCACCTGATGCTCACCATCTGCGCGGCGGATCAACGGCTCGAGGAGAGCAGGGTTGCTCGCCGCCAGTCGGGTGGCTGCATCGAGCACGACCGGCGAGAGTGCCATGGCATTCGCAGGCGCTCCGAGGAATGCATCGATCAAGTGTTTCCAGACGCGAGTCGCTTGCGGCAGCGGCAGCGATGCAGCGCGTCGAATTGCCCACTCGGCGCTGGTCTTGTTCGCACGGTCGATGACCACCTCAAGTGCCGATGCCATGGCATCGGAATCACCGCCAGCACTGGCATCGATCGCATCGGCAATGGCATCGACAAGGGGTTCGCCGTTGCGCAGCTTCGCACCCAGACCAGGTTCGCACGCTGCTTCGTGCGCCAACAGTTGCAGTCCTGCTCTCAGCAGCAGGGACTGCGACCGCTCCTTTTCCACGAAGGTGCCCCACATACGCGCACCCAACTTCGGTTCGAGAGCCAGCGCGGTGGCGTTCACCATCATCAGTGTTGCCGCGTTGATGTGTGGCTTCCGAGCAAGCTCCCCAAGACCACGAACGGAGGTCTTCAGGCGGTACAGCAGTGCAACGCGCGCCAATTCCTGCAGCGTTGCGTTCTGTACATCGTCACTCCGACCAGACCACCGCGCGACAAAGGCTTGCCACGCGGACTCATCACCCGACTCCATCAAGAGAAGGGATGCCAGTCCCGCGATGTCATCCGCAGGATCCGCGCAGACTGGACGCACCATGCTCGCGGGGAATGGCTGTCCTTGTCGATGCAGTTCGCCGCAGATGACCAGCGCATCCACGGGGGATACATTCGGTTCATCGAGCAGCGCACGAAGGTTCTTCGGCTTGATCAACTCGAAGCCGATCGCGGCGCGGATGGCTGTGGACCGATCCTCGGCATTGGGCAGGGCCAGTACGAGATCGACATCCACATCCCTCTCCTTCGACAACTCGGCCAGCCCCAGAATGCCATCGATCCGTGAGCGCCAGTCTGAAGACTTGAGCAGCGACTCATAGAACGGGGCAAGCGTTGGATCCTCCAGCGCCCGAAGTGCAACGATCAGCGTGTGATGGTCTCCTCGTGGCGTGGGGAGTGAACATCGCTTGAGCGTTGAAATGGCGCCTTCGACATGATCGGTGCGCCCGTACTGTGCCGCAGCAGGCTTGGCTGCGATGCACAGCGCCGTGGTCAGCGCGGCGCAGACCAAGACACGACTTACTCCACCTTGGAGAATCGCAGCCACCATGCGCTGCGAGTGTATCGGTCAGGATTCGCTTCGCGTCAGCTGCGCCCACTCAGAATGCTGCGGCGGGTGCGTTCCACAAGCGAGTCTGCGCCGATCCGCTGCCCAGCCACATCCACCTGTTCGCGCTGCTCCACGGACGCGCGGAACTTTGTGGAGGCTGCGTGCACCGCAGAGTGGCTCGAACGCCCCAGCGCAGTGGCGATCTCTGGAAACGAACAGGTCGTCAGTTCGCGTGCCAGGAGTGCGGCGAGTCCACGCGCCGTGGCAACCCGACGATGACGACCAGCGCCGAGCAGTTCGGATGTCTCGAGTCCAGTCTCTGCACACACCGCGGTAACAATCTCCGAAAGCCGAACGGGGCGACCGCTCCGCAAGGGTTCTGCATGTCCAAGTGCCCGTGCCACAAGCACATGCCCGTTCTCCGGGGTCCATCCGAGAGATGCTTGGTGGGCGCACACCGTCAAAACCGCTCCCTCAAGTTCACGGATGCTCGTGCCAGATCGGTCCACCAGGGTCTCCAGAGCCGCCGGAACCAGATCGACTCCTCGCGTCATCAGCCGACGCTTGGCAAGTGCGATCCGACCAGTTCGGTCGAGAGGCTCCACCTGCACCACCAGTCCTGCCAGGAAACGACTGATCAGGGCTGGGCTGCACCGCGCGATTGCCCGCGGGTGCGCATCGGAAGCGAGCACCACTCGACCGCCGCCTGCAGCGATCGCATCGAGCGTGTGCAGGCACTCGGACTGGGTCGCATTCTTGTTGCCGAGGAAGTGCACATCGTCGATCACCAGAAGGTCATGTCTTCGCTGCCGGCGGCGAATCGACTCGATGGAACCGTCGCGGATGGCTGCGATGAACTCATTGGTGAACTGCTCGCCCGTGATGCAACGGATGCGCGCGCCCGGCGTGCACTCGGTGAAGCGCCGGCACAGCGCCTCACACAGGTGAGTCTTGCCAACGCCGCACGCGCCATGCAAGAAGAGCATCTGCGGCGCACCCGCCGCGCGTTCCGCCATCCGGACGGCACTGTCGAACGCCATGCGATTGCCGCCGCAGACCAAGAACTCATCGAAACGCTTCCACGCAGATCGCTGCGCCAGCGGATGGGGTTGAGCCATCGGTCGGCCCTTCGATGAACGGGTGCCGACGGGCTTGGCCGTTGGGTCTGTCAGGCGCAGTGAGAGCGAATCGGTCGTCGACGCATCCGCTGCCGCGGGAGAGGTCGCCACCACTGTGCGCACGGCAGCGACAGAGATGTCGATGACTGCGTCAGTGCCGAGGACTTCATCCGCGGCGGCGCGCAAGTGTCCGTGAAAGTGACGCTCGATCCACTCTGCTGCGAATCGACTGGACGCGTGGACGCAGAGCCGACGCTCGGTGGCAACAAGAGTGGCGTTGTCGACAAGCCACAGGCCGTGCCGCGCGGGTCCGACGCGGCGGATCAGCTCCTCGTGAAGCCGACGAGTTTTGCCGCTGCCAAGGTGCGCAGCGGGTTGGAGGGGCATTTGGATCATTGTGGGGGGCGGGAGGATTCGCAAGACCGAAGGACAGCGCGCTGCACAGACGCGAGCAGTTCTGCACGAGACCAAAGTGGGCAATCGGATCCGTCCGCGAAAGTCGTGGGGAGGCGGGGGGGCGTTTGCTCTCGGATGCGGTCCGCAAGCGAGACGCCCACCTGCCTTCAGCCCAACGAACGCACCTCGATCCTTGAGGCACGAAGGGCGAAAACTATCCCGCTTGTCAGCTTTGGCAAGCCGCCTCGGGCCGTGTTCAGTTCCTGTTTCCCATGTGCCGCTCTGGACGGGATATGCGACTTCGCGTCATTTTTTCCGCGGCGTGGGTGCAGAGTTGTCCACGACTTGTGGAAAACTCAGGAAGGCGACTCGCTGGCTGGCGCCACTCGGCAGACAAACGCCGCGCGCCGCAGTCGCGGGGCGAATCCCCGTGATGCGTACAGCCTCATGGCAGGCGTGTTGCACTCATCGCAGGCAAGTGCGACGGGGCCTCGCGGGTCGTTCTTCAGCAGCGAGAGTGCATGATCGAGAAGGACGCGACCGAGACCGATGCCACGCGCCCGCGGAATCAAGCCGAAGTACACAAGTTCCATGCAGCGCGACGATGGGATCTCGCTGATGAAGCAAGCGCCGACCAATTCGCTTCGCCACTCGAGCAGGAGCCACAAGCGCGAGTCGAGCACGCCAGTGGCCAGGTGGCCATCCAGGATGTCTCGCGTGCGCCGCATCTCTGCGAGTCCCGGGCAGTCGAGCGAATCGACATATGTCTGCGACAACAGCGACTCCAGCGTGTCGCGCTCTCTTCCATCCCATGGGCGAATGCAAATCTCGGCGTGCGCGGGTGGCAGCGGGCGGCTCTCGCGCGCCGCTGGTCGCTCGAGATACGCAAGCGTCGCGATGCGATGCATGCCACCCGACTCCAACGCGGCCAGATCGTCCTTGGCGAGCGGTTCCACGAGAGCCTGCACCACCGCGGCGTCCATCCGCGGCGCAGTCAAGATGGCTTCCCGCACAAGCAGCGCTCCGCGCGAGCGATCTGTCGTGCCGCGCAGGGGCGAAAGCGTCAACAGTGCCGTACGCCCGGGTGCCCGCGAGAGAACCGCGGCATGCTGCAAACGCCCCTTGTCATCGCGCAGAGCAAGCACCGCTTCACGCGAAGGATCGCGAGAGCGGTCTAGAACGCGCTGCGCACGCATGCGCGAGCCGCCAAAGGCGAGCATGATCGCCTCATCTCGGAGCGCATCCGAGACCTCGTGCACTTGCTGATCAGCTGGTGGGAGCCGTCCCATGATGTGAGCGTATAGGCTGCCAGCCGTTACACTTCACGACGCATGCGACGGAAGTCTCTCACCACCATCTTGGTTCCTGGACTGCTCTGTGTCACAGCGGCAAGCATGCTGGCTGCGGCTCGTCAGGATTCGGGCCCGATTGGCGCACCGAAGGCGCCGCCGCCAGCGGTACCGCAGCCCGCCGTGCCGCTGCCCACGGAGCGCGATCGGACGCTCTCGCCAGAAGCGGCTCCAGGGCAGTGGCAACTGGATTTCACTCCAGGCGATCTTCGCGTCTATACCGATCCGCAGACGAATCAACACTTTTGGTACTTCACCTACAAGGTCGTCAACCGCACGGGGCAGGACCGGTGGTGGGCGCCGAAGTTCGAACTCCTCGAGGATCACGGCAAGGTGCGCCGCTCGGGACAGAATGTCGATCCCATCATCATGAAGCGTGTCGAAGCGCTCATCGGCAATCGCCTGATTGCGGATCAGTATCAGGTCCTTGGCGAGATCAAGCAGGGGGAAGAGCACGCGAAGGAAGGATTTGTGGTGTGGAGTGAGGACGATCTTCGCGCAACCGAACTGCACCTGTTCGTTCGCGGCATGTCGAGTGAGATGCAGAAGGTCCAAACCAAGGAGGGTGAAGTGATGATGTACAAGACCCTCAAGCTTGATTATCGGGTGGCTGGGGACGCCGCGGATCGTGGGGGAGAGCCCGTTCCGTGCGAACAGCGCGAATGGGTGCTGCGCTGAACACCGTCCAAAGCGCTTGATCGACCCGCCAAGCTCCGCTATCCTGTGGAGCTCGATCGGAAAACAGAACCCACTCGGAGTCACCTGCTATGGCACACAAAAAGGGACAAGGTTCAACCCAGAACGGCCGCGACTCGAATCCGCAGTACCGCGGCATCAAGCTCTATGGTGGGCAGATCGCACGCGCAGGCTGTGTGCTTGTGAGCCAATGCGGCACCAAGTGGCGTCCGGGGTTCATGGTCCATCAGGGTCGCGACTACACGCTGACCGCCCTCGTGGACGGCACGGTGCGATTCCGAGGTCGATGCGTGGATGTGATCCCGCTCGATCCATCCACGCCGCGTCTCGCCATCGATCGTTGATCACGGTCGTTCAGAGCGGGGCTCCCCAGTGTGGGGGTTGTCCTCCGTCCGCGCCCGTCGCGCCCTCGGCGCGCCCGTCCTGGTGCCCTGACTGAGTTGTTGATCGGATCGCGCCTTCGTCATCATGTTTGTTGATTCCGCAATCATCACCGTGCGCTCCGGTCGCGGGGGGACGGGCTCTCGCCATCTGCTGCGCATGAAAGGGAACGCCAAGGGTGGTCCGGATGGCGGCGATGGTGGAAAGGGTGGCGATGTCGTTGTTCGAGGCAATCCGCATCTCGACACACTGGTGCAGTTTGCCTATCAGCCCCATTGGATTGCAAGCGACGGCGAACCGGGCTCGCGAAAGAACTGCAATGGCAAGGAGGGTGTGGACCGCGTGATCGAGTTGCCCCTTGGATCACGCGTGTTTGATGCGCAGTCGGGCGAGCTGGTGGCCGACATCACCGAGGCGGATCAGTCCGTGGTCGTGGCCCCGGGCGGTGTGGGTGGCAAGGGCAATGTGCACTTCAAGAGCGCAGTTCACCAGACACCGTTGGAGACTTCACCCGCTGGCGAGCCGACGGAGCGAGTCCTTCGCATCGAACTGTTGCTGATTGCGGATGTGGGCTTTGTCGGGCTGCCCAATGCCGGGAAGAGCACGATGCTGAAGTCCACCACGCGCGCGCATCCCAAAGTGGCGGACTATCCCTTCACGACGCTCTCGCCCCAGCTCGGCATCGCCGAACTGCCAGGTGAGCGACGATTGGTGCTGGCGGACCTTCCGGGACTGATCGAAGGAGCATCGCAGGGCGCGGGGCTTGGACATGACTTTCTGCGCCATGTCGAGCGAACGCGAGTCCTGTTGCACGTGGTCGACATTGCACCCGTCGATGGGTCGGACCCCCTCGAGAATCACCGCATGATCCGCCGCGAACTTGCCGAGTTCAGCGAAGGGCTGGCGCGCAAGCGCGAGATCGTGGTGCTCAACAAGGTGGACTTGATCGCGGACGAGGATCGTGCAAGTGTCGTGGACGCAGTCCTGCAGCGGTTCAAGCGCGACCGCGGTGTCACGCCCTTGGTGGCAAGCGGTGCCACGGGAGGCGGCGTTCGCGATGTGCTGGAAAACGTCTGGAGTGCCGTCCAGCAAGCGCGCGGTGCGGAGCCCGTCACTCCTCGTCGAATCGGCGGTTGATCAGATCAAGCAGCGCGTCGAGTGCAGCTTGCTCATCGTTGCCCATGCACTCGACTTCGATGCGCGAGCCGCAGGTCGCTGCCAGGAGCAGCATCTGCATGATGCTCTTGCCATCGACCCATTCGGCGGCATCGCAGCGGCGAACCCGCACCCCGGAGGTGAATGCATTGGCACATTGCACGAAGGTCATCGCTGGCCGCGCGTGGAGCCCGAGCGAGTTGCTGATGGTGACCTGACCTTTGGTCACGCCGAGTCCGCGTTGGCGGCTCCGTCGGTCTCGTCCAGAAGAGTCAGGACATCATCGCGATTCCGAGCCTGGCGAAGAAATCGCCGGAATGTCTCCTGGCTGAGAGCCCCGAAGATCGTTTCCATCGCCGAAAGGTGCAACTCGGGATGATCCTTCGGACTCAGCATGAAGATGATCGAGTGAACGGGTTGGCGATCGAGCGAACTGAAGTCCACGCCCGCCTGGGAAACGCCCAAGGCAGCGACTGGCTTGGTCACGAGGTTCGTCTTGGTGTGGGGAACGGCAACCCCATGGCCGAACCCTGTGGAGCCCCGCTTTTCACGCGCGAGCGCCTCCTTCAACAGCAGCGCGCGCGACTCTCCATGGACGGCGCCACACGCGATCAACTGGTCCAGCAGCTCGCCGATGGCGTGGTCACGCTTGGTTGACTCCAGCCCCGGAACGATCGCATCCTTCACGACGATGTCCCGCAAGTTCATGCGGCGCAGATCATACTGCGATTGCCGAGAGTCAGCGGTGGTGGTGGCGAACGCGGTCCTTGTAGTGCGAGAGTTGGCGCACGCTGCGGTCCACGGCCAGATCGACGCATGCATACAGATCGCGGTGCAGGTAGTTGCAGACGAAGTCCCGGTGATGTTCGACATCGGAGCGGATTTCCACATGGAACCCTCGCGGGGCCCGCTCGATCGTGACGGCGAGTTGCTGAAGCCCGCTGAAGAAGCGTGGCAACTTGCTGACTTTCGAGCGGATGTACTTGCTGATGGCCTCGCTCAGTTCCATGTGCTTTGCGCTGATCGTGATGAGCATGATGGTCTCCTTTCGTGCGGCTCAGATCGTTGCGTCGATATCGGAAACTACGGTGTTACGGTTCGACCTGCCGCAAGGTTCACGACAATCGTGCCATTCACAACCCCGCGGCGGAAACGAATCTCGACATTTTCCCCCGATTGTCGCCCTGCCAGCGCCATCAGGTAGTCCCCCACGGACCGAATCTCCTCGCCATCGATGGCCAGGAGGAAATCGCCGCGACGGAGCCCCGCACGCTGCGCAGGGCTGCCTGCGGCAAGCGAATCAATGCGAACTCCCTCGGGTCGGTTGGCCAGCGTTGTTCCGAGGACTCCCTCGCCGCCCTCGATGGTTCCATCCTGCCGGCCGCGTTGCAGCACCCAGTCCCGCCACTGTGCCTCGATCGCCGCGAGGGGAGTCCGCATGACGCGCTCGAGGGCGCGCAGACCGCTCGGATCTTCCGCGTAGCCGGCGGTGTATTCGCGGTACCAAGTCGCCAGTTGCCCTTGATGGGCAAGGAACGCCAGCATGGACCGAGCCTGCGCGTAGTTCCAGCGTGCATCCTTCATGAACTCCCCGCCGCTCAATGCGATGAACTCACGCCAAGGGGTGTGTACACCTTTCTTCACACGGTCGAAGGTCTCTGCGGTGCGGTGGTTGGGCAGAATCACGATTCCCCCAGCCGCCCCGACGGTCCAATCTTCCAGGAGTGTCCCGAAGCCCTCCAGAATCCAGATTGGGTGACTCTGCCCGAGCCGCTGCATGTGGCCGCGGTGCAGCAGGTGCGTGAACTCGTGCCGAAGAATCGCGCCCGTGGAGCAGGCGAGCAGTTGGCGCAGGTGATGCTGATAGATGCCGCCTTGACGAGGATCCTCGAAGATCTGTTTGGCGTCGTCGGGTGCGATCAGCACGAGGAGCACCGTGTCTGGCTGGCGATCGCCGAAGAAGTTTCCCGTCAGTTGCTTCGACAGGATTTCGAGTGCAGTGCGGGTTCGCCTCACGGCATCCGGCTCCAGTGCCGACGCGATCAGCAACCCCATCGGTTTGTCTTCATCGATCCGGTATCGACCGCCGCCGAAGCGCCGCATCCACTCTGCCAGGGATGAGCGCGCGATGGAATCGCCCAGCGTGGCGAGCCCGTCGGCCTCGTGTTGCCCCTCGGCTGGTGGTGGGGGCGGCGCGTTGGCACGAAGTTCCTTCCGCAATTCCTGCACGCGCTGCCACCCATCATGCGCACGCAACCGCGCAAGATCGGGATGGTCATCCAATGCACGCTCATCCACCCACCCCGCCCGCAGCGCCCGCAGCGCGAACGCCACGCTCGAGCGCCCATCGCCCAGCAACGCACTCGCGCGGCACGCATCGAACAGCACCTGAGGATCATCCGAGTTCGCCTCGAGATAGCGCTCCGCCAGTTGGAGCGCTTCCTGCACGCGCCCCTGCGTGATCCATCTCGGGAACTGCCGGTCGTAGTCCGTGCGGGTGATCTCGCGCGGTCGTGCCGATGTCGCGATAGGAGCGTCAGCATCTGGAAGCGGCGGCAACGGCGGATCCTGAAGCAGGCAGACTGCTGCAAGGATGGAGAGTGCAGCCGAACCCATCACCGCGCCATGCTAGACCCCACAGGCGCGCCGTCTCTCACGCATGAGGATGCTGCCGCAATGCCCAGAGGCGTATCGCTTCGCAGAACGCGGCCGACTCCTCCTGCTGCACGCGAGCGGCGAGGGTCTGAGGCGTGTCGGAGTCGAGCACGGGAACGCGCCGCTGAACGATCGTGGCACCGTGGTCATACTGATCGTCGACGATATGGACGGTGCATCCCGACTCCCGAGCGCCGCTGCGGAGGACCGCCGCATGCACCTGATCGCCGAACATTCCCTTCCCACCGAACGCCGGGAGCAGGGCAGGGTGGATGTTCAGCGTCCGTCCGCTCCACGGGCCGAGTCGGAAGTGGCGCAGGTATCCAGCGAGGAGAACGAGTTCCGCGCCGACGCCTTGGAGCGCTGCATCGATCGCATCGCTCGATGCATCGCCCGCTGGCAGGGGCAGGATGATGGGCTCGACTCCCACGGCGCGGCAGCGTTCCACTGCCGGAATGTCTGCACGATGCGCAAGGACGGCGAGCACTGCGGCAGGTATCTCGCCAGCGCGCGATGCACGAATCAGGTTCAGGGCATTCGTGCCGCCTCCCGAAACGAGGATGGCAGCCCTCCAGACGCGCGGCAGATTCATCAGCGTGGGATCAGTCCGTCTTCGGGCCCGAGTGTCGCGGGCGAGGAGAAGGGGATGGGGCGGTGCTGGCGATCGATGGCGACCATCTTGACCGTTGCCACGGTCACGCGCGCGGATTCACCAGTTGTATAGCGTTCGGCTTCGACGACGACGCGAACGGAGACGGATGTGCGGCCCGTCGTGGCGGTGCATGCACGGAGCGTGACCATCTCGCCGACATAGACCGGGGCCACGAACTCGATGCGCTCGACCATGACGGTGACCCAACGGTGCAGCCCGAGTGTGCGCGCATGCACATAGGCAGCCTGATCGATGTAACTCATGATGACGCCGCCGAACACCGTACCGGAGTGATTCGTGTCCCGCGGCATCGTGATGACACGGAGGACGATTTCGCCGTCAGGATGCTGCATGGCGTGCGATCCTAGTGGGCACCACGCACGGTGCGCTGTTGGTTCGCTCTCGCACGCGACTTGCGCACATGGGGATCCGTCTTCGTGGAAGCGGTGGTTGGGCTTGCCAGCATGCGTCGCAGGTACATGCCCGTGGAACTGCCGTCCTGCGCGGCAACCTGCTCTGGAGTGCCGACGGCGATCACTTGACCGCCGCCCTCACCCCCCTCTGGACCGAGGTCGATGATCCAGTCTGCGACCTTGATGACATCCAGGTTGTGTTCGATGACGACAACGGTCTGGCCCGCATCGCGCAGTCGGTGCAGGACGGTGACCAACTTCGCGACATCCGCAAAGTGCAGCCCCGTCGTGGGCTCGTCCAGCACATAGAGCGTGTGTCCATTCGATGGCGTTCCGAGCTCCGTTGCCAACTTGATGCGCTGCGCCTCGCCGCCGCTCAAGGTGGTGGATGCCTGGCCGAGCTGCAGGTAGCCGAGTCCGACATCGCACAGGCATTGCAGCATTGCCGCGATCTTGCCGTTCGCCTCGAAGAATGCGAGTGCGTCCTCGCAGGTCATGTCGAGCACCTGTGCAATCGACTTGCCCTTGAAGAGAATCTCCAGTGTTTCCTTGTTGAAGCGAGTGCCACGGCATGCCTCGCATTCGACGAAGACATCGGGCAGGAAGTGCATCTCAATGCGGCGAACGCCTTGCCCTTGGCACACCTCGCATCGGCCGCCCTTCACATTGAAGGAGAATCGTCCGATGGGATAGCCGCGGATGCGTGCCTCTGGAACGCGCGCGAAGCACTGGCGAATCTGGTCGAAGATCCCGGTGTAGGTGGCGGGGTTCGAGCGGGGTGTCCGACCAATCGGGGACTGGTCGACTTCGATCACTCGCGTGACTTGGTCAAGCCCGCGAATGCTGCGGTGCGCACCCGGCACGATTCGCTTGCCAAGGACATCCCGCAGCGCGGTCTTGAGGAGGATGTCGCCCACGAGAGTGCTCTTGCCGCTCCCCGAGACGCCCGTCACGCAGATCAGTCCGCCCATCGGAAAGCGCACATCGATGCCACGAAGATTGTTGGCGCACGCTCCCTGCACGACGATCGCCCGCGATTCCTGCACTGGGGTTCGGGATGCGGGGACTGGAATGCTCAGCCTGCCGGAGAGGTATTGCCCCGTGAGACTGGCTGGGTTCGCGCAAATCGCGGCGACCGATCCCGCCGTGACGATTGTTCCGCCGTGTCGACCGGGACCTGGTCCGACATCAATCACATGGTCCGCCGCCCGAATCGTGTCCTCGTCGTGTTCCACCACGACCACGGTGTTCCCGATGTGGGAGAGCCGCTGCAGCGTGGCGATCAATCGGTCGTTGTCGCGCTGATGCAATCCGATCGTCGGCTCATCGAGCACATAGCAGACACCCACGAGACCAGAACCCACCTGTGTGGCAAGACGGATGCGCTGCGCTTCTCCGCCGGACAGGGTGGACGAGGCACGGTCCAGCGTGAGATAGTTCAGCCCTACCGACGAGAGAAAACCGAGTCGTGCGTCGATCTCCTTGAGGATCGGTGCTGCAATGCTCCGCTGTGCCGCCGTGAGTTTCAGGGAGGCGGCAAACCCACGGGCGCGGTCGATCGAGAGCGACGTGAATGCAGGGAGCGACAGGCTGCAGGTCTCGGCGTGCAGCAAGACGCTGCGAGAGGCGGGTTTCAACCGGGTGCCGGCGCACGCGGTGCAGGGAGTATTGCTGGTGTACGCGTGGAGTCGCTCCCGCACGAACTCACTCTCGCTCTCGGTCATGCGCCGCTTGAGGTTCGGAAGGACGCCCTCGAACTCAAACGCGAGCGGTCCCTCTGCCTCGCTGCTGCCATGCAGGAGAGCACGGCGGACAGGTGCTGCGAGGGATGCGAATGGCGTGGCGGGGTCGATGCCTGCTGCCGCACAGAAGCGCCGGAGTGTTCGCGAATAGAAGATATTCATGCGGCGGCCATTGCGTCGCCACGGTTCGATCGCGCCCTCCGCGACACCGCGCGAGGGGTCAGGCACCACCAGCCGTTCATCAAACTCATCGACCGTGCCAAGTCCTGCGCAGGCGGGGCAGGCGCCCTGCGGCGAGTTGAAGGAAAAGAGACGCGGTTCCAGCTCGTCGAGCGAGTACTCGGGGTGTTCCGCGCAGGCGAAGTGCTCGCTGTAGCGGATCTGCTCCCAGTCCTCGCCCTTCTCCGCCAACAGAAGCAGCGCTCCGCCTCCCGCACGAAGTGCCGTCTCCACGCTTTCGGCGAGGCGCTGCCGCGCGTCGGCAGCCACCGCGAGGCGATCCACGACCGCCTCGATGTCGTGCACCTCATAGCGCTTGAGCTTCAGGGGATTCTCGCCGCCCGCCTTCAGCGCCTCGCGGAGATCGAGCACGCGACCGTCCACGCGCACGCGGACAAAACCTGCCCGTTGGAGGTCTTCCAACGTGTCCTTGTGGAAACCCTTCCGCGCGCGAACGACGGGCGCGCACAATTGCACTCGCCGGCCGCTGAGATCCTCGAGGATGCTGTCCACGATCTGCGTAGCCGATGAAGCGCGAATCGGCTTGCCGCAGATGTTGCCATGCGCATCAACATGCCAACAGCGGGGATCGCCGCAGCGCGCAAAGAGCAGCCGCAGGTAGTCGTGAATCTCGGTCGTCGTCGCAACCGTCGAGCGGGGCGTATGCCCGCCAGAGCGCTGCTCGATCGCGATGGTGGGCGGCAAACCATCGACCGACTCCACCTGCGGTTTCTTCATCTGATCGAGGAACTGGCGCGCGTAGGCGCTCAGGCTCTCCATGTACTTGCGCTGTCCCTCTGCAAAGATGGTGTCGAACGCAAGCGAACTCTTGCCGCTGCCAGAGACTCCCGTGATCACCACGAGTTGGTCGCGCGGGACATCCACATCCACGCGCCGCAAGTTGTGCTCCGCAGCTCCACGGACGCGGATGCATCGAACTCCGTCCGTTTTCTCGGTTTGGTTATTCGCGATCTTGGGCACGAGGGAGGGGGGGGTGAGGAGCGTTCCGTTGAAAAATTGCAGGTGGAAGTGGTCTGACCGCTCGATCGCGTTATCGTATGCAGATCAAATGTGCATCCGTCGACCAAGTTTGGTCGAATCGCATGGCACGAAGGAAGTGAAGCGTGCCAACCCCATCATCTCCATCCCGTGGCACATCCGTTTCGACGCTCGATCGTCCGAGCGCCTCCGCCAATCCAGCCAAGTTGGATCAGCGGCGTTCACTCCCGAACGCCATGGGGACGGCGGTGGTTGATCTCGATGCTGAAGTTCGCCGCCGCGTGCAGCGCATCCGACTTCGGGCAAACTGATCCAAGGCGGTCTCGAGTACTTGGGGGACAACCGACGAGTGTCGGGGGCAAGGATCGTGGCCTTGGCTGCGTGGTTGCACTCTTTTCGAGTCTTGGTCTGTCGTTGCAGCAGGGTTCTACGACTTCACTCTTTCGGCTTTGCCTTCCGGCGCTTGCTTCTGCGTGGTCGAGTCCCAGGTGCACCAGGCTTCGCGGAGCGTGCGGTTCGTGGGTCGTCGTCGAAGGCGTTCTGGTCGATGAGGTCCTCGGGTAACGACCGCACCCGCGCAAGTTCGTCGCGCAGTCGGGCTGCGCGTTCAAACTCGAGCTCTTGGGCCGCTGTGACCATCTCTTCCTCGAGTGCCGCCACCAACTCGCCTTTCGGGACCATCGCGCGATCACGGCGCGGAGCATTCGCGCGGCGGTCTGCGGCCACTTGATCCTCCAGCGCGCGCCGATTCTCCTTGACGATCGTCTGCGGCACGATCCCATGCTCGGCGTTGTGTGCAAGCTGCTTGGTGCGGCGGCGAGTCACCTCATCCATCGCTCGCTGCATCTCTGGAGTGACCCGCTCGGCATACAGGATGCACTTGGACTCCGCGTTGCGCGCGGCGCGTCCCATCGTCTGAATGAGACTCGCCTCACTTCGGAGGAATCCCTGACGGTCCGCATCGAGAATCGCCACCAGCGCCACCTCGGGCAGATCAAGTCCTTCGCGCAGGAGGTTGACCCCCACCAACACATCGAATGCGCCGTCTCGAAGATCCCGGAGAATCTCGAGTCGCTCGAGTGTTTCAATGTCGCTGTGCAGATACCGCACGCGAATGCCCTTGTCGTGCAGGAAGTTGGTCAGTTCCTCGCACAGTCGTTTGGTGAGCGCGGTCACCAGGATGCGCTGCCCCTTGCCGATGACGGGACGAATCTCCTCCAGCAGGTCGGGGATCTGTCCCCGCGCATCGCGAACCGTGACGGGCGGATCGAGAAGTCCCGTGGGACGAATCACCTGCTCGACGACGACGCCCTCCGATCGCCCCAACTCGTATGCGGATGGTGTTGCACTCACGAAGATCGTCTGTGGCACGATCGACTCCCACTCGGTGAATGTGAGCGGGCGGTTGTCGAGAGCGCTCGGGAGACGGAATCCATGCTCAATGAGCGTCTCCTTGCGGCGGCGATCGCCGAAGTACATGCCGCGAACTTGCGGCACGGTGACATGGCTTTCGTCCACGAACAGGAGCCAATCGTTCGGATCTCGCCCTGGAATGTGCCGGAAGTAGTCGAGCAGACAGAAGCTCCGCGTGCCCCGTCCGCGTCCTTCCATGTGCGCGGAATAGTTCTCGATGCCGGGACACACTCCCGTCTCGCGCAGCAGTTCGAGATCCCACCTCGTCCGACCGAGCAGCCGCTGCGCTTCCAGCAACTTGCCCTGTTCTTGCAGCGCGCGCACCTGCGCCTCCATCTCGCCGCGGATCGACTCGACCGCGCGGAGCAATTGGTCTTCCGGCATCATGTAGTGCACCGCGGGCGACACGAAGACGCGCTCCTCGTCGCTCAATACCTCTCCCGTCAGCGAATCGAACCGCTCGATTCGCTCGACCACATCGCCGAAAAACTCAAAGCGAATGGCGAACTGCTCGGTGGCGGGCCACACATCCACGCATTCACCTCGAACGCGAAAGCAGCCGCGCTCGGGGGCAACATCGTTGCGCTTGTACTGCATGGCATGGAGCGAAGTCAGGAATCCGCGGCGACTCAGCGGTTGCCCACGAACGACGAGTGCCGTTCGATTGGCATACTCGTCGGGCGATCCGAGACCGTAGATGCAGGACACGCTCGCGACCACGATGGTGTCTGGTCGATGCAGGAGGTTGCTCGTCGCTGCCAGTCGAAGACGGTCCAGATCGGCATTTCGCGATGCATCCTTTTCGATGTAGATGTCCCGCTGCGGGATGTCTGCCTCGGGTTGGTAGTAGTCGTAATACGACACGAAGTAAGAGACGGCATTCGAGGGGAAGAGCGCCTTGATCTCCTCGTACAACTGCGCGGCGAGCGTCTTGTTGTGGCTCATGATGAGCGCCGGCTTCTGACAGGTCGCGATCACGCTCGCCATCGTGAAGGTCTTTCCAGTCCCCGTCGCGCCCAGCAGCGTTTGGTGCGATCGACCTGCGCGGACTCCCTCGACCAACTGTGCGATGGCGCGCGGTTGATCACCCGCAGCCTGAAACGGGGATTGCAGGGCGAAAGCGTGGTCCATACTCGCAGAGCAACTCGTGCCGAGAGAGGTTAGGCCGCTGTGGGCTGTTCCCCACGATGAATCCGACGACGGCCCCCGAGCCCTGCGCCAGCACTGAGCAGTTCACGCGGCTCATGCTGCAGCAGGCGACGCACCGAGGGCAGTGCCGCCAGCAGTGACACGGCACAGACTGCGCACAACGCAGCCGAAATCACCAGCGGCTGAACCTCGAAGGACAGTTCCATACCCGCCATATCGCGGTACGAACGGACGCCCATCCACGACAGATGCAGTCCGAACAAGGTTCCAACGATGCCCGCTGCGACTCCCACGAGAAGGCTTTCGCCGAGCACCAGTCCGCGCAGCGTGCCGCGTCCGGCCCCGACCGCCTGCAGGACGCCGAGTTCTCGCGCGCGCGTGGCAACGCCGGCGGCAATCACGCCAGCGGCGGCAAGCGATGCCAGCGCCATCGCCAAGACGGCGACAAGCGAACTGACCGTCATCATGAGGCCCCCGATGCGCACGATCTCGCGGCGGATTCCCCTTCCGCTGGCAAACACGGCGCCAGGCGCGGCAGCTTCCACTGCTTCCGCGAGGCGCGTCTCGTCTGCATCCTGCGCGTCCTCGCCCATTTCGATCTGCACGAGGTACGCCTCGCGCGTTCCAAAGCAACGCTGGACAGCCGCAAAGTCCATGAAGACGCAACTCACCGCATGCTCCATGTACAGGCTTCGTATCCCGAAGAACTGCGTGGCAACATCGAGGCCAGCGGCGCCCACGACACCCACCACTTCAAACGAGTGGCTCGACTCGGCCGCGCCGAGTTGCACGCGGTCGCCCACCGTCACGCCGCGTGCGAGCAGGAACTCCTTGGCGACCAACACCGCGTCGCCATCCCGCAGTCGTTGCGCCGCGCGTCCGGGATCGCCCGCTGTCCAGTCCAGCCGATTCATCGCCAGGAACGGCTGAGAATCGAATCCGATGCACACGACATTCGGCGAGGAGAGACCCTCGAGGCCGATCACCTGCTCGCCGAGCACGCGCACAGGCAGGTAGCCGACGGCCGCCGAAGAACGCACGCCGGGCAGCAGCCGAATGCGTTCCACTTCGTCAGCGTTGAACCCACTCGTCTTGAACGCAAAGGCATCGCCGAATCGGACTCGTTCGGAAATGTCGGAGAGAATCGCAGCGCCGTTGGACCATGTACTCACCAGGATGGCGACGCCCACCATCAGCGCGCCTGCCACGAGTCCGAATCGCCATGGTGTGGCAGCCAGCGATCCCGCCAACAGACCGCGAGGCACTCCGAGGATGCGTTCGAGCGGTGGGGCGCACAGGCGTGCGAGCGCCCGCAGGATCGGCACGGCGAGCACGAACCAGCCGACATGCAGCAGCGGCAGTCCAACCAGGATGTAGCACCAGAAACGCGAGTCGCGGTCGGGCACGAGCAGCAGCAGCAGTTGGGCGAGGATGCATACAGCTCCGACGAACGCCGCAGCGACAATGCCGCGCGGTGATGCCGCACGCGCGTGAACGGCCAGAGCTTCGAGCGGCGAGACGCGTGACGCCTTCCAGGCCGGGAAGAGAGCGCCGCCCACTCCAGCTGCAGTCGAACCGGCGACGGCGAGCGCGATGCCAGTCCAGGAAAGTGCGACCCCCGCGGGCAGGAGTGCCGAATACCACCAGACGGCGATGGCGGTCAGCGCGACTCCCACGGGAACGCCGATCGCACCACTCGCGAGGCAGAGCATGCCGCCAGCCGTGACTTGGCCGAGGAACAACTGTGCGCGGGTCGCGCCGATGCAGCGTGCAATGGCGAAGAGGCGCTGCTGCTCGGCCAGCGCGGTCGTCATCGCTGTGGTCACGATGAACGAACAGCAAAGGAATGCAAGCATCGTGGCGACGGCGATGGCGATCCTGCCGCCGGCAGCGGGGCGGTCCAGTCCACTCGATGACAACTCGGTCGGTTCCAGTTTCAGCGGTGAATCGAACGTGGCCGCGTGCGCCTCCATCCACGCAGATGGGTTGACACCCTCCTCGAGCACGATCGAGACAAGGTCGACCTCACCCTCACTTTGCACCACATCAGCGAGTACGCGGCGGGAGAGATGCCCGAGTGGACGCTGCAGTGCACCCAAGGCGGGGCGATCGCGGATGCCGCTGACTTGGAGGACGATGGGCGCGCCGAAATGCACGACTTCCAGCTGGGTGCCCACGGTGGCTCCGAGCGCTCGGGCAGCGAGTGCGTCGATGCCGATTTCCGCGTCGCTTGCGGGTGCGCGACCTTCTGCGTACTTGATCTGATCGAAGACCACTTCGGTTTCCAGATCCGCGCCACGGCATTGCAGGGTTGCGCGCCGCACGCGGCCGAGCGCATCGGTGCCACCGTCTGCGCGCCGCACCGAGATGGCTCCTCCGATTCGCCCTGATACAGCCTGCACGTGGGGAAGTTCGCGCGCACGATCGAGCGCGTCGACGCTGAATGCCGCGCCATGCTCATGCACCACGCGTACGTCCGCTTCGCCGATCAGCGAGCGCATGCGCGCATCGATGTTCGCGAGCGCGGTTTCCAGTGCGCAACTGATGGCAACCACCAGCGTGGAAGCCAGCAGGACCGACAAGCCGCAGAGCAGGGTGCGGCTAGGCCGACCGAGCAAGCTCAGTCGAGCGATGTGCCAGCTGGGAGGGATCGATGCCATGACTTTCCAGACTTCCAGCCACGCGTCCGTCGTGGAGGATGAACGTGCGACGACAATGCGATGCGGCAACAGGTTCGTGCGTGACCATCAGCACGGTCAGTCCTCGGCGGTCCGCGGTGTCCTCGAGCAGCCTCCACAGTGCAGCGCTCGTGGTGGAATCGAGGCTGCCGGTCGGTTCGTCGGCGAGCACCACGGGCGGATCAAGCAGGAGCGCGCGTGCACTCGCCACGCGCTGCTGTTCACCGCCGGACAACGTGTCCGGTCGATGCATGCTGCGGTCCGCGAGACCCAGCTCACCGAGCAGTGCGCGCGCACGCTCGCGAAGGTCGCGTTCATGCATGCCATCGAGCAGCCCCGGCAGCATCACATTGCCGAGCGCATCGAGCGTCGGGATCAGGTTGAACTGCTGGAAGATGATGCCGATGCCACGGCGGCGATAGCGCACAAGATCCGCTTCGCTCAGCGAGTGAACGGCAGTCCCGCCGACGACGATCTCTCCACGCTCGGGGCGGTCCAGGCCTGCAAGCAAGTGCAACAGGGTGCTCTTGCCGCTGCCGGATCGGCCCATCACCGCGTAGAACCCCGGAGCTTCGATGGTGAGGTCGGCGCCGCGCAGCGCGTTCACTGCTCGCCCACCACGAGCAGCGGGGGCGTAACTCTTCTCCACGCCGCGAACCGAGATGCGAGGGTCAGGTGACGGGGTGCTTGGCGTCATAGGTGGTCGAGTCCATCAGCGCCGCAAGACCGCTGGTGTCAGCTGCGCGCAGACGAACGAGCCAGCCCTTGCCGAAGGGATCGGAATTCACCAGCGAAGGATCCTTCGTGACCGCGTCATTGATCGCTGTGATGGTTCCGCCGACCGCACTGTAGACATCGCTCGTCGTCTTGACGCTCTCCACCTCTCCCACCGGACTGCCCGCCGCCACCGTCGTGCCGACACCTTTCAACTGCACGAAAGTGACATCCGTGAGTTCGTTCGCCGCAAACTGCGTGATCCCAACGACCACTTCATCGCCCTCCGTGCGGAACCATTCGTGCGAGTCGGTGAAACGGCAGGTGGATGGACTTGGCATTCGTGTGTTTCTCGTGAGCAGGCTTCGGGAAAGCAGGGAATGGTAGCCGCCTGCTATCCTCGCGTGTCGGGTCGCCACCACATGGGTTCCGAGATCCATATCTCGCTCTCCGCCTCCTGCCTCCTGCAGCCATTGCCGAGGCAGCAGTCGCCCATCGCGCTGCTGGATGTGCCGCGCTATGTGGCGGAGGAGCTGGAGGTGCGTGGGATCCAGATTCCTGTTCAGATGATCCGGCAACAAACGCCGCAGACGCTCGAACGCCTCCGCGATGAAGCAGATCGCGCACAGTGCCCGTGCCTCGTGCTGTACCGAGATGAGCCGCTCGATTTCGTGGCGGATGGTGAAAAGTCTGCGCAGGTCCTGCGCGAGATGGGCAAGCGGGCACGTCTGCTTGGCTGTGCCGAAGTTGCCGTTCGGGTCGCGAACATCGCCACGGCCTCTGCGCAGATCGCACCGCTCATGAAGGCTGCGCTCGATGGACTCCAGCGCTTCGAGGTGAATCTGCTGATTCGTCCCTCCGAAGATCCGTGCGACCAGCCGGACGCGGTGATCGACTTGGTTCGCAAGATCGGCGGCTTCCATATTGGTGCGATGCCATCCTTCGCGAACGCGGGTGCGACGGGCGATGCGCAGCAGTCCTTGCGCAAGCTCATCCCCTATTCACTTGCCGTGGAAGCCACGGTGACATCCTTGAGCAAGGCGGGTGTGCCGGAGGATGAGTCGTTCGATGCGCACATCGACATGCTCGTGCAACTCGGATTCTCGAACAAGTTGTCGATCGATTGGCGCGGCGGCGGCAATTGGGCGCAGGCAGTGCAGGGTGTTCGCGCACACATGATGAAGAAGTTGGGGCAAGGGGATCCGGTGACATGAGCCGCTCGCTCATCGTGACGATCGATGGCCCGGCGGGAACGGGGAAGTCATCCGCAGCGGCCATGCTCGCCGAGCGACTGGGGTTCGACATGCTTGATACGGGCGCGATGTACCGAGCCGTCGCGCTTCTTGCGATCGAGGCGGGGATACTGCCGTCGGACGGCGCGCTCATCGCAGCCGCCATGGATCGATCGACACTCCAAGTGGACTTCTCCGTCCAACCTCCGATCATTCGGCTCGATGGAAGAGATGTGCACCTGCGGATTCGAGATCATGATGTCACCAGGATTGTTTCGCAGGTGGCCTCGCACCGCGATGTCCGCCATCGCATGGTGGAAGCGCAGCGACAAGTCGCGTGGACCCATGCGAAGTTGGTGACGGAGGGGCGTGATCAGGGAACCGTCGTGTTTCCAGACGCAGTCGTTCACATTTGGCTCGATGCGCGTCCGGAAGTCCGGGCCCACCGACGCGCCGAAGAACTCCGCGCTCAGGGAATCGACGTGGATGATGCGGCGGTCCTCCGCGATATCGTGACACGCGATGCGTCCGATCGCGGGCGCGCGGAGGGTCCGCTGCGTCAGCCCGCAGGAGCGCATGTGGTCGATACAAGCGATCTTTCATTTGCGCAGGTTGTCGATGGTCTCGAAGCGATCGTCCGCGAGCGCCTCGCCGCCGCCAACGTCGGGTGCGGTGGTGTATCGGCGTGAGGAACTCGTTTGACCATCGTCGTCGACGCCCTGGCTACGGGCTGCTGCGCACGGCGGTTTGGGATGCAAGCGCACAGGTCTGCCAGTCCGTGTTGTCATGGCGGTATCGCTTCCGCGTCGAGGGCGCGCATCTGGTTCCGCGCACGGGACCTCTGATCTTCATCGGGAACCATCAGTCCTACCTGGATCCCATGATTCACTGCCTCGCGGTCGCGGATCGAGCTCCCCGGCCGATGGCCAAGGGGGAACTCTTCCGAAATCCTGCCTTTGGCGCCGTACTCCGCGCCGTGGGCACCATCCCGATCCGTCCGGAGCGCGGGAATCGTGACGCGTTTCGGGCGGCACTGGGGGAACTGGAGGCGGGGCGCACGGTCATGATCTATCCCGAGGGTGGGCGATCGATCGACGGATCGGTGCAGCCATTTCAACGCGGGGTCGAATTGCTTGCGCGCAAGTCGGGGGCGACGATCGTTCCCATGGGGATCGACGGCGCATACGACGTGTGGTCGCCGCATGCACCGCTTCCGAAGTGGAGCGGGCGCATTTGGGCAACCGTCGGTGCGCCCATCGGCCCTGAGCAGCAGGCGATCCTTTTCCGCGACGTGGACGCTGGACTCGAGGAACTTCGCGCATGCATCCGGAGACTCATGCTTCGCTGTCGCGCGCAGCTTCGCGCTCGGTCCGACGGCGCGTTCCCAGCGCGTGGAGCGGCTGATCATGGCAACTGATCCGTCGCCGCGCGGCTCCCAGCAGGCGCCGACGATCGCTCCCCGTGCGGCTGCGCTTGCGATCGCTCGATTGCTGCGAGGGAAGGGACATGTGGCGTATCTGGCGGGGGGATGCGTTCGCGATGAACTGCTCGGTCTCGAGCCAGCTGACTATGACCTTGCAACGGATGCGATTCCAGAGCAGATTCAAGAGGTGTTCCCAAAGGCTCGAGGGGTTGGGGAGTCCTTTGGCGTGATGCTTGTTCGGTTTCAAGGACGCACCGTGGAGGTGGCGACCTTTCGCTCCGATGGTCCGTATCACGATGGACGTCGCCCGAGTGAGGTGCAATACGCAACTGCGAGGGAAGACGCACAGCGCAGGGACTTCACGATCAATGGGCTGTTTCGCGATACCGAGTCAGGCGATGTCGTGGACTTCGTTGGCGGTCAATCGGACCTTGCCAATCGGACTCTGCGGGCCATTGGTGATCCACACGACCGAATCCGCGAAGATCGATTGCGTTCCCTTCGAGCGGTGCGGTTTGCCGCGCGATTCTCGCTTGAGGTGGATGCACGGACGCAGGCCGCGATCGAGGCGACCGCTTCCGAGCTGCGGGGCGTCAGCCGCGAGCGAGTGGGTGGCGAGTTGCGTCGCATGCTCGCCCATCCGACCCGTCACCGCGCCATCACGTTGCTCGAACAGTGGCGGCTCGATGCATCGACGCTTGGGGAGGCGCATTCTGCGGGCGAACTGCCGCGGGTTGCAGCGCTCCCGGCGGATGCGTCTTTCGCAGCGACGCTCGCCGCATGGAGCTTGGACCGAGCCCAACGGAACGCCGCGTCTGGCGTGGAGCATTGGTCGGAGGTGGTCAATCTCTCGTCGCGTGAGCGCGCGGACCTGCTGGAGATCCGCCGAATCGTTGGTGTCATCGCAGCGGAGTGGCGCACACTCTCGAAGGCAGCTCGCAAGCGGCTCGCATCCTCGCCGTGCTTCCCTCCAGCCCTGGATGTTCACGCTGGTTGCGATCTCCGTCACTCACGGAGCGTGCGGAGCGAGGTGGATGCACTCGCTCAGGAAGTTGGCGGGATTGCGCCCATGCCCTTCGTGCGCGGTGACGATCTTGTTCAGATGGGGTTCGTTCCCGGGCCCGCGTTCAAGCGGGTGCTGGATGGGGTTTACGACCTGCAACTCGAGGGGAAGGTGATCGACCCCGCAGAAGCCCTTGTGCAAGCGCGCGCGATGTTGCGGAGCCTCGACGGAATCTGAGGACGCCGAGAGTGGTGGGTCGGGAGGCGTGTCCACGAGAATGCCCTCGAATTCCCGTTCGCCCCGTATATGATTCGGCGATGCGAACCCTCTTCGTGCTTTCGTTGACCTGTGCGATTGCGCTCACGGCTGTGCCCGATGCTTTTTCGCAAGGTGCACCCGCGGGGACGCCGAGTGGGAAGCAGTCCAAGCCTGCCGCCAAGCCGCCGACAACGAAGCCGCCGACGCCGACGACGAAGGCGCCCCCGGCAGGCAAGGCTGCCGCCGCTCCCAAGAAGCCCACCGTGACTGCGGATCCGGCTGAGAAGCCGAAGCGGGTGTATGTGGTTCCCATGGGTGTTCGTGGCAAGGGAGTGTTTGGGCTTGACATCCATGCGCAGCCCTATGGTGCCGTCGTGAAGGACATCGACGAAAAGAAGCCGGATGTGGTGGTCTTCATCCTGGATTCGGCAGATCTCGATTCGGTTCGCTACCTCGGCGATGACCCGCGCAAGTTCGGCATGTTCGATGATGACTCGATGCGCGCGCTGTCGCGAGATCTGCATGAGGTCGTGGACAGAAATGGCTGTGATGCAGTGATGATCATCCGCGATGCGGTGGGCTACTCAGCCCTGCTTGGGCTGAACTGGTCCAACATGTACATGACGGAGTCCGCGCGACTCGCAGGGCTCTCACGGATCAAGGAGCGCACCGAAGTTGAAGATCCCGAGGTGAAGGCAAAGTTCCGAGAGGCGTTCGTGGGAATCTGCAACGGTTTCCTCATCGCGGGCGGCTACAACCCATCGATCGGACTTGCCATGATGCGCGATGACAAGATGCTGAGTGCAACATTCAAGGGACGCGAAATCGTGTGGACGGAGGACGCGTCGGGCACATGGGTCGTGGATGGCAGCCCCGAACGCATCACGGCAAACTTCAATGCTGAACTTGCGGAAGAACTGGGAGTGTCCGATGGCACGGTTTCCGATGATCCGGCCACCATGATCGACGACATGATGTACCAGCGCGGTTATCGATCGTTTGAGCGCATCCCAGAGGACGGCGCGGTGATCGTGAATGAGTACATCGAGGGGTGGCGAAAGGCCCTCGCGGACATTGTGGAGGCGTACCCCAAGTATGAGGAGGCGCTCGGCGATGCCACGGGCGCGAACGAGAAGAAGTTCGTTCAGAAGGCCAAGAGCATTCTCGAGTCCGTGTTGGCGAAGTTGAAGAAGTACCCTGCGATTGAGATGAAATTGCGTCAGGAGTTTGGGATCACCAAATTGGAGATCGAGACGGAAATTCTTCGCCTGCAGGAGCGCCTCCGCGGATTGAACAAGTCAGGCACGGCGCCCGCGAGCGGAGGGCGTCAAAGGGGAGGCGGCGGTATCGGCGCCGGATCATGAGGTTTGGACCCGCTCCGACGAAAATGACTGCAGCGATTTGTCCGCACTTGCACGAATGAGGCACGAGATGACTTCCACCAATCAAGACATGAATCCAATGAAGCGATGGAGTTCGATGGATCGACCGTTTCCGTGTGTGTGGCAGGGGATGCGAGCGCTTGCCTGCGCTTTGGTTGTTCTTGGAGCGCCCGTAGACGCTTCTCCTGATACGGGTGCGCAGCAGACATCCGCTTCGTTCTCGCAGGGCACCAAGCCAACGGCACCGTCCCGATCGTCGGGCAAGCAATCGACTGCCCCGGCAAAGGCTGCACCTGGGAACGGTGCCGACAAGGATGCGGCGACCGATGCCAAGAGGCATGTCTTCATGCTGCCGCTCGATGGCATGGTGGGAATCGGCCTTCGGCATGACGAGATGGAAAAGGTCGAGCAGGTTGCCGACAAGATCGGCCCGGGCCAGGTGATCATCCTTCGCATCAACTCCAACGGTGGCCTCGTGATCGAAGGAGACATGATTGCCGAGTCGCTGACCCGTATCAAGCAGAAGCATCGGTTGGTCGCCTGGATCGAGAAGGCCATCTCGGGTGGTGCCTTCACGGCACTCTGGTGCGACGAGATGTATTTCATGCCCGAGGCTGCGCTCGGGTCGATCACCATGCTGACGGGACGAACCGAGGTTTCCGCAGTTCGCGAGGAGTGGAAGGAGCGTGTGGCGGAAGCCTGTGCCGGCGGAGGTCGTGATCCACTGATCGGGCCAGCGATGGTGCACTCCGAGGTTGAGTTGTCTTACGAGAAGACCCCGGATGGGAAGGTCACCTTCTACCCGGATGTCAAGCACACCTATGTGCTCAGCCGCAGCAATGAGAACCTGGACTTCAACGCGCAGAATGCGGAGCACTGTGGGTTCTCGGATGGCACCGCAAAGACGGACGCGGAGCTGTACAAACTTCTTGGGGTCGATGATGGCGAGAAGTACATCATCAGCGATGCGGGCAAGAAGATCGCCGCGGAATGGCAAAAGCTGATCAAGGACTGCAAGGACAAAGTTCCACTCCTGCTGCGCAAGCGCGACATCGAGGGGACAAGCGAGGGTGGGGTGGCGCAGTTGCAGGCGCGCATCAAGAACAACCAAGCCATCATCGACTGGTTCAAGAAGTGCAGGCCCGAGATGGTGTATGAGTTGGGTGTTGGCGATCAGGCGATTGAGAGCCTGAAAGAAGAGAACGAGGAATTGCGCAAGCAGGTCAAGGAACTGCAAGCCGCTCCACGCGAGAACCGCGGAAACTGACTTCGGCGAGCCTGTCGGCGAGCCCGTCGGCCAGCCTGGTCAGGCGACCTCGCGCCGCTGAAAGAGCGCTGTCGCGATTGCGAGAGCAGCCGTCGTGACGGCGGCGCCGTATGCGACGACTCGCCAGAGATAATCGGATGGGATCGCAACGCCTTGATTGATGGCGTCGACCACCCAGAACACTTGAAAGTTCGGTACGCATGCATACGCGGCTTCGTTGAGCCACAGGAGAGCGCGGTCGGTGTCGAGCCAGTCGAGGTTCGCCGCTTGGCGCACCTCGAGTACCTCCTTCAGGCGGGTGATGTTCCTGGCAAAGAGCCAGTCCGACAGGAGGCCCAGCAGCAGCAGGGCGAGCGTCACGCCAATGGTGAGGATTTGCCCCAGTCGGGTGCTTGCGGCCACGGCGATTGCCGCCAGGACCGTGAGCGATGTGCCCATCAACAGGAGCGCCACCAGAAGTTCAGGACGGAACTTCTTGCTTGGTGAGATGGACTGCCAGGACGGATCGAAGAAGAGTGCACCGATGTAGGCAAGGGCCATCAGTGGAACTCCGACGACGCACACGACCGCGGGAAACGACGACCCGTAGAAGTAGTTGCACCAGGTCGCGATGGCAACGGTGCCAAGGAGCGCGAGGGCACCGAACGCGAGTGCTGGAAGATGCCATGGCGTCGCTGCCGTTTGCATCACGCCGTGCACCTCGACGAGCAGAAACGAGAGCGCTGGCAGGGCCGTGGCGGAGAGGAGCGCGAGCGTGACGCCCAGAAACTTTCCGAGCACGAAGATCCATCGGGGAACAGGCTTCGAAACGACGAGCAGCAGCGTTCGGCTTTGCACCTCCTGATGCACGACAGCCGTTGCAAGGAATGCAGCCAGGATCGCGCCCGACATGAAAACCGTCGACAGTCCAAGGTCCACATACATCCGCTGATCGTCCATCAGGGTGAAAGCTGACAGCGGGTTGCTCACGAGAACCAGCAGCGTTGCCGAAGCGATGATGACAAGGCAGACGGGCTGGCGAACACACTCGAGGAATGTGTTTCGAAGAATTGCAAGGACCTGTTCGACGAAGCCGATCATGAAGGGTTTGGTGTGTCCAATGGTACGGGGGTGAGAGTGATCGGGTCGGAGCCGACAGCCCTCGAACCTCGAACCGTCCTCGTTGATTCGGCGTACAGTAGAACCCACATGGTCCGAGATCAGTTCGTGTATCAGCAGGCCACCCGAGTGTGCGGCATCGGGTTCGGTATTCAGTTGGTGCTTGGGACGTTTCTCGCGATCTTCGGACGGGTTTCGGGCGATTCAGCAATCACGCTCGCCTCCTTCTATGTGCTGATCGGCATGCTGCCGTGGCTGTCCCTGATCGTGCTCTTTCACCAGCACTCGCTCGAGCGTCTGGAGGCGCTCGAGAACGAGGAACTGGAGCAGCTTCGCGCTTCTGGCCGGAGCGTTTTTGAGGGGGGGCGTGAGCAGAGTGATGTCGCGTCGCGGCGGCTGGCATCGATGCACCGTTGGCTGATGCCGTCGGTGAGTGGGGTAGTCGCGGTTGCGCTCGGGACGTTGAGCTATCTGACGATCGACTGGCTCGGGCGTTTGGATGATGCCACGGCAACCGCAAACCCGTTCGGGGTTGGTTCGAACCTCGGCTGGCAGTTGGCGCTGTGCACGGCAATCGCGCTTGGAACCTTCATCTTTTCGCGTTTCGTTGCGGGCATGTCGCAGCAGACAGCGTGGGCGAATCTTCGCGGCGGTGCGGGCACGAGCGTGGGCAACGCTCTGGTCCTGCTTGCCATCGCCGTGGGAATCGTCTTCGAGGTCTTCCGAAAGCCCAATGTGTTGGAGGCAGTGGCGTATGGAGTTGCGGTCTTCGCCGCGATCATCGCGGCAGAAATCCTGCTCAACCTGATTCTCAATGTCTATCGCCCGCGCCGCCGCGAGGACGCGCCGCGACCCGCTTTCGACTCCAAGCTGCTTGGACTTGCTGCCGCCCCGGATTCGATCGTCCGGAGCATCAACGAGGCCGTGAACTATCAGTTCGGATTCGACATCACGAGTTCGTGGGGATACCAACTCCTTCTTCGAAGCATGGTGCGTTTGTCCGCCTTGGCGGCAGTCGTGTTGTTGCTGACCTCCATCGTGGTGGTGGTGCAGCCAGGCGAACAGGCGGTTCGACTGCGAGGCGGTCGAATCGTTGGTGATGTTGCCTCTGGAACGCTTCTGTTCAAGTGGCCTTGGCCCCTGGAGTCGGTGGAACGCTTCGATGTTGGTCAGGTTCGGTCGGTCGTGCTTGGACCTGCTCTTCTGAAAAATGAAAAGGTGAACGCCTGGGTGATTGAAGGCGAGCCCGACCCCAACCGACCCGGATTCGTCGTGCTTGCGAGCGGAACGGGGAACCGCTCGAGCGGTGCACCCGCGGTGGATTCGGATGGATCGCCCTTGGCGGCGCAGTTTGCGTTGATCGATGCCGACCTCGTCCTGAACTATCGAATCCGCGATGGTGCTCTGCTTGACTTCCTTGGATTTTCCTCGGATGCGCGCAGTCGCCGAACGCCGCTCGACATGCGTGAGCGCGCCTTGAAGGCGCTCGCACTCCGGGAGGTCACCCAACTGTTTGCAACGCTCAGCGCAGACGAAGTGCTCTCGCCGCAAGGTGATTCGTTGGTCCGCCGTCTGAAGGAGCGCATCCAGCGCGCCTTCGATGCAGCGAGAAGCGGAGTCGAGGTTGTGGGCATCCAGATTCCCGTGCTGCGACCGCCCGCGGGCGAGCCATCGGGGCGCTTCGAGGATCTGTCGATCGACCTGCAGAATGCCCGAAAGGTCGTCGATGAAGCAAATCGACTCGTCAATACCACGATGTCGGCCCTGGCGGGATCGCCCGAGCAGGCGCGGAAGATCGTCGAGGCGATTGACACACTCCGCACGATCGAGCGCCAGTCGGGGAAGGATTCCGCGACGTCGCGCTCCAAGCGTGCGGAGATCGAGGCCATGATCATCGACTCGCGCGGTCAGGCGGCGAGCGTCATTTCGATCGCGCAGGCCCGGCGTTGGGACATGCTCATGCGTGCGAGGGCGACAGCGAGCGAAGTGCTTGGGCAGGCTCCTTCGTACCGGGCGGCGCCGTCGCTCTACCGCGAGCGTGCGATCATGGCGGTTCTCTCTCGTGCCCTCGCGGAGGCTCGAGTGAAGTATGTGCTGGCTGTCGACCCGATGCGCGTCGACATCGATGTGCAGATGGAGCAGCCGGAGTCGGGACTCAATCTCGGTGACTATCTGGAGAAGCAGGACAAATGATGCGAAAGATTCCAGTCGTTGTTGCGGCAGTGATCGTTGCAGTGCTCGTTCTCTTCAGCACCACTTACACGGTCAACTTCCATGAGATCGCCGTGCTGACTCGCTTCGGGAAGCCGGCGGGGGTGGAGCGCGCGGCGGGGCTGCATCTCAAGGCGCCTCTGTTCATTGATCAGGTGACCAAGCTCGATGTTCGACTGCAGTTCATCGAGAGTCCCCTGGAGACCGTTCTCACCAAGGATGGACAGCAAGTCCTTGTGCAGGCATATCTGCTGTGGCGTGTGCAGGAGACGGGCGACGCACCATTGCAGTTCTTCATTTCACATGGAACCCTCGACGCCGCAGGCAAGGAACTTGGAGTGCAATTGCAGGGTGCGGTCCGCGCGGTCGGCGGGTACACCTTTGCAGAGCTCATCGGGCAGTCGAGTCGCATCGGCGAAGCGGAGGCATCGATCCTCGCTGACATGAAGGCCACGCGCTTGCCCGGCATCGAAGCGGTCAGTGTGGGCATCTCGCAGGTGGTGTTGCCGCCGAAGACCTCCGTGGCTGTCCTTCGGCGAATGGCTGCCGTTCAGGAGACGCTCGCGAATCTGGAGGAGTCCAAGGGAAACTCGGAAGCGGAGGCCATCAAGAGTCAGGCAGCCAGTTCGGCAGACACGATTCGAAACTTCGCTTCGCAGTGGGCTGCGGAGATTGAGGCACTGGGGAACGAAGAGTCCACGCGTTACTACCAGCTCATGAAGCAAGAGGCGGACCTTGCAATCTTCCTCGCGTGGCTCGACACGCTCAAGGGTTCGCTCTCTGGCAGCACGACTTTCGTGACGGATCTCAATCGAGCGCCGTTCCATCTGCTCGATCTCCAGGAAGCTGGAAGCGCTGCGGGGATTCCGCAGCCGCGCGAACCCTATCTCGTTCAGCCCAAGGGCAAGGAGCAGCGCTGACATGGCGGTCGATCCCATCGACGAGCCAGAGTCGCCCGAGGAGGCGCACCGTGCCCAGCGCGCGAGCAAGCGTGCCACGCTCCAGGTTGCCGATGTGGCGAGTGAACGCGCGAGCCTGCGGGCTGCAATGGATCCCGCCAACCAGAGCCTTGGCGAGGCGCTCCGGCTGTCGTACCGGGTTCTTCAGATCGCGATGACGGGTCTGGTCGTGACCTTTCTCTTTTCGGGATTCCAGTCGGTTCCCGAGGGCGTGACGGGAATCCGCACCGTGTTTGGTCGGGTGGTGGGGTCCGGCGACGGGCAGGTGGTCACTCCCGGGCTGCAGCCGTTTTGGCCAACGCCCATCGGAGAGTTCATCACGCTGTCGCAGCGGCAGACTTTCGAGGTGCGCGAGTCCTTCTGGCCGCAGCGAGCGCTAAAGGATGTGACGATGGAAGCTGCGACGGATGCGGCGAGTGCCGATGAGCCGATCCGTGCCGGGCGTGATGGTTCGTTGCTCACGGCGGATGGCGATCTTGCCCATGCACAGTTCTCGGTGGAGTGGACCGTGGTGGATCCTGTCGCCATGCTGCGGCTGATCGATCCTGATCGCGCGGCCGCTCTGATGCGAGCGGTGCTCCGCCGCGCCGCCGTTTCCACGGTGGCCGAGATGACCCTGCCAGAGTTCCTCGAACAGCGGGAACCACCTGGGCTGGCGATTCGGCAACGGATGCAGGCGACGCTTCGCGGCATGGACGCGGGCATCGAAGTGGTATCGGTCACCATACTCGAGCGGACCGCTCCTTTTGCCGTGCGTGGCGCACTGCGCCGTGTGCAGACAGCGCGCGAGGAGATGAAGACAGTGGTGGAGCGCGCGCGCCAAGATGCCAACACACAGTTGGTGGGGGTTGCTGGTCCGCGGTTCGCCGAGGTACTCGACATGATCCACGAGTACGAGACGCTGCTGACCAAAGGTGAGGTGGCTGAGTCTGACGCGCTCCTTCGGAGCATTGGCCAACGATTCGAGCAATCCGATATTGGTGGCGAGGCTGCGCGCATCATCGCGCAAGCACGATCGAAGCAGTCATCCGTGAATGCTGCGCTCGCGCAGGAAGCGCGGCGGGTGGAGAGTCTGGCGGTGACCTTCCGCGAAAACCCGCGTCAGTTGATACAGCAGTTGTGGCTTGATGCCGTACGGCAGGTGGTCAACCAAGATGAGGTGGAAGTGTTCTCGGTACCAGACAACCTTGGGCGCTATGTACTGCGCGTGAGGAGTTCTCCAGACACCATGCAGACCCGGCGTGATGCGGAGCTGGAGCGGAAGAAGGCTGCGGCTGCCGCGATCGGAGCGGACCTTCCTTCGTTCCAACTCGGGTCGCGGCTGATCACTCCAGATGCGCCTGGGCGGCGCCTCGACAAGTCCGGCGGCAAGGCGTTCGGGAAGGACTGACGGGAACCCCCCATGAATCCACGCAGTGAAGGAAGCGCTCCGCCGGTGGTCGAGGCGGAAGGACTGGTCAAGACATTCTCCGACTTCTGGTTGCGTGCGAAAGCGCGCGCCGTGGACGGGGTGACTTTCGAGATTCGCGCTCACGAGATCTTTGGTCTGCTCGGTCCCAACGGATCTGGCAAGAGCACGACCATCAAGATGATTCTTGGGTTGCTGCGGAAGTCGAAGGGCAGGCTCAGCGTGTTTGGGCGTGAACCGTCCGATGTCGCCGTCAAGGCTCGGATCGGCTATCTGCCGGAAGAAACGTACATGTATCGCTTCCTCAATCCGAGGGAGACGCTCGATTACTTCGGCAAGCTGTTCGGGCTGCCGCGCGCGACCCGTCGTCGACGAACCGATGAGCTGCTCGAGATGGTGGGGCTCGAAGGGGCCGCGCATCGTGCCGTAGGAGAGTTCTCGAAGGGGATGGCACGTCGCCTTGGGATTGCGCAGGCGCTCATCAATGACCCGGAGTTCCTGATTCTCGATGAACCCACTTCAGGACTCGACCCGATCGGCACGCGGCAGGTGAAGGACCTTCTGCTCGACCTGCGGCGCAAGGGAAAGACAGTGCTGCTGTCATCGCATTTGCTTGCCGATGTGGAAGATGTCTGTGATCGCATGGTCATCCTGTACGGGGGAAAGATCCGCGCATCTGGAACCGCCGATGAACTGCTTCGCGACACGAAGCACACCACGCTGCATTTGCCGAGGTTGGATGCAGCGGCGATTGCGAAGGTGGATGCTGCCATTCGGCGTGAGGTGGGTATCGCGGTGGACCGTGTGGAGTCGCCGCGGCAGCGTCTCGAGGATCTCTTCCTGCAGATCGTCGATGCTGCTCGCGCCGAGCAGGTGGAGACAAGTGGTGCGATGCGGGGTGGTCCGACGGCGGCGTTCCTTGGAGGGAGCGATGACCAGCAGTCGGGTGCATTGATCGCTGACCTTGAGCGTGCAGCACGGGAGTCCACTCGGGCAGCACAGGTTGCTGCGCCTGCGCCCGCTCCGAATGTGCCTTCGGGAGACACGATTGCCGAGTTGCAGCGGTCGGACGGAACGCGCTCGGCGAAGCCAGCGAGCGCGCCTGCTGCACGAGCAGTACCCGATGCTGTCGACAAGTCGGTGATCGATGGACTGCTCGGAGACAGCGTCAAACAAGGGCAGGACCGAGGAGCGGATGAACCGGGAGCACGATCGAAGTGAGCTGGATTGGAAGTGCTCTCGAGCGATTTGGCCTCTGGCAGGAACGCTTCAGCAGTCGCGTTCTCCTCACGGTGGTCGCCATGCTGCTGGTGAGCGGTGCCGTGGTTCCGCTCTGGTGGTCGTCGCTGCAGCACGCGCAGCTTGTCCGTGAGATTGCGGGTGTTCTTCGCGAGGCAAACCTCCAGGAGCGCAACGCTGCGGCGGTCAACCTTGTCGACCGTGGCAAGGTGCAAGTGAACGGTCGTGAGGTGGGAAGCCCACGCGTCCAAGCGGTTGCACAAGGGATGTTCAACGAGCGTGGAACGGTTGACGAGATTCCGGCGTTTGCGTCGTTCATCGGTGCCGTGGAGGCGCCACGTTGGGCACCGCCACAAGTGGTGGAGCAGCCGATGCTGGTGGGCGGCATCGGGATCGGAATCGTGGCACTCGCCGTGCTGGCAATCTGGCTTGGACTCGCGTTGCCGCTCGTGGGCATCACGGTGGTCACCGTGCCCATCACGGCGGGTTGCTATTTCTTCGGACAGATGCAGTTGTTCATCGCGTTCTCGGGGATCGGGATCCTGCTCGTGTTGTTCCTGGTGGCGACACAGTTGGCGCTTCGGATGCTGTCTCCTGCGGGTGCGATCACGGGTGTTGCCCACACGCTGCTGCTCGAAGCAACTCGGCAGAGAATCTCGCTCGCATGCATCGGTGGTCTGTTGGTGCTGCTTCCGCTGCTCCCTCTGTTCATCTCGAGTCGTGATCCGCTGCGATACCAGGTTCAAACATTCATCGCGCGCGGCACCGGATCGGTCTTTCTTGTCGCTGCATTTCTGACGCTGCTGCTCGCGTGCGCCACTGTTGCGTTTGAGATCCGTGATCGGCAGATTTGGAGCGTGCTCACGAAGCCCGTCTCGCGCTTGCAGTTTCTTTCTGGAAAATGGCTGGGGCTTGCTGTGTTGGACGCCCTGATCCTGTCTGTCGCGGGTACCGCAGTGCTTGTGCAGGTTTCACTGCTGAGTGCGCGTCCAGCAGGAAGCGTGGAGGACGCTGCGGCGCTCCAGAGTCAGGTTCTGGTGGCCCGCGCCTCCGAGCGCCCTGTCTACAAGGGCATGGATCCGATTGAACTTCGAGACGCGGTGAACCGCGAAATCGAAAATGACTCGGTGCTGCGCGGCGAGATCGAGGCGGGCGCAAAGTCCGAGGCAGATGTGGTGCGCCAGCTGCGCGTGCAGAAGATCACGGAGTTCTCGACGGCCCAGCGCACCATTGCCGCGGGCGCTTCGCGGAGTTATTCCTTTTCCGGACTGCTCGAGGCACGGAAGGCGGGGATCGCGCCGATGCTGAGGTACTCCTTTCACAGCGGACCGGACAGTTCGCACCAGGTGTATCCCGTGTCGTTTCTGTTCGGTGACTTGCCACCCCAACTCGTCGAGTATGTCCCTGTTCAACGCAACGTCATCCCTGTCCCTGCGGAGGCGATCGCCGAGGATGGAACGCTGCGAGTGACCATCGTGAACGGCGCCATGATGGAGGGGGGGCGGATCATGCCAGCGCCTTGGTCGATGAACTTCGATGCCGACGGACTCGAAGTCCTGCACCGGGTCGGTGGCTTCGGGGGGAACTTTCTGCGTGCCATGCTGGTGGACTGGGGAAAATTGCTCTTCATTGCGGCGCTTGGTGTGAGCGCCGCAGGAGTCCTCTCGTTCCCCGTTGCAGTGCTCGTGGCAATGACCATCTTCATTGTCGGCTCCATCTCTCCCTTCCTGGAGATTGCCGTCGATCAGTTCGCAGTGCCGATCGATGCACCGTGGTTCATGCAGGTCTTCGAGGCCTTCATCCGTGGGGTCGTGGGAAGCGTCCAGTGGTTGCTCGCGCCATTCGCTTCCGTAGGGAGTTCAACCGATCTCGTGGACGGACGCTTGATCCCGTGGGGCTCGGTGGGCCGTGCAGTGGGTCTGATCGGTTTGCTCTGGAGCGCCCTGGCGTTCGCCGTGGGCGGATGGGCGTTTTCGCGCAAGGAGATAGCCATTTACAGCGGGGGCGAGGGCTGAAGTGCGCGATCGCTTGATGCAACTCGCCTGCGTCGTGATCGCGGTGGTCGCGCTGTTCGGTGGTTCGCGCCTGCTGCCGGAGATACTTCGGATCAGCGACGAGAAGGCCTTGCGCTATACGGATGTGTCCGTGGAGGGCGCGCCACCGATTGTGGCGATCGGCACGGCCATCGGTGCGCTCCGCGGACTGATCGTCGACTATCTCTGGATCAAGACCAACATGATGAAGGAGAAGGGGCTCTTCTTCGAGGCGATGGCGGATGCGGCGCTCATCACCAAACTCCAGCCGCGCTTCAGTGATGTGTGGGGATTCCACGGCCACAACATGGCCTACAACATCTCGGTCATGACCGATACGCCGCTGGAGCGGTGGGAGTGGGTGCGGGCAGGGTTCAACCTCATTCGCGACGAAGGGCTCCGTTACAACCCGAACGACTTGGTCCTGCACAAGGAATTGGCGTTCATGATGGCTCACAAGCTCGATGGGGTTGCCGATGATGCACACCTGTATTACAAGCGGGAGTTCGCACGCGAATGGCAATTGCTGTTGGGCGTGCCGCCCTTGTCGTTCGCGGAGCGGCTGCAGTGGATCGCGGCGATCAAGGATGCTCCGCACACGATCGATGAGCTGGAGCTGCGCGAGCCGAGCGTGAAGCGGTTGCTGGAGGAACTCCGATCCAATCTCGCTGGATTTGATGCGCGGTTTCAGTTTCGCCTCGACAAGGACTTTCTCATGAACCTTGGTCGCTGGGAGGCCGTGCAATCGAGCCGCTACGCAAAGTTGCTTGGGCTGGAGGCGACCTTCAAGCGCAACGATCCCGTGTACCTCGCGCTCGACACCGTGCTCTCGAAATCCGAGTCGCGCGAGGCACTCGCCAAGTTCCTCCCGTTCCTGCGGCGAAAGGTGCTCGTCGACTCGCTGAACATGGATCCCGCGCTGATGTGGGAGTACACACGCGACTTTGGACCCTTTGACTGGCGTCATCCGCAGAGTCATGCGTTCTACTGGTCGCGCAAGGGGACCACGACAGCCGCCAAGCGCAGCGAGACGCCCGACGACATCTACAAGGTGCTCAACAATGACCGCGTCAACATCCAGGCGATGCAGGCGCTCGCGCGCACCGGTCTGATGGGTTACGACGTGTTCAGCACCGACAATCCAACGAGGTTGAACGACCCCCGATGGATCAAGGCAATCGATCGCTACTTCGGCGATCTGTACCGCAAGCATTACGGTACGCGTGGTGGTGGAGGCGATACCTTCTGCGACTTCTATCAGAACTACATGACGCAGGCGGTGCGCGAGCTCTACCGCTTCGGTGACATGGAGGGGGCGCAGGAGATCCTGACCAAGCTGGACAACCTCTTCGGGCGGGGTGGGCTTGTCCCCAACAACAAGTATGAGGCCCCGTTGGATGTCTTCGTCCGAAACACGACGTACGGTGAATACGGACTGGCACCGGATGTCGCTCGAAGCGATGTCTACGCCTCGCTGCAGCGCGGATTTCGCGAAGGGTTGCTGCTCGACCGGCCGAAGGTGCTCGAGGAGGCGCTCAAGTTTGCACGCGATCTGACGGACTACTTTCAAAGCAGCCAGATCGCCGACTTTGTCAACAAGTTCGGTGAACGGCGGATGGCTGCGCTCATCGGCGACCTGCGGACGAGCGTTCGCGATGTGTTCGCCAACGTGCTGGTGGATCCATCCCAGCCGCTGATGGATCGCCTCACGATCTACAACCGAGCCGGCGAGGCGGAACGACGGATGGTGTACGACCTTGTGCGCGGACCACTGGAAGCGGAGTACAGCCTCGATCCAATCTCGCAGATGGTTCCCTTTGCGCAGGTACTGCCCGAGCCGCCCGGCATGGAGGAGCATCGACTGGCCGTTGCCGCCGAAGAGGCGCGTCGGCGCGAGGCCGAAGAGACCAGCAAGCGATCCAAGGCGGAGTCGCGGTGACACTGCGCCCGCCAGCGATCATCGCCATCGGTCGCAACTACGGCGATCACGCGAAGGAACTTGGCAATGCCCTTCCGCAGCGACCCATGGTGTTCTTCAAGAACCCTGCTGCAGTGATTGGGCACGAGGATCCCATCGTGATTCCTGTGATTTGCCGCGAGGGTGGACCGCAGGTGGACTTTGAGGGTGAACTGGCGGTCATTCTCGGGTGCGATTGCCGCGATGTTCCGATGGAACGCGCACTGGAGTGCGTTCGTGGCTATGCGGTTGCGAATGATGTGAGCGCGCGTTGGTGGCAGAATGAGGGGGCAGGAGGGCAGTTCAGCCGAGGGAAGAGTTTCGACACATTCTGCCCGCTGTCCGCGATGGTGCCAGCGTCGACCGTCGCCGATCCGCAGTCGCTTCGAATACAGACCTTCGTCAGCGGCGAGTGCATGCAAGACGCGTCGACCAGTGCGATGATCTTTCCTGTGGCGCGTCTCATCGCTGATCTTTCGCGCGGCATGACGCTGCTCGCTGGGTCCATCATCCTGACCGGATCGCCATCAGGCGTTGGACACGCGCGAAAGCCGCCGCGTTACCTGCGGCACGGCGATGTTGTCGAGATACGCATTGAGCGTGTTGGCATGCTTCGCAACCCCGTTGTTGAGGCGGACTGAGATGAGGCGGTCACCGTCGATCGCCGCGCGCTGCTGCGTGCGGGGTGTTCGGCTCTACCAGTGGTTTCTCTCGCCCATCCTCGGTGGGCGGTGCAGGTTCCATCCATCCTGTTCCGTCTACGGGGCAGAGGCGATCGAGCGGCATGGCGCGTGGCGGGGTGGTTGGCTGACCATCCGCCGACTCGCACGATGTCATCCATGGGGTGGATGCGGGGATGACCCAGTGCCGTGATGAGCACTGCTGCGTGAGATGTCATCGCAGAAGCGTGCGCGCGAGCCGCGGTACTTCCGTCTCGAGCGCTGCGATGTAGTCGCCCAGCGGTCGTTCCTGCGGTACCCGGGCAGAGACGACCAAATCCAATCCAGCGGGCAGCTGGGCATGAAGCATGCGAAAGGCTTCGCGTGTCAGACGTTTGATCCGATTGCGCTCGACAGCACCCCCCACGCGGGCCCCGACGGAGAGTCCAAGCCGTGAGCAGGCTCGACCGTTCAGGTCCGCATGAAGGACGATCCAGCCCAGGTCTTTTCGGATTCGGCGTGAGTAGATGCGCTGAAAGTCCGCTCCGCTCGTGATTCGCATCGATCGGGTGAAGACTCGGCGTGGATCGGGCATCGGCTTGCTTCTTGGGCTTTGCTTCGCTAGTCTATAAGGCTCCCCAAGGGCACCCCATCATGCACGACGCGCTCAAGAGTGACGAAATCATTGCCAAGGTCGGTGGTCGTTTCAAGTTCACTGCGCTGATCCAGCGCCGCATCGCGGAACTGATCGGTGGTGCACGACCGCTTGTGGAGCGGAACGGTCGGAGCGACTTCGAGGTTGCGATCGAGGAGATCGCGACGGACAAGATCACCATCGACTGGGAGCGTTCCAGCCTGCCCGCAGACATGCGGTAAGGCCTTTTGGGGGGACATCGACGGCAATTCTTGCGCTGGGGGCGAGGCGAGGGTCTGTTTAGGCCTCCGTTCTCAGCCTGTTTCGTCGGGATTCTTTTGCCTCCACGTTCGGGTGGGATATGTTGTTGTCAGTCGTGACAGGTACCACGGCTATCGCTCTGAGTGCCCCTTCAGGAGAGTCCCGAATGTCAACTCGATCACCCGTGACGACAGTGTGCATGGCGCTTGTCCTCGGGTTCTCGAATGCCGCATCTGCAGGGGGGGATGCGACGCCCGCTGTCTTGGCCGAGCAGCAGACTGTTGACTCGAGCCGTCTGTTCCCGATCTGGTCTGCTTCGCGGGACATCCCAACCATGCAGGCGATCTATCGGCGCGGATCACAATCGGAAGGCGGCTTGGCGGGCAACTGCCCACCGCAAACGGTGGCGCACACGGACGCGAGCTTCACGGGTGGGTCCTACATCGTTCAGGGGGGATTCGCCGAACAGGAGATCGCTGCGGTGTCCTTCACGGTTCCTGCTGCAGCGTTCCCGATGCGTCTTGACATGACAGAGATGATTTTCGCCACGAGCAACGCGGCGGTCCAAACGACAACGAAGTGGTCGATCCTGGTCTGGGAGGGAAACCCATCGGGAACACCGAAGTACGAGTTCTCATCGGATGCCAAGATCCTTCCGCACATTGTGCTTCCCCCTGGAACAAGCGGTGTGAATGTGCAGTTCCTGATTGATCCGCAGGATCCGGAGCAGATGTATCTCGACGACAATGGAACGCAGACATTTTCGATCGGATACCGCATCGATGACCACAACAATCAGACACAGAACCCGTGCGTCACTGCTCCGCCGAGCGCCAGCAATGCGTTTCCGACGACGGATGTCAGTGGGTTGGCACAGTCCTCCCGCAATTGGCTGTACCTGCTGAACTGTGGAGCATTCGGTTGTGGCGTTGGTTGGAAGACCTTCGCGCAGTTGCCGAGCCTGTGTCGACCCAGTGGTGATTGGGTGATGCGCGCGACCTACACGCCGCTGCAGTGCGCGCCAGCGCAGGGTGCTTGCTGTGTCGGCACGAACTGCACGCTGTCCACGCAGGCCGACTGCCAGTCGGTGGGTGGAACCTACCGAGGCGACGGGTCGATCTGCAGTTCAACGATTTGCTTGCCGCAAGGCAACAACGCCTGCTGCTTTGCGGCGACGGGTGGATGCGTCTCGCTCTCCTACCAGTCGTGCCTGAGTGCAGGCGGAATCCCTGGTCCTGAGGGCAGCGCGTGTGCGACCTACACCTGTTTCCCAACGGGTGCGTGTTGTTTGCCGGATGGATCGTGCATCGGACCCGTCAGCCCGTCCGCATGCTCTGCGCAGGGTGGCAACTACCGTGGAAACGACTCCGTGTGTGCGCAGCAGAACTGCCCTCCGCCCCAAGGTGCGGCCTGCTTCCCGAACGGATTTTGCTTGATCCTCTCGCAAGCCGATGCGACTGCGGCCGGCGCGTCATGGAAAGGCGCAGGAACGACCTGTGCCGATGGCAATGGCAACGGGACTGCGGATGTGTGTGAAGGACGCCCTGGTGATGTCAACGGCGACAATGTTGTCAATGGAACGGACCTCAGTTCGCTCTTGGCGGCGTGGGGCACCAATGTTCCTGCCGCAGACTTCAACAACGATGGAACAGTGAACGGTACCGATCTCACAACGCTCCTTGCCAACTGGGGTTGACGGTTGGGCGACGGACTTGGGGAGCGTGGCGGGCGCGCGGCTATACTGCGCTTGGCTCTGGAGAGGTGTCCGAGCGGTTGAAGGAGCTAGTCTCGAAAACTAGTAGCGGGCTTGTCCTGCTCGTGAGTTCGAATCTCACCCTCTCCGTTGAATCGTGATTGAAAGGTGAATGGGCGTCCCACTGGTTTTCAAGGGGACGCCCCGCCATCTGATCGATCAAAGTGTGCCAGCGCCTGGGTCGGCGGCCCATGCGCCTGCAACATGCGCATCGCCGCTGCGTACCCATGCTGATTGGCCGTCTGCAAGCCGCACATGAATCCACTGGGGGCGTGCTTCGATAAGCGTGAACTCCATGCCGCGCTTCAGCGGTTCCGAGAACGCAGCCGAAAAGCCCTCGCCGTTGCCCTTCCGGGCAACCGTTGTTTCACTGGTAATCACCCCCGGTGGATGGAGCGTCGTTCGCACGGTGTCTGCCAAGCACGTGCCAGTCATGACGGCCGAGCAGGCAGCCAGTGAAGCAATGACGGTGCGCCACGGAACCCGCGCACTCCAGCGAGTCCACACGCCACCAGCGACGACAATCCAAAGCGACAACCACAGGGCGGTTGCAGTAAGGGCGCGCGTGGACGGCGACAGCCACGCCCACCACGCTGCGGCTCGGTCAAGCGGAGTGGCACTCTGCGGCATCGCTGCGCCTGATTCGACTTGGGTTCGAGCATGGGCAAGGCTGTTCGCCACCCGCGCATCGCCCGGCAACAGCAGCTGTGCATCGAGCAATGCGGCAATTGCCTTTCCAGGATTGCCTGCCTGAATCCAAGCATTACCGAGGTTGTAACTCAGTTCACCATTCGCAAGCGGAACGTCGGCCAGAAGCTGGTAGAGCTCGGCGGACTTGACGAAGTGCCCGTGAGCTCGCGGAGGATCGCTTGCGATCACCTCCATTCCGGCGTCGTAGTTCTGCTGCGCCTCGATGGCGACTGCAGAGGGATCGGAGACTGATGTGCCTCGGCCCGTGTCCGGCAGGGCACTTGCCGGTGCGGCTTCGCAGAACAGGCATGGAAGCATGATCAGCACTCCGCACAACGGTGCCACGCGTGTCATTCGGTTGCCTCCGTTCCTGCGCGGGCTGCGCGCCAGTTCAGGCGATCAAGAAGTGCAATACAGGACACGGCTTGCGCCGCATCGTCCGTGACCGGCACTCCCGCAGTCCCCGAGGCGGAATACCGTGCTTTTTCCGCTCGCGCGAGGATCCCTTCGACTTGCCGCTGAAGGACATCATCCGCGCCGGCAACGCGCAGGCATCGGACTGCCTCCGCTCGAGTCACCGTGCCACTTGGGCGGTGCAGCCGGTCTGCAATGTAGTTCTGTACTGCCTCGGCGCCCGCTCCAGCGCGTGCGCGTGCAGTTGCGCGCTGCCGAGCGCCCCTTTCCTGCACCAACCCACGGTCTGTCAGGAGGCGATCCTGACGGCGCCGCGCCACGAGAACCGCGGCACACGCCAGCGGAGGAAGGAAGAACGCTGCACCAATCAAAGGCCAGGACACCCTGCCTACGGGGTGGCTTCGGACGATTGCCGGAGTGACGGGCGCATTGGCGCCGAGTCCGCCAGCCGTGGCGATCAAAGTGGGTGCGCTCTGAACGGGCACCTTGGTGTTGCCCAGAATCGCATCGGTGGAGAGCCGCTCGACCGCACTGACGGACAGTGCGATGGGCTTGGACGCTGCTGTCTCGTAGCGGCCTGTGTTCGGATCAAACCACGAGAACGCAATCGGCGGGATCTCCCGAACCGACTCTGCGGTGGGGCGCAGCGTTTGCGTGAATGTCTTGGTGTTGCCCTGCACGGATCCAGCGAGCGGTGCCGTCGGAATGCGAAAATCCTGTGTGATGGATGGCGAGTCGAGACGCGGGGGGCCGACAGAATCGAGCCGACCGATGCCCGATGTATCGGTGATGCGATAGGTCAGTGTGACAGGATCACCGACGCCCACGGACAGCGGCTTCGCCGACGCTTCGATGGAGAATGAGCCAACCGCACCTGTGAAATCCGCTGGCCTGCCATCCTGCGGCAGTGGCTTCACCTCGATGCCGGAGGCCGTGGCATCCGCGGTGATGGGGCGGGTTGCAGAAACACTCAGCTCGGAGCGGCCGAAGAAATCCTGGTTGGCCGTGAGCCGCGACGGATAGTTCCACACAATCCGAATGCTCGAGCAATCAGGAACGCCAGAGGCACCCATCGTGAGTGGCGCGGTGACTTCGTAGACGAGCATGGACTGTCCATCCACGAGTGCCTCGCGACCCTGCGGGCGCTGGTTGGCCTGAAGCAACTCGCGCATTCGCTGCTTGAAGGGACCGAACTCGCACTTCTCGAGATCGATGAATTGCCACATATCCCCCTCGCGAAGCGTGACACGATGTTCGCGCGACTGATAAGGCTTCACCTCGATGCGAAGCGTGGCATTCACGGTCTGCCCCTCCCACAGTATCGGTTGGTCGGTGATGATCTGTGCTTTCAGGAGATCGCCCGCTTCCGACTTCAGCGATGAAAACGTGAGCCGCCCCGACGAGTGCTGAACACCATCGACATCGATCGTGATCGGCGGGATGTTGAACTGGCCTGCGGCCTTCGGCGTGACGAGGACATTCAGAACGGTCGTGTTGTCGCGCGTCACTCGACCGTTGATGACCTGCATCGAGTTCATCGTTTGTCGACCCGGTTGGAGGACGAAGTCCAGTCCCTCCACGGTCGGCAGCAGCGGATCTGCAATCGTGGTGCCGTTGCGCACGGTGATCTTGAGGACGGCGGGCGTTCCCGCCCAACCTTGCAGCGGGGTCAAGTCAAAGGTGACATCGCCCGCGAAGGCACACATGCTCACCGCGAGTGCGATGACGTGGGATGTCCACATGTTGAGAGAGTGCATGATGTCGTGCATGGGTTTACCAGTCCTTGCCCCCGGGAGCCCTGCGAGGCTGCACCTGCTTTGCGCGCTCCTTCGCATCTTCGCGCGTCTTCTCGCGGTCGCGCACCATTTGGAGGAGCCGTTCGGCTTCTTCGCGGGTCATCGGAGCTCCAGTCGGAGTGCCAGTCTGCGGCCCAGCCTGTTCCTCGTTCTGAGATCCGTTCTGCGGCTGGTCTGCTGAAGCACCCTTCGCATCGTTCGATGAGTCTTCCTTCGGCTCCTTCGGGGGGCTGTCTTGGTTGCCGTCCTTCTGGCCGTCTTGTGGCTTCTGATCTTGCTTCTGATCTTGTATTTGATCTTGCTTCGGGTCTTGCTTCGGGTCTTGCTGCTGATCCTGGTCCTGACCTTGCCCTTGAGGTTCCTGCTGTTCCTGCTGGTCTTGTTTGTCCTGTTGATCCTGGCCGCCTTCTTTCTGCTGTTGGTCCTCGTTCTTCTTCTGCTCGTCTTGTTCGTCCTTCTGCTCCTTCTCTTGGTCCTTCTGCTGCTGCTCCTGTTGCTGCTGTTGTTGTTCAAGCTGCCGAAGAAGTCGTTGGGCAAGTTCGGCGTTGAATCGCGAGTCCAGATCGCGCTGGTCAGCTGCCACAGCATCCTTGAGGTGAGTGAGTGAAGTCTTCAGCGCATCGATGGCTGGCTTCAGATCCGCAGGCTGCTGTGGGGTGCCATCGCTTGTCGATTCCCTCGGCAACAAGCGAAGCGCCTGGGCCAAGGATGCCGTGCCCCCGTTGTACATCGATGCAGCAGCGATCGCAGCGTCTCCCGTGCTGCCGGACGCCGCGAAGCTCTCGCCTGCAACCGCCAGGTCGTCGTTTCGGTATGCAGCAACACCGCGGTTGTAGGCGGCGCGTGGGTCGGTGGGATCTGCAGCGATTGCAGCGGAGAATGCAGCTTGTGCCTTCCCGTACTCCTTCGCGTCGAGCGCCTCCATTCCCTCACGCGCGCTTGCTTGGAACGCAGTGCGGTCGACGGTGGGGCGCTTCGGTATCGCGGGCGCTTGCGCGGGTACCGCTTGCGTTGCCGCTTGCCCGGCCGATGGATGGGTTGCGTGCAGTACGGAGGCCGCCGCCAACATTCGCATGACTTGGTGCAACATCATGACCCGACCTCCATCCGCACAACCGATCGCCGCAACCGTGGAGCAACCACAGGAACAGTACGTCGGTTTGGAATGAGCAGGTCGATGACCAGCAGCAAGAGCGCCGCACCAGCCAGCCACTGGAACTGCGGTGAGGTCAATACCACGGTGGTCGTTTCAAAGTCCTTCCGCTCCAGATCGCCGAGTGCCCGCTCGAGCACCTCACCGAGATCGATTTGGGCGGTTCCAGCTGGCACAAAGATTCCGCCACCTGCATCCGCCACCTCCTGCAAGGTCGCTGGATCCATCTTGGACCAGACTTCCTGCCCCTCATGGACCAGCCACGTTCGTTCGCCCTTGCCTTCGACCGGGATGCGTCCACCATCTCGAGAGTCGCCAATGCCAACCGTGATGACCCGCACCCCGCTCTGCGTGAACGCAGCCTTCGCAGCGGCAACAGGATTGCTGTCCATGTCCTCACCGTCGGTCAAGACAACGATTGCCCGCCCCCCCGTGGAGTCGCTCGGGAAACTGCTTGCCGCACTTTCGATCGCGGCGCCAAGCATGGATCCGCCGCGCGCCGAGTCCTTGGGCGTCAGATCATCCACACTCCGCATCAACGCACCATAATTCAGCGTGAGAGGGGTTCGCAGCGCAGCACTGCCAGCGAAATCCACCAGACCTGCGCGGTCGCCACCCATCCGCCGTACCGCATCATCGATGAAAGCCTTGGCTCGGTCGAGTCTGCTCGGCGTTGCATCCTCTGCCAGCATCGACCTGCTCACATCCACGACGAACATCACATCTGCGCCACGCCGCGTGACCTCTTCCTCCTGACGCCCCGCCCGTGGATCGGCCAGCGCAACCACCATGCAGGCAAGTGCCGCCAGACACAGCAGTGAGCGCACCGCAGGTCGGGTGCGCGACATGCCAGCGATGATCCGCTGCTGCAGTCCAGTTTCGATGAGCCCACCCATCGCACGGCGGCGCCACGCAATCGTCCAGCAAACAAGCACGGCAAGGAACGCAACAAGCCAGAGCCAGTTCAGTGCGGTGAGATTGTTCCATTCGATCCCGTTCATCTCGGTGCCTTCAGTTCAGAACCCTCAGCCGTGAATTCGTCAGCAGCAGTTCTGCGGCAAGCAGGAGGGCTGCGATGGCCAAGAGAGGTGGCGCAGACCATCCGCCCCACGAACCAGCCTGGACAGCCAAATCGGTGTACAGCATCGACCGTCGTTGTTCAGTCTTTGTCTTCTCCATGGCATCAATCTGGGAGTAGATGGAGCGCAGGCTTTGCGTATCGGTGGCGCGGAAGTATTCGCCGCCCGTTCGCGCTGCCATGTCCTTGAGGAGATCCTCGTCGATGTTCACCGACACAGTTCGGATGATCGGTTGACCGAAGGGATCCGTTCCAACGGGGAACGGTGCAGAGCCCTTCGATCCCACACCCACCGCGTAGATCTTGACGCCGCAGGTCTTGGCCAGATCCGCGGCAATGCGCGGATCCACATCCCCGGCATTGTTCTCGCCATCGGTCAGCAGCACGATGGCAGCGCTCTCGATGGGCTGGCGACCACCGTCCTTGGGCGCATTCTTCATGGCATCTCGCAGGCGCTCCACCGCCAAGGCGACCGCATCGCCGATAGCCGTGCCATCCTCGGCGCGTTCGCCCGCAGGCTCGAGTTGCCGCAACACATCCACGACATAGCCGTGATCCAGGGTCAGAGGCGAAAGACTGTCGGCAAAGCGAGCGAAGGATGTGACTCCGACAAGATCGTTTGGACGTCCAGCGAGCCCCATTCCACCAGCGATGAACGATGTCGCCACGGACTTGACAGCTTCCAGCCGATCCGAGGTGTTCCGATCGACGGAGAAGTCGAGCGCCCGCATGGAACTGGAGCGGTCGATCACGATCTCGATGGCTGCTCCCTCCACAAAGGTCTTCGTCTGCTGGTTGGCGATCACCGGCCGCGCGAGGCACAGCCCAAGCAGCAACATGGCGCAAGCGCGCAGCGCAGCGGGAAGCCACCGAAGGCGAAGTGCCCAAGATGTGGTCAGTGGCGCGGCGATGGCGAGGGATGAATAGCGAAGCGGTGAATGTCGGCGTCGATCAAGCGCTGGGAGCAGGGCAAAGATGGCGAAGAGCGCAAGCGGCAACAGCCAAGGATCGAGCATCGTCAGAAACATCATGTGCGCACCTCATCCATCGAGCGGGGGCCTGGGGCTGCGACAGTTGTATCGCGCACGAAATCGCGTGCTGCGAACAGTCCGCGTCGACACTCCTCATCCGCCGGACGCAGAGCGGCGAACTTCACCATGTCGGCTGCGCGGAGAAAGTCGGTCAGCACATGGCGGTGCTCTGCGCCAACCTCGGGGTGTTCACGAGCCGCAGCGAGGAACTCCTGCGTCGTCTTCTCTGGCGCGGCAATCTGGAAGCGCCGCTCCACATACTGGCGGATGATCCCAGACAGGCGAACCCAGTAAGCGTGGTACTCGCACTTGCCCACAAGATCATCCCTCTCCAGCAGCGTGAGTTCACGAAGTGCCCAAGCATCTGCTGTGAGAGATCGTTCGAGAGCAGCTGCGCGGCGCTTGCGAATCAGCCAGATCAGCGGCGGGAGCAGCAACAGCACGAGCGCGCCCAAGGCGACCGCGGTGACCCATGGAGGCACGCCGCCGCGATCGATGTCGAGCGGACCCCTGATGTCCTTGAACGCAGCCGGCTCGGCGTCGCCCGCGAGGCTCACAATCTCAAGGCTGCACGCGCCAACCTCGAGCGTGTGCGTTTCTCCGGCCGAGTCTTTCCACGCCAGTTGGAAGGGTGGCAACTGCTGGCTGCCAGAATCGAAAGTGGACGCGGTGAACGAAAGCGTCCACTCGCGATTGTTGCCTGATGCTCGCGACTGCCGATCGACTCCGCGGATGTCGAATGCGCCGCTGGTCGATCCGATCTCGGGAAACTCGATGGCAACTCCCTCGGGCGCGTACACGGTCAATCGGAAGGGGATCGCGTCGCCCACTTGCACAACGCTGCTGGGGAGCGTCCACCGCGCACGCACGCCCTCGGCCGATGCCTGCTCGTCGATCGGACGAGCGGCAGCAGGTGGATCGACCGCAGTCTGAGCGCCGCAAGGAAGCGAGATCAGGGCGGTCGTGATCGCAGCACAGACAAACCGGCGAAGTCCCGCGAGCGCGTGGGCGTTCATGGCAGCTTGCCTCCCGTACGGCGTTCGAAGTATTCGGTCATCGGCTGGACAAAGTCCTCGTCCGTGCGCAGTACCAAGGGCTTGATCTTCAGGCGCAGCATCGCGTGATCGAAGGTCTCTGCACGGCCGACAGCCGCTGCCGCAAACGCCGCGCGTCCCGATCGACTGCCGAGGTCCAGCCAGCGCACCACACCAGATTCCGAATCGGAGACCTGGACGAGACCGGCGGCGGGCAGGGATTCCTCGTGACGATCACGAATGCACAGTGGAATCACATCATGTCGCTGCGCTGCGATGGCGAGCGGGCGTTCCCAACCCTGCGAGAGGAAATCGCTGATGACGAACACGACGGCGCGGCGTTTCTGGACGCGGTTGATCTCGTCGAGAGCTGCGGCCATGTCGGTGCCGGTCCCCTCCGCTTCATGCGCCAACAGGTCGCGGATGATGCGCAGCACATGTCGGCGTCCCTTCCGAGGCGGAACATGCCGTTCAATCCGATCGGTGAAGAGCAGCAGTCCGACTTTGTCGTTGTTCCGCGTGGCGCTGAATGCGAGCGTTGCGGCGACTTCAGCCATCAATTCGCGCTTGGTCCGCATGCGTGAACCGAAATCGAGCGATGCGGAGAGGTCCACAACGACAAACACAGTCAGTTCGCGCTCTTCGCGGAAGAGCTTGATATGCGGGCTGCCCGCACGGGCACTCACATTCCAATCGATGGCGCGCACATCGTCACCGTCCATGTAGGGGCGCACCTCTTCGAACTCCATGCCTCGCCCGCGAAATGCGGAGACATAGCGCCCCGAGAGGGCATCCTGAACGATTCGCTTGGTGCGAATCTCGATGCGTCGGATCTTCTGGATCGTTTCGCTCGTCAGCATGGTGGCGTTCCCCTCATTCGGCGGAAGTGTCGTCGCGCGAACGTGGCCTCAGGCTTCAAGGAACTGGGACATGATCGAGCAGAAGTTGCACGATGTCATCCGCACTTCGTTCCGATGCTTCTGCCTCGTAGGAAAGCCCGAGGCGGTGTCGCAGCGTGTTGTGTGCGACATCCTTGACATCCTGAGGAACAACATAGCCCCGACCATCGAGGAACGCCTTTGCCTTGGCCGCCAGCGTGAGCGCAATGGTTGCACGCGGGGAGCAGCCGTACTGAATCAGCCCGTCGACCGGCACGCGATGAAGCTTCGGATCGCGCGTCGTGATGACGAGATCAACGATGTAGTCCTTGATGCGGTCCTCCATGAAGATCTGATCCACCAACCGGCGCGCAGCGGCGATGTCCTCCGGTTGCATGACGGCATCGACCGCCGTCTTGGGATCCGTGGATGCCATCCGATCGAGGATGGTGCGTTCCTCCTTCGCGGAGGGGTAGCGCACGACCAGTTTCATGGCAAAGCGATCGACCTGCGCCTCGGGCAGCGCGTAGGTGCCCTCCTGTTCGATCGGATTCTGCGTGGCCAGCACAAGAAACGGATCGGGGAGGCGGAAGGTCTGTTCGCCGATCGTCACCTGTCGTTCCTGCATCGCCTCGAGCAGCGCAGACTGCACCTTCGCGGGCGCGCGGTTGATCTCGTCAGCCAGGATGAGGTTGGAAAAAATCGGTCCGTGCTTGACCGTGAACTCGCCCGTGTTGGGCCGGTAGATCATCGTTCCGATCAGGTCGGCAGGCAGCAAGTCAGGCGTGAACTGGATGCGTCGGAACCCTGTATGGATGGCCCGTGCAAGTGCGGCGATCGCCGTGGTCTTCGCAAGTCCTGGAACGCCTTCGATCAGCACATGACCATTGGTCAGCAAGCAGCAGAGCATGCCTTCGATCATGCCATGCTGCCCAACGATGACTCGCTGGATCTGATCGGTCAGGCTGCGGAAGGGGCGGCTTGCTGCTTCGACTTGTCGTTCGATCTCGCGGATATCGGTGTGTGCTGAGTTCGTCATGGTCGTGTGCATTGGGGTTCTACGCGGCATCCTGCGCATGGGTTCATACCCATGGTGTCAGGAAACGATGAGGGGAGAAGCGTAACCTTGGAACGCATGGAAAGCCCCGTTCGAATCGGATGGATTGGCACGGGAGTCATGGGGCTCTCCATGGCGGGGCACCTGATCCGCGCAGGGCACTCCCTTCGGGTTCACTCCAGAACGCGCGCTCGTGCGGAGCCGCTGATTGCGCTTGGGGCGCAGTGGGCGGATTCACCAGCTGATGCGGCTGCCGATGCTGCGTTCACCTTCTCCATGGTGTCGATGCCAGCGGATGTCGAGAGCGTTCACTTGGGCAGTGCTGGAACGCTTCAGACCGCACCGCGTGGCTCGATCGTGATTGACATGACAACCAGCACTCCCGCGCTTGCTGCGCAGATTGAAACGCGTGCACGCGAGCGAGGTGTTGCGGCGCTTGATGCCCCTGTCACGGGGGGCGATGTAGGTGCGCGCGAGGCACGCCTCTCGATCATGGTGGGGGGCGATGAAGAGGCATCTGCGCGCGCCGAGTCGCTCCTTCGTCTGATGGGGAAGACCGTGATTCTGCACGGGCCAGCGGGCAGCGGTCAGCTGGCGAAGGCGGTCAATCAGATTCTGATTGCATCGACGATGGTGGGGGTCGTCGAGGGGCTTGCGTTGGCGCAGAAAAGCGCGCTGGATCCGCGGAAGGTGCTCGAGTCGGTGGGGGCAGGCGCGGCGGGCAGTTGGACCCTCGCCAATCTCGCGCCTCGAATGCTCCGCGGAGACTTCGCGCCGGGATTCCGCATCGAGCACTTTGTGAAGGACCTCGGCGTGGCACTCGAGGCAAGCGAGCAGGTTGGTTTGTCGCTTGCGGGTACCGAACTTGCCCATCGGCTCTACACGAGTGCCATGGCTGCGGGATTGGCCGACCGCGGTACTCATGCGCTCGCGGCGGTGCATCCCTCTCGCTGATCCGAGCCGTTGAGTCCGATTATCTGCGGGACTGCTGAGCAGTGCGCATGTTGCAGCGGCTGCGGGATTTCGCTACTATTGCCAATCTTCGCAAGGAGCCACCCATGACTGCCCTCACCGCTGGAAAGACCGTCACCATCTCCGTCCTCAAGGTGCCTGCCGCACCGCGTCACCGCAAGACGATCGAGCGGCTCATGCGACTTCAGCCGGCAGTGCAGCGCACGCTGACCCGAGTGGCAAAGCGCCGCGGTCGCGAGAACCCACGCAACCAGCGCGGAGGCCGAATGTGGACATCACGGATTCCAGCCACGCGCTGCGTTTCCGCAAGCCTCGGCGCCAGCTTTCCGCTGAAGGTGACCGCCAAGATCATCCCCGACATCCAGGCTGTGTCGCGCTTCATCAAGATCGACTGAAGCAACGGGCGCAGATTTCGCGCCTGGCCATGCCGATGGACGGTCTGACCCACGAATTCCTGCGGCTGTTCACTGAACTCGATCAGTTTCTCGGCGACTTCGTTCGCGATCATGGACCGCTGACGTATGCGCTCTTGTTTGCGATTGTCTTCTGCGAAACGGGGCTTGTGGTTCTTCCTTTCCTGCCCGGAGACAGCCTGCTGTTTGCAGCAGGGGCAATCGCCGTCCGCGATACAGGCATTGATCCTTGGACGACTGCCACGGTGCTCTTCATCGCCGCAGTCCTTGGCGATGCGGTGAACTACCACATCGGTCGGTGGATCGGTCCGCCAGCGTTCACGGGGCGCTTTCGGTGGCTTCGGCAGGATCACCTCGAACGAACCCAGAAGTTCTTCGAACGTTTTGGGGGGCGTGCAGTCGTGCTCGCGCGGTTCGTGCCGATCGTGCGAACCTTTGCGCCATTCGTTGCGGGCGTCGGTGCCATGCGCTACCGCCGATTTGCGGCATTCAATCTGCTTGGGGCGGCACTCTGGGTCGCGATCGCCTTTGGCGGCGGGTGCCTCTTCGGCAACATTCCGTGGGTGAAGCGAAACTTCAGTGTGGTCGTGATCGGCATCGTCTGTGTCAGCGTGCTGCCGCTCGTGTGGGAGTGGTGGGCGCACCGTCGATCCAAGAAGCCCCCAACCCGCTCCGCCTGACCGACGCAGGGGATCAGTGGTCCACTGCCGGTTCAAGTCCGCACTCGCGGAGGAAGCGTCGGATATGACCGATCTCCTCGTTGTCATCGAGTGAGTGGTGTCCGTGGTGCGGCGTTCGGAAGGTCATCTCCTTCCCGCGCAACTTCACCTTGAGGTGCTCCTTCTTCGTCTCTTCCGTTGTGCCGCCGAGTCCTTCAAACATGTGCACAACATCTCGCCAATGAATGTTGTGGGAGGTCGGATGCGCGAAGATCTGCCGCAGGGTGTGGTGTGCTTGGTCCGACATGGTGCGAAGGAGGCTACACGAGTTGGCATCGCCCTCCTACCCGAGTATCACCTGCAACAACAGATAACCGTTCAGTAGAACGATGACGGCCGTGACACACCACGCGAGCAAGGAGAGCAGCGGCGAGTTCGCAAAGGAGCCCATCTTGCTCCGACTGCCCGTAAACCACACCAGCGGAACCACCGCAAAGGAGAGTTGCAGCGACAGGATGACCTGGCTGAGAATCAGCAGGTCATTGACGCCGCTCGCGCCGTAGACCGCAGCGACGATGACGGCTGGCACGATGGCGATCAGTCTGGTGATGAGTCGGCGCAACCACGGAGGTAGCCGAATGTCCAGGAATCCTTCCATCACAACCTGCCCTGCAAGCGTTCCAGTCAGCGTGGAGTTCTGCCCCGAAGCGAGGAGAGCGACGGCGAAAAGGGTGCTTGCAAGCGGCGCGCCGAGGAGCGGTGTGAGCAGCGCATAGGCATCCTCGATGCCAGCGACATCTTGATGGCCCGACTGGTGGAATGTTGCCGCTGCGAGCACGAGGATCGCGGCGTTGATGAAGAATGCGAAGAGCAGGGCAGCCGTCGAGTCGAAGGTGGCGAGGCGGACGGCAACCCGCTTGCCTTCCTCGGTGCGCGGGTAAGCGCGCGTCTGGACGATTGCCGAATGCAGATACAGGTTGTGGGGCATGACGGTTGCCCCGAGGATTCCGATGGCGATGTAGAGCATGTCCGGATTGACGACGACTTCGGCACGCGGCATCAATCCACGCAGCACGCCAGGAAGATCGGGGCGCGCCGCGATGACCTCGTACGCAAAGCATGCACCAATGAGCAGGACCATGGCTGCGACAACGGCTTCGAGCACCCGCCACCCTCGCGCCTGAAGCAACAGAATGAGGAGCACGTCTGCCGCCGTGATGACAACGCCCCACACCAGCGGTACACCAAAGAGAAGATTGAGCGCAATTGCCGAGCCGATGACCTCGGCAAGATCGCACGCGGCAATCGCCACCTCGCAGAGGATCCAGAGAACGATATTGGCGCGGGGGCCGAAGTGATCGCGGCACGCCTGCGCAAGATCGCGTTCAGCGACAACGCCCAACTTGACCGCCAGGTGCTGCAGCAGGATCGCCATCAGGTTCGACA
>SYGP01000038.1 GCA_005799495.1 Planctomycetia bacterium
CGCCAGCGCTCGATGTCACCATTCAGGCGCAGCTTCTCGAACTGCTCTCGGACTTGCAGCGGCGCCGCGGCATGGGCATCATGCTGATCACGCACAATCTCGGTGTGGTTGCCGAGAACGCCGATGTCGCTTGCGTGATGTACGCGGGGCGCGTGGTGGAGTATGCGAAAGTCGAGGAGCTTTTCGATCGTCCGCTCCATCCGTACACACGCGGGCTCTTCCGATCGATTCCAGGCGTGCGCGATACGCGAACGAGACTGACGACCGTCGAGGATGTCGTGGACAATCCCGCAGAGTTTCGCTTGCTCCCTGGCTGCCAGAACGGCATCGTTCCATGGTGGCCGTTCATGCCGCAGGAACATCGGCCGCAGCTCGCGCCTGGGCGCGAGCCCTATGCGCTGCATGAGATAGAGCCCAACCGATGGGTCGGCGTTTGGCGCACACCGTTCATCGAGTCGCATCCGTCTCGCCGAGCGGATCTCGCGACCATTCGCTCCAAGTCCGTGGTGGGCGTGGCATGAGCCGCCCTGCGAAGCGAGCGGCGAGCACTCGGGAGGCCGCGACGAAGAAGCGAAGTGCGAGGGCAGAGGGGGGCGAACCAGGAGCGCTTGTCGAAGTGGGTGCACGCGCGCCGGCGTTCAATCTGCGTGGCGGAGATGGCAAGAAGCATGCCCTTGCGGCGTACAAGGGCACGCCCGTCGTTCTCTACTTCTATCCGCGCGATCAGACGCCAGGCTGCACGCAGGAGGCGTGCGACTTTCGAGACTCGCACCGCGAAATCGTCCGCAGTGGGGGCGTGGTCCTGGGCATTTCGCCCGACTCGACGGACAGTCACGGCGACTTCGCCGCATCGCTTGGGTTGCCATTCGTGTTGCTGTCGGATGAACCCTCTGCGGAGGGCATCCCGGCGGTCTGCGATCGGTATGGAGTCTGGCAGAAGAAGTCGATGTACGGAAAGTCGTTCATGGGTGTCGTGCGAACGACCTATCTGATCGATGGCAGAGGTCGCGTGGCACGCCGCTGGGACCGTGTGTCCGTTCGCGGTCATGCGGATGACGTGGTCTCTGCGCTGCGCGCACTTGCCTAAGGTTCGACGAACGCGTGCCACAGCGCGAGCGCCGCGGCAACGAGCACCAGTCCAAGCAGAAGCGCGCTGATCCAGATCCGCGCCGTTGCACCTCGGCTTCGCGCAGCGCGAAGACGATCGATCGCTGCTGCGTCCCACGCTTGACCGCACTCGGGGCAGCGCGACTGCCCGTGCGTCATCGCATGCCCACACTTTGCGCAGACGATCCACGGCCCCTGCGCGAGTTGCTTCAAACGCAGCCCAGACACCATCAGCCATCCGATCACGGCCAACAGCAGCACTCCGATGACGGCGCAGATCGACATGGCCGCAGACGATAGCGGTCCACGCGCAGCCCTTACACTTGCGGCATGACAGATGTGCGCGTTGGTTTCCGTCGGATTTCGCCGCTCGCCGTGCTTCCTGCGTACCAATCCGAGCTTGCCGCGGGGATGGATCTCCATGCGGCGATCGAAGCGGATGTCGTGGTGGAGCCAGGCGCGATTGCGCTCATCCCACTGGGATTCGCCGTGGAACTGCCGCCGGGCTACGAGGGGCAGGTTCGTCCGCGCAGCGGGCTCGCCACACGCCATGGCGTCACGGTTCCCAACAGTCCCGGGACGGTCGATGCGGACTACCGCGGCGAGATGAAGGTGGCACTCATCAACCTCGGACCGGCGGCGTTCACCGTAACGCCTTCGATGCGCATCGCGCAGCTGGTTGTTGCTCCCGTGGCGCGCGTGAACTGGAATGAAGTCCGCGAACTGAGCGAGACCGCGCGCGGCGGCGGCGGCTTTGGTTCGACGGGGCGGTAGCTGAAGCGGTTTCCCACCGGGCCCATCACACTCGAAGCGCACCCACATCGAGCGGAATGCACTGGCGGCTCGCGAAGGGTTCACCGCTCTCGCAGCCGATGCGGCTGCCAAAGTAAGTCCCTGCCGCGTGCACCCACTCGGGTATCCGTCGATTCGGTTCGTGCTGCACGAACTGACTGGCATACGCCAGGATCGCACGCTGTTTGCGCTCGGCAAATCCCGTCGTATCCACGATGAACGCGGGCTGCGGTACGGTGCGAAGGTGCGTCGCGAAGTAGTGGAAGATGTGGCGAACGGTGTGTGCTTCACCGACAAGATCGCTCTTGGTGAACTTTGCCGCGAAGCAAGCTGCCTCGATGAGGCTGGTCGCAGCGACATGGTCTGGGTGCGCATCCAGAGGGTGAGGCGCGAACACGATGTCCGCTCGGAGTGTTCGGATGGCGCCGGCAACGACATGCCGCGAAGCCAAGTCGTCCATGATCGCGCGATTGCGAAGTCCCAGCGCGAGCCGCTGGACACCCAGGATCGAAGCCGCCTCGGCCGCTTCCTTGGCACGCGTCTGCGGATCGCCCTTGGGTGTCGGCTCGCCATCGCTGAGATCGACCAGGGTGACGGCATGCCCCTCCGCCGCGAGGCGAGCAATCGTTCCGCCCATGCCGAGTTCCTGATCGTCTGGGTGTGGACCGAAGACAGCGATGTTCATCGGCGACACTCTAGGTGCAGCACAGCACGCGGTCGAACTCAGCGTGGCAGGTGCGCGCGCGGCGTCGATGGCCGTTCGAGAAGGTGGCGGTAGAGCGCGAGTAGGCGTTTCACCATCGCATCGCCGTCGAACGCACTGCGCACCTCCGCCTGCCCGCGTGCCGCGAGCCGAGCGGCATGCGAGGGATCCGACAAGACCTGCTCGATCGCTGCGCGCAGGCGCAGTGGATCACCGACGGGCACGAGCCATCCAGTCTCGCCAGCCTTGCACACCTCGGATGCACCGTCGATGTCCGCCGCGATCACGGGGCGTGCGCACAACAGCGCCTGGACGACCGCGCGCGGCAACCCTTCGCGCCACGACGGATGCACAACCACATCACTCGCCGCGAGGAGCGCTGGAACCTGATCGGGCGGCACGAGGCCGCTGAGGATCACTCGGTCGCGGATCCCCTCACGCACAAGCCGCTGTTCGAGCCGCGTCCTCCACCACCCATCGCCGATCCACAGGAGCATCAACTTGTCGCGCGTGCTCGCGCGAAGGAGCGGCAGCACGGCCGTGATGAGATCGTCGTGCCCCTTCAGTTCCGCCAGACGCCCCAGCGTCGCCAACACTGTCGTGTTCGCTCCAACACCCAGACGATCGCGCGCTGCCGCACGAAGCAGGTGTGCTCCCAGAAAGGGAGCCGTGTCGAGCCCGCTGCGGATCGTCGAATACTGCGCTAGCGTTCCAATCCCTTCGGCAAGCGCTTGCCGAGTCATTGAATCGGCGACACTCACAATCGCATGGCAACGCCGCGCCGCGAATCGCTCCGCCAGCACATAGGCCCGGTAGATCACGCGCGATTGGAAGCGGTGGAAGGGCAGCCCATGCACCGTGTGAACGACAGCCGGAACCCGCAGCCGCCATGCGGCAGCACGACCGAGAATGCCAGCCTTCGACGAGTGCGTGTGAACGACATCGGGCTTCCAGTCGCGGATCAACTGCGTCAGTTGACGGAAGCAGCGGAGGTCACGCAGGGGAGCGACCTGTCGAACCAAGTCCGGCACTTCGAAGCATGCGAGCCGATCATCCGCCTGCGCCCGCGGCAAGAGCGATCCCTCGGGGCCGTAGATCGGTCCGTACGCCAGCGCGACCAAATGCCCCTCGTTCGCGCTGCCGACACACGACAGCAGGGTGTTCTCCTGCGAACCGCCCACAATGAGTCTCGTGGAGAGGTGCAGGATTCTCATCGGGGCCTCGCACAGCGATCACCCTGCCCGTAGTGAATCCACTCGAGGCAAAGTCCCTCGGGCGGCATCGTTGGCCCTGCTTCGGACCGATCGCGCTGCGCAAGGATGCGATCGATGTCCGATGGCTCGAGCCTGCCGCGCCCGACCTCGACGAGCGTTCCAACAAGAATCCGGACCATGTGGTGCAGGAATCCGCTGCCGGAAACATCGAAGCGAAGGATGCCAGGTTCAGGGTTGGTGACCGCACAGCCAAGCACGGTGCGAACGGTGGTTTCGCGCTGGTCTGGTTCATGGGCGAACGCGCGAAAATCATGCGTGCCCACCACGCGCGCGGCGGCGGCGCGGACGCGCGCCACATCGATCGCATATCGGCAGACAGTCGTGAATCGCCGCTCGAAGGGTGTGGCGCGACCTTCGAGCCCTCGAGGGCGGGTGCCATCGGCCATCCGCAGCCGATAGCTGTACGACTTGCTCACGCAACTGCGCACGGGATCGAAGGACTCATCGACCTCATCGGCTGCGACGACCTCGAGATCACGCGGCAGCCGTGTATTCAGCGCCATCGCCATCCGATCGACTGGAATGCGAAGTGAATCGATGCTGAACGATGCCACCTGACCGCGCGCGTGCACGCCCGCATCGGTCCGACTTGCTCCGAGCACAGGAATCGCAGCGCCCACCAGATCGTGCACGGCTTCCGTCAGAACCCCTTGCGCAGTACGCAACTCGGGTAATCCAGGAGGAACTTGCCGCTGCCAGCCGTGGAAGTCGGTGCCGTCGTACGCGACCAGGAGGCGCAGTCTCGGCACGGGTGGTGGCGTCTTCAGTGACCGAACAGCGATGCGGGGGAGAGCATGCCCTTGGTCTCGAAGAAACTCAGGGCCTCCTGCACGCTTCGGAAGACCTTGGTCGCTGTCTCACTGATGAACGGGCTTGGATTCTTCTTCGGCTTCCAGACCACATACACCTCTTTGGTGTGTTCAAACGCGTGATGGAGTTCGCGCTCGACACCGCTCGACAGGGCGGGGACGCCTCCCGGCAACTCAGGCACGAGCGACACGATCATGTCGCTCTGGTCGATCAGCTTGAAGTCGCGCATGTAGATCTGCCCATCGATATCGCCCGCAATATCGAGGACTTCACGCACGGGCAATCGCATCGTGGGGTTGCCATCGCGTCCGCCAAACGCGTGCGGCTGCACTTCGACGAAGTCCTCTCCCTTGCGTGCGGCTTCGATGGCTCGGTCGAGCAGCATCTTTTCATCGACATCGGCTGGATCGAATGTGATGAAGTGCTTCGCCAGTTCCGCACGGAAGTGCGCGATCTCTTCGAGGACATCGGGCATATCCACGACATGGCTCATGGGGAACGATGGATACACCTTTCGCATGTCGGGGCGGGTGACCAGCCGCAGGCAGGTCTCGATCGTGTCCTGTTGCCGTCCGCGGCTGAGGATGTAAAAGTTGTTTCCGCATCCCATCGCCTGCGCCATCAATTCCGTCGCAAGAATCTCCTCCTCGCGCCAGACCATGCAGTCCTTGAGGGTGGCGTCGATGACATGCTCTCGGTGCAGCCGATGGTGCACGGTCTCCACGTTGTCCACGATGCAGATGAAGCAGTTGGGTTCAAGTTTCTGCAACTGATCGAAGTCGAACGCACTGAAGAGTCCGTGCCGCCATCGGAAAGTGGCGTGCGTGTTGACGATGATGTTGGGGTGGTCCGACTTCGGCTGCGTCGCGGCGATCACATCCTTGAACGCGGCTCGTCGAAGGCTGGCAAGACGCGAAATCGGGAGATCGAGGATGCGCCCAGGCGTGATGTCGGATGCCTCCGAGTACATCAGGTCGCCGATGTTGAACAGTTCGATGCGTTCGCCGCGCTCACCGCCAAGGTCCATGACCTGCTGGAGATACGGACGCTTGTCCACCCCAATCTGACCTGTCACAAAGGCTCGCATGACCTCGAGTATACGGCTCACCCTGCAGCGGACCGCGCCACCAGCAGCGCCACGACATGCACTTCGATGGCGCGCCCCTCACCGACGGCATCGACGCGTTCATGCGTCTTCCCCTTCACATTGACCTGATCACGCTTGCAACGGAGCAGGCGGGCGATGTTCGCCGCGATCGAATCCTTGTGCGGACCGATCTTGGGACGCTCACAGATGACGGTGCAGTCGATGTTGCCCACTTCGAAACCAGCGGCATGCATGCGTTGCACGGCCTCGCCCAGAAACGCGGCGGAGTCGGCGCCGTCGTGACGCGGATCATTGTCGGGAAACAGCTGTCCGATGTCCGGAAGCCCGAGCGCACCGAGAAGCGCGTCCGTCACCGCGTGCAGGAGCGCGTCGCCATCCGAGTGGGCCACAGGACCGCGAGACGATTCGATGCGAATGCCACCGAGCACGAAAGGCCTGCCTGGTCCCTGCGGCGAGCAATCGTCGAGGCGGTGCAGGTCATACCCGTGTCCGATCCGCATCCGGGGGTCAGTCCTTCGGACGCGTGAAGGTGGTGGTTCCGCCGGATGTAGTTCCGCCCATCCCCGATGCGGTGCTGGTGCCATCGAGATCGGGCGGCAGCAACAATGTCGGATCCGGCGGCGGATCTTCGGGCGGAGTTCGGTAGGAGATGTCGATCCGCCTGCAGGAGGCGGGGGGCGCAGTCATCTGATTGCTGAGTGATCCGACTTGATCTCCCGCAGCCCACATTCCCCACGACATCGTGACTGGCTTCGCCTTCGCGCTGTCATTGGTTGTGGTGCCATCGGAGAAGCGGAAAGTCAACTGCTGTCCCGCCGGGATGTCCATCTTGTAGAACGACTCATTCGTTCGCGTGTCGATGAGCGTGACCGTCACCGGCTGCGTCGGCGTCGAGATGTAGGTGAATCCGCGCCCTGTGGTCGGCATCAAACCGCCGTCGGGCGAGTAGCAGCCGATAAGGCAGCAAGCGGCGAGCGCAGCAAAGGCAAGTGGAGTCGATCGCGTCATGGGAGAAGAAAGCGGTGAGGTACCGCGGTCGCAGAGTCTAGCAGCGCACCGCAGGTCTCGGGCCTTTGACGAGATCGACAAACTTCCGTCCGCGTTCTTCGAAGTTGGTGAACTCGCCGAAACTCGCACACGCAGGCGAGAGCAGGAGGATGTCTCCCGGCTTGCCGCGCGAAAACGCCTCGTCGACTGCAGCGGCGAGCGTGGCGAAGCGCATCGCGGGAGGCGCAGGCGCAAGCAGGGGTGCAGTGGCACCGATGGCGTACAGTCCGGCAAGCTGCGGCGCGAGATCGCGGACCGATGACAGATCCACCTTCTTGTCGTATCCGCCCACGATCAGGTGGATGCGCGACCAATCCGAAAACGCGCGCAGCGCGATCGCGGTCGCTTCGGGTGTCGTCGCCTTGGAATCATTGAAGCACTGCATGCCATGGAATGTTCCGACGAGCTGCAGCCGATGCTCGAGTCCCGTGAACGCCTCCAGGCCTGCCGCTGCACGCGCCCCGTCCCACGGCAGCCCATCGATCGCGGCGCACGCGGCGGCTGCTGACCAGGCGAGCCGTGCATTGTGCGACTGATGTTCGCCCGGTGTCGCCAGTTGCATTCGAGGCACATCGCCAAGACCGAGTCCACCGCGCCACCATGCGCCGATGGGACATGCCTGAGCCATCGCCTTCGCTTGCGCAGGATGCTCCGCCTCGAAGCCGCTGATGAACACCCCGTCCTCACCCTGAACGGCGCGGATTCCAGCCTTGGATGCGAGATAGTGGCCGAGCGATCCATGCCAGTCGACATGATTCGGCGCAAGGTTGGTCAACGCCGCCACGCGTGGTGACCAACCAGGAAACCCTGATTCCGGCGACAACCACCACAGTTGCGCGCTCGACAGTTCGAGCACGGTCCATTCGCGTGGCTCCGTGCATCCAAGCAGGGATCCGCCGATGTTTCCTCCAAGCACAACGCGCCGTCCAGAAGCGCGAAGCGCACACGCAAGCATGGAACTGGTCGTGCTCTTCCCGGCGCTGCCAGTGACACCGACCGTCCGTGATCGATCGAGTCGCTCGACAGCAAGTCGGATCTCACTGGTCACTGGAACGCCTGCTTCCCGTGCGGCGCAAAGCAGCGGGTGTTCCCATGGCTTGGGGACCGCTGCATTGGCGACAACCAGTTCACTCCGTGTGAAGTCGTCCGCCGCATGGCCGCCAAGCCGTAGCGTGATCTGCCCAGACTCGATCGCGTCTTTCAGCCCCGCGAGCGGCTCCGCGAGCGTCTTCTCTTGCGCCACATCGGTGATGCACAGGCGCGCGCCACGCTGCAGAAGCCACCGAACCACGCCGAGTCCGCCGCCGAACTGCCCGAGCCCCATCACCGTCACGCGCCGCCCACCCAAGGAGTGGTCGTCGATGCCGCGGATGGACTCTGCGCTCATGGATGCTCGTTCAAATCCGCTTGGTCGGAACCGATCCGCGGATCGCGGATTCCACATTGTCATCCTCGCCGAGCAGATCTTCGCGGTAGTCGTCCGCGCTGCGGCGACGCGTGATCGGTCCTTGAGCCGCACCGCGCAGGAACTGCCGGATGATCTGGTCGTCCTCGCTCAGTGCGCTCGCCTCAGCGTCGCCAATCTGACGGATGCGCTCAAACTCCTCGCGGTCACCGACCTTCAGCACACGACCCCCATCGAGCATCAGCATGCGATCGGCGATCGTGAACGCCGAATCCATCTCGTGCGTCACGACCACGCTTGTCACCGCGAAGTTTCGAGTCAGTTCCTTGATGAGCTGATCGATCTCCGCACTCGTCACGGGATCGAGTCCTGCGCTCGGCTCGTCGTAGAACAAGATCTTGGGATCCATCGCCATCGCGCGTGCCAGACCTGCACGCTTCGCCATCCCTCCCGAAATCTGCGAGGGCAGCTTGTCCGCATGCTGCCGAAGACCGACCAATTCGAGCTTGATCTTCACCATCATCTCGATCACCTCTGGATCAAGATTTGTGTGCTCCCGAAGCGGGAGCGCCACATTGTCGGCAATCGACATCGACTGAAACAGCGCCGCAGACTGGAAGAGAATCCCAAACTGGCGCTTGATGTCGTCGAATGCCACATCGCTGATGCCGGCGATGTCCTGCCCGAGCAAATGGATCGACCCACTCGTTGGCTTGTGCGATCCGATCAGCAGCCGCAGCAGAGTGCTCTTGCCGCACCCCGATCCGCCCATGATCACGAGCGTTTCGCCGGCGCGCACATCGAGGTTCACGCCCTGCAATACCGTCTGCGAGCCGAATGTCTTCACCAGATCACGCACGGTGATGCGGATCTCGGGCGATGCGGCAGTCGTCTCCGCTGCGCTCATGGCGTGCCCTCCACAGGTGTCGGAGAGGCGGGTGTTGGATAGGCGAGATTGCCAGCGCTCGGATCGATGATCTCGACGGCAATCAGTTTCATCGTCAGTTGATCCTTCGGATCGGTGATTTCGATGCTGCAGCGTGCTCGGATGCGTCCGCCGCTGCAGTCGAGCAGGTACTCGCCCTCGAAGGCCTTGCTGCCCGGCGAGGGCGCCGCGGGTGCCGAGTTCTGATCCAGCGCTGCACTCTTGAGCGTTCCGTAGCGGCGAGTCAGTTCTTGGATGAACGCGCTCGCCGCCGCCTCGGATCCTCCCTTCGCATCACTGATGGGAATGAACGAGTTTCGGAATGCGGTGATGTCTCCGCCCTGACCAGCAATGATCGCACTTTGCGGACCGTTCAGGATGGGTTTGAGGACCGCGTTGTAGCCCACGACCACACCTGCGCCCTGCAGAGACAGTCCCGCGACACCCAGCAGGATGCCGAGGGCGGCGAGCCACTTTCCAGTCACCCGCTTTCCACTGCCGAAGATCGCAATCAGGCCCGTCACGATCCCCGCGACCGAGGTGAGCGGACAGCAGAACACAAGTGAAAGCGCAAGTGACGCGATGGACGCCTTGCTCACCGGGCGCGGCGCATCGAAGTCCGACAGAACGAGCGTGTCTGGATCAGCCATCGCTTGGCAGCGTAGCACCTGCCTCGCGAGGGTCAACGCGTGGAAAGCGCACGTTTGTCGGCTTCGCTGCTTCTGCCTGTTCCAACGAGACTTCTTTGGTACTGCGTGGCATGGCAATCTCCATGCTGCGCAGCCGCGGACCAGGAAGCCAAGTGCTCCAGTCCGTGATCAGCAGCGCCTCGACCGAGGCGATTGCATCGCCAGATCGAGTTTGCAGGATGAGTCGGAAGCGGCCGATGGGTGGATTCCCAATCTGGGTGTCTGTCTGCGTGGTTGCACCGACCTTGACAGGTGCGAGCAGAGCGGACACTTCGCGCTGAAAGTCAGGCAAGCCAGCATGTGCCTCGGGAACCCACCAGGCAGAGGCATCGACGCCGCCAGCGAGTGTTTGCTCCACCGCGGTTCGCACATCGGACAGAGTGTTGGAGGACTGCGCAGTTTGGAGGCGTTCAGTCACCAGCAGAGAAGCCGCACCGATGAGCAGTGAGAGGGTGATACCGAACCATGCCACGCCGGTCCCCCCAAGAAGCCCGTCTGACTTTCGAATACGAAGCAGCGAGACCATGCCGACAAGGACGCCGCCAACTGCCGCAGCGGGGCAGCACGCGGCAATACCAAGCCCAACGGCAATCCAGGCGAGCGGGTCCGTACGCACCGCGATGTTTTATGCGAAAGCCCGTGCGTTAGTTGCAGGGACCCCATGCACTGAGGAGCGCGGCCAGGTCGGCTCCGTCCACACTTCCGCTGTTGTTGATGTCACCTTGCCCTGAGTTGCCCCAGTTGGCAAGCAACACCGCCAGATCTGACGCGTCGGTGTAAAGATCATCGTCGAGGTCACCCGCGCAGTCCACACAAGTCACCGCCAAGGTGCCAGTGCCACCCGCAGTCGCTCCACCCACTCGGAAGTAGTAGGTATTCGAGATGAGGGTTGTGAACGACACCGAGGATGTGCCAGATGAGCAACCGGCAGCGTCATCGTTGCATGCACGCACGGTGGTCGAAAGGCCTGGGCACTCTGCGATCGGACCGTACACCACGACTCGCGTGTCGAAGCCCGCGAGTCCACATGTCGACACCGTCGTGTTGCCAGTGCACGGAGCCACGAACTTGTACCAAACATCCTTCGCAATCGCGCCGCTTCCATTTGCCGTGCAGGTCGTTGGCAGCGGGATGGCTGTGTCCGTGGCATTGGAGGTGTTGAAGGATGTGCTGCCCGTGTTGATGGTGATGGCTGCCGAGCAATCGTCGTTCGCCGGCGGCGGCGGGGCGACGACTGTCACCACACTGACATCATCGATGTACCAGTTGTCGGAGGTGTCGGCGCCATCGGGGCGGAAACGGAGGCGGAACGCGGCGTGCCGTGCGTTGGACGGCAAGGTGTGCTCGTAGGCGGTGAAGGTCGTCTGCGCAGCGCCGTCCGAGGTGATCGTGTTCAGAGCAGTCCAGTCCAGGGTGTTGCTCAGATACTCCACGATGAGCGTCTTGCCCGACTCGACTCCGTTGCGCTGCACCTTGTACGAGGCAGTCGCAGAACTCGTGCCGCCGAGGTTGATGAAGTTGGTTCGAACTTCGTCGTCGTCGTAGGTGTTGCTGCCCGATGAGTTCACATTGAGCGAGTACGGTGCCGTCGGCTCATTCTGTGCTGCAGTGCTCACGGCACCGCCGTCGTTGAAGATCCAACGGTCCGTGGACAGCGTCGTGGCCGTGAATGTCTCGGTGAACGGAGGCGTGACGGCAACGGGGCGAGGGAAGTCGCATGTCACTTGTCCACGCCAGCCGTTGATCTCTGACACGCTGAGTGTGTTCAGTCGCAGATTCGATCCGCTGATGCCGCCGCAACCTCCGTTGCTCGAACACATGATGTTGCAGTTCGCGGACCCTTGGGTGTCGCAGTGCGTGCAATCCCAGTTATGTCCAAGCTCGTGTGTGCTCAGCGAGATGCGGAAGGTCAGGGTCGTTGTATAGCGGCTCTCGACAACGCCGTACTGCGTTCCGTTGATGCCCGTGCACACTCCACCGAGGTACGCAAGTCCGATCGTGCCGCCCGAGAAGGCGTATCCGGAAAAGAAGTGCGAAATGTTGCGGAAGATCCCCGACTCGGGGGCAGAAGCCCACTTGGTCCCGAACTCGTCGAGGCGCGCATCGATCGTGGTGCCGCTGTACGGGTCCGTGGTGGCCGATCGGATCACGATGGTCCCGAGTTCATGAGTGACATTCGCATCTCGGTCGTAAATCGTGTTGACATTCGAGATGATCAGCTCGACATCGTTCACGGTGTTCGCCACACTCGAGCCGTTCTTCTGGAAGAACTCGTAGTCCGTCTCGCAGGAAATCACCACCTGACCGGGGGTCGTCCCTGCCAGACCACCCTCCTCGCCACCGCCGCCGCCATTCTCGCGCGGAACTCCAAAGCGTTCGAAGCCGCGTTGGCCGAACGCGCAACCGCGACCATCGGGGATGGCATCCGACGCCGCGTAGGCGACATGACGAGGATCACCCGCAGCGACATCGCGGCGGAAATCCGACAGGGGCTGGATCGCCCAGTCGGATCCATCCTCCAGATGGATCAGGCCGCTGAACCCGCTCTCGAGCAACGATCCAGTGACAATCGTTCCGGGGCGGTTGACGATCTCTCCCTTGTAAGTGCGGACTACGGGATCAGGCACGCGCACCAGCTTGCCATCGCCGCCATCGACCAAAACCTTGAACGAGTCTGATCGACATGAGTGCTTGTCGACTGTGATCTCCACATCGACACCCGCAATCGGCGCCACGAAGCGGAACTGCGCGGGTGGTGCACTTGGCAGCCTCGGGGTGAAACTCGTGAACGCGGAGAGCTCTGCAATCGGCAGGACGTCTGCGGCTCGAGGGCTGGTCTTCCGCGTGACATCAGCGCCCGCAAAGCCGACTTGAAGCGAGGACACCACAGCAGTGCCGAGCACACCGAGAATGGCGTAGCGAGAACCACACCGAGGGAAGAGTTTCATGATCTATAAACATACGAGCCCTCAACAAAGTTGCTACTCCCCGTGCGCACTTTTTGCAAAAAAACCGCCCGCGGATAATTCCACGGGCGGTGAAGGTTCAGGTTGTTCGAACGAAGAAAAGTCTGAAAACTTGCTGCGCTTAGGCGGTCCAGGCACTCAGAAGTGCAGCGAGGTCCGCGCCATCGACCAAGCCGCTGTTGTCCACATCGCCCATGCCTGAATTGCCCCAGTTGCCGAGAAGCGCTGCGAGGTCAGCTCCGTTGACCGACCCATCGTTGTTCAAGTCGGAGGGGTTCGATGGCGGTGGAGGCACCGAAGGACCTCTTGAGGCCATGGAAACAGCCGTCGCCGTGCTCGACGAGGTCGCCGGACGGAACAAACCGAGCGATGCGTTCGCAGACTGGGGAGGCTGGTTGGCATCGAATCGGAAATTGAACATTGTCGACCAGCGGAGGGCGTTCGCCGACTGGTCGGTCGCGTAAGGCACGCCCGACCAGGTGATCATTCCATTGGCGACGGTCGCGGTCCAAGGAGTGTTCTGGTTGTAGCCACCGGTGCCCGCCTTCTGATCGCCCGAGTGATACTCGGGGCTGTTGAACCCGATGTTGGTCACAACAACTCCAGCGGGAACGGGGATGCTGAACGAGCCGCCCGATCGGTGGCTATTCATGTTGAACACCGCATATTCGTAGTGCCATGTTCCGTTGCCGTTGTCGCTTGTACGGTAAGCAAAGACGAAACGACCGTCGCCAACCACATCGTATTCGCGGGTGGTGACATCTGTCTGAATCGTCTGCCACGCATTGATGGCTGGCTGCTGCTGGATGGTGCTTCCACTCAATGTGAGCGGGTAGCCCTGTGATGTACTCCAAGTTGTTCCAACGGTGACCTTGCGATACGAGCAGTTGTTGTCATCGTTGCCGCCTGCTGCATCATCTGGGTGCGCGTACTGCCCCTCAACGAAGTACTGTGCGCCCGGATTGGAGGACGGATTCAGATCACTGCGCTTCACACGAAGGCGTTCGCGGATGGAGGTGGGTTCAGCCGTCTCCGCAGAAGGATCCGAATAGTTCGACCCGAAGGATCCCGTCGCTGCATTGACTCCACGACGGCTCTTCAGGTCCCCCTGATCGCCGTTGAGGCTCGCTGTGTAGGGGTCGGAGCATCCGACGCCAAGCACCGTTGGGCAGCCAGAGCCAGCTGGAGTGCAGGTACCGCAGAGCGTCTGCTGCAGAGCACAGAACCCGTGCTTGATCCAGCTCAGGCCGATTTGCTCGAAGCGACCGTTGGAGTACCGATACATGTTCTGGGGAATCGTCGGATGCAGCGTGCTTGGCATTGGCTGCCACTGCAACTGGGTCGTCCCGATGTTGCAGCTCGTTGTGCCGATGGCATAGGACGCGTACTCCACCGAGTTGAATGTTCCCGGTGCGTAGCGCGCTACATCGGGGATGGCACCAACGATCACATCTGGACCAGCAGACACGCCTCCCTCGCTGCCATCTTGCGGCAGGGCCGTGGCGTTCATCTGTCCGATGAAAACAGCGAGGCCGCCGAGGGCAAGGGATCCGACCAAAGTTCCAATCTTCATTTTTCTAAGGCCTCCATGGGAGTTGTTGAATCACCGTACACCGCTCCAAGTTCAGACGATTCGACTCTAGCTCCAATCATGGCACCCGACAACATCGCGAAGTCAGATTCGCCATTTTTTCCCAAGGCGTCCCAGGGCAGATTGACTCCATCACGAGTCACGAGCCTTTGAGCATCCGGTTCGGTCTCTGCGCTGCCCTCACCCTAGTGCCGCCCAAACGACTTCCCGAAGCCCCTCAAAAAGGAAGAAGCCCACCACCCGAAGGTGGTGGGCTTGAGTCGCTTCCCAGTTTGTGAGGGGCGCACGCTTGATGCCGCGCGCGACCCGCACGAGGACTTCGCCAACCGCAGTCAGCAGTCCTCAGTTGCCAATCGGCGGGATCAACCGCGACGGCGACGAGCAGCCAGACCAGCGAGTCCAAGCAGCGCAACCGCGCCTGGGGCTGGAACGCCGATCGTGATCACCTGACCCGTGCCAGCAAAGAGCGCGGTTGTGGTGTTGGCAAGCTTCCAACCAATCGTGAAACCGAAGGTTGCGATTGGATCATCGCCCGAACCGCTGCGCACGATTTGCATCAGCAGCATTCGGTATCCACCTTGGGATCCACCCGCCGCCACCACATTTGGCGCTCCAGGGGTCGCGTCGTACCATCCGGCGTTGACCGGGATGAAGCTGCGATCGGAGCCAGCGCTTGATGGATACTCGAAGCTGGGGTCGAGAGCTGTGCCATTGCCGCCCGAGGTGCCACTGCCGCTCGCCGTGACCCACGAGTCGTTGTCGCGAGCAGCTACGCCCAGCAGATTCACATTGGCGCTCCAAGACCCGAGGGGATTGCCATCGGCATCTTCGCCAGCGTCCTCATGACGAGCGTTGAGGCTGCCTGACATCTGGGTGAAATTGAATCCATTGAGCATGACCGCGTTGCTTTGATCCCAGTTTCCATAAATCTTGTACTGGGTGTTGCCAGCAGCGGTGACCACACGATCCACCGAGAAACCGGTGAACGCGGCCGATGCGGAGGACGCCACGAGGGCGACTGCACCAAACATTGCGAGGGACTTCATGAGAGAGGCCTTTCAATAAAAGGGAAGGGACATAAAACCGACACGCCCTTTTCCAACCTCTCCTAGACAGGCGGAGGATGACACGGAATCATGAACGGTCAAATTTTGGCAACAATAATTGCGGTGAAGAAGACGCTCATACAGCGTTCAGAATCGCGATGGAAGCGTTCCTAAACGCAGCAAGAGCGGCCCAGATGCAAGAATGCTCATTCTTTCAATCTTTCCCGCCATTTCTTTTGCGGAAGCCTCATCATTTGCGATCGCAGAACAGATTAAGTCGCCGCTCGTCCGGCCGATTGCTTGCCAGCACGTTGACACTGCGTCGAGGCCATCAGCACGCGGGGAGCGACCTGTGCGGTCGTTGCTCGCGTGCGCCGCGGCAAGTTGCGGCAGTTCGATGACGCCTCCATGACTTCCCGCGACTTTTCCGCGCATTTCTGGTGTTCCATCACCGCGTAGCCGCGGCGCACGCACCTCGCTGAAGAAAACATCCACGGTGCGCCCGACCCACGCAGCGTGCACGCGGCGCGATGTCTCGCTTTGGATCGCGAGAAGCGTGTTGTTCCGGAGGCGCTTCACGGCATCAGGAACGTCATCGGTGAATCGATCGATGGCCACCGTGCCCGGTCGCGGCGAATACTTGAAGATGAAGTTGTTCTTGAATGGAAGTTCGCGCACGAGCGAGCAAGTCTGTTCGAAGTCTTCGTCCGTTTCGGTCGGAAATCCGACGATGATGTCGCCCGCAATGCAGACATCGGGCACCCAGGCGAGCGCACGCTGAACGAAGTCGACATACTCCCCGCGCGAATAGCCGCGGTTCATGAGCTTCAGGATTCGGTCGGAACCGCTTTGCGCGGGAATGTGCAGATACTTGCAGATGCGGGGACAGTCGCGCAGCACGGCGAGCACATCGTCGCCGAAATCGCGCGGATAACTGGTCACGAAGCGCAGGCGAAGGATCTGCGGTACTTCGTCGTGGATTCGCCGCAGCAGTTGCGCAAAAGTCGTGACGCGCGAGCCGACGGGCGGCGATTGGCGAAACGCACGGAGCCCCGGACCAACTTGCGCTGCTTGTCGTCCATCGACGGTGAGTGCGAGGCCGTGTTCGTAGCGGTAGTGGTTGACCGTCTGACCGAGCAGCGTGACTTCGAGTGCGCCTGCGTCGGCGAGCCTTCGGCACTCTTCCACGATGTGGTCAGGCGGACGGTGAATCTCCGCCCCGCGCGTCGCCGGCACGACGCAGTAGGTGCAGAACTTGTTGCAGCCTCGCGTGATCCGTACCTGCGCACTGCGGCGCGCACCGCCCATGGCCTGCTCATCGAACGCCCGCGAAAGATCGAGGGTCTCGAGATTGTCCTCCGCAGCCGCAAGAGTGCTCGACCGCCTGCTGCGGTTTCCCGCGAGGGCGGTGCGTTCCTCCTGGGAGAGCACCATCGCGTTCTCGGCGGATTGGGTGCGCAGGGCGTTGTCGATCAACTGCGGCAATCGGTCGAGTTCCGCGGGACCGCACAGGAGGTCGACTTGCGGGTGGCGGCGAAGCAGGTCGACCCCGTCGCGTTCCGCCATGCAGCCGATGACACCGAGAACGATCGTCTCACCTGCTGCCTTGCGCTTCCCCACGATTCCAATGCGACTGTAAGCCTTCTGCTCGGCCTGTTCGCGCACGGAACAGGTGTTGAACAGCACGACACGAGCGTCCGCGGGGTCGTTCACGAAGCGGTAGCCGAGTGTGGTGAGTTGCCCCCGCACGAGCTCGCTGTCGAGCTCGTTCATCTGGCAGCCGAAGGTCTCGAGAAAGACTGGGTGCATGGGGAGAGGGGCAGGATAGGTTGCGACGCCGCGCTTTCTCGCGTGCGCATGGGGATTTGGACGATAGACAACCCGTGTTGAGGGCCCGCCACGGCATCGCCCTGTCCTGTCTCTGCCTCGTCGTGCTCGGCGTGGTGTTCGTGACATCCGCCAGTCTGGATGTGGCGCGTGGCGGACAGACCACGCTCGAAGAGCTGCTGTTGGGTCGTGCCACGCTGTTTGCCGCAATATCAATGGGATGCCTTTGGATCGGTTCGCTCGTGCCCGTGGATCGCCTGCAGCACTTGCGCGGAGTCTGGAATCCTGTGTGGTGGATCCTCCTCGCGAGCGTGGCGGCGATCGTTCTCGTCCATGTGCCGGGCATCGGGCGCGAGGTCAATGGAGCAAGCCGTTGGATCGCGATTGGGCCGATCATCTTTCAGCCGAGTGAGATCGCCAAATGGGGGATGCCGCTCGTGCTGGCGTGGTGGTGCTGTTTCCGCGGGGCGGATGGGTTGGCGCGCTTCTGGAGCGGCTTCGTCCCGCCGATGCTGTGCGTCGGTGCCATTGCGCTCGGGATCGCCGTCGAGGATCTCGGAACGGCGACGCTGGTGATGCTTGTCGCACTGATCGTGCTCGTTGCAGCGGGATGCCGTTGGTGGCATGCGGCGCTGCTGATGCCTGCCGCCGCGCTGGGATTCGTGGCGCTCATCGTCACGAGCCCGTACCGCGTGAATCGCATCCTTGCTTATCTCGATCCCTACCAAGACGCGCGCGGCATCGGCTACCACATCATTCAGTCGATGGGCGCGATCTCTGGTGGCGGGCTCACGGGGCGTGGGCTTGGCAACAGCATCCAGAAGTTCGGCTATCTGCCCGAGGGAACGACTGACTTCATCTTTGCGATCATCTGCGAGGAGATGGGGCTGATCGGCGCGCTGCTCGTGGTGCTCCTGTTCGCGGGACTGCTGTGGTCTGGCTGGTGCATTGTGGGTGCGGTGTGGAGTGCGGGTGATGGATCGACGGACGCGGTCGCGCGCGAAGGTCGTTCACGGTTGAGTCCCTATTGCCAGATCGTCGGGCTCGGCGTGCTTGCCACGATCGGCTTTCAGGCGCTCATCAACATGCTGGTCGTGACGGGGCTCGCCCCGACGAAGGGCATCGCGCTTCCACTGGTGTCGCGCGGCGGCACTGGTTGGATGCTGACATGCCTGTCGTTGGGGCTGCTGATGGCGATGGACCGTGCCATGCAGCGAGAGGACACGCGCACGCTTGGGGCGGTGAACGCTCCGGCGCCGTCCACGGGAGGCGGATGAGCGGCGCGGCGTTCCAGTTTGCCTCCTCGATGCGCACGACGCCTCATGCGAGCTTTGGCGGCGGCGTGCCGCGGCCGCGGTCGATCGTGCTCGCGGGCGGCGGGACGGGCGGGCACATTTCGCCGGGACTTGCCATCGCCGAGCGCATTGGAGCCGCGGATCCATCGGCGCGCGTTGTCTTTGCCTGTTCGTCGCGAGCGGTCGATGCGAACATGCTGCGCGATGCGGCGGCGCGCTTCGTACCCATTCGTGCAGAGCCATTCAGCCTGAACCCGCGTCGACTGCTTCGCTGCGTGCTCGGTCTGGTGCGCGCGCGCCGCGACGCCGATCGCCTGCTGCGTGAATGCCGCCCCGATTGGGTCGTCTCACTTGGTGGTTTCGTGACTCCGCCCGTGGCGGCGGCCGCGCATCGGGCTGGCGTTCCTGTGCTTCTGGTGAATCTCGATGCCACCCCTGGCAAGGCGAATCGTCTGGTGGCGCGGCGCGCAACGAAAGTCGTGTCGGCGGTGCCCGTGCCATCGCTGCCTGGGTTCGCGAGCGCTGTCATCGGCATGCCGCTGCGGCGCATCGCGGTGGCGCCGGCGTCGACGGAACTCTGCCGCGCCGAACTGGGACTCGACCTGCAAGTTCCCGTGCTGTTGATCACGGGTGCGTCGCAGGGCGCGCAGTCGCTGAACGACTTGGCGTGCGAGTTGGCGCGTGCGAATCCAGCGGCGTTCGCTGATTGGCAGGTGCTGCATCTGTGCGGTCCGTCGCCTGCGGGGGGAGTCAGCCGATACGAGCGTGCGTGGCGCGAGGCGGGTATCCGCGCTGCGGTGATCCCGTTCCTCCATCGCATGGGAGTTGCCTGGGGTGCTGCGGAACTTGCGGTCAGCCGCGCGGGCGCGAGCAGTGTGGCGGAGGCGCAGTGCAATCAGGTGCCGACCATCTTCGCGCCGTACCCGTATCACAAGGACCAGCATCAGCGCGAGAACGCACTGCCCCTCGTGCACGCGGGTGGCGCGCTTCTCGAGACGGATCGCGTGGACCCGCGGCGGAATCTCGGCGGAGTTGGAGCGCGCATTCTGGAGTTGATGGGGGCGCCCGAGCGGCGCGCCAAGATGCGGCGTGCTTTGGCTGAGTTGCCGCCGCCATCGAGTGCCGAGCAGATTGCCGACTTCGTGCTGCGCGGAAGCGAGTTTCGCGCCAGCGTGGCTGGGGATGAAAGTCGTGGCGCACTCGTCGCGGGCTGAGCGTTCTCCCTAGTCTGCGCGGGGCGTGCGCGGCGACCGATCCATCGTTCATGTTGACCTCGATGCGTTCTTTGCGAGCGCCGAGCAGCTCGATGACGCGTCCTGCCGTGATGGTCCCGTACTCGTCGGTGGTCTCGGTCCGCGCAGCGTGGTGGCAGCGGCGAGTTACGAGGCGCGTGCGCAGGGCTGCCGCTCGGCGATGCCGATGGCGGAGGCGCGGCGTCGCTGCCCAAGCGCGATCGTTCGCCCCGTGCGCATGCGCCGCTATGTCGAACTGTCCCGGCAGTTCATGGAGGCTCTGCGGTCGTTCTCGCCCGCCGTGGAGGCGCTCTCGCTCGATGAGGCATTCGTGGATCTGACGGGTACGGAACGGTTGCACGGCGATGCCGCGCGGACGGTTCGTCGACTGGTGGACCGCGTGCGTGCGTCGACGGGACTCGACTGTTCGGCGGGACTTGCGCAGAGCAAGTTCGTGGCCAAGATCGCATCGGATCTTCGCAAGCCGCGCGGGTTGGTGATCGTTCCTGCGGTGGGACTGATGGAGTTCCTCGCGCCTCTGGAAATCAGTCGATTGTGGGGGGTTGGGCCCGTGGCTGAGGAGCGCTTTCGGCGGCTTGGCTACCTGAAGTTCGGGGACCTGCAGTCGGCGACGCGAGAGCGAGTCCAGGCGGATCTTGGATCGGCTGGCGAGCGAGCATGGCTTCTGGCGCAGGGAATCGATGATCGGCCCGTGGAGAGCGATCTGGAACGCAAGAGCATCGGGCATGAGGAGACCTTTGGCGAGGACATCAGCGATCCTCGGCAGTTGCGCGAGATTCTGCTGCGACAGGTGGAGAGTGTCAGCGGGCAGTTGCGCTCGCGTGGACTGTCTGCGCGCACGGTGACGCTCAAGATTCGGCGCCCTGACTTCACGACGATGACTCGGCAGGCATCCGATGTTTCGCCGACGGATTCGACTGCGCAGCTGTGGCGGACCGCGAGTGCGCTGCTCGAAGCCTGGCGCGCCGCGGAGTGGTCGCCTGTGCGACTGCTTGGCGTATCGCTCTCAGGATTCGGTGGCGCGGCGGACGCTGAGGGACTGTTCCCAGATCCGAACGCGGCCCGCGAGCGGCGTCTGGATGCAGCGACGGATGCGCTGCGGCGCCGATTCGGAGAGTCGGTCATTCGCCGCGCTGGCGGCGCATAGGGCAGAGGTCGCAGGGTTATCCTTGTCTCGGTGATCGTCCTTGCAGATCAGGTGACCGATGCGTGGGCATTCTTCGCGGGCACGCTGCACCCAGCGGTGCTGCACTTTCCGCTCGCGCTTGCCCTGCTTGCCGCTGCTGCAGAGGTGTGGGCTGCGCTGCGAGGGAGTGCTGCGCCGTCGCCGTTCGCATTCGCGTGCATCTGGATTGCTGCGCTGACCGGCGTGATCGCGTGTTTCACTGGATGGATGAACGCAGAGTCGTACGGCGAGGGTGACTCGAATCTGTTCCTGCACCGATGGACTGCGATTGGGTGTACGGCAGCACTGTTCGCGCTGTGGATAAGCGGGGGAGTACTGCGCTCGAAGGCGAGTGGTTCGTCGACCTCATTCATCGCAGGGTGGCGGCTTGGCCTAATTGCGGTGGCGCTCGCGATGGGGGCGGCGGGACACCTTGGTGGCGAGATGGTGCACGGCGAGGGCGCCGTGCAGGAGGCGTTCATGCGGGCGCTCGAGGCAACCGAGCAGGCAAAGCGTGACCGGGCCGCGTCGGATGCTCGCGAGGCGCTTGGCATCACGCCCGCGCCGGCGCCCGAACCCGCACCAGCGCCCGACCCCGCGCCCGCACCAGCACCTGCGCCCGAACCTGCGCCCGCGCCCGAGCCCGCGCCCGAACCAGCGCCCAAGCCCTGATCGCGATCCCACTCCGCGAAGATCGCAGAGATTTCCCGCGCGCAGGCACCAGCCTGAAATCCATCGATCGTGCTCGGCGGTGGAAGGCCAACCGACTCCACCACTCCCGCGTGCTGCTCGCGCGCGGCCATCCACAAGCCCATGGCGAGGACCGCTTGATCGCCTCCCGATGCGGTCGATTGCACGGGCGCAAGACGCCAGGGCAACAAGTGTTCGCGGATGCGCCGCCAGAGTTCGCGCTCAGCTTCCGCCGAGTCGCTGCAGAGCGCCGACCATGCGACATGGTCCGCCTGCCAGAATCGCCCTGATGCCGTTGCACGCAGACATGCCGCGCGTCGCTGCCAGGCGGGCAGAGCGGCGGCCTCGTTCCTGTGCAGCGTCTCCAAGAGCAGGAGAATCGGATCCGATGCGCCCGATGCGGCCATCGACTCTGCGAAGCAGCAGAGCTCGTCCATCATCGAAGACGCAATCTCCTCCTGAGTGAGCGCGCGCCCGAGCAGGAAGCGGAGTTGTTGCAAGGTTTCCGACAGCAGTGCACAGTCGGCGTGCATGCCCGCATACCAGGCGCGCGCGCTGCACTGCGCAAGCAGTATGGAAGGAGCCGACTCCGTGGTCTGTTCGTCGAGTCGTGGCAGTGGCAGCGACGAGAGATCCCACACCGTCTGGACTTGCTGCAGTGCATCGACCGCCTCGAACCACGCCATACTCCGCTCGCGAAGCCCTTTGGAAGCGGCGCCAACTTCGACGATGTCGCACTGCCACGACTCATGCCCATCCTGCAGGCAGCGGATGCGCTGTGGAAACAGCAGGAACTCTGGCGCGTCACTCGAGATGACGCGGAAGACAGGCGCAAAGTCAACTTCCAAGACACTGCCATCCTCCACAAGAGGGACTTCGGTGGAAGGGCGGAGCGAGAGTCGATGCAGTGCAACCGCACGTGGAGTGAGTGTGAACCCTGCGGTTCGGTTCGCCGCGCATGAGCGCAGTGCCATTCGCATCCGCCATCGCATCCCGCTGCCGATGATTCCGGACGCAGTCGTCCCATCGCTCGCGTCGCGCGCAGCCGACGCAAGAGGTATCCACTCCACATGGCGAGCACGGGACGAGTCGGATTGCTGCTTGATTGTCCGACTCCACCACGCAGCGCGCAGGGTGTCGAGCGGGTCGTAGACATCACCCAGATGGATGAACTGAGACGCTTCCGTCGGCCACGACTCGGTGAGATGCGTTGGACTGCCTTCCACACGGACATGCATGGACTTGGGATCACATGACACGACTGTGCGATCGGCCGGCAGCGGGTAGTTGCCTCCGCGCTGCCCGATGCTTGGGCTGCACCAATCGCTTTGGACCTCGAAACCATCTGCACTGACTCGCCCAGTCCATTCGATCGTCATGCCGCACTCGCTGCCTCCGCCGCCCTGCGCACGCGAACGCCAACGGATGCCAATCGGACCCGCCATGCGCGCGAGTGCCTCGAGCGAGCGAACGATCTCTGCAGGGGCAGGCCCTTCGTGCGCCGCAGCGGGCGAAGCCCCGTAACAGTCGTCGAGCAACGCGAGCCACTGCCGCGGTGGGTCGCCGCGGAGGATCTGCATCAGGAGCAGGGGTGGAGCGAGTGAGAGATCCACCGCCTGCTTGCGCCGAGCGAGCAGCATGTGATCCGCTGCCGCGAAGGCATCCTGCAGAGTGGCTGCCGTCGCACGGAAGGAGTCGACGAGGCGAGAGTCGACCAGATCGACCGCATCCTCGCTGCTTGCCGAAGAAACGCCATCTTCGGGTGAGTGCACAAGCGCATGTGCCGCTGATGCAGCGAAGATCACGATGGATCCGAGCGCTGCGGGCAGGGCGAGCCCCTTCGTCAACCATGACGGGGACCCGCCCGCCCGAGCCAATCCAGTTCGCCGCACCACCGATCCTGGCGGGCAACGACTGCATTTGTGCATGGAGGAATCCATGTTTTGAACCCAGTGCATCACCTGTGGGTGCGTCCGCTCGTGCATCGCGTGGAATCTCGGTTCAGAAGCCACACCGATTGCTCGAGCATCGGCACTCACTGGATCGACAGCGTGAGCGTTGCAGACGCCGAGGCGCTTGCTGCTCCGTTGCCATCCACTCCCGCAGCGATCGCGACTGCCGCTGCACCCGACCACTGCGCAATGACCGGGAGATTCGTAAGCGCACAGTAGGTGCGATCAGGCTTCACAGAGAAAGCGAGCACGCCGATGGCACTGCCCTCGCCCTTCACTTGCCAACTGCCCTCGGCAGAGAGACTGCCCTCGATCGAGGCGGTGGAGATGGGCAGCGGAATGCCGACATTGCCTTGAATGCGCGTGTTGTTTTCACTCGAGTTGAACTGCGCCGATGCTTGGATGGCGGTCGAGTCGATGGTTGCTTTCGCCTTGCCGCGACTCGATGCACTGCCCGTGCATGTGCCGCCAGCGGTCGATGAGCAACCTTGCCGAGCGGAGCAGGAGACGCCGACGGTCACGCTGCCGCCCCCCGATGCGGCGAGCAAGCAAAGCCGCGGACATGCTGGCATGGATCCGAGCCAGCGTTCGTTGAAACCGCCGGCGAAGTTCGCGAATGCCGTATCTGATCGCGTACCTGCGTGCCAAAAGGTGCTTTGTCCGTGAAGAGCCGTCGAGGCAGAAGCGCTCGTCGGTGTGGCGGAACGACAGCGCGTCCATCGCCAAGTGACAAACTGCTCGTTCGTGCGACCGAAGTCCTCTTGGTCGGTGAGAGGGTTCATCATGGGTGCGCGTGGATAACGAAACCACTCGCCTGGACCACACTGGCAGAGTTGCGAGATGGGGTCCTCCGTTCTTGGTGGCGCTTCGTCGCACGGCCACTCGAGGGAGGGACAGGGGGGAGTCGTCGGCGGTACATCTTGCTTCGGCTCCGCCGCGCAAGGCAACACGAAAGCCCCCATCGCCACAAGGGCAGCACCGATCGCTTGACTTGTGGGCGTTGTTCCCACTCGCGGCGAACGATCCGCGCGGGCGTTCAGCGGACTCCAAGCAAGAACTGGACGGACGCGGCAACTGAGAAAGTGGCCGGCAACAAGCGAAGCGTGTGAAAGGAATGACATCGTGAGATCCCCCAGGAAGAGAAGAGCGAAACAACCGCTCCAGACCGAACATGGCTCGCCGTGGCTCGTCCCCGTTTGATGACTGCCGTCGTGCCGCGGGCACCATAGAAGGACGCAGAACGCCCTCGCCGAAATCTGCCGAAACTTCTCCCGCTCCGCCCTGTACCCCAGAAAGTTGACCCCAGAAATCGGATCCCAGCAGGTGGGCTCCCGAAGGTGGACGCAAAAACGCCGTCCGAAACGGTCAGTTCTTTGGCTGTTGCAGCGGATCCTTCGAGGCAACGCCAATCGAACGGTCGCCCGCGGGCAGCGCCGATGGCGGTGACGAGGCCGAAGACGAGTTGGCGGAGTTGTTGACATCCGACTCGATGCCAGCCAAGCCCTTCTTGAACTCGACGATCGTCTTGCCGACGGACCGTCCCAGCTCCGGCAGGCGACGCCCGAAAATCAACAGCCCAAGGACCAAGAGGATGGCGAGTTCCCATCCAGAGAATCCCCAAGCGAGCAAGAACGGTTGGGCCGTGATCATGGCGAGTACCTCCATCTGCCGATGATAGCGCAGGCGGGACGAAATCACGCACCCCGATCCCGTACCATCTTGCCCTATGCACGGACGCATCCACCACACCACGATTCTCGCCACCATCACGCTCGCCCTGCTTGCAGGCTGCGAGACGCCGCCGCCGCCCGCACCCACTGCCGACTTCGCCCGCCCGCTCGCGCCGGGGGAGTGCGCGCTGCGCAAACTCGGCCCAGAGGAACCATGGCCTGACCTCACCAAGGCGTGGGATGGGCGCGATGCCTATCTCACCGAGGCACTCATGCAGAGCCAAAAGTGGTTCGAGGCGCCATCGAGCCGCACACGATTCCCGCAGATGTTTCCCTTCCCCGATGTTGCGACATGGGATCAGGCATCGGCAAGCATCATGGCGTTCCAGCAGGTGCTGACCGACAGTGCGAGCTCGGATGCGTTCACGGCGGCACTGAAGCAGATGTTCGACTGCTATCAGACCAAAGGATGGAACGGCAAGGGCGGTGTGCTCTTCACTGGCTACTTCGCGCCAGAGTTCCGCGCAAGCCTGACTCGGCAGCCTGGCTTCGACTTCCCCGTGTACCGACGACCCAAGGAACTCGAGACCGATCCAGTCACGGGCAAGGCGCTCGGTCGGCGCGTCTCCGAAAGTTCGGTTGTCCCGTGGCCCAACCGCGCCGAGATCGAGTCGAGCGGCATGCTGAAGGGACTTGAACTCGCCTGGTTCCCGACAGCGCTCGACGCGTACATCGTGCAGATCAACGGCAGCGCAAAGTTGACGCTGACGGACGGACGCATCCTCTTCATCGGCTATGCAGGTGCGACGGACGGCGAGTATGTCGGTCTCGGCACCAGCCTCATGAAGGCGGGACTGATTCCGGCGGATCAACTGAGTCTCACAGCGGTCCGCCGCCTCTTCGAGAAGGATCCAGCAAGCGTCGAGCGTTACATGAACATGAACAACCGCTTCGTGTTCTTCCAGGAGTATGACGGCAAGACATGGCCGGCGGGCAGCCTCGGCGTGAAGGTCACCGATCAGGCGTCGCTCGCAACCGACAAGAGCGTGTATCCACCGGGCGGCGTCACGTTCGTCGACACGATGGGGGCAACCTACGGATCGTCCAAATCGGTTTTCCAGCGCTTCATGCTCGATCAGGACACGGGCGGCGCGATCCGCGCACCCGGGCGCGCCGACATCTTCATGGGCATCGGTCCGAGCGCGGAGATCCTTGCGGGCGGTCAGTACGCGGAGGGCACGCTCTATTACTTCTTCCTGAAGCCAGACTATGTCTCGCAGTTTCCGCTGCCAGCCAAGTCAACGCCGAAAGCCCCTGCGACGAGCAAGAAGCCTGCGCGCCGCGCTCAGTAATCGCGCCGCACGAAGACAACGGTCGCCAGCAGCAGGATTCCCGCTTCGAACGCAGCACTCGTTCCCAGCACCCAGACGATCGAGCGCGAACGCTCCTCGTCCTTGAGCGCACGCTCGTATTCGCCGCGCTTCACCCGTCGAGGCCCGAACGCACGCTGCGGACCGCGCTCCGAATCTGGATCGCGCGTGGGCATCGAGGCAGATGCGAGCAGCCACCGATCGAGCAGTTCGAGCGTGTCGCCCGTCTTGGGGACGAACGACTTGATCCCGTGGAACCAGAAGTAGGCGCGGTCCCAGTTGGTGCGGTTGTCCTTCGCTTTCTGCAAGTCCGTGCGCAGCGCGTCGATGTCATCTTCCTGCAGCGGCTCTGAACCATCCTTCGTCACGCCCGCAGCAAGTTCCTTCTCGATTGCAGCAGTCTCCAGCGAGTTGGCGATGCGACCAGCCACAACGATCGACTCGGAGAGATTCACCGAGAAGATCACCGTCCACGCCAGCAGCGTCAGGATCAGTGAAGCGACCGAAGACTTCGTCAACATCCCCACGAGCGCGCAGATGCAGTACAGCAGGCTGTAGAAGAATGTGACGATGGGTACGGCGAGGAAGAGTCCCCACTCCCACACTCCGCCGCGTAGGCCGATCGCCGCGAAACTCGCCAGAGAAAAGACGCTCACTTGCAGCGCCGCGAACAGAAGCCCCGTGGCGTACTTCGTGAGAAAGAGGCGCGCGCGCCCGATCGGCTTGGCGAGCAGCAAATCGATCGAACCCGGCGCGACCAGATCGGGGATGATCCCGCATGTCGTCACCAGAGCGAGCAGTGTGGCGATCAGCCCAAGCCACCAATCCACGCCGAGCGCAACGAACAGAGACTTGTAGAAGGTCTCGGGTGAGGTGGTGGTGGTGTTGTAGAAGGGGCTGTCAAAGGTCCATCCGAGGAAGCCGATGCCTTGCTCGTTGATGCCAAGCGACGCGAAGAGCGCCACCACCAGAACATTGATGACAAGCGCGAGCCAGAAGAGGCGCCGCGCGCTGAGTTCGCGGTAGGCACTCAGGAAAATCGCGGCCGTCTGCGTCATCGCGCCGCACCTGGCTTGAGGATGAGCCCCGTTGAAGGATCCGTGACGGCGCGAAGGAAGAGATCCTCGAGCGATTCGCGCACGGTGTGCACCGAGACCACCGTTCGCCCTTCCGCGCGGAGTCGGTCGAGCAGCGGCTGCGCGCCGGGTGCATCGAGACCGAGGAACATCAGTTTTGTCCCGGCGCCCGCGATGCCGACGCTTTGCAGCGTCCCAGCTGGAACGCTCTCGATGCGCGTTTCCGCGTCGCACCAGCTGGGTGCCTCGCCCGCAATGACGATCTCATAGCGGCGGCTCGACGCGGTCAGTTCGTCGATCGTGCCTTGCGCCGCGAGCCGACCCTGCACAAGAATGCCGACACGGTCACAGACGCCTTCCACCTCAGACAGCAAGTGGGAGTTCAGCAGCACCGTGCGCCCCTCCGCGCGCATCTCCACGAGTAGGTCGCGGATTTCGCGGCGGCCGACGGGATCGACGCCATCCGTCGGCTCGTCGAGTACCACCAGTTGCGGATCGTTCACCAGCGCGGCCGCGAGTCCAGCGCGCTGCTTCATGCCCTTGGAGTACGAGCCGAGCTTGCGGTCCATCCACGATCCAAGACCGACTCGATCGAGCAAGTGGGCGGCACGGCGCTTTCGCGTCGGGCGGTCCACTTTGGACATCGCGCCGCTGAACTCCACAGCCTGTCGACCTGTCAGGAACGCGGGGAATCGATGGTGCTCGGGCAGGTAGCCGATGCCTTCGAGCGCCGCGGAAGAACCGACAGGATGTCCAAGGACGGAGCCGTGCGCCTCATCAGCGCGCACGAGCGTCATGAGAACCTTCACGAGAGTGCTCTTGCCGGCGCCGTTGGGGCCAAGCAGGCCGAAGATTTCGCCAGGCGCGACATGCAGCGCAACGCCTTGGAGCGCACGAATGCGGCGACCGTAGGTCTTCCGAACGCCATCGACGTCGACGGCAAGGACGCCGGCAGTCGATCCGTTGGTCATGTACCGCCCGTAACGGCTGGCGAGGGACTGGCCTGCCGTGCGGCAGCCGCTGCAAGATCGCGCCCTCGATCCCGTGCAGCGCGAAGCGCGTTGTGCATCATGGACTGGAATCCATGCGATTCAAACACTGCCATCGCTGCGCTCGTCGTGCCGCCCTGACTGGTGACCATTCCGCGCAGCTCCGCAGGACTTCGGTCACCGCGCGCGAGAAGCGTGGATGCGCCGAGCAGCGCCTGACGAACGAGGCGGTCTGCCGTCGGACGGTCGAACCCCAAACGCATCGCGCTTTCGATCATCGACTCGGCGAGCAAGAAGAGATAGGCGGGCCCCGATCCGCTTGTGGCGGTGGCTGCATCGAAGAGATGCTCCGCAATCTCCACGGTCGAGCCGATCGACCCGAGCACGCGGAGGGCGCGCGTGCGGTTCGCGTCGGAACACTCACTGACGGCTGAATAGGTCGTGACCGCAAGTCCAACCTGTGCGGCCACATTGGGCATGCAGCGCACCGTGTGGATGCCTGCGCCAAATGCCTCGATGAGCCGCGCGGTGGAGACGCCGGCCATCACGGAGATGACCAGGGTGCCCGGCTTGAGAAGCCCGATGCCGAGCGCCGCCTCGGGGAATGTCTGGGGCTTCACGGCAAGCACGACGGTGTCCGCACCCGACACTCGCGAGAGGTCGACTGTCGCCGCGCAGCCAATCTGCTCGGCGCGCTCGCGTGCCGCTGCATCGGAATCAACGACGGTGATTTGTCGGGCGGTGAACACCGAGGCGCGTATGCAACCCGTCACCAGTGCGCTGCCCATGCTGCCGAAACCAACCACCACAACTGTTTCAGCCATGCGACAACAATAGCATGGGCGGTACCATCTGCGCATGGCCCAGAACTCGATTGGGTCGGTCGCGCTGCTCGACTTTGAGCAGTCCGTGGCCGAGGTGGAACGGCAGATTGCGGCGCTCGAGGCATCGGGATCGGCGTCACCCGATGAGGTGGCGACGCTGTGGGGCACCCACAAGACCGTTCTGGAAAAGACCTATCGAGAACTCACCCCTTGGCAAACGGTCCGCGTGGCTCGCCATCCCGCGCGGCCGCAGACGCTCGATTATGTCGACCTCATCTGCCGTGATTTTTGCCCGTTGCACGGCGACCGCCGATTCGCCGATGATCCCGCGATTGTCACGGGGTTTGCGCGGCTTGGGGCGTTCAAAGTGCTGCTCGTCGGTCACCAGAAGGGGCGCACGACACCCGAACGCATCGCCTGCAGGTTTGGCTGCGCCAATCCAGAGGGCTATCGCAAGGCGCTGCTGAAGATGCGGCTTGCGGAGAAGTTCGGCCTGCCGATCGTGACGCTCGTTGACACGCCTGGCGCGTATCCAGGCATCGACAGCGAGCAGCGTGGACAGGCGGAGGCGATCGCCGTGAACCTGCGTGAGATGAGCCGCATGCGCACGCCGATCGTGACGATCATCATCGGCGAAGGTGGGTCGGGCGGCGCGCTTGGCATCGCGGTCTCGGATCGCGTGGCGATGATGGAGAACGCCTGGTACTCGGTGATCTCGCCTGAGGGATGCGCGGCGATCCTCTGGAAGGAGGCGAATGAGCGCACGAACCCCCAGGCCGCGAAGGCGTTGGCTCTGACGGCGAAGGACAATCTGGCGAACGGTCTTGTGGACGCGGTGATCCCGGAGCCCGTGGGGGGTGCGCACCGCAATCCGCGCGCCGCATCGCAGGCGGTGCAGGCGTGGATCGTCGAGCAGTTGACGCACTTGACGAGGATCGACACCGAGACGCTGCTGGCGCAGCGCTACGAGAAGTTCCGCCGCATCGGCGCGCCGCGCTGATGGACGGGTTGGGCACGCCGCAACCGCCCGCGCGCCCGAGGGGCGCGTGTTGACAACGCGTTGACTTTTTGGCGAGATTTCGTTAGAATGGCAGGGCTGCGGACAGGGTCCCGATCACGAGGGCGTTCGCAGCCGAACCAGGAGGACAGACGCGTGGCATCCAAGAAGAAGAACGCATCCCGTTCGACTGCCCGCAGTGGCAAGGGCTCGGAGAAGGACAACAAGAAGTCCGAAAAGAAGCCCGACAAGAAGCCGGTCTTGGCGGCAGGGGGCAAGGCGGCTGCGGCAGCGAAGCCGATGCCCCAGCTCATTGCGAAGAAGCAGGCGCCACCCACAGCGCCGCAGCTGACCAAGCTTCCGCCACCGAAAAAGGTGTACGAGATGCCCGAGAGCATTGTGGGTCCGCCACCTCCGCCGCCCAAGCGTTCCAAGGGCGCACCGCCACCAGTCATCGCGAAGCAGCGTCCGAAGGCGAAGCCAACCCGCGCGGGCGAGAAGCCGAAAGAGTCGCGCAAGAAGATCGACTTCGCCAACGCGCGGTCCGTGGCGGAGGCAGCGGTGGCGGCGGCAAGCACGCAGAAGGCGCCTGCCGGCTTCGTCATCATCAACGGGCGCCGCGTGCGCGTTCTCTCGATGAAGGGGATCAAGGTCGTCAAGCGCAAGGCCGCGCCCAAGCTTGCGTCCACCGTGGAGCAGGAGCCGCAGACCCTGAAACTCGGCAGGACGAAGCTCTCCCCGCGCGATCTCGACCGCTACCACGACATCTTGCTGCGACTTCGCGCCGAGCTCGTCGGCCGCGTCGATGACACAGAGCGCGAAGCGCTCAAGAGCAGTGACGGCGGACTTTCCACGATGCCGCTGCACATGGCGGACATCGGTACGGACACCTTCGAGCAGGGCTTCGCCCTCGAGTTCGCGCAGCACGACCGAGAGATCGTGCGTGAAGTGGATGACGCGCTTGCTCGCATCAAGGACCTCACCTATGGACTTTGCCTGATGACGGGCAAGCCCATTCCCAAGGCGCGACTCGATGCGAAGCCATGGGCGAAGTACACCGTCGAGTCCGAGCGGATCGTGGAGAAGAGCAGAGGTCTTGTGTGAACGCCGACGGCCCTGCGTGGCGCTCGCCGCGCGCGTGGGCCGTGCTGCTCTGCGTGTGGGCACTCACGCTCACTGCGGATCTCTGGAGCAAGCACGCAGCCTTCGCCACGGTCGCGGGCGACCCCATCGTCCTTGCGCCGCGCGAGGTCGTCGCGGATCCCGCCTATCGCCTGCCGTGGCACAGCGGCGTTCAAGTTCTCTCGCCTGACTTGCTCGACTTCCACCTCGTGGTCAACCACGGCGCGGTCTTCGGCATCGGGCAGGATGCACGCGGCATGTTCATCGTGCTCACCGTTGTCGCTGTCTCGGTCGGTCTCGTGCTCTTCGCTTTCTGGACGCGGGCGAGTTCGACCGTTTCGCACATCGCACTCGGCCTCGTCCTCGCCGGCGGGATCGGCAATCTTTACGATCGCATCACTTTCGGCGCCGTCCGAGACTTCCTCCACATGCTGCCGCGCCGCGACCTGCCGTTCCAGCTCTGTTGGCCAGGCGGATCGCGCGAGATTTTTCCTTGGGTCTTCAACATCGCCGATGTCGTTCTCCTCATCGGCATGGCGATCCTGATTCTGCAGTCGATCCGCGCAGATGCTGCCGCGCGCACCGCGGGCAAGATCGCACGCGGCACGTCCGTTCAGCCCTGAACCTCTGGCGCCGCGCGCAGGTGCTCCTGCAGCAGCCGAGGCGGCAACGCATCGAGCGGCATCGCATCCTCGAGTTGGAACGGTGCGCTCCATGTTCGGCGGATCGAGCGGCAAAAGCCGCCCGTCCCGAGCGCCCTGCCGAGATCGCGTGCAAGGCTTCGTACGTAGAAACCCTTGTCGCAGTGGATTCGCACCGTCAGCAGCGGCCACTCCCACGCAACCACATCAATCCCATGCACGCGCACTGCGCGCGCCTGCGGCTGCACCGATCCTGCATTGCCACCTGCGCGTACGTCGCGCCGCGCGAGGTCATACGCGCGGTGCCCCGCGATCTTCACCGCACTGAACGCTGGCGGCGCCTGCATGATCTCTCCGACAAACGAGTTCACCGCGCCCTTCACCCGCTCCAGCGAGGGCGGCGCCGACACCTGCACGACCTCCATCGCGCCCTCACTGTCATCCGTTGCCGTGAACGCCGACAGATCCATCAGGCTCTCGTACCGCTTGTCGCCCGCCATCCACTGACCCAACTGTTTCGTGCACGAGCCAAGCCCAACCACGAGCAGCCCGCTCGCAAGTGGATCGAGCGTCCCCGCATGCCCACAGCGCACCCCGCCCGCCGCACGGCGCACACGCTCGACCGCTCGCATGCTTGTGGGGCCGACCGGCTTGTCCACGAGCAGGATGCCATCGAGTCCAGATCTTTCACCTTGAGCGGACCGCCTCACTTCTCCGCTAGACTAGGTCTGTCCCGACCATTGGGTACATGGACAGGTGTCCGAGCGGTTGAAGGAGCAGCATTGGAAATGCTGTATACGGGTAACCGTATCGTGGGTTCGAATCCCACCCTGTCCGCTTGAATTGGGAGACGGTCGCGAGGCCGTCTCCCGTTGTTTTTGGCCTCTCGGCGGTGCCCCAAGTTCGCCGTGAATGCAATCGCCGTGGCCAGCATCGCCATCTCCATGATCACGACACTTCCGCACCTTCCGCTCGGTTTGCGCCGCAAGGAGTGGGGGGGCAATCAATACTGACGGATGCGGCGTGAGTAGTCAACGCCTTGCAGGTCCGCCGCTGCGCGGCCGTTCACGAAGCCTCGTTGGCGAAGCGTCTCGAGCGGGACGGATGAGTCAATCGTGCCACGCTCGTGCATCACCTCATGCAAGGATCCGTTGGCGATCCAGCGCCAGTCGAGCGCAGCATCTGGGTTGATGATGGCGCGCGTGTGTCCGATGAGCGTGGTCGTACAGTTGTCGAGCAGTGCGTTGTACCACTGCGGTTGATCGCGGATGTCGTTGGTCAGTTGCAGGAACGCCAGCAGTGCCTGTCGCTCGCGCTCCAATGGAATGCAGAGGCGATAGACGAAGACTTGCTCGCCGCGAAAATCAGTTCGCAGTCGGACAAGATCGGTTTCATCACCCCAGATGCAAATCAGTTCATACTGCCGGAAGAATCCCTTGAGGGCGTCGTACCGTTCGCCGCGCTCACGGCGCGTTTCGACGGAGAGACACACGCGACGCCCGTCATCGAAGCCGAAGCTGAGCATCGTGTGTGCGATCAGCGAACTTCCCCAGTACACCTGAAAGAGATCCACATCGGTCAGGCGCGACAGGTCGAAGGTGTCATCGCGGTAGCGCAGATCGAAGTCATGTTCGCTGCGGTAGGAACACGTGCGAATGTTGTGGATGGTGATTCGATCGCCCTCCATTTCTGCCCACGGCAGCGCCGAAACCTCGGGGGACCAGTCGCGGTTGTGCGAGGGGCGCTGCGCCAAGAATGTCAGGATGCCTGCCGCGGAGATGCCCAGAAGCAGCAGGATCGCCCTCCGCAGGCTTGGGGCATGCCACAGAACCAAGCTTGCCGCAAGGATGACCACGAAGGGAACACTTGGTCGAAGCCCTCCCGGCAGCGGCAAGCACAGAGTCAGCGCAGTACACGCCCAGGCTGCGAGCGGCGCCAGCGCCACGACGGTCACAGCCTTCCCACGATGGAATCGCCGCGACGGCGACTGTGGGGTCGGAGTTTCGGCGCGCTCCGAATGCGCGGGACTGTCGCTGTCCACATTCACTTCGAACTCGGCAGGTCGGCATCCGTCTCGCCGACCTCCGCGCAGTAGTCGTTTGTCAGCAGCCAAGCGCCGTTGCCCATGGGCTTGAGCGGTCGTCCGTTGCTCGCTCCTGCATCGCGGCGGTCACGCAGCACGGCGACCACATCACTCATCGCGGCGGGATTGCCGAATACATAGGCATGCGAGGATGCGAATCCTTGGACCTGACACTCGATCAACTGGATGTTCGGCATTTGTCGGATGAGCGCCACCTGCGTCGCGGAGAAGGGGATCTGCGACAGCGTTCCGATGCGTCCCTTGCTGTCGAAAAGCCAGCGCGAGAGGCCGATTGCTTCATCTTCGCTCGAGAAATACACCACGGTTCGCTTCGGGACGGCGCCGAGATTCTCGAGCCAGAATCGTTGTGAAAACACTTCGAGATCGAGATCGGGAGCCGCCAGCATCAGGGTCTCCAGTTTCAGTGCGTGCTGCGGATCTTCGCCCTTCGCGCGGCACGCGATGTTGATTTCACGCAGCGCGGTGGTGGCCACATCTGTTCCGCGACTGTGGGCGATGATGTGAAGTCGCTCGAGACCAGGCACCTCGGCCAGCACCTTCAGCATCTCACGCAGGTGGAAGATGGTGAACTCTCCTGACTCGCGGTCATAGAAGTAGCCAAACGGTCCGCCGTGTCCCGCGGGCCATGTGTACGCGATGAAGACGCCTTGCCGCGCTATCGAATGCCACAAAATGGCGGAGCGAGCGATGGCGTCATAGAAGCTGTTGTTGAAGCCGTGGACATACAGATACACATCCTTGCTCGCCGTTTGATCGAGTCGCGATTTCACCAGCGCCACGAACTGTGCTTTTGCCAACTCCAGATCTCGCTGAGATTCCGCCGTGCGCTGCAGTTTTCGCTCGACGACTTCGAGCGACTGCGGCGTCAGGACCACCTTTCCCACCTCATCGACCTTGGTCATTTCGAGCGCGATCGATGGTTGCTCATCGCCCTGCCCGCTCAGACGCACCAGTTCCTCCCAGGTCGGCGTTGGCTTGAGAGCAACGGTGGCCGACCCGAATGCCAAGGCAGTCGCTCGACCGAAGCTGTACTCGGGTCCGCGATCACTTCGCCCGACTTCCGATCGATCCGTGACATAGAGGATTTCCATGTCTGGCTTTCGCAGCGGTTCGGCGAGTGCAGCCAACTTGGCTGACCCCGATCCATCGCGAAGAAGGTGCGGGGTGGGAGGCAGCGTCTCCATGCTCGAGCATGCAGCGGTGAGCAGGGGAAGAACTCGTGTGACGAGCGACGGAGTTCTCATGATGGGGCAGAAGGTAGTCATCCTTTCCATGAGTGGGTTCGGGCGTCCGGCGATCGCCCTCGTTCGGCGGCAGTCGCCGTGACCGGTGCTCGTCTATCCTGCGTTCATGACGGCGATGCGCAAGGCACTGATCACGGGGATCACGGGGCAGGACGGCAGTTACCTCGCCGAGTTGCTGCTGGCAAAGGGCTACGAGGTGCACGGCATCATCCGCCGCAGTTCCTCCTTCAACACTTCGCGCATCGATCACATCTATCAGGATCCGCATGAACGCGGCGCGCGCCTGCGGCTGCATTACGGCGACCTGACCGACGGGACGGGACTGCTCGAGGTGCTCGGCAAGGCGGAGCCGGATGAGATCTACAACTTGGGAGCGCAGAGCCATGTCCGCGTATCGTTTGATCAGCCGGTCTACACGGTGGATGCCGTGGCGACGGGGACGATGCGGCTGCTGGAGGCGCAGCGCATCCATGAACGGCAGACGGGGCGAAAGGTCCGCTTCTACCAGGCAAGTTCCAGTGAGATGTATGGCAAGGTCGCGGAGGTGCCGCAGCGCGAGACCACGCCGTTCCATCCGCGGTCGCCCTATGGATGCGCGAAGGTCTTTGCCCATTCGATCGCGGTGAACTACCGCGAGAGTTACGGAATGCACATCAGTTGCGGCATCCTCTTCAACCATGAAAGTCCGCGGCGCGGCGAGACCTTCGTGACGCGCAAGATCACGCGGGCGGTCGGGCGCATCAAGTTGGGACTTCAGCAGAAGCTGTACCTCGGCAATCTCGACGCGCAGCGCGACTGGGGATTCGCGGGTGAATATGTCGATGCCATGTGGCGCATGTTGCAGCAGCCAACGGGCGACGACTTCGTTGTGGCGACCGGGAAGATGATTGCCGTCCGCCGCTTCTGTGAACTGGCGTTCGCGCATGTGGGGCTTGATGCGGGCGATTTCATCGAGATCGACCCGCGCTACTTCCGCCCGGCGGAGGTGGACGAGTTGCTCGGCGATCCAGCGAAGGCGCGCACCAAGTTGGGGTGGCAAGCGACCTGCACCGTCGAACAACTCGCCGCGATGATGGTGGACGCCGACTTGGAAGTCGCCGCACGCGAGCGCACGCTTCGGAACGCCGGCCACGCGATGCCCGTGGGGCAGGGGCATGATCAATGAGGGGTGGTTCGCTGGTTGTTTTCGCCATCCTGATCAGCGCAGCGGTGTGTGATGCTGCTCGGTCGGTCCATGCCGGCTCGGCATTGGCGGCACAGGCGGACTCCGCTGCGGGTCGGGCCGAGGCGCAGCCTGCGGTGACCCCTGATCCGATCATTCTGTTCGATGTGCTGCCGAGTGCGAACGCGCGCGAGCGGGCGCGAATCATGGGTGCCCAGAAGTTCTATGTGTGCTACCAGAGTGCTGATCCGAATGCGGGCAAGACGGGGCAGATCGATTCGGGCAAGGTTGTCGAGGCAATTCGGCGGGAAACACAGGGGGTACGGCCAGACTGGGGCATGCTTGACTTTGAGGATCCATTCATCGAAAACCTGAAGAAGGGTCCGCCGTCTCCAGAGTGGAAGCGCACGGTGATGACCATGGTTGCGCTCGTGCAGGCGGTCAAGACCGAGTTCCCGCAGACGAAGTGGACGTACTACGGAGTCCCAAACTTGGACCTGTGGATGGACGGATCAAGCTGGGACCGTTTGAGCGACGAAGACAAGAGAAAGAGACTTGTCGAGGCGGTCGCTATGTTTGACCCAATCACATCGCAGCTCGATTGGGTGAGCCCGACGGTGTATGGCAAGTATGACCCTGCGATGCAGACCCCGGTCAATGTGGAGTCCACCCTTCGTGCTGAGCGGGCGTGGCGCGTCGCTCAGGTCGGGGCAGCGCGTTTGTGTGCAGGAGGCAAGCCAGTTCTGCCGACGATCGATCCGTTCTGGACACCCGGGGGGAAGGCCCCCTATGCCCGCCTCATCCCCCGCCGATTCTTCATCGAGCAACAGGTTGTTCTCACTCTGGAGGCTGGGGCTTCCGGAGTCGCCCTCTGGACCGCGATGGAGTACTTCCTCGATGTGGCCATTCAAGGAAAGACCCACTCGGGAGTGGTCGAGCCGAACTTTGGTCCGGATGAGTGGCGCAGTGCGCTGACCAAGGACTTCTTGGAAGGACAAGCCCCGGGAGCGTGGTCTGATCCCCAAGTCAGACAGGCGCTTTCGACGGCAACATCAGACGCGATCGTCCGTTCGATGATGGACATCAGACAGTGGGCAGCCGATAGGACTTTGCCACCGCAGTGATTGTGAAGGTACGCGTGTCTTGCCTCCCTTGAGCCACTCCCCATGCACATCGGCATCCCATCCATCGCCTGCGGCAACTTTGCATCGGTGGTCAACACGGTTGCACGCGCGGGAGGTCAGGCCACTCTCCTTGCGCGGCCGGAGCAAGTACGCGAGTGTTCCAAGATCATCATTCCTGGAGTGGGGGCATTTGATCACGGTATGCGCTCTCTCCATGATGAAGGCTGGAGTCAGCCACTGCACGAGTTTGCAACGCAACTCAAGCGTCCTGTGTTGGGCATCTGCCTCGGGATGCAACTGATGTGCCGCTCGAGCGAGGAGGGTGTTCTGCCTGGGCTTGGTTGGATCGATGCGCAGGTGCGTCGTTTCAAGTTTCCAGAGGGGTCATCGCTCAAGATTCCTCATATGGGGTGGAATACGATTGTGGTGTGCCGGGACAATCCCCTGATTGCTCGCACCGATGGTGAGCAGCGCTTCTACTTTGTGCACTCCTATCACGCGGTGTGCAGTCAGCAAGAGGATGTCATCGCGACCACTCGCTACGGATCCGATGTCACGGCAGCATTCCAGCGTGACAATGTGATGGGCGCTCAGTTTCACCCAGAAAAGAGTCACCGCTTCGGGCTGGGACTGATCCGCAAGTTCGTGGAGTTGCCGTGCTGAAGCACCGAGTCATTCCCTGTCTCCTGCTCCGCCAAGGCGGTCTTGTCAAGACGAAGCGATTCCGGGATCCCGTCTACGTGGGGGACCCGATCAATGCGATTCGGATTTTCAACGAGAAGGAGGTGGACGAACTCATGGTGCTCGACATTGAAGCGAGCCGTGAGGGCGGCGAACCGGACTTCGAACTGATAGGTCAGTGTGCGGGCGAGTGCATGATGCCGCTCTGTTATGGAGGTGGTGTCCGTTCACTGGAACAGGCGCGGCAACTGTTCGCGCTTGGGGTGGAGAAGGTCTGCATCCAGTCGGCTGCGCTGAGCGACATGAAGATCCTTCGCGAGATCGCCGATGTCTTTGGCAGTCAGAGCGTCCTGTTCAGCTTGGATGTTCGGTCTGGACTGTTTGGGAGGCGATTTGCCTACCACGCTGCGAAACGCATGGATGATTCTCGGCAATGGCATGAGTTGTTGCAGGCAGCCGTCTCCCATGGCGCAGGGGAGATCATGCTCAATGCCGTCGACCGGGATGGCATGATGAAGGGGATGGATGTCGCGCTCATACGCGAAGCGGCAGGGCAACTTTCGGTTCCGTTGATTGCCGGTGGGGGAGTGGGATCGTTGGCGGACATTCGGCAGGCTGTGGAGGCTGGTGCGAGTGCCGTGAGCGCGGGAGCATTCTTTGTTTTCTATGGACCGCATCGGGCAGTCTTGATCACCTATCCGCGTTACCAGGAGTTGGAGGCGTTGCTCCAGGGGGTCCAACGATGAACCCACAGAAGCGCGTGTGCGCTCGGTGCATTATGGATACGACGATTCCCGGAATTCGATTCGATTCGCAGGGGGTTTGCAACTTCTGTCAGGAGTTTGAGCGGGAAGCAGCCCATGTGATCTCGCCAGACCCCGCCGAGCAGAGCGCGAAGCTGGATGCGTTGGTTGCGGAAGTGAAGGCGCTCGGGAAGGGCAAGCGATACGACTGCATTGTTGGTGTGTCTGGAGGTGTGGACAGTTCTTGGGTGCTTGTGAAGGCGGTGCAGTTGGGGCTGCGGCCACTTGCAGTCCACATGGACAACGGTTGGAACTCCGAGCTTGCCCAGAACAACATTGCCAATCTGGTGCGTGGTCTGGGGGTTGATCTCTACACCCATGTCATCGACTGGCAGGAGTATCGCGGTCTGATGCAAGCCTTCTTCGATGCCGATGTCATCGATGTCGAGCTCCTCTACGACAATGCGATGTACGCGGTGAACTTTCGCTCGGCGGCTCGGCACAGGCTGCGCCACATGCTGTCGGGATTGAATCGCGCGACCGAGGGTATGCACATGCCGCCAGAGTGGGTGTGGAACAAGTTTGATCGGAAGAACATCGTCTCCATTGCCCGTCGCGGCCGCGTCAAGATCAAGACTTTCCCCGCCATCGGCACGGTCGCCGCCGGGTGGTACTCGCTCTGGCACAAGATCCGCCTCGTCTGGTTCCTGGATCTCATGCCCTTCCGCAAGTCGGAGGCGCTCGCGTACCTGCAAGAGCATTGTGGGTACAAGCCCTATCCGTACAAACACTACGAGTCGGTCTTCACCCGCTTCTACCAGGGCTACATCCTGCCGAGAAAGTTCGGCGTCGACAAGCGAGTTGTCCATCTCAGCTCGTTGGTGATGAGTGGGGACATGAGTCGCTCGCATGCATTGGAGCTCATGGGTGGCATCGCCTATCCGAGCCAGCAGGCGCTGGAGGACGACATTGCCTACTTCCTGAAGAAGATGCGGTGGACGCGTGCCGATCTCGATGCGTACATCGCTCGTCCTCGGAAGTCTCATGACCAGTACGGTTCAGAAGTCGCGCTCTTCGGCGTGGCGCAGCGACTGTTTCGGGCAATCAAGTGACGAACGCCGCCGAAACGCAGGGCGACTCCCGTCTCCGTGCGCCGGCGACGCCCAGCCTCACTTCCACAGCAGTCGGGGGGACGCTGTGGACTTCTGGGCAGGCAATCCTGAACAAGGGCGCGGTGCTCGTTGCCACCTGGGCGATCGCCTTTCGCTTGTCCGAAGAGGATGTCGCGCTCGCATCGCTGGTGACCGTCCTGACGAAGTTCTTCTGCGTGCTTCCACCGCTCAACATGGGCGACGTGCTGGTCAGCCGAGGTGCTTCGTTTTCGCTGCTTGCAGCGACTGCCGCACGAGTCGCCCTTCGCTGGAGCATCTTGGTGATCGCTGCCGTCGCGCTGTGTTCGCCGCTGATCGCCCTCACCTATCGGCAGTTTCCGTCGAGTGCGCTGTTGGCGCTCCTTGGTGCGTCACTGTTCCGAGTGTTGGCCGAAGCCCTGCAGGTGACGAGTCTCGTCGCACTTCGAATGGGTTTTCGCTACCGCACGATTGCTGTGGTCGACGGAACGCTGCAACTTTGTGGATCAGTGCTGACTGTTGCTCTCGCGTTCATGGGAGCCGCAGCTTGGGCCATGGTGCTTCCTCTCTCCCTTGTCGCCATCGCCAAGGCTGTTGCCTATCGACTGCTGCGAGGCGGCCCTTCGCAGGAGCATGCTGGCGTCTCCGTGGAACAAGTCCGCGGCATCGCGCGGGACTTTCGTGTTGCAGGCTTTGCACAGTATGTGCACAGTGTGGTTGACACGCTTCCCATCCTGATGTTGGGGTATTTCGGCAGTCAGGCACAAACCGGGATCTACGCCTTTGCGTTCAACCTTGCAGCGCAGGCCAACGCAGTCCTCGGGGGACAGTTGTCGGGCGTTCTGCAGCCTGTGCTTGTGCAACTGGGACACGACACGCAACGTCAAGTGAGGGCCTTCCTTCGGACCCTTCGAGTTCTCAGTGCCGTGGTGGTGCCGATCTGCCTCTGCCAAGCGGTCTTTTCCCAAAGCCTCTTCAACGCGGTGTTCCCCGATCGCTGGCAGGTTGCTGTCCCTGTATTCGAGGCACTTTCGATGAGCGAGGCGTTCTTCTTTGCTTCAGCCCCGACCATGGCATTGCTGCGCGCACAAGGGAGGTTCGGCGCATTCCTGGGTTGGCAATTGATTCATGCTCTTGCGTTGGGGAGTGCTTTGCCGCTCGTCGCCGCATCGCACGGGGCCCTCGGGGTCGCCGTTCTCGGCACCCTGTTGTGGGCTGTCAGCCTTCCCTGTGCAGTGTGGGTCTGCGTGCGACCGATGGGCGAATCGCTGACAACGGTCCTGAAGTCTTTCGCCGCACCGTGGCTGACTGGGATTCCGCTTGCAGCGTTTGCGACGATCATTGGGAGGGAACTCAGCCTGTTCGGCATCTGGGGCGACATCGTGAATCTGGTTGTTGTTGCGCCCATCATGTTGGTGGTCATGCTGCTTGCGACACGCGTGAGTCAACCAGATGTCTTTGCGCAGTTGTGGTCGCTGTGGAGCAATGCGCTCTCAAGCGTGAAGCGTGCTGTGCTCATCTCTCGAGGTATGCAGGGTCGATAGACTCCTCAGGATGACGCGTTCCGCGGACCGGTTGGCTCAAGAAATCGCGTGTCCCCTTTGCCAGTCGCCCAGCTTCAAGCCTTGGGCGGTTGAGAATGGCTTCTGCTGCGTTCGGTGCGATGGCTGTGGGCTGCTCTATGTAAACCCACGACCGCGTCAAGAGGACATTGATCGTGGAGTGCAGCTTGGGGTTCACGAAACGGAACGCAAGCTCAATGTCGTGGGGAAGCGAATGGCATGGAAGGTTCGGCAGGCGCGCAGCATCATCCGATCGGAGTATGGCGATTGGATGACCCGAGGCACATCCGTCCGTTGGCTCGATGTTGGCGCGGGGTTTGGTGAGTTTGTCGAGGGCGCGCAGTCTGTCCTCCCGTCGGGAAGCACTGTGGAGGGCATCGAGCCCATGATTCCGAAGGCGGAGGATGCCCGGGCACGCGGCATTCGGGTGAAGACCGGACTGTTGGAAGAAGTTCAGGGCACATACGACGCGATTTCCTTGATCGATGTGTTCTCTCATCTCCCTGACTTTCGCGGCTTCATGAACTCCTTGCGCGGACTCCTCTCGCCGGGCGGCGAGGTCTTCCTGAAGACTGGCAACGCAGCGGACCTTGTGACGCGAGAGGAGTTCCCCGGTCCCCTGACCCTGCCGGATCACCTGATGTTTGGTGGTGTTTCCCAGATCAGCCGATTCGTTGAGGATGCGGGATTCTCCGTCGCGCGACTCTCGCAACATCGGATGGATGGCATTGGGTACTCACTGCGAAACTACGCGCGAAAACTGTTCGGACACCCGGTCGCCGTGGGCCTGCCGTATTGCTCGAAGGCGCGCGTGCTCTATGTCCGCGCGCGATTGAGATCGTCGTGACCATCCAAGCAGCGAAGTTCGTCCCATGATCCAGATTGTCACGCTCGCGTTGTTCGTCCTGACGAGCGTGGCCTCGGTGTTTTCTCCTCGCGCCGCGGCTGCGCTCGCCATTGCGATGTACGTCTTTGAGCAAGCCCTCCAAGGCTCGGTGGGCATTTTCGCGAGCCGACCCGCGCTCGCCAATGTCATCGTGGCGTTGGTTGTTGGGGTGAGCGTTGCCCGCGACGCACTTGCTCGGGGCGATCTCATGCGGGGCATGCTCAATCCAGCGTTCGCTGGAACACTCTTCATCTATTCGTGGTACCTGATTTCGTTGGCATGGTCGCCCTCGACCGACGCGGGGCTCAAGCTCATTCAGGCAAACGTGCCCTACTTCGTGCTGTATGTCCTTGTGCTTCCTCTGTTGTTGCGAAGCATCGACGAAGTCATGCCCATCGCGCGCTGGGTGATGTTGATCGGGATGTTCATCCTTGGCTCGATCTTGTTCAATCCGAGTTTTACCTTCAAGGATGGGCGCCTCAGTCTTGTGTTGTCGGCGTTGGTTCGGACGAACCCACTGGTCTTGGGTGAGTTCGCCGGCATCGTGATGATCTTCGCGGCGCTGGTGACGACTGGGCCCGGCGGAGTTCTGTTTCCTTTGGTCCGAATCGGCGCATTCTTGATCGGCTCAATCATTGCCCTTCAGTCTGGATCGCGTGGGCAACTCGTGTTCGCGTTGGCGGTGGTGGTGGGGTTCATTCCGGTTGCCCGGAGGCTGAAAAGTGTTGGCGGTTTCTTCGGCACTGTCTTTCTCGTGACCACAGTCCTCGGTGGGACACTGTTCGTGGCATCGAAGGTCCTGTTTCTCGATGTGCTCGCGCGCTGGGACGCCAAGAACATCGCGCAGGGCAGCAGCCATCGACTGAGCAACATTCTTGAGCTTGGGGAGGCGTGGGCGCGGCAACCGCTCGCATGGATTTTTGGTCTCGGCGGCAACGCATACAGCGCAGTGACCGCGACGGGTGGTCTGGAGGAGTATCCCCACAACATCTTTGCCGAGATCACCGCTGAACTCGGTCTCATCAGCCTGCTGGTCTTCACTGCGATGCTGCTGGCGACCGTGCGTTCACTCCTGTGGCTCCACCGTCACTTCGCAGATGATCCGCAGCGCCGAGTTGCCGTCGCATCGCTTGCGGCACTGTTTGCGTACCAGTTTTTCCTCACGAACAAGCAAGGCAATCTCTGGAGCAATGTGTTCCTCTTCGCGATGATGATCATCGTCGCTCGCGTGCGTATTCGAATGCAGCAGGAAGAACAATTGGTCGAGTGGGAGGGACGCGGCGATTTCTTCACGGAGCAAGGTTCGGGCTCGACTCAACAGCCCTCCGCGTACCCTCCGGAAGACCAACGCGCACCATTTCCCGCAATCTGACCAGGTGGCGTTGTCCCGCGGAAACATGGCCGAAGCCTTCCTCATCACAAACTCGCGCTGGGAGGAGCCTCCGCGAATTCGGCATCAAGTCGCACGCTTGCTTTTGGATCACAGTGTTCGCGTGGCGTTCTTCGAACGTCCATCCATGGCGTGGGTGAGACAACCGTGCCCCATCCGAGAAGTCACGAAGGACTTGGCGATTGTCCAGACCAAGTGCCTGCTGCACGCCCAACTTCGCGTCGTTCCGCCGCTTGCCGCGACCAATGCCGCGTTCAGCCGGTGGGTGCTGCGCGCGAGACGGGACTCACTTGGATGGTCGAAGGATGCAATCATCATCAACTTCATGCACGATGGGGCGTTCCTGCGTGATGTCTTTCCTCGGCAGCGTCTGATCACCCTGATTCACGATGACTTTGAAGCCCAATCTCACTTTCCCTGGTTCAGACATGTCACGCGCGCGCTTCGGGCGACCTGTGAGGTCAGTGATCAAGTGTTGGCTGTTTCCACCCCGCTTGTTGCTCGCTTGAAGCAGTGGTCTCCCTGTGAGTTGTTCCTTCCGTGGTCTGTGCGTGAGTATCGCGCTCCCTCTGCGGCTGTGGGCTCGCGAAAGGTGTTGTTGTTCTGGGGTTCCGTGGACACCGCCATCGATGTGGATGTGGTACGGCAGCTCTCCGCGGAGTGCGTTCGTCGAGGGTCCGATTGGAAAGTGCTGTTCGTTGGTCCAACCGAGCGATCCGATCGACGACGCAGGATGACAACGATTCTCAAGCAGTTTCCGCAGGTCGAGATCCATCCGGCAGCTCCGCTTGACGATCTGCCGATTGACTCAGTCCTTGCCGCGGTCATTCCGTACGGTGGTGCCCCGCACACCAAGGCCATCACGCTGGCAAATAAGTCCATGCAGTTACTGGCCTGTGGATTGCCGCTCTTGATCTCAGGCATGCCAGCATTCCTGCGCCAACCCTTCATCCTTCGCATCGGAGAGGACGGCGAAGTACGCGACTGTTGTGATCAAGTGATGGATCAGTTTGCCGAGTGGCAGCCCTTGGTACGGGCGTTCGTCGAGTCTCAGCGTCCAAGCGATCGACTCAGACAGCTCGGCTTCGGCAAGGCGGATTCGGGATAAGGGGACTATCCTTCGCGCTCCATGCTGAAGTTCGCCCTCATCGGCTGTGGTCGCATCGCGAAGCGGCATTCCGAACTCCTCGGTCACAATCAGATTGAAGGCGCCCAACTGGTGGCGGTGAGCGACATTGTTCGGAGCCGCGCAGAGACAATCGGCCAGCAGTTCGGTGTCCCCGCATATTCCGACATGCACGACATGATGACCAGGGAGGCGGTCGATGTCGCGGTCGTGCTGACGGAGAGCGGCATGCATGCGGAGCATGTGGTGGCACTCGCTCGACATGGGAAGCACATCATGGTGGAGAAGCCGATGGCGCTGACGCTCGGCGATGCGGACCGCATGATCGCGGCCTGCGACGCGGCACGGGTACGCCTCTTCGTGGTGAAGCAGAACCGCTTGAATGTGCCAGTCGTGAAGCTTCGGCAGGCGCTCGAGGCCGGTCGCTTCGGAAAGCTGGTCATGGGAACGGTCCGCGTACGGTGGTGCCGCGACCAGTCGTACTACAAGCAGGACAAGTGGCGAGGGACTTGGGCGCTCGATGGCGGCGTGCTGACCAATCAAGCGAGCCACCACATCGATCTGCTTGAGTGGATGATGGGCGATGTGGAATCGGTGTTTGCGATGAGCCGCACCGCACTTGTGGACATCGAGACCGAAGACACGGCAGTCGTGGCACTGCGGTTCATGAATGGTGCGCTCGGCGTCATCGAAGCAACGACGGCTGCGCGGCCGAAGGATCTCGAGGGATCCATCTCGATCCTCGGTGAAGGCGGGACGGTCGTGATCGGCGGCTTTGCCGTGAATGAGATGCTGACCTGGAACTTCGCGAAGAAGGAAGCGGGCGATGAGGAAGTGCTGGCGAAGTACTCGGTCAACCCACCCAGCGTGTACGGCTTCGGGCATCAGGCTTACTACGACCATGTGGTCAAGAGCATCCGAGAGGGGACATCGCAATTGGTCGATGGGCTCGCGGGCCGCAAGAGCCTGGAACTGATTTCAGCGATCTATGAGTCGATCGAGACGGGGAAGGAAGTATCGCTGCACTTCCGGCCTTCACGCTGCCGACTTGGGCACCGTCATGGGTGAACCGAGGCTGCTCCAGAGCGGCATCGTGGATGTCCGCTTCGGCGATCGGGTCAAGGTGGTACAGCCTGTGAACATCTACGGCTGCGCAATCGGTGACGACTGCTTCATTGGGCCGTTCGTCGAGATCCAACGAGACGTGGTGATTGGCGCGCGCTGCAAGGTGCAGTCACATGCGTTCGTCTGTGAACTGGTCACGATCGGCGATGACTGCTTCATCGGCCA
>SYGP01000039.1 GCA_005799495.1 Planctomycetia bacterium
CGCTTGGTACAAGTCGCAGGGCACTGCGCTCATCCAGAACTGCCAGATCCGCAACAACACCGCGCTGAGCGTCGGTGGGCTCTGGCTCGGGTCGGGACTCACCACTCTGCTCGACTCCACCCTCTGCGGCAACGGGACGAACACCTTTGGCGCTTGGAGTGATGCGGGAGGCAATTCGCTCACTGCTGAATGCGGACCGTTCTGCACCGGTGACATCAGCGGGGATGGTCGCGTGGACGCGGAGGACGTTTCCGCCGTGCTGGGGTCGTGGGGCTCCTGCCAGGCGCGCGAATGTGCCGCGGACCTCAACGGCGACGATGCTGTGGACGGCGTAGATCTTGGGGTCCTGCTGGTTTCTTGGGGCCAGTGCCCGAACCCCTGACAAGCCCCCGCACGATTGCGCCGCCAACCGCACCTCGCGCTCAGAATGTTGAGCGCGCTGTTCGGATTCCTGTACCCATCGCACGACGACCGTAGCCGAGCATTTGCCTCGTCCAGCGCCCGCGCGCGGTCACCGCCGTCGGCTCCAATGCCCGAAACTTTTTGTCGCCGGCGCCAGCGACGATTTCGGAAATGTGCTGCGCACGGTTTGGGACTTTCGCTGGCACCACTCGTTCTCCAACTTCAAGGAGGAGAAAAAAGAAGGAAGATCAGAGAGCGTAAATGGAAGAGGAAAGAGGGTAAAGCGAACTTCAGAAGGGGGCCCTCAAGACGCGGAACCCGACGATCGCCGTGACGACTGCGATCGCTGCTTCGCCGACCGCGCCAGCGGGCGTCACCGCCTTGACGAGCGTTGGCGAGAGCACCTGCAAGTTGGTGCAGGCATTGCCGCCCACAGTCACGGCGGTGGTTGCGCTCAGACCGCTGCCGGTGATCGTGATGATTTGGCCGCCTAGGTAGGAGCCTTGCGGCGGTGTTACCGATGTCACTTCGCCAGGGCAATAACCCCAATCCGAGAGCACTTGGGAGAGATCTGCAGCATTTACCTCGCCGTCGCCATTGATGTCGCTCGCGCACCCTTGCGCGCTTGCCGGCGCGACCATGGGGCCGAGCAGCGATGCCACCAAGACGACCAGAAACGGCGCCACGCAATGGAAGGAACGCAGCTTGTTCACTGATTACTTCTCCAAGGACTCACCCGAACCCACAGAACCCCGGTCGAGGCAAAGACTCACTCTACCCCACCGTGGGCCGAAGTCCAAGCGCAGGTACCCCAATGACTCAATACGAAAGCACGACGACCCCGGGAAGGCCTGCGAAGTCGCGGGCGTTGCGGGTGACGAGCGGGCGCGCAAATCTTGCGGCGGTGGCGGCGATCCATAAATCGTTGTCACCGATCGGCCGACCATCACTTCGCACATGCCGACTCAGTCGTGACCAGATCCACGCCGTATCCGAATCAACCTGAAGCAATTCGAAATGGCGCAGGAATCGCATCACAGAGCCGCGACTTGCATCGTCATATCCCTCGCTCAACTCGGCTGAGGTCACGGCGCTTATCGCAATCGGCGCATCGCCACGCTTGGCAAGGAACTCCGCCGCGCGCCCCGGCGCTCTGCGCTTGACCTCGCGTTCGAGATCGATAAGAAATGTCGTGTCCGCAATCAAGATTCGCTCCGACGATCGCGTCGAGGCCTTGGCTGCCTCTGGATCGCATCGAGTCGGTCAAGTTCCGAGTCGGGCGGGAACCACAGGCTCTCTCCCTCCGCGAGCAGTTGGTCTACCAGGGCGCTCCCCCCACTTGGATTGGCGACGCTGTTTGCAAGTCGAAGCACGACCTGCGAGAAGGACTCGGTCGGCGTCGTTCGGCGGGAGCGGAGTGCGTCGTAGGCCTGCAGGTCCAGACTGATCGTCTTGTGTGCCATGCATGCATTATAACAGATGCACAGATGATGTCTACTTTTTGCTAAAAAACTACGATTTGGTCGATTGTCACGGGCTGAAACAACCGCAAACATTGTCGCTTCAGCCCGTAATGGGGGGGGTGTGCCCAGGAGGTCTCAGGGAAGCGCGGGCCTACGGAGTCCTGGCCCCACGGACCCCGAAGATAGAGCGCATCAGTGAGCGTCACCTCGTGCTGAGGGTTTTCGTTTGGCTCACCCTGGGACTCCCACGACGCCGAACACTCCATCGTGAATGTCCCCCACGCCCCCGTGCGGATTGGCTGATTCTCTCTGGTTTTCCGATGACAAACTGATTCGCTTGCGGCAACTCGAGCGAATGCGGTCGCCGCCGCGCCTGTACTGCGCCTGGATCAGCAACTCCAGAACATCAAAGTGCGCCCCTTCGAGGCGCGCACCGAGCCCGTACCGAACATTCTTTGGAAACTTCCCCACCTTGGGAATCAGCCACCGCAGGATGTCGCCTGCGAGGATGACCGCCGTCGGCTCCAATGCCCGAAAATTTTTGTCGCCGGCGCCAGGGGCGCCGGCGACGATTTCGGAAATGTGCTGCGCGCGGTTTGGGACTTTCGCTGGCGCCACTCGTGCTCCGACTTCAAGGAGGAGAAAAGAAGGAAGATCAGAGAGCGTAAATGGAAGAGGAAAGAGTGGAAAGGGAATTCAGGGGGCCCTCAAGGCGCGGAACCCGATGTAGCCGCCCGAGTAGTCAGGCGTGGTGCTGAAGCGGTAGGAGGAACGCACGATGCCCGCATGGCCGGCCCACGAGCCGCCGCGCAGCACGCGGTAGGGCCCGTACTGACCAGTTGGATGTCCCTCGGGATTCACCTGCGGCTCAGCGCTGTAGTCGCCGTACCAGTCGTTGACCCACTCCCACACATTCCCCCCCATGTCGTGCAGGCCGAAGCCGTTGGCGGCCTTCTGGCCGATTGCCCGAGTTCCGCAACCCGAACCACCCTGACAGGTGTTGAAGTAGTACCAAGCGATGTTCCCAACTTGGCTGTCATCGTTCGTCCCGCTTGGGTTCGCTGGCCAGCCGTGGAACGCCGTCGTCGTGCCTCCTCGGCATGCGTACTCCCACTCCGCTTCCGTCGGCAGACGCATACCCGTCTGCGAGAGGAACCCTTGGATCGTGTTCCAACTCACTTGCTCCACCGGGCGGTTGAGATCGCCCTGCCAACCACTCGGGTTGTTCCCCATCGTCGCCTGCCACTGCGCTTGCGTCACCTCAAACCGCCCCAAGTAGAACGCGTTCGTCAGCGTCACTTGGTGAACGGGGTTTTCATCGCTGTAGCACCCGTACTGGTTCGACGCGCTGCAGCCCATGTTGAATGTCCCCGGCGGGATCAGCACGAACTCGATCTGCGTCGCCGTGTCCTTCACGCGCCAGGGAAGGCCCGTCGCGAGGATCTTCGATCGCAGTGTTGAGTCATAGACCACCGCGGGATCGGGGTACCGCTGCACCACCGTTGCCCATGTCGGCGTGAAGCAGGTCACGAAACCCGTCGGCCCCCACCCCACAAACAGCGCCGTGAGGTCTGCCCCATCGACGAGCCCATCGCCAGTCAAGTCGCCGAAGGGGTCGTTCGTCTCCCACACGCTCAGCAGGTAGGCAAGGTCCTGCGCGTCCACTTCGCCGTCGAGGCCAAGGTCGCCGCGCGCATACTCGCACGAATCGGGCACGCAGTTGCCGTTGTCGTCGGCAGCGCCGTCCACCTCCACTTCGCAGCCATCGAGCCGACCATCGCCGTCGCAGTCACCCCACTGGCCGCTGTCGAGGTCGCAAGTGTCCGGCACCCCGTTGCCGTTGCAGTCGGGCAGGCTCCCCTGACTCATCTGCCAGTCATCGGGCAGCCCATCGCCATTGCAGTCCTCGCAGGAGTCTGGCACGCCATCGGCGTCGACATCATTCGATGTGCCGTTGGCGATGTCGCACGAGTCGGGAACCGCGTTCTGGTTGCAGTCCTGCGCTGTGCCGCTGGCGATGTCGCACGAGTCGGGGACCGCGTTCTGGTTGCAGTCCTGCGCCGTGCCCGAGGCGATGTCGCACGCGTCGAAGACACCATTGTTGTTGCAGTCGGGGGCGCCGCCGGCCACATCGCACGAGTCCGGCACGCCGTTGTCGTCACAGTCGAGCACGCTGCCCTGGGCGACCTCCCAGCTGTCGGGCAGGTCGTTCGCGTTGCAGTCCGTCTGGCAGGAATCGGGCACGCCATTCGCGTCCACATCGCTCTCGGTGCCTGCAGCGATGTCGCAGGAATCCGGGATCTGGTTGCCCGTGCAGTCTGGGTCTGCGCCCGTGAAGATGTCGCAGGCATCGATCGTGCCGTTGGCATTGCAGTCTGGGCTGATGGTCACGCGCGCCGACACTTCGCACATGCCGCCCGAGCACTGCGCTGCGCTGACAAGCGGATTGCCCACGAGCGACACGGTCATCGCGCCGCTTGGCGATGCAGCCACGAGAGCGTTCCACTGCTTGGCTGTGAGCACGAAGGAAACCTGGTCCGGGGTGCCAGGACAGTCCGACGCGCCGAACTGGAAGAGGTTGCCGCCGACGGCTTGACCAGCAAGCGACAGGAGCGCGTACTCCGTTGCGAGATTCAGGTCCGCGATCGCTCGCACAGTGATCGTCACGGGCCACAGGGTGCTGCCGACTCCCGAGAGCGTGCCCGTGGCAGGGACGCCGGCGCCGAAGGCGCCCATCGTTCCAGTGGAGATGGTCTGCGACGATTCGCACGCATCGCCGGTGCCGTCGTTGTCGCAGTCCTGCTGCCCAGCGTTCGCAACCAACGGGCAGTTGTCGCTGGCATCCGGCACGCCGTCACCGTCTGAGTCGCCACCCTGCGCCAGGGCCGGTGCCGACCACAGGACCGCGAGCGAGGCGAAGAAAGCGAATGAAGCGAACGCAGCGTGGGGAAGTCGCATGGGGAAAATCTCCGCTAAAGCCCCGAGAACCCCCGGGAGCGCCTGAACCAGCCAATCTCTCGGTGCAATGTAGCCCTGATTCAGCCTGCTTCCAATCCCCGCTGCGCATTTCACCGCAGTCGTCCCGCCCTATCCCCCTATCCCCGTCAAAAAACCGTCAGCCTCGCCCCTGCGATCAATCGCCACGGTCGCTGCTCGCCGCGGCGCCGCCTGCGGGGCTACCTCCAACGCGGCGCACGAGCCGCGCGCCGAAGAGTTCGCTGCGCATCGACGGCTCGATCGCGGCGCGAGCCTCCGGGGCGCGCGCCGTGGGCGTGTCCGCCCAGCACCCGCCGCGCACGATGCGCGATTCTCCATCGGCGCCGTCGCACCACTCCCACAGCGATCCGACCGCGTCCGAGCACTTCCCGCTCGCAGCGATGACGGACCACTCCGAATCGGTCGGTAGGCGCCAGCCCGTTCCCTTGTGGCGTTCCACTGCCGCTCCTGTCACTGCGCCGCTCTCCGCCGCTGCGTGCACCGACGCGAGGGAATACCGCGGCGACAGTCCGCACGCGGAACTCAGTGCGTTCGCTGCGAGCACGGCGTCGAACCAGCTGACGCCGCATGACGGCACGCCGCCCGTCGACGCCTCGCCTGCGCGGCCAAGCAGCGCCTGAATCTGCGGGCATGTCAGCTCCTGCGTCACCTCAAGCGCGCCGATGCATTGGATGCCCGCAAGGATGTCGGCGATCGCCGGCGCGATTGGCTTCGACTTCGCATCTGGCCTTGAAGCGGCGCCGTCCACCGCGGGCAGTTCATCGAGTGTGTCGATCGACGACTCGGGCTCGCCCTGCGCATCAGCCACGACCAGCAGCACGGCCTGGGGAACAGCCTTCTGCGCGGTCGCCTCGGTCGGATGCACCGTCCGGAGCGTGAAGCGGCTGCCGGCAGGAACGCGAAGTGGCTCGCGTAGCAGATACGGGCGGTCTCGGTGCACATCGAAGGTCGGTGCATCGACGATCACACTCGGCGCCTCGCCGGGGAGTTCAAGTGCAAGCCGTGCAGCGGTCGCGTACACGCCCGGCCGCAGCGACAGTGCGACAAGCGTCGTGGCGCGCGACAACGGCGGCGTCACGATCGTGTGCTCCAGCGCGGTCGCCTTGTCCGTCTGTGCGTTCTGCGCACCGACGACAATCACCTCGCAGACGCGCGGCGCAGCGCCGTTCACGCTGCGCGGCGCCAGCAGCGACACGATGAAGCCGCCGGCCTCCGTCCTGCCGCGGCCGTCTGCGTGCGCCTCCGCAACGAGCGCACTGCGCGGCGGAATCTCCAGCGCGAATCCATCGGGCAGGTCGAAGGCTCCATCGATGCCGCATCCCGCCAGCGCGCCGGCCGGCGAGCCTGCCCCGTCGCCGGTCAGCCTGAATCCCGCGTTCGAGTCGATCTCGTCGAGCCGACGCCCCTCCTGCTCGGGCACCGCGTTCAGGTGGATGCGGGCGATCAGTCCAGGCTGGTCGAACGCGACGCGCACGCCACCGACCAGCATCGGGGCGTCGTTGCCCAGCGGCACTTGGAACGAGCGCATCGTGCGTTGCTCCTCGGGGGAGATGATGAACGCATCCGCCATCCGCAGCTTCGACGCGCCGGGCACGGGGATGCCGAGAGCACTGCCGGGCGCCGCCGCCACAGGCGCGCCGTCCGCACCGACGGGCGCACCCGCGTCGCACCACGCGGCGAAGCGTTCAACCTCTGCCTTGGTCGGCTCGGGCGGTCGTCGCACCAAGGAATCGTGCGTCGGCAGGAATGGCGGCATCGAGTGCTGCTCGAGCACGCGCAGGATCGTGCCTCGCTTCGCGGCGACCTCCGCGGGCGTCCGCAGCGGATACGCGCCAGGACCGCTGCCGTCGTGGCATCGGATGCAGCACCGTTCGATCATCGGGCACGCGTTGGCGGCCCAGTTCACGGCGTCATCGACAGCCAGCAGCGGGGTGCACGACAGAACGCACGCCCACGCACCGTGACTCAGTTGCACGCGCCCCAGCCTACGAGCAGTTCACTCACATCGGCACCGTCGACATCGCCATCGCGGTCGATATCACCGCCGCCGCCGCCGGCACCCCAGTTGCTGAGCATCACGGCCAAGTCGGAGGCATCCACCTGCCTGTCGTAGTTGATGTCCGCCGCGCATCGGCTCCCCGTGAAGTCGACTGGACTGTCGGTGGGATTGACATGGCCGCCGCCGGGGCCCGTGTTCCCAGTGACCAGCACGCCGTAGTAGCGAGGGCCGATCATGTATGGGTACTCGGTCACACCCGTGGACGAGATCGACGCGAAGTATGCGTAGGTGCCGTTGGGGTAGTCAGGGGTCACGCAGAAGCGGCCGTTGCGCGTGTCGAGGTCGCCGAGGCCGGCCGCATACTCGTAGTCCTCGATGTACGCACCGAGCGGGTACTGCGTGGAGACATTGGGGCCGTAGAGGTTCGAGGCGAGCTGTGTGCCGTCGGGCAGCGTCGTACGAACGGTGATGTTCCGCTTGCGGTAGCTCGTGGCCATGCGCCGCACGCCGCCCGTGCCGTCCGCGTTCGCGTAGCCGTATGGTCCGTAGACGGGATACCCGTCGAACCCGAAGGCGATGATCGGGGAGTGGCGCGTCGCGTCGCTGTTGGCGATGCACACGGGCAGTTGGTGATTGTGATACACGCCGCCCGGCGCCGGGTGCCCCTTGCACGCATCGAAGCTGTTGGCCTCGAAGTGCATCGCGTTCTGGTGCCAGATGTTCTCGTTCTGGTAGGACATCGCGTCGAGCGCGTTGAAGAAGGGAACGCCGTTCACCATGACACCGATGGTGCCGAGTCCAGTGGCGGTGCCGGTGCCGGTCGCGGGCGTGGGGTTCTTCGTGATGCGGAAGGTCCAGTTCTGGTTGGACGGAGTGTTGGGGTTGCCGGGCCAGGGACCGATCGAGAAGCTCGGGATGCCCGACGAAGTTGGATAGATGTAGTTGGCCGAGTGGCGCAGGCGCGTCACATTGGCGGGAATGCCGTTGTAGCCAGTCTGGCTAGAGAGATTGAGCGTCCACGGCACGACTGCGGGCGCGACCGCCTGCGCGTTGGCGACCTCGGCTGCCGTGCCAGCGAGCGCGAGCGCCATGGCGGCGGTTGCTGTTGCGGTTGCGGTTGCGCCGCGGGGAGAGACCATTCGCGATCGTGGGACCTTCATCCATTGAATTGATAACTGACGGGAAGCAAGGGACAAGTCGGCGGCGGTATTTTTCGAGAGAATCTCGGGTCGGGCTTAGGATGGGGTCGTGAACCACGGATTCCTTGCGATCCGACCGCCGTGGTGTGCAGCCGCGGCGGTCGCCGCAGTGGTCGCGCTGATTCTGGTCGGATGCGCTCAGCCCGAGGCGGCGGAGCGGTCCCCTGCCGCCGCCGAAGCGGTTCCCGCGGGCGCGACATGGGGCGAGGTCGCCCGCGCGATCGGCCTGCCCGACGACGCGTCGCGCCAGAGCGGCGTGCGCGCGGTCGTGCTGATGGCGTGCAGCACGGACTGCCCGATTGGAAACTCGCTCGCCCCAGAAATCGTTCGCCTGCAGCAAGAGTTCGCGCCAGCGGGCGTCCAGTGGTTCGCGATCTACCCGGATGAACTGGTCAACGGCGAGAAGGTCGCCAAGCACCAGAAGGCGTTCTCACTGTCGATGCCTGCGTACTCCGACGAGACGCTGACGGTCGCGCGCCTCGCCGGAATCACGACGACGCCGGAGGTGTGTGTGTACGCGCCCGGAGGCACGCTGGTGTATCAGGGGCGGATCGACGACAGCTGGGCAGCGATCGGCACGCGCCGCGCTGCGCCCACTTCGCGCGACCTGCGCGATGTGCTCGACGCGCTCTCGCGCGGGACTGTGCCCGCGCTGCGCAGGACGCAGCCGATCGGGTGCGTTCTGCCACCGCCCCCCCGCCGCGCAGGGGCGTAGGCGATCCCCCCTCCTCTCACCCCCCCCGGTTCCGGGCAGAAACTCATCACCGAGCAACTGGATTTGCCCGTAACTGGGGGGTGCGCGTGACCGGATCGCTCTCATCGGTCCACCCCGGTCACCACCTCTGCCTCATCCCCAGACGGCTGCGATTCTGGAGCCCGCTCGGCTCACTCGGATGGTTCGACCATGGGCGTTCGGTCGATGCGGCGCGCGGCAATCCAGCACCAGATGCCAGCCGCAAGAGCGACGATCACTGGCCACGCGATCACATTGAGCACCAGGAGGCGCGAGCCGAGTTCCTCCACATCGTTTCGCAGTCCAAACTGCACGCCGCGAAGTTCCTTGCGATACTCCTGGACGGTCTGCTGCAGCTGGGCAAGCTGTGTCTGCTGCTGGGGGGACAGAAGCAGCTCGCCTGATTCCTCTCCACCGGCTGCGCCTTGGAGCTGTGCGATCTCGATCTCGACCTTTCGGACCTCCAACTGCAAATCCTTCTCGCGCGCGATGTAGCGCTCCTGTGCCGCAGTCCGAAGCGCTTCGACGCGCGCGAAGGGACGGCGGAACGCACCGCGCGAACGGAGCGTGGCGATCGCAGGATTCCCCGCCATTTGCTCGAGCAGTCCGATGATGAGCGGACCGTTGTCGGCGAATGCACGCCGTACACCAGACCGCTGGTCCATCTGCACCCACACATCGTCCGAGAGCAGATCCGCATCTGCAATCACCACGATGTTCCCCTCGCCGAGCGTTGGCCCGAAGGCACTACCGATGCGACCCGTGATGCGTGCGGCAAGGACTCGTTGCACACCATCCGCCTTGCTGTCACGCAGCAGTTGCTCCGCTTCACCGAACCAACCGAGCTTGAGCGTCTGGATGAGTTGTGCGCGCTCAGACGACACGAGAAGCGGATCGATCATTGGGTGAACGCCATCAGGCGCATCCGCCGCGCGCTCGATGTACCCACAACTCTTGATGTTCAGGGATTCGATCCGAGCGAGCAAGGGATCGGATGGACTGATCGCGTTTCGCGTCAGACTGAGCCACGCCACATAGTTCAGCTCGCGCAAGGTCCCTGCCGGCCCCGGCGTTCGGATCGGCGTGGAGTACTGAACATCCCCAACGGCCATGTCCGTCGGAATGCGGATCCCCCACGCTCGCAACAGCGGAAAGTCATGCGTGGTGGCAGGCACCTTCATCTCCATCTGGCGTGCGTCGGAATGCGAATCGGTCTCGGCGAACGGGTCGACCAGCGCCACAATCGGCTTCCCAGCGATTGCCCACGCGTCGATCGAACGGAGCAGTGAATCTGACAACTTTCTTGGCTGCACAAGCAGGAGTGCATCGATGTCCGTGGGTAAGGCACTGGCATCCGTGGCCACCTCGCGAAGGTCGAACAAGTCGCGCATCTGTTCCACCACAAAGCGCGGACGGCCGTTCCCGACCGTCGATCCATCCGGGTTGCGGACCGCGGCGTCGTCGAGCGGCATGCACGACAGCAAACCAACGCGCGGCTTCGATCCTCGCCCGACTGTTGCGACAGCTTTTGTGATGTCGTACTCCATAAACGAATCACGATCGGGTGCGAAGAACGGGACGGTCTTGGTCAGCCCCGTCGAACCCGTTGCCACGAGACCGAGGATGAGCGTTCCGCCCGCAGTATTGACAGGCTGCACAAGCAGCCCGGCACTCCGCGCATCATCTTCGGCAGAACTAAACATGACCGGATGAATCACACGCAAGTCGATCTGACCGTTCGATCGATCCGCCAGTTCGCGGACATACTCCTCCACTCGGATCGCGTGCGCACGGAGGTCGGGAATGTCCGTGATCGATTCAGTCGATGCGTAGAGATCGATGCGGATCGGCTCATCAAGCGACGCGAGCACAGCGCGCGTGCCCTCAGAAAAGCTGTTGAGCCCATCGCGCGTCAGATCGATGCGAACACCCGTCATCCAGCGACCCGCCAGTGCGTTCACAGCGATAACGAGCAGCACCGCCACCACGAGTGCCACGACATGCCCACTCGACGCCGGCGCCCCCCCGCGCCTCATGCGGCACCTCGCCAAGACACGATGCGTGCATTCATCCACAGCGCGCAGACCGAGACGGACACCGGGTACAGCACATCGCGCGCATCAAGGACACCGCGGACTGCCCCGTCAAAGTGGCTGAGCGCACTCATTGATGCCACCGCATCGACCGCCCATGCTGGCGATTGGCGGCCGAGGAAGTCCAGCACAAGCGGTAGCCCCGATGCCAACAGCAGGAAGTCGACCGTCAGCGCGAGCACAAACGCCACCACAGAGTTTCGGGTGCACGCGGAGGCGCATGCGCTCACCGAGAGCAGTGTGGCGAAGAGCAGCCCGGTAGCGATGTAGCCCGACAGAATTGCGCCGTGATCGGGACCGCCCAACCACGCGACAGTGATCCAGATCGGCACCGTCAGAAGCAATGCAAAGCACGCGAACGCCCACGCCGCGATGAACTTGCCGATCACGATGTCGCCGATGGCGAGCGGCAATGTGAGCAGCAGCTCGATCGATCCCGAGCGACGCTCATCGGACCAAAGCCGCATGCCGAGAACGGGCATGAAGAACAGCGCCAACCAAGGTTGCCACTGGAAGAATGGGCGCAAGTCCGCCTGGCCGCGCTGATACAGCCCCCCCGCTTGGAATGCCAGCAGTCCAGAGAGTGCCACAAACATCACAAGGAACACGGCGGCAACTGGCGTTGCGAAGTATGCCGCGAACTCTCGGCGAACCACGCTCCCCACCCGCCGCACGCGCGTCGGAGTCGGCGGCGGTGCACACTTCGGCTCGCCCGAGGCACTCATGCACGCCTCCGTGTGGTGGATGGTGCGGCCGCGCGCGTACCGGTGAGCGTTCGAAACACATGGTCGAGTCGACCATGCGTGATCGACTGCGGCGCAAGCGCGTCAAGTTCCTTCGGCGTCCCATCAAACACCGTCGCGCCGCGGTGCAGGACGACTGCGCGTGTGCACACTGCCTCAACCTCTTCGAGAATGTGTGTGGAGAGCAGCACCGCCCGGTCATGCCCAAGTGTTCGAACTAACTGGCGGACCTCGAACTTCTGATTGGGGTCAAGACCATCGGTCGGTTCATCCATGATGAGCACGGGAGGATCGTGCAACAGCGCCTGCGCGATTCCGGTTCGCCGCCGATATCCCTTGGAGAGGGTCTCGATCCGCTGCCCGGCGTAGGAGCCAAGATGCACTTTCGCCATCGCATCTGCGACGCGCTGCCGAACATCGCGACCCGCGAAGCCGCGTGCGCGGGCCACGAATGCAAGGAAGTCCTCAACGCGCATCTCGCCATACGCGGGGGCGCCTTCGGGGAGATAGCCGAGGCGCCGTCTCGCCTCGAGCGGTTGCTGCGCGAGGTCAACGCCGCCGACACGAACGGATCCCGCGTCCGGACGCAGATAGCCGCTGAGCATGCGCATCGTTGTTGTCTTTCCGGCGCCGTTTGGCCCTAGAAAGCCAAGTACTTCACCGCGCTGCAGGGTCAAGTCGACACCTCGCACAGCCTCAACACCACCGAAACGCTTGCAGAGTCCCCGTGCTTCGATCAAGGCATGCCTGTCGCCCACCCCTCGGTTGTACCACGACCGACTGGTGCGAATCGTTCATCGTGACCAGCCCGAGATCACGAGCGTGCGATCACTTCCGTCCACCGTGCCAGAGGGATCGAATCCGCCACTCGTAGCGTGGTGGCGTGCGCGTGCGGCGTGCGCGACGACACGAGCAGCTGCCGCCCGGCGCCAACCGGACCGGAGTTCACCCCGCGCTCAGTCGACGATATCGCTGCGAACCATGCGCACACCGACGAAATTGAATGCTTTGCCCGGCTCCGTGTACGCGCGGCACGACGAGCGCAGCATGATGGTCGAGGTGTACAACCAGCTACGCCAGGCGCCTCCTCGCAAGACGCGGAAGGGACCCGTGGTCGGGCCAGTCGGGTCGGTCTGCGATGCGCTCGAGTACGAGCCGTAACGATCGTTCACCCACTCGTACACATTCCCGATCATGTCGTGCAGGCCGAAGCCGTTGGCGAACTTGCCGCCGACAGGTCGCGTGCGGCCAAGGCTGTTGGCCGAGTACCACGCAATGTTGCCCACGAGGCTGTCCACCATCGTTCCGTTCGGCATCGCCGGCCAGCCATGGAAGGCGGTCATCGTTCCAGCGCGACAGGCATATTCCCACTCCGCCTCGGTTGGCAGCCGCATGCCCGTTTCGGCAGCAAACTCCTGCGCCTGCTCGAAGTTCACCTGCTCCACCGGCAGCACGCCCCACTCGGGGAAGCCCTCCCCTTGGTGGAAGCTCGGATTGCTTCCCATCACCTCGAGCCACTGCGCCTGAGTCACCTCGTAACGCGACATGTACATCGCCTGCGTCAGCGTGACTTGGTGCAGCGGTATCTCGCCCGCAAAGCAGTTGTAGAGCTGCGACTGGGTGCAGCCCATCACGAACTGGCCGGCCGGCACGAGCACCATCTCGATCTGCGTCGCAGTGTCCTTCACCCGCCATGCGAAGCCACTGGCGATGATCGCCGCGCGCATGTCCTCGTCGTAAACGACCGCAGGATTCGGGAGCGCCTCGACCATCGTCGCCCACGAGGGCGCTACGCCGCCATGGGTGAACGCGCCGGGCGCCACGATCTCGCGGGTCGGCGTCACAACCACGACATCCTTCGGGCCGGCTGCGCCCGCTGGCGTGATCGCCGTGATCGTCGTCGCGTTGACCACATTCACGGCTGTTGCGGGAACGCCACCGATCCGCACTTCGGTCGCGCCGGTGAAGTATGTCCCGACCAGTGTGATCTGCGTTCCGCCACTGAGCGGCCCGTTCGACGGCAGCACCGCCACGAGCGCACCTGCCGGCTGGCACTGGCCCCAGTTCGTAAGCACGACGGTCAGGTCGAACCCATCGACCGCACCACTGTGGTCCGCATCGCCCACGCACTCGCCGGTGCAGGAACCGAAGTCCGCCAACACGATGGCAATATCCACCGAGTTGATCGCACCGTCGTAGTTCAGATCGCCTGGGCAGTCGCAGATCTCATTGCCGCCGAGGTCCTCGTAGTCGCCGGCAACATTCGGCCGCGGCATGTTGTCGCACACCTGCGCGCCCTCGAGCGACAGGCGCGAACCGTTGACCGCATCGATGCCGAGACCGCCCTGGACGGTGACTGCAGAGTTGCCCCGCACAGAGCTGTTTCGCACCGCGAGGCGCGACAGCGGGTTGAACTCGGGCACCCATGACAGGCCGCCGACGATGTTGTTGGATGTATTGCCCTCGACCGTCGTCCCATCGATCAGGTGCGTTCCCTCGACGAAGTGAGCGCCGCCGCCGCGCGAGTTCGCGTAGTTGAGCGCGATGGTGGTGTCGATCACCTCGCACTGGCCTCGGAACACCTGCAGTCCGCCGCCGTCAGCGGTCGCAGCGTTGGCGCGGAACACACACCGCTCGACTTTGCCCTGCGCGTTCAAGAGGTATGCGCCGCCGCCGAAGCCAGCGAGGTTCTCCTCCACCACGCAGTCGCGCAGGTGGATGTTTCCTGCCTGCACGAAGATGCCGCCACCGGCGTTGGCTGCGGGGAGGTTGGGCAGCGGCGTTCCCGTCTGGCCGCCGCGGACTGTGACGCCGATCAGTGCCGTGGACGCGGGTGCATTGATGAAGCGGATCACCGAGAGCGTCTCGTCGCCAGCGCCTTCGAGAATCGTCACGCCCGCCCCTGCTCCCTGGATCACGACGGACTTGCCCTGCACGACCACGGGACCGGCGTACACGCCCGCACCGAGCATGATGAAGCGCGTCTGTCCTTCGGGAACCGCGTTGATCGCATCCTGGATGCTGCCGCCCAACGGCACGGCGACGGCCTGGCACTCATCGGGCTGGCCGTTGGAATCGAAGTCCTGGCTGAACCCGCTCGCAATGTCGCACACATCGGGAATCCCGTTCCCGTTGCAGTCCGTGAATGTCTCGCACGCTTCCCCGATGCCGTTGCCGTCGCAATCGAGCTGCGAAGAATTGGGCGTCAGCGGGCAGTTGTCGTCCGCGTCGTCGACACCGTCGTTGTCGTCGTCCTCGTCGCAAGCGTCGCCGCCGCCGAGTCCATCGGTGTCCACCTGCGATGGGTTGGCGGTGGCCGGGCAATTGTCGTTCACATTGATCACGCCATCGCCGTCGTCATCCCCCTTTGGATCGCCGATGAAGTAGCGACCGATGCCCGGGGATGTCGCCACCCCGACTGGGCCGAAGAGGACCACCAGATCACCGCGGTAGAACGCCGCGCTGCTGCTGCCGATCTCATGGTCGTCGCCCGTGCGCACGATCTGCATGACGAGGACTTGCCAGCCGCCCTCAGCTACCTGCCCGCCGAATCCGCCGCTGGTGCCAGGCTGCGCCAGCGTCGGCGTGGTCACGGTCTGATCCGACCAGACCGCGCCGTCTGGGATGTAACTGCGGTCCGTTGACCCTGCGGGGAACTCCCAGTTCAGGAACGCCGTGCTGCTGCCCGAACTACCGCTGCCAGTGGCCGTCACCCACGAGTCGTTCTCGCGCGCGACTGTGCCGAGGGCATTGAACTGCGGCGACCAGCTTCCGATCGGGTTGTCGTTTTCGTCGACCCCGGCATCCTGATGACGCGCGCGAATGAACTCGGGCTGGCTCAGAGACGAACTCGTGGGGGGATGCGACTCGACCATCACGACCCGCGTGTTCTCCTGATCGAAGTTCGCGAACACCTGATAACGCGTGTTCCCCTCGGTGGTCACGACGCGCGTCACGCTGAGTCCTTTGAACGCGGGCGGAAGAGCTACCGCAACCGAGTGCACGCACAGAGCACCCACAGCGGCCAAGTTCATGGCGGGGCCAAGGGGGTTGTTCATATAAACAATCTAGTTCGGCCTTTCCAGCTCAGTCGCAGATTCTTGCAGATTTATTGCGAAAGAACACACATCAGGATTGCCGCGCGCCGTCCGATAGGGCGCTCCGTAGGATCGCATCATGTCTGCCGCCCCCACGCTCGACCTGCGCAGCGACACCGTGACCCGCCCCACCGCCGCAATGCGCGAAGCGATGATGTCTGCGCCGCTCGGCGACGATGTGCTCGGCGATGAACCGACCGTGCAGCGACTGGAGGAACGCGTGGCGAAGCTGCTCGGGATGGAAGCTGCGCTCTTCACGCCAAGCGGCACGATGGCGAACCAACTTGCGATTCGATGCCACTGCGAAGCGGGCGACGAAATCATCGCGCACGGTGAGAGCCACATCATCCACTACGAGACCGCGGCGCCTGCGGCGATCGCGGGTTGCATGGTGCGCCCCGTATCGGGCCCGCGCGGACTCTTCGATGCACACGCTGTTCACGCGGCGGTTCGTCATGCAGACATCCACTCGCCGCGGTCGCGGCTGGTTGTCACTGAGAACACGCACAATCGCGGCGGCGGTTCGGTGTGGCCGCTGACGCAGTTCGAAGGGGTTGCCGCGGCAGCGCGTCACCACGGGCTCGCGGTGCATGTCGATGGCGCGCGGCTGTGGAATGCCTGCATCGCCGCGGGCTACTCCGCGGGGGCGTTCGCGGGGAGTGCGGATACGGTCAGCGTCTGTTTTTCCAAGGGTCTCGGCGCACCTGTGGGCAGCGCGCTCGCGGGTCCGCGCGCGCTCATCGAACGCGCGAGGCGCTTTCGCAAGATGCTCGGCGGCGGCATGCGCCAGAGCGGACTCCTTGCGGCAGCGGCGATCTACGCACTCGATCACCATGTGGAACGCCTCCGCGACGACCATGCTGCTGCGCGTGCGCTCGCGGCGGCGCTCGCGCGCATCGACGGAGTTACGGTCGATCCCGCTCCTGATGCCGTGGAAACCAACATGGTGTTCTTCACGGTCGCGCCGCGGCTCGGCGATGCGCGGGCGTTCTGTGATCGGCTCGGGGCGGAGGGCGTTCGCATGATCCCGATGGGCCCTTCGCGCGTGCGCGCGGTGCTGCACCTCGATGCGGGGAGCGATGCGCCCTCGCGCGCCGCAGCCGCTGTGGAGCGCGCCGCGCGTTCGCAGTGATGCCATGCCAACGGTGGGAGCCATCTTCGACCTCGACGGCACGCTCGTCGATTCGGCGGACGCGCACGAGCACGCGTGGACCGCGCTCGGTGTTCAACTCGGACTCCCTGTCTCGCGCGACTTCTTCCTGCGTTTCTTTGGTCGACCCAATCCGCCGATCATCCGCGCGCTCTTCGAGGAGCACGGTCGCACGCCGCCGAGCGATGAAGAGATCGCTCGCCTCGCCGACCGCAAGGAAGCGATCTATCTCGATCGCATCGGCGCTGCGTTCCCACCGATGCCGGGTGGCGTCGCACTCGTGCACGCGCTCGCAGCGGCGGGCTGGTCGCTCGCCATCGGCTCGAGCGCACCGCCAGGGAATGTGCGCTTCATGCTGGATCGACTCTGGCCCGCATCCGATGCGCCGTTCAACGCCGTCGTGACCGGCGCATGCATCGAGCGTGGCAAGCCGCACCCTGATGTCTTTCTCGAAGCTGCGCAGCGCATCGGCATCGCGCCCGAGCGCTGCATCGTGATCGAAGACGCTGCACCCGGCATCGAAGCCGCGCACCGAGCGGGCATGCGCTGTGCAGCGCTGTGCAGCAAGGGACACACTCCCGAGGAACTCGCCGCTGCGGACCTCCTCGTCCACTGCCTTGACGAACTCTCCCCCTCGCGTCTCCAATCGCTCTTGCCATGAACGACCCACGCTTCCAAACGCTCGCCAAGACCATCGTGCACCACTCCTGCCAGTTGAAGGCTGGCGAGAACATCCTGATCGAGGCATTCGACATCCCCGAGCCGATGGTGCTCGCGCTCGTGGCGGAGGTGCAGCGCGCCGGCGGTCACGCGCATGTCGATCTCCGCTCCTCACGAATCATGCGCGCGCTGCAGGCTGGCGGATCGGAGGGGGCACTGCGCAGCTGGGCTTCGTGCGACCTGCACCGCATGACACAGATGCAGGCGTATGTCGGACTGCGCGGCAGCTTGAACGCCAGCGAGATGGCTGGGATCGACGAAGCGCAGATGCGCGCGGTCGGAAAGCTCTACCAGCACCCCGTCCACCTTGAGCAGCGTGTGAAGCACACGAAGTGGGTCGTGCTTCGCTGGCCCAATGCAAGCATGGCGCAACTTGCCAAGCGCAGCACGGGCGACTTCGAGGACTTCTATTTCCAGGTGTGCTGCGTCGACTACGCACGCATGGACCGCGCGGTGCAACCGCTCGTGAAGCGCATGAACGCAGCGAAGCAGGTTCACATCGTCGGTCCTGGTCCGACCGACCTCCGCTTCTCCATCGCGGGACTTCAAGCGGTCCCGTGCTCCGGTGAACGCAACATTCCGGATGGCGAGTGCTTCACGGCACCCGTGCGCGACAGCGTCGAGGGCATCCTGCAATACAACACTGCCACACTCTATCAAGGCAGCACCTTCGGCAACATCCGCTTCGAGTTCTCGAAGGGTCGCATCGTGCGGGCCACCTGCGACGGGGACTCGCAGCGGCTGAACGCCATCCTCGACATGGATGAAGGCGCGCGCTTCATCGGCGAATTCAGCCTCGGATTCAATCCCGCGATCCTGACGCCGATGCTCGACACGCTCTTCGACGAGAAGATCGCAGGCAGTTTCCACTTCACGCCTGGGCAGGCCTATGAAGGCGAGGCCGACAACGGCAATCGCAGCCAAGTCCACTGGGACATCGTCTGCATCCAACGCGCGGAGTTCGGCGGCGGCACGGTGGCATTCGACGGCGAAGTCATCCGCCGCGATGGGCTCTTCGTGGTCGACGACCTGATGGGTCTGAACCCCGACCGTCTCGGCGCACGGTGAGGCGCGTACGATGCGCTCCATGAAAATCGCTTCACACGCCGCACATGCAGCAACCGCCGCGATCTTCACCGCATGCGCTCTGTCCATGAGCGTGTGCATCGGCTGCGAGGAAGAGGACGAGGAACCGACCCCCGCTCCTGCGCAGAGCGAACAGCGACCCTTCGATCAGCCGCCCGCAGGCGGCAGCAAGTCGGCTTACGGCAAGGCGCGTGATGCAGCGGTGAGCGTTCGCGACCGCATGCAGGAGCGCGACGCCGAGATCGGCAAGATGGCGGACGATGTCTTCAAGACATCGCCTCCGTCAGAAACGCCGCAAGAGACTCCTGAGTAGCGCCTCGCGCGTCACGCGCGTTACTCGCGCGTCACTTTCCGGCGGGCTTTGCCGGCTGCACTGCCTGCACTGGTGGCGGCGTCTTCGCGCCACCCGCTGCGCCACTGGTTGCAGGGTCACTCACGATCTTCAGCAGTTCCACATCGAAGATCAGCGTTGCCTTTGCGGGGATCACGGGTGGACGACCGCCTGGACCGTACGCCAGATCGAAGGGGATGATCAGCTTGCGCTTGCTGCCAACCTGCATCGATCCGACTCCCTCGGTCCAACCCTTGATCACATTCGACAGCGGGAACGACGCGGGCGATCCACGATCGACGGACGAGTCGAACTTCGTTCCATCGACGAGGTACCCGGTGTAGTGAACCTCGACGACTGCGCCGGGGCCACTCGGTGTCGCTCCCGTGCCGGGTTGCAGTTCGATGTACTGCAGCCCACTCGGCGTCGTCACGATCTCGCCTGTGGCGTCTTCGCCGGGGAACCGCCCTCGAACGGTCTCCGAAATGATCGCGCCATCGACCGCGCCAATCACGATCGCGTGGATCTTGTCGCCCTGCAGTACTTCGACCGTGTAGGTCGGCGGCACCATGCTGAAGTTCGACGCGACGCTGCGTGCCACACCATTCACCTTGCCCTGCGCCGCCGCCAATGCCTTCGGCGGTGTCACGCGAATGGCCTGCACCTCGCCCGTCTGTCCGTTGACCATCACCGTCTGCGCAACGCCACCCGCGACGCACACGACCTCGTACATGGCCACCTCGCCGTTGAGCTTGGATGTCGCGGAAACGACGCCCCCGCCCGAAGCCTGCGCGGCCATGTCCATCGCCTTCGCAAGATCAACCTTCTGCGCAGCCAACTTCTGCGCGGTCTCTGCGGGATCGACGGGAACGGTCGTGTAGTCAGGCGTCTCATCGTGAGCAGATGCCTGCAGAGTGGTGATCAGCAGTGTGGACAGCGCCACGACAGCGACCGAGGCGAGCCGAGAGCAAACAGTGGTGAGTGTGATGTTCATGGTGGAATGACACGGAGGCTACATCAACCGCAACAGCGGCGATCACCGAGCGCTTGCCGACGCAGCACCACTGGCGTATCGCGCCTCGATCGCCTGCACCTTCGCGAGGCGGCGCGCATGACGCTCTTCATTCGTGTACTTCGCGTTCAGGAACGCCTGCGCCATGTCCTGCGCGAGCGCAACGCCGACCACGCGCCCACCGAGCACCAAGACATTCATCGCGTCATGCTCCACTCCCTGATGCGAGGAGTAGTAGTCCACGCAGTTGCCCGCACGGATGCCAGGAATCTTGTTCGCTGCAACGCTCGCGCCGATGCCGGACCCGCACAGGAGAATCCCCCGCTCCACGCGTCCCGACACCACCTCCGCTGCGATCTTCTCCGCGAAGTCGGGATAGTCGCACGGGGTCGTCGAGTGCGTTCCAAGATCGGTCACTTCATGACCCAGTCCGCGTACGAAGTCCACCAACTGCTGCTTCAGTTCGAAACCCGCATGGTCAGACGCGAGGGCGACCTTCATTTCGCGGCCCCTCGCACGCGCTCGACCACTGCCTTCGCGCGCGCGGCGACGGACGCGGCGTCGAAGCCGAAGTGCTTCAGCACCGCAGACAGCGGCGCGGATGCGCCGAAGGTGGTCATGCCGATCGTCTCGCCATCCAATCCCACATAGCGATCCCATCCGAAGGTCGACAGCATCTCCACCGACACGCGCGCGCGCACCGTCGGCGGCAGCACCGAGTCGCGGTAGGCGCGATCCTGACGATTGAACAGTTCGCAGCACGGCATGCTCACGATCCGCACGCCGATGCCTTGCGCCGCCAGCAGATCGGCAGCGGCGATGCAGAGTGACACTTCACTTCCCGAGGCGATGAAGATCAGGTCTGGCTTGCCCTGCGGCGCATCGCGAAGCACATAGCCGCCCTTCGCAACGCCCGACGCGGGCGCGAACGCTGTGCGATCGAGCGTGGGCAGATCCTGCCTCGTCAACGAGAGTACGGCGGTCTCATGCGTCAGCGGCGCGATCACTCGCCAGCACTCGGTCATCTCGTTCGCATCGCATGGACGGAACACCAGCACGCCCGGCATCGCGCGCAGCGCAGCGAGTTGCTCGATCGGCTGATGGGTCGGGCCATCCTCGCCCACGCCGATCGAATCGTGCGTGAAGATGTAGACCACGGGCAACTCCATCACGGCCGACAGCCGGATCGAGCCCTTCATGTAGTCGCTGAAGATGAGGAAGCCTGATCCGTAGGGTCGAACGCGCGAGAGGCTGAGGCCGTTGCAGATCGCTCCCATCGCGTGCTCGCGAATGCCGAAGTGCAGGTTGCGGCCGCCAGGCGTCGCTGCTTGGAACGAGCCAGCGCCGTCGAATCCCAGCAGCGTCTTGGTGCTCGGCGCAAGGTCCGCGGAACCTCCGATCAGCCACGGCAGCCGCTTCGCGAGCGCGTTCAGCACCTTGCTATTGGAGATGCGAGTCGCCATGCCCTTCGCGTCAGCCGGGAATGTGGGCAAGTCGGCCGCCCAGTCATCGGGCAACTCGCGCGCTTCCATGCGGCGGATCTCCTCCGCCTCCTTGGGGAACGCCTTCGCGTACGCGCTGAATCGGTCGTTCCACGACTTGGTCAGTTCCGCGCCGCGCGCACCCAGTCGCTCGCTGAATCGCTCGCGTACGCCAGCGGGCACCAAGAACTTCGGTTCCGCGGGCCAGCGGTAGAACCGTTTCGCGCCGATGATCTCCTCGTCGCCGAGAGGCTCACCGTGTGCAGCACTCGTGTCCTGCTTGGTCGGCGCGCCGTAACCGATGTGACTGTCCACGATGATGAGCGTCGGCCTGTCCGTGGTCTCGCGCGCCGTTGCATAGGCGCGCCGCAGCAGATCGAGGTCATTCGCATCCGCCACGCGCAGCACATTCCATCGGTAGCCGAGGAATCGCGTTGCCACATCATCGTCGTACGCAAGCGCCGTGCTGCCCTCGATGGTGATGCGGTTGTTGTCGTAGATCCAACACAGGTTCGACAGCCGCAGATGTCCTGCGAGGCTCGCCGCTTCGCCCGAGATCCCCTCCATCATGCAGCCATCGCCGCAGATCGACCACACGCGCCATGTGTAGAGGTCGAAGTTCGGTCGGTTGTAGCGCGCGGCGAGCCAACGCTGCGCCATCGCCATCCCGACGCTCGTTGCGAGCCCCTGCCCGAGAGGTCCCGTCGTCGTCTCCACGCCCGATGTCAGATGCGACTCCGGATGCCCTGGACACAGCGAACCCAGTTGGCGGAACGCCTTCAGATCGTCGATGCGCAGACTCGGCTCGCCTGTCGGTCGACCATCCTTCCCCACTGCTTGCGTTCCACTGAGATGGATGAGCGAGTACAGCAGCATCGATGCGTGCCCGTTGCTGAGCACGAAGCGGTCGCGGTCTGGGCACCGCGGATTTGCGGGATCGAATCGCAGCACATCCTGCCACAACTCATAGGCAACCGGGGCGAGCGCCATCGGCGTTCCAGGGTGACCGCTCTTGGCCGCCTGCACGGCGTCCATCGCGAGCGTGCGGATCGTGTTGATCGCCAGAGAATCGATCGCGGGGACATCACCAGGTGCGCCGCTGACTGGCGAGTCGCTCGTGGGCTGTGGACGAGTGGTTGGTGGAACGGCTGTCGATGACATTGGCTTTCTCCGTGGGCTTCTTCATCTGCGCCGCGACCCTCCGCACTGTGCCTGAGGAGTTTCGACGAGTCGATGAGGAGGATATCCTTTCACCATGAAGGTCTCGATCGCCCTGACGGCTCTCGCTGTTTCTGCTCTCGTGTCCGTCGCTGCTCACGCGCAGGACCCACGCGAAACGACGACTTCGTTCGATGGACCGCCCAAGCAAGTGGACGAGAACGCCACCCCCGAAGGCATTGGTTTCAATCAGTCGTCGGGCGGCGAGTTGAGTGCAACGGCGCTCGAGCAGGCAGCGATTGGGACTGCATCGGTGCGCTACCACTACTACGGCACGGGACTGCATCAGAACAACACGCTCGGCGGGCAGTATGGGCAGTCGAGCGCGAGCGTGCCCAACGCCAATGCCGCCCCGCAGATGCCTGCCCAGCCTATTGGCTATGCGCAGCAGCAGTTCATCACGCCGATCAGCAATCCAACGAACACATCCTGGCATCTGTACCGCGGTCCAGTCACGGGATTGATGAACACGAACGCCGGACCTGCCCCGTCAAGTGTGTATCACGTCAATGGGAACGCCCCCGAGGCGACTCCAGGCGGACCCGGCTACGGACGCGGATCGCTCATGGGCCAGTTTGCGCCTTACTCGATGGGCGGAAATGGACTCTCTTTAGGCTGCGCGCTGCCGTTTGGCTACGACTGATTCGCGCGCACCGCGCGGCTGCGGCGTGCGAGCCGAGCAGCTGCCCCCACCAACGGTGGATTCAAGGAAAAGGACCCGAGAGGGCTTCCCCACGAAGGAGCCCACTCGGGTCACCGGAGTCCACTGCCTGTTGTGACAGGCTCGGTACTGATAACGCGAGCGCTCGCGAAGGCAAATGAACTCCCAAACTTTTCCCGAGTTGTCGGGGGAACGCGCGGGCGCGTTGCGCGCGTTCACACCGTGCAGATCTGAACCGCCTGCGCGAGTGACTCGAACGGCGCATGCGACGGAATGAACTCCTGCCCGAGAAAACCGCTGAATCCCGTTGCGGTCAATGCGCGCACGATCGCCGGGTAGTGAAGCTCCTGGCTGCCGTCGATCTCACGCCGACCCGGAACGCCTCCCGTGTGATAGTGAGCGATGTGCTTGTGGTGCTGCTCGATCGTTCGAATGACATCACCTTCCATGATTTGCATGTGATAGATGTCGTAGAGCAGTCGGAATCGATCGCTGCCCACGCGCTGGACGAGTTCAGATCCCCAGGCGGTGTGATCACACTGGTAATCCTTGTGATCCACCTTGCTGTTGAGCAGTTCCATGATGATCGTGACGCCCGCGGATTCCGCGATCGGCATCAGTCGCTTCAGCCCATCCGCGCAGTGGCGCAGCCCATCGGCATCCGACATCCCCGCACGATTGCCGGAAAACACGATCATCTGCGGAATGCCTGCAGCGGCCACACGCGGCAACAATCGTTCGGCTCCCGCGATGATCTCGTCATGGTGCTCGGTCCTGTTGAACCCCTTCGTGATCGATGTCGGTCCGTTCGCCACCGCGCACTCGAGTCCTGCCGCCCGAACCTGCAGCCACTCCGCTTCGTCGAGGAGTTCGATGGATGAGATGCCGATCGCCTTGGACTGCTTGATGAGTTCATCGAGTGGAACGCCCGAGTAGCACCAGCGGCACACCGAGTGTCGCCAGCGTGCGCGTTCCCTGATCACTTCCGAGCGAGCCGAACGCGCCACCGATGCGGCGGCCAAAGCCCCCGCCGAGTGAAGTCCAACCGACTTGATGAATGTGCGCCGCTTCATCTGTGCATCGCAGGCTAGACGGCGACATTCGAAACAGATGCCGACAAAAAAGCAACAAGCGCCCGCGTGAACGGACGCTTGTTGCAAATATGCAAGAGAGTTGTTGGATGCCTTCCGACGCCGTTTCCGGCGTCGTATCCACCACGAGGGTGGACGAGGTTGCGTTGACGATTTCGCCCAGAAGATCGCTCTTCTGATGCGTCTAATTACATTCCATTAGAAAGGAGGTGATCCAGC
>SYGP01000040.1 GCA_005799495.1 Planctomycetia bacterium
CCAGTTTGCCCGTCGTAGGGATTCGTGAAGTCCAACGACACCTCGCGCCCGCTCACGCTCGACTCGATCACCCCCTCATTCACCAAGTTCATCGTGGCGTAGCCGTAGTAGTCGCACGGGTTGCGTCCAATCACGCCGAACCCGCCGCGGACAACCACCTCGCTGCCGAGCGTCAGCGTGCCACTGCCCTCCTGTCCGTAACCCCACATCGCCATCCACGGTCGACCAGACTCGGACTCGTATTCGAACACAATCTCTCCGCTGGGGAACTCCTGCGTTCCCTCGAACCACAGGCCGCTGCAGGAACCCGTCAGCGTCGCACGACCGTTCAGTTCCACATCCTCGATCCGCAGTTGCGCGGAGTTCTCCGACAGCGCCCAGTCACCGGTCCAAGTCAGGCCCTCCAAGCGGTTGTAGAAGTTGCTCGTCACGCCAAGCGATCCGCCCTGCGCCACATTCACAACACCTCCGCGAATCGTCCCGCCATCGATGCTCAGCGGCCATGTCAGCGTCAACTCATCATCCGTGTTGTCGAGCGTCCCCATCAGGCGAAGCGGCGTGCTCCCGAGGTTCATCGCCTCCAGTGCCGCCGTTGTCACTTCGAAGTTCAGTCCAAAGCTAGCCCCAGCCAAGGCACGAACCGTTCCCTGATTCGTGAACGATCCAGTTTGCCCGTAGGAGGAATTCGTGAAGTCCAGCGAAATCTCGCGCCCGCTCACGCTCGACTCGATCACCCCCTCATTCACCAAGTTCATCGTGGCGTAGCCGTAGTAGTCGCACGGGTTGCGTCCAATCACGCCGAACCCGCCGCGGACGACCACCTCGCTGCCGAGCGTCAGCGTGCCACTGCCCTCCTGTCCGTAACCCCACATCGCCATCCACGGTGGACCAGACTCGGACTCGTACTCGAACACAATCTCTCCGCTGGGGAACTCCTGCGTTCCCTCGAACCACAGGCCGCTGCAGGAACCCGACAGCGTCGCACGACCGTTCAGTTCCACATCCTCGATCCGCAGTTGCGCGGAGTTCTCCGACAGCGCCCAGTCACCGGTCCAAGTCAGGCCCTCCAAGCGGTTGCCGCCGTTGTTCGCCACGCTCAGTCCACCCACAACCGTCCAAGAACCGCCGCCGAGCGTTCCACCGTTGAGCCTGACTACTCCAGCAACCGTTGCACTTCCAGCCACGCGAAGTGCGCCTCCGGTCACCTCGAGTTGCGCCGCTTGGCAGTCAAGGCTCGACAAGAGCACCGCACCCTCACTGAAGACAATGGTCCCGGCTGATGCGGGGATAGCGACCGCCGCACCTGCCCCCGGCACGCCAGACGGCGACCAGTTGCCTGCATTGTGCCAACTACTCGTTCCCGCTGCGCCAGTCCACGCGAACGCAGGCGAGTCACTTGCGAGGGTGCCAGCGTCGGACGCAGACCACGCGCCTGTGATCCCCGCTGCGGTTCCGCGCGCACGGACGCGATACTCGTACACCACCCCCGACTGCACCTGAACGTCGAGAAACGAGCTGACAAACCCCACTTGACGAATCAGCGGTGGCAGTTGGCTTCCCTGCACTCGACGCTCGATGTCGTAGCCGCCCACCGGCCCGGACACGCTTGCCCACTGCAGTTCGATTCCACCTGAAACTCCACCGTCAGAGGCACTGAAGCTGCTCGGGGCAGATAGACCGCGGAATCCGCTGTCGACATTGCTAAGGCCCTGAACACCAAACGGAGCTGTCACCCGCAACTGAAAGAACCGCACCTCCCCAGCCTCTCCACCCTCAACGGAGATGGGAGACACCTGCACTCCGCTGCGTTCGACAGCAGTGGGAGGATTATTCGGTCCCGCAAGCAGATCAAAGGTGAGCCCATCGATCTGCGGCGCCTGCCAACTCACCTGCACCGCGTTCGGGTCCGCCCCGTCCGATGCCTCCATTTGCACTTCAATACTGCCAGGCGCACCGATCATGTAGGAGCCGAATCCGAAGAGCGCTTGAGTTGTTCCCTGCCGCTTGAAGCCAACCGTCAGATTTGAGCGGTAGGCACTCGGACTCTGCACAGAGTCGTCGCCAAGGCGCACCACCCGCTCAACGAGGATCTGAAATCCACCACTCGCCTCTTGTCCCATCCAGCCGCCCAACTGCCCCCCCGCCGCCAGATTGGCCGTAGTCGGGGTGGCGTCAAACCAACCCCCAAACAGGGGAATCTGCGCGAGTGCCTGCGGGATCGGCTCACCATCGCCATCTGTCTGCACAAAGGAAGGATCCAGCGCCACCTGAGACCCCGCGTGTGTCCCGGTCGACGACACCCATGAGTCATCCGCGACATGCGGGGCAGATGGCGATCCCACAGGAATCCATGTCGACGCTCCAGCACCACTGTGTGATGCCCGCATCAGCCCCCCTTGGGGCGGCAATCCACTGCGCTCTTTCCCGTGATCAAACAGGTTGAGGAGCACTGCCTCGGAGCTGTTGAAGTTGGCGTAGATGTTGTACTGCGTGTTTCCTGCGCCTGTGATCGCGCGTGTCACACTGAACCCGGTGAACTGTGGTACCTGAGCGCCTGCCGTGAATGCACACGCAAGCGATGCAGCCGCGACCAACAGCCCGCGCCCCGTGCTCAAGACACAACAGCCTGACTCTCTCAACATGGCGGATGAAGGCTTCATCGGCGGCGCCCCCCCCACGCGCCCACGGGGGAAAGTCCTCTTCAATATATGTGGAATCAGAATCAGATCCTGTCAAGAAATGTTGCAAAATCACAAAGCAATGACGGATTCGGCGGGGCTGGGCGCGACGAGCGGCGCACACCCGTGTGGTACTTTTCCGCAGTCTTGGCAGTATCGCGCCCTCTCCAACTGTTCTGGCGGATCGCAAGCGCCCTGAGCCCAATCATCTTGGCAGGCTGTGTCATGGATGGACCGTTTGTCGACCGCGACATTGACCGCCTTGTTTCTTCTGACTCCACAACAGCCTGGAGCCAAGGCGGCGGTCCCGCGCCCGTGACCCCGCTCGCCATCCCTGCTGCCGCGGCGAGCGCAGAGGCCGCAACGACCGACCCATCGGTGAGTTTGGCAACTGGCGAGGCGCAAGAGAACGAGAACGACACGCTCACGGGAAGACCGCGCGAGACCCTTTCGCTCACCCGCTGCATCGATGTTGCACTCTCGGCGAGCCCAAAGACGCGCGGCGCATGGGAAAGCGCGCGCGCGGCCGCCGCGCAGGTCGGCATCGCCGATTCCGAATACATGCCCGACATCGGACTCTCGGGCGCGTTCGGGCCGCAGCGGCAGCAAGTCCTTCCCGCGATCGTCAACAATGTCAGTGGGAACGCCATGGTGGGCATGAGTTGGGTGCTCATGGACTTCGGTCGCCGCGACGCAGACGCCGCGCGAGCGCGCGCGCAGCTGACTGCCGCCAACTTTTCGTTCAACCGCGAAATGCAGCGACTGGTGTTCGAGGTGCAGCGCGCGTACTTCATGCTCGACGCAAAGATTTCGCTGAAGGAGGCCGCGCGCGAGAATGTCGCGACCGCGCGCAAGCAGCTGGACGCAACGGACGATCGAATGACGGTGGGACTCGCCACGCGCCCCGAAGTCCTGCAGGCGCGGCAGCAGTACATGCAGTCGTTGTACGGACTCGAGGAGGCGAAGGCAGAGGTCTACATCGCGCAGGCGCAACTTGCCGTGGCAATGGGGATTCCCGCGCAGTCGTCGCCCGAGATCGTTCGCCTTGCCGACCTTCCGCTGCCGTCCACCATCACGGACGGTGTGGAGGTTGCCATCCAGTCCGCGCTCGCGCAGCGTCCCGACATCGCATCCGCGCTGGGAGATGTGCGTTCCAAGGAGCAGATGGTCAAGCGCGCAGAGGCTGACTTCCTCCCGATCATCAACTTTGAAGGCTCCGCAGGAGTGACGGGAGGCAACTTCAGCTACACGCAGCCGGGCCTCTCGGGAAGCAACGCTGCTGCCTACGGCCTTTACTCCGCACAGGTGACCGCGGACTGGCTGCTGTTCGACGGCTACGAGCGCGCCAATCGGCTTCGTCAGGCGCGGAGCGAAGTGCGCGCTGCGGAAGCGCGGCTCGAGCAGCTCCGGCTCGAGACGACTGGGCAAGTCTGGTCGAGCTACTTCGACTTCTTCTCCGCGCAGAAGCAGTATGAGGCGGGCGTTGCGCTGTTGACTGCTTCGCAGGATTCCTATGACAGCGTCTACCAGAATTACTTGAACGGCCTCGCCACCATCAACGATCTCCTGCTGGCAGAGTCCTTCCTCTTTGACGCGCGCTTCGAGTTGATCAATTCGCGAGCCGACCTGCTGACGGCAAGCGCGACCTTCATCTACGCCCTCGGCAGCTGAACTCGGCGTGCGCGCATCCTTCCTCCAGGCAAAGCATGCAGCAGGCCTGCGGTGGAACGAGTATCTCGCCACGGATCCGCGGCGCGGCGGCACTTGGGACGAACGCGTGGCGAGCGCACCCATCACGGCAGCGCAGCGAACGCTCTTGGCGGGTTTCACGCGCCGCTCGCCGATGATCTGCCTCAGCGGCATGTGGTGCGGCGACTGCGCGGTGCAATGTCCGCTGTTGCAGGCGATCGCGCTCGCCTGTCCCATGATCGACTTGGTCTTCCTCGACCGCGATGAGCATCTCGATCTCGCCGACGAGGTTCGCATCGCCGCCGGTCACCGCGTGCCCACCGTCCTGTGGCTGACCGAGGAGTTCGAGTTCGTTCACATGCTCGGCGACCGAACGCTCTCTCGCTACCGCGCGATGGCAAGAACGCAGCTCGGTGCGGCGTGCCCCGTTCCATTTGCCGAGGCTGCAGCGGAAGAGAACGCGACCGTTGTGGCGGAGTGGATTGCCGAGTGCGAACGCGTGCAGTGGATTCTGCGGCTCTCCCCACGCCTGCGTGAACTGCACGGGGACTGATCCACCGTCGCGCGCGGATCAGCGCAACTTGAGACTGACGAGTGCCACCATCGTCAGCATCACCGACACGATCCAGAGCCGCACGACGACTTGCTGCTCCTGCCAACCGCCGAGGTGGAAGTGATGATGCACGGGCGCACAGCGGAAAATGCGCTGCCCTTGCCCGAATCGGATGCGCGTGTACTTGAACCACTGCGTCTGTGCGAAGACGCTGCCGAGTTCCAAGAAGAACACGCCTCCGATGACAAGCAGCAGCAGTTCCTGGCGCGCCGCCACCGCGAAGAATCCGAGCAGTGCACCGAGTGAGAGGCTGCCGGTGTCGCCCATGAACACGCGCGCGGGCGAGCAGTTGAACCAAAGGAACGCCAGACACGCGCCCGCCATCGCGCCTGCCATCACGAGCAGTTCGCCCACACCTGGCACGCTCGGCACCATCAGAAAGTAGGCCGCGCGTGGGCTGCCCGCGATCCACAGCAGCACCATCAGCGCCAGCGTCGCGATGATCAGCGTTCCCGTGGCAAGTCCATCCATCCCATCGGTGATGTTCACTGCATTGGATGTTCCAGCGATTGCCAGTGTGGCGATCAGCGTGAAAGCCCCTGCTCCCAGGACCCAGACCGTAGGCGACATCATTGGCGGCTGCAGCAGCGTGTCGATCGATGGCGTCGGCAGGTAGGTGCGCTGGAACGGCAGGTTGAGCACATGCGCATCAGGCCCCATCCCCCAGCGCCACAGGAAGAAACCGACGAGCGCGGCGAGCCCCAGCTGAAAGATCAGTTTCTCCCATGCGAACAGTCCATCGCGCATCCCTGCTTCTCGGCGGCTCTGTGTCAGCTTGAGCCAGTCATCCACGCTGCCCAGTGCCGCGAAACTGATCGCCACGATCAGCCCCAGTTGGATGTAACGACTGTGCAGCACATCACCCAGCAGCAGCGTGCTGCCGACAAGTGCCCCCACGATGACGAGCCCTCCCATGGTGGGTGTGCCCTTGCGCCCCTGCATCTTCTGGTTCAGCGCCTCGTTGCCGAACTCGGGAACATCGCCGATCTTCTTTTTCGCCAGCCAGCGGATCACGCGCGGGCCGAACATTGCCACCAGTACGAATGCCAAAAGCGCAGCAAAGAGCGCGCGAAACTCCACTTGATAAAGCACCATCACGATCCACGACAGCCCACGCTCGTCGAGCCATCCCTGCGTGGCCTCCACCAGGTTGTAGATCATCAGGCAGCCATCCTCTCCTGCAGCGAGTTGAGAAGCAGTTCGAGTCGGCAACCGCGCGACCCCTTGAGCAGGACTGCATCGCCGACTCGAAGTGCGCTGAGGATGCGCGCGATCGAACCGGGCGAGAGATCCGGCATATGCAGCACTTCGCAGGCGTTCTCGCTGCTGCATGCTGCCGCGCCGTGTGCGGACAGCGGTCCGACGAACACGGCGAGCGCAGGCGGACCACCACACGCCCCGGCAGCTACGGCTCGCCCCAACTCCGCGTGCAGCAGCGGTCCCGCGTCGCCGAGTTCAAGCATGTCCCCAAGGATCGTGACCTTGCGCTGCCCTGTGGCCACACGCTCGCCGAATGTCCGCAGTGCAGCGATCATGGCATCGGGGTTCGCGTTGTACGCATCGTTGAACAGCGTCATGCCGCACATCTGCTGCCGCACGAAGCGCATGTCCGACGGCGCGACCGCCGCGCACCCGCGAGCGATTTCATCGTCGCTCATGTCGCGGTCGATGCCGAGCGCGATCGCAGCGAGCGCGTTCAAGGCGTTGTGCTCGCCGTCGAGTGCAAGGCGGACCTCGAAACGCCTCCCGCACGCGTCGACTTCGATGTCCTGACCGCCCTCGGCACGCGCCGCACGCGCCCGCAGGCGCACGTGGTTGGCTGGACCAATCCCGAATCGCACCACTCGCACTCCCGCGGGCAGCGCCGCATCCAGTGCGGCATCGAGCAGAGTGCTGTCCCCACGCACGATCGCCAGCGATCCGGCGTGAAGCCCTGCAATGAGGGAGATCTTCTCGCGCAGGATGGCATCGATCGATCCAAGCCCCCCCAGATGCGCCTTGCCCACCATCGTGACGACCCCGACATCGGGACGCGCGAGAGCGGTGAGCATTGCGATCTCACCTGGACTGTTCATGCCGATTTCGGCAAGAAGGAAGTCATCGCCGCGCCGACCACCGAGCAGCGTGATCGGAACACCCACATCGTTGTTGAAACTCTTCGGGCTCGCCGTGCCGCGGAATCGCGTCGCGAGGACCGCCTCCATCAGGCGCCGTGTGGTGGTCTTGCCTGAACTGCCCGTGATTCCCACGACTTGGGTGCCGTGCAGTTGCATCCGCCAGAAACGCGCAGCCGCTTGCAGTGCCGCGCGAGTGTCTCGAACGATCAATACGGACGCGGTCTGCTGACCAGCTAGGCGGATCCGATTCCAACGCGACTCTTCGACAACGATCACACGCGCGCCAGCACGCACGGCTTCGAGCAGATGATCGTGTGCGTCGTGCCGATCGCCCCGAAGTGCGAAGAACGCGCACCCACCAAGATCGCTGCGCGTGTCCGTGCCGATTCCGCGGAGCACGGTGCCATCCGCGGGCGCTTCCACCCACGTGCCTTGGACCGCGCTGCGCAACTCATCGGGAGTCAGGAACGGCGATCGTGCTTCGCCACCGCCTTGGTTCGAACCGTTCATGCATGGACTCCTTGCGGCTGATGTTGTCGACCTGCCGTTGTTGCTTCGGTCATGACTGCATTCTGTGCCTCCCGCGCCCCACAGGAACGCAGCGCAGCGCGCGCCTCTTCGCAGTCGTCGAAGTGGCGCTTTTCCGTTCCGATGATCTGGTAGTCCTCGTGTCCCTTGCCCGCGATGAGCACGATGTCGCCCGTGCGCGCGGCAGCGATTGCAGCAGCGATCGCTGCAGCACGATCCGGCTGCACCTGCACACGCGCGCGGCGATCGGATGGAATGCCGGCCACGATCTCCGCAATGATCGCGTTGGGATCCTCCGTACGCGGGTTGTCGCTCGTCACGAACACGAGATCTGCGCCGCGCACCGCTGTTGCCGCCATGCGCGGACGCTTTGTGCGGTCTCGGTCCCCGCCGCATCCAAAGACCAACACGATGCGACCCGACCCGACCACCGGGCGCAGCGCCGAAAGCACATTCGAGAGCGCGTCATCGGTGTGCGCATAGTCCACGAGCACAGCGAATGGATCGTGCAGCGCAGTCACGGGCTGCAAACGCCCAGGCGGTGCAGATGCGCATGAAAGTCCGCTTGCCAGATGCTCCGCTGGAACGCCCAGAGCCCACGCTGCTGCGACGGCCTGGAGCGCGTTCATCGCATTGTGCCGCCCCACGCATGGGAAGTCCGCGTCGAAGGTGCCCCATGACCCATGCAGCCGAAGGCGCATGCCACCGAGTGCCACGCGAACCACCTCCGCGGTGCACTCCGCCGCCATGTCGGTCGTGCTGCAACGCGCGACGCGTGCCGCGCACGAGCGCACCATGCGCGCGTGCGCAGGATCATCGCTGTTCACGACCGCGCACGCTCCAGGCCGAAGCCCATCGAACAACTGCGCCTTCGCATCGGCGTACGCGTCCATGGACCCGTGGTAGTCCAGATGATCGCCAGTCAGGTTCGTGAAGACGCCCACCGCGAAGTCAATCCCGCGCACGCGTCGCTGATGGAGTGCATGGCTCGACACCTCCATGGAAACAGCCTCGCAGCCGTTGCGCGCCATCGCGCCGAGCATGCGCGCGAGTTCCACACCGCCCGGGGTCGTCAACTCGGCGGGAGTTCGCGTGGCGCCATCGTCGATCGCGACTGTTCCGATCAGGCCACACTTGGTCGATGCATGCATGAGCAAATGCTGCACGAGGAACGCCACGGTCGTCTTGCCGTTCGTTCCCGTGATGCCGATCATGCGCATCGCCGATGCCGGGAATCCCTCGAATGCGTGTGCGAGATCCACACCGCCGATCGCCGCGTCGCTCGACTGCAGCATCGCCACGCCTGCACTCCGCAGCTCCGTCATCGGCACGCTGCCATCGCACAGCACCGCGCACGCACCGCGTGCGATCGCCTCGGCAATGAAGGCGCGACCATCGCCGCGCGCTCCGCTGCGGGCAATGAAGAGAGAACCGCGCGTGACCTTCCTGGAGTCATCCGTGACACACCGAACTTCGGGGTCACAATCTCCCAAGACCGTCACGCCGTCTACTTTGGCGATCAGGTGAGACAACTTCATACTGGCTCAGCATGGATATCGGCACTTGGTTGTCCGCCGCTTGACCCTTCGAGCGACCGAAAAGGGTGACCGAACCAACGCGCTGCGAGGCGGGCGGGTCAGCGAAGCGTGTTCAGGGAAGAATGAGCATCGCGTCACCGAAGGAGTAGAAGCGATACCCCTCGCGCTGCGCGATTGCGTAGACCCGCTTGAGCCGATCGAGTCCGATGAGGGCGCCCACAAGCGCGAGAAGCGTTGACCTCGGCAGATGAAAGTTGGTCAACAGCCGGTTGGTCCAGCGGAAGTCGAACCCCGGTGCGATGAGGATGTCGGTCGTGTAGTCCAGTGCGGTGCGGTCACCCAGGCCTGCTCCGACCCATTCGCGCGATTGGGCGAGGGCATCGCGCGGCAGCGGGTGCGGCAGCGACTCGAGCAGTCGAACCGAAGTCGTTCCCACAACGAGGCTTGCGGCACTCACGCAGCGGTCGAGCGCACACAGTGCGGCGGCGCTCACTCGGCAGCGCTCCGAGTGCATCGGATGCGTTTCGAGCGTCGGCGCGTCCACCGGGCGGAAGGTGCCAGGTCCCACCTGCAGCTCGGTGCGGATCGTTGCAACCCCCTGTGCCGATATCCGTTGCAGGAGATCCGCCGTGAAGTGCAGCCCTGCGGTGGGAGCCGCGCAGCTCGGCAGATCGCTCCCGCGCGCGTAGACGGTCTGGTACTCACGGCGGTCCGCTTCATCTGCAGCAGCCGCAGCCAACGACTCCCCGCGCTGCTGCCGCGCCGCCAGTATGTAGGGAGGCAGCGGAGTCCAGCCAGCCGTGTTCCACGCCGCCGGAGCAGTCAGACCGCCGCACATCGACACGACCCAGTGAACACCATCGCGCCGCTCGAGCCGCACCCTGACATCGATTTCGTCCGCTGGCGGCGTGAGGTGCAGGACATCGCCACAGGCAAAGTGCTTGGCGCCCCGAATCATCACTCGCCACAGCCCATCACTCGTTGGATCGACGAACAGCCCCTCGCATGTCCGCCCATCTCCATCGCGCGCGGCGAGAAAGCGCATCGCCTCGACGCGCGTCTCGTTCACGATCATCGCGCCCGCGGCATCGAGGTAGCCGACAATGTCGCGGACATGTCGGTGCTCGACGCGGTCCGCCGCGCGGTGCAGCACCAGCATGCGCGCCGAATCGCGCGGCTCTGCAGGATGCGTGGCGATGGACGCGGGATCCAGCGCATACTCGAGGTCGTCGGGCGTGACGGCGCTGGCGTTCATGGGGATGGATCGCCGTCCTTGGCTGGCATGCCCGGACAGGAAACGACCGCCCCCGCAGCAATCTTCCGACCGCGGCGAAACGCATCCCATGACATCACGCTTCCGCCGGGCGGTTGCACCTCGAGCAGTTCGATCGTGCCGCGCCCGCACTCCACATGACCGAGCGAAGTGATTTCGCCCGCACGAGCAGTGGATGCAACGTCGTCCGCCGCCATTCGCGCCCGAAGAATGCGCAGCGGATGCTGCCCCACCGCCGCATCGACGCCGGGCCAGGGGCTGAGCCCATTGATCCTCGCGCACACCGCTTTGGCGTCGACGGCAAAGTCGACCCACGCATCCGCCCGCGAGAGTTTCGCGGCGCGCGTCACAAGACGCTCATCCTGTTGAACGCCACCGAGCGATTCGAGAGCGCGTGCTGCGCGCTGGTTTCGCGGCGTGTTCGAGTGCGCATCGAATGCCGCCCGCCACCGTCGCACGGTGTCGAGCAATGGCGCGCAGCCGAGCAGGCTGAGCCGATCATGCAGGTCGCCCGCAGTTTCCGCATCGCGCGGTTCCGTGGACGCTTCGGCGAAGACCGCGCCTGCATCGATTCGATCGGCGAGTCCGATCACCGTCACGCCAACGCGCGCATCGCCCGCCATCAGTGATCGTTGGATCGGCGCCGCACCGCGCCACGCGGGCAGCAGCGAACCATGCACATTCACGGCAGCAACTCCATCAAGCAGTTCCCGTCCAAGCCGCTGCCCGAATGCCACCACCACCAGGAGCGCTGCACCGGCGCCGCGAATGCGCGCCAGCGAGGCTCCCGACGACGCATCGTCCGTGCGTTCGAGCGGAAGCGCATTCGCAAGCGCCCATGCGCTGACTGGCGTCGGCGCGAGCGTCTGACCTCGCCCCGCCTTGCGGTCCGGCTGCGAGACGACACACGCCACATGCAACCCGAGTTCAGGCGCAGCCGTTCGCAGCGCTGCAAACGGCGCGACCGCGAACGACCCACTCCCAAGCAGCACGACCGGCACGGGCTCCAAACCGCTCAATCCCCCTCCTCGAGCGCCTTCAACTTCTTGCGGTTGACCAGCCGGTCCATCACACTCATCCGGTCAATGATGAGAACGCCATCGAGGTGATCCATTTCATGCTGCCAGCAGCGCGCCATGAGTTCGCTTGACTCCATCCGAAAGGCGCGTCCATCCAAGTCGGTCGCCTCGATCTCCACGAATGGCTGCCGCCGTACCGAACCGCGAATGTTTGGCAAACTCAGGCATCCTTCCTCCTGCGCCTCCAGTGTGCCATCCACGCGGATGATGCGCGGATTGATGTACACGATCCCGCCCGCATCATCTTCTTCGTCATCTTCTCGCTGCGTCACGAAGAGTCGAAGGGACTCGCCGACCTGCGGCGCTGCCAACCCGTACCCATCCTCCTCATGCATGATGCGAATCATCTGCTCGGCAAGATCGCGGACTCGCCCGTCGATTTCGCCAATCGGTTCGGCGCGCCGCCGCAGCACCGGATGTGGATGCAGCACGAGGGCACGCACGGGGCGGGAGTTTAGTGCAGGTGGGGCAGAAGAATTGCCGCGCCACCTGCGATGCGCTACCCTGTTCGATTCCGAGGAAGCGTTTCCCACGGAAAGGTTGTCGCGGAGACTCCCCTTGATCCTCCCCTGGAAGAAGAACGACGGCGACAAGAAGGCGGTGTTCATCCCATCGCCTGAGAAGGCGAAGCTGTTCCTCGAACGCGCGGAGAAGGCGATCGCGCAGTCGGGTTTCGAGGTGGGTCTCTTTTACTTCGCGAACGCACTGAAGTTCGACCCCGCAAGCGTGCAGACGCTCGATGCCATGTGGGCGTGCGGAAGGCAGAACTTTCAGGGTGGCGGGAAGCCCGCCACGGGCGCGGAGGTGAAGCCTCTGGAGGGTCCGACCGCGATCGATCGGCTTGCCGTTGCAACGCTGCTCTGGATGCGCGACATGAACAATGTCGAGCGCGGTCTCGACATGCTCGGAGCGAGTGTGAAGGCGGAGGTGCCGCCCGTGGGCAGTTGGGCTGCACCCAAAGTCTTCAATCTGCTGAGCGTCGTGCTCCGCGACAAGCCGAATCGCAAATTGGTCCTGCGCGCCAAGGATCTGTTTGTGGAAGTGGGCGCGTGGGAAGAGGCGAAGCTCTGCATCGAGAAGGCGCTCGAGATGGATCCATCCGACACGAAGCTCGATCGAGAGTTCAAGCAGATTCTGGCGAATCGTGCGATGGTCGCAAGCGGCTTCGACCGCGATGGCGGCCGCGGCAACTTCCGTGACAATGTGAAAGACCTCGACAAGCAGCGCAGTCTCGAGGAGCAGGATGCGATCACGGGCAGCGTCGGTGCGGAGGAACGCAACCTCGAGCGTGCGAAGGCGGACTATGAGGCGAATCCGCGCTCTCCCGATGCGGTGCAGAAGTACTGCCTCGCGCTCAAGCGAACGGGCACTCCAGAGCACGAAGCCGCCGCCTTCAAGGTGTATCTCGCGGCGTATGAGGCACTCAAGGAGTACCGCTTCCGCATGGCGGCGGGCGACATCAAGATCGGGCGGGCACAGCGCCATCTTGCCGCCGCAGAGGATGCAGCGACCAAGGCGCCCACGGACGCGGCCGCGCGCGCCAATGCGGATCGCCTGCGCAAGGCAGTGCTCGAACTTCAGGCGACGGAGTTTCGCGAGCGTGTGCAGAACTATCCGTCCGATCGCGGCATGAAGGCAGAACTCGGTCGGATCCTGTTCGAACTCGGCAACTATGAGGAAGCGATGGGTTGCCTGCAGGTCGCGAAGGAGGAACCGAAGATGCGCGTTTCCGCGGCGCACATGCTCGGACGATGCTTCGCGGCTTCGGACTGGCATGCGGAAGCGGTCGGTGAGTTCAAGGAAGCCGTCGCCGCACTCGATGTGACGAGTGCCGGGCGCGAGCAAGACATCCGCTACGACCTGATGCTGTCCCTGACCGAGTTGGCGAAGCTGGAACGCAGCGCGCAGCACGCGCGCGATGCGGCGGACATCTGCTCCGCCATCCTTCGCAAGGACATCAACTTCCGCGACATTCGCCAGCGCCGCAAGGATCTCGACGCACTGGTGAAGGAACTCTCCTGAGCATCCTGGGCACCATTGGCATGGCAACCACTGCGGAGAATTGCCCTCGGATCGCCGCCGTCATTCCCGCCCGCATGAACTCCTCCCGCTTCCCCGGCAAGATGCTGGCGGACGCGACGGGGCGTCCGCTGATCCAACATGTCTGGGAACGCGCTCGAGCCTGCCCTCGCGTGCACGAAGTCATCATCGCCACCGACGATTCGCGCATTGCGTCGGCGTCGGGGCGGTTCGGCGCTCGCTGCATCATGACCCGCGCAGATCACCCAAACGGCACTTGCCGCATCGCGGAGGCGATCGCGCAAGTCGATGCGGACATCATCGTGAATGTGCAGGGTGACGAACCAGAACTCGAACCAGGGCTCATCACGGCAGCGATCGATGCGCTGATCGCCGATCCGGCAGCGGACATGTCGACCGTTGTATCGCCGTTCCTCCCCGGCGAGGACCCCGCCAATCCGAACATCGTGAAGTGCGTCGTGGGCAGCACAGGGCGAGCCCTCTACTTTTCACGCGCGCTCATCCCTTTCGTGCGCGACGCCGGCAGCGAAGGCGCAGCAGCACCGCTCAAGCATGCCGGGCTCTATGTGTACCGACGGGAATTCCTGCCGCGGTTCGCAGCGCTCCCGCCAACGCAGCTGGAACGCACCGAACAACTCGAGCAACTTCGGGCGCTCGAGCATGGCTTCGCCATCGCGGTTGCCCATGGCATCGCGGGCTCACACGGCATCGACACGCCAGAGCAATACGACGCGTTCGTCAGCCGCTGGAAGCGCCAACCGCAGGTTTCGGCGCAGGCTTCGCCGCCGCATCCCTGATTGTCTTCGCCCACTCGCGTGCGCGGTCGCGAGCACGCGGGTCGCGATCACTTGCCGCGATCGCATCGATGTCCGGCAGCGCCTCGCGTGCGCCGAGCTTTGCGAGCGCTTCGCCCGCTGCATCGCGCGCACGAAGTTCAGGGTCGGTCAGCCACCGCATGCACAGCCGCACTGTTTCCGCACGCTGCGCGGTGTCCGAGCTGCCGCGCGCCAACTCCGCCAGCGTGCCGATCGCAGTGGAACGCATCCGATCCATGAAGCCAAGCTGCGCGAGCGACTCCACCCGCGCATGCAGTTCGCTCAGCTGCAGCGCACTGATGGTTTCGAGCGCAGCGATCCGCACGCGTTCGCTCGGAATGCCTTGCTCGAGCATCCGCTCGAGCCCGCTGCGCAGCGCTGCATCGCCTTGGAGTGCCGTGCGCTGCTCGGAAAAGTCAACTCCGCCGAGCCGCCGCAGCGCCTCGCACGCACTCGTCCGAACCGCGTAGCCATGCTCGCGCTGCAGGGCGTCGGTCAGGCGCGCACGCGACTGCTCGAACGGCACCGCGCCCATGCTTGCAGCGATGGATGCGCGCACCGTCGCGGAACAGTCCTTCTCCGCCTCTGCCGGCGGCTTCCCGAGCGCGGGCACCACCAAGCGATCGAACAGCGTTGTCATGGATTCCCGTGCGCTCGGCGACCCGTAGGCAGCGATTGCCTCGACCGCCTCACTTCGGAGCGAGGCGCGCACGCCCGAATCTGCCGCCACCGCTGCGAGCGCCTCGAGCGCGCTCGGCGACTCGCGCTTAGCAAGCGCACGCGCAGCCTGACGCCGCGCAGCCGAGGTGGGACCTGCGCGAAGCTGCTCGATCAGCCATGCATCAGGCAGGTCCACCGAGAGCACCTTGAGCACATCGAGCATCGGATCGACCGCGACCATCGTCGGTGGACCATCGAGCTCCACCTCGCGCACGGACGCTGCGCCATCGACCGACACCGCCACGGTGCGATCTCCGCTCGCGGTGCGGACGACGACTGGCAAGTCGAATCGCATCCAAGGTGCCGCTGCGTTGCGCATCGATTGCGTCACCTCGATGCGCAGCCGACGCGGTGCAGGGTCGTACGACGCCTTCACGCCGATCTCGGGACTTCCAGGACGGAAGCACCACTGCTCGAAGAACTCCTCGAGGCTCGATCCGCTCACCTCCTCGAGGCAGCGGCGAAAGTCCGCCGTTTCCGCCAATCGTCCGCCGAAGCGCTTGAAATACAGATGAACGCCTCGGAAGAACGCATCGTCGCCGAGTCGGCGACGAAGCATGTGCAGCACAGATGCACCCTTGGGATACGGGTTCGCACTGCGGCGAAATGTCTCGCCGGGTGACCCGTACACACGCGAGCACATCGCCTGCGGCATGACAGCGGGCGTTCCCACCGGCGCGGCCGAGTCGGTGCCGGCGATACCCGCGCTGCCGAGCATCTGGTCGTAGTAGCCGTCGACTCCGTCGCGCTCCTCCATCCAAAGGGCAGTGCCGTAGGTCGCCCACCCCTCGTTCAGCCACAGGTGCTCCCAACTCCTGCAGGTGATCAGATCACCCGTCCACTGATGACAGAGTTCATGCGAGATCAAACCATCGAGATCGCCCTCGATGAGCGATGTCGAATCGAGCAGCGCCCCCGCATTCATCGTCGTTGCAGATGTGTTCTCCATGCCCCCTGCGGCAAAGTTGCGAACCACCAGTTGGTCGTAGCGAGCCCACGGATACGCGACGCCGAAGACGCGCTCAAAAACCTTCATCATGCGATCAGTGTTGGCGTAGGTATCGCGCGCGAATGCGGCGTGATCGGGGCGCGTCCAGACCGCCATCGGAACTCCGCTGAGCGGCGCGGCGAGCTCGGTGCGCTGGAAGTTCCCAGCGACGAGCGACACCAGATACGGCACATGCGGCTCGTCCTGGACCCAGTGCCACACCTCACGCTTTCCGAGTGACTCATGTTTGGCAAGCCTGCCGTTCCCACTGACCGCCACGCCTTGCGGCACATCGACGATCAGTTCTGTGGCCAGTCGCACATTGGGAAAGTCGTGGACGGGGAACCAGTGATGATTGCTCTGCGGCTGCCCTTGCGTGTGAACCTCCGCCGCGACCGCTGGCGCGCCATCCGTTGTCGGAAGCGCAGGCGAAAATGTCATCCCCCGGCGCGGATCGCGCACTCGGTAATCGATTCGGACTCGATGATCCTCGGCGGCAGCGTCGCCTGCGCCCCCGAAGTGCGGACCAACCGGATCCGCGAGCCGCACCTGCAGGACATCATCGGCATGGGACCACTCCAGTGTGCGCCCCTTGCCGCCGACCTCCTGGACCGCGGCGACTTCCATGTCACCCGCATCGAGCCGCAGCGTCTCGACGCGTTGCCCCGCCGCGCGAAATGTGTAAACCGCAGAACCCACGAACGACGGGTCATCGAGATCCTCAAAGCGCAGCGACACCTCCACGCGCCGCCACTCCACCTGTGGATCGGGCGGAAAGTGCTCGCGGGGTTCATCTGCGGCGAGCGCCCATGCGACCGCTGCAACACTGGCCCCCACGAGAGACCCGAACAAACACGACCGAAATGGAAGGCTCATGCGCATCTTGTACCCACTCCTGCCCATGAGTACGATGGGGCATGCCCCCTGAAGTGCCCCCAACGGGCGACACCTTCCTTTCGCAGTTCTCGAGCAGCGAGGAGAGCAACGAGCACTTCTCTCCCGCGCCGAGCGGCTATGTGAGCGGCAAGACGAAGTTCGTGGTCGTCATCGGCACCGTGATGAGCGGCCTCGGCAAGGGCATCTTCGCCAGTTCGCTCGCGAAACTTCTCCAAGACAAGGGACTCTCCGTCGCGCCCGTCAAGCTCGAGGGGTATCTCAACATCGATTCGGGCACACTGAACCCCTATCGCCACGGCGAAGTGTTCGTGCTCGATGACGGGCTCGAGACCGACATGGATCTCGGCACCTACGAGCGTGTCCTCAATCAGAACCTTGGACGGCGCAACTTCATGACCGCCGGGCAGATCTACACCGACATCCTGGAGCGCGAGCGACGCGGCGGATATCTCGGGCGCGATGTGCAGATGATTCCGCACGTGACTGGTGCGGTGAAGATGCGGCTTCGGGAACTGGCGATGGCAGGCCCGAATGGCAAGCAAGTCGATGTCGTGTTCGTCGAAGTGGGCGGCACGGCAGGCGACTACGAAAACGGCTTCTACATCGAGGCGCTGCGCGAACTCGCGTTCGAAGAGGGCGATGGCAGCACCTGTTTCGTTGCGCTCACCTACATCCTCGAACCATCGATCCTCGGCGAGCAGAAGTCGAAGGCGGCGCAGCTCGGCATCAAACGACTGATGGAGGCGGGCATCCAGCCGCACATCATTGCATGCCGCGCGAAGAACCCCGTGCTGCCGAAGGTCGCCCAGAAGATCTCGATGTTCTCGAATGTGCCGATGAAGCGCGTCTTCTCGATGCACGACCGCGAATCGATCTATGTCATCCCCGATGCGATGCGCTGCGAAGGGCTCGACCGCGAGATCCTCTCCCTGCTGCACTTGCACGATCGCGTCGATACGGCCGCTGAAGATCGCGCACGGAAGGGTTGGGATGCGTTCACGGCACGACTCTCAGGAACCCGCGACCACCGCATCACGCTCGGCATCACGGGCAAGTACGCCGCCCTTCGCGATGCGTATGCATCGATCGACAAGGCTGTCGAGCACTGCGCCGTCACGCTCGGCGCCGAGATTGACATTCGATGGCTCGACACATCCGACATGCAAACCGCTGCGCGTGCCTCGACGGCGCTCGATGGGGCCGATGCAGTCATCGTGCCGGGCGGCTTCGGGATGCGCGGAGTGGAAGGCAAGGTGCTCTGTGTCGAGTGGGCGCGAGTGAATCGCGTCCCATTCCTCGGCATCTGCCTGGGATTCCAGATGGCGGTGATCGAGTATTCACGCAGCGTCCTCGGCTGGAAGGATGCCAACTCCACCGAGTTCGACCCGAAGTGCGGACATCCCGTCATCAGCGAACTGCCGAATCAGAAGCGACTCGAAGGCATCATGGGAGGCACGATGCGACTCGGCGCACAGGATGTCGCGGTACAAACTGGTTCACTCGCATCGTTCCTCTGGAAGGGTGCACCGACCGTGCGCGAGCGCTTCCGCCACCGTTACGAGGTTGATCCCGCGTTCATCGCTCCGTTGGAATCGGCCGGGCTGATCTTCAGTGGACGCCATCCGAAGCATCCGATCATGCAGGTGCTCGAACTCCCCGTCACCGCACACCCCTACTTCATCGGCGCGCAGTTCCATCCCGAGTTGACGAGCCGCCCGCTCGTCCCGCAGCCGATGTTCATGGGACTGATCGCTGCCGCGATCGCGCAGCGCGAACCCGCGTTCGCGCAGTCGGAGCTCGGGCGCCGCTGGGTGCGCAGCACATCGAACGCGCAGAGTCAGCCCGCAGCATGACGCTGCGCGCCCCACCGCTATACTCGCACGTTCGAAATCAGTTCCTCTTTGGCGATGTAGCTCAGCCGGTTAGAGCGAGGAATTCATAATTCTTAGGTCGGCGGTTCGAGTCCGCCCATCGCCACTCCCTCTCCTTTCCCCCCCCCTCCCGTGTCACCTTCGCCGCCCACGGACATCCTGCTGCAAGTCGCGATGCGTGCGGAGGCACAGCCGATCATCGACCGCGAGTCGCTGCACGCACTTGGTCTTGTCGCGCCGAACTCCTTCGCGCACGCCTTTGCAAACACCGTCGCAGGGCGCACGATCGTGCTCGTCACGCACGGCACCGATCCCCTGCACCACTGCGATCGCATCGGCCCGATCGTGGCAGCCACGACCTGCGCCGCCTCACTCGCGCGATTCGCTCCGCGGCTCATGGTCAACATCGGAACGTGCGGCGGATTCCGATCACGCGGCGGTGCCATCGGAGACCTGCATGTCCCGCAGCGATTCGCCTTCCACGATCAGCGCGTACCGATCCCTGGTTTCCGCGAGTTTGCCCGCGGCATGTTTGAGGCGCCGAACGCCGATGCGCTGCGCGCCGAACTCGGCGCAGTCGGCGGCCTGTGCTCCTCGGGCGGCAGCCTCGATGCAACTCCCCAGGACAGGGCCATCCTCGATGAGCTCGAGGCGCGCTGCAAGGACATGGAGGCCGCGGCGATCGCCTTGACGGCACGCGACGCGCGCGTGCCGCTCCTCGCCCTGAAGTGCGTCACGGATCTTGTCGATCACCCCGAAGCCGTGCAGGATGCGTTCCTGCGCAACCTCCGCAGTGCCACGCTGCGACTCGCCACATCGACAAGTGCGCTGCTGCGATCCAACAACCTGCCTTGGTGAAACGCCCGATGCGCGACTTGAACGCGCGACCTCCAGTTTAGGAAACCGGTGCTCTATCCAACTGAGCTAATCGGGCATGGTGCGCGAATCCGACTGGAGGCGCCGTCGGTGGCTCGGCGCATGCGCCGTCACGGCTCTTCGTGATAGTCGCTGTAGCGCCCACCCGACGAGCGATCGATCTTGGCCTGCATGAAATAGAGCACGCACCAGCCGGCGAGGAACACCATCCAGATGACATTCGACAGGAGGACCAATTCCATCGCCGCATGATAGCGCGCACTGCCGCGACCACGGTCGCACGCGACCACGATCGCATGGCGGATGCACATCCGCCCGTACGCTGCGCAGCGCATGGAGGAACCTCTCTTCCACATCGTGCTTTTCCAGCCACAGATTCCGCAGAACACCGGCAACATCGGCCGTACGGCGATGGCCACCCATTGCCGACTTCACATCATCCACCCGATCGGCTTCGACATGGATGAAAAGGCAAGGCGCCGCGCGGGGCTCGACTACTGGAAGCATGTCGACTGCGTTGAGCATGCGTCGTGGGATGCGTACCTCCAGTCGCAGCGCCCCAGTCGGCTTTGGCTGTTCACCACGAGAGGCACGCAACCGCACTGGAAGGCGCAGTTCCGACTCGGCGACCACCTGCTTTTCGGGCAGGAACTCGGCGGCGTTCCAGAGGCGGTCCACGCCTGGGTGGATGGCACCTTTGGTTCCGCGAACCGCATCTCATTCCCGATGATTGCGCAACCCGAGGCCCGAAGCCTCAACCTTGCAACGGCGGTGGCATGCGGCGTTTACGAGGGACTTCGTCAGGTCGCAACAGGAACGGAACGACTCCCTGCCGCGTATCATCCTTGAGAACTTCCCATGCAACCACCCAAATCGCCGATCGTTACGCGCTTGCCACGCGGATTTACGCTTGTTGAACTGCTCGTGGCGATCGGCATCATCATGGTGCTCGTTGCCATCCTGCTTCCAGCCCTCGGCAAGGTCTCGAACAAGGCCCGCATCACCTCGACGACATCCACCATGAACGAGTTCGCCAAGGCGTGCGACTCGTTCTACGCGCAGTTCGGCTACTACCCGGGCATCGTGCCGGAGGAGATCCTCGCGAGCACGCCGAATGCTCCCATCAGCGGTACCGAGAACGCACTCCTCCATTTGATGGGAGGTGCTGTGCGCGACGACGATCCGACCTACGCCGCCGACACGGGCACCGTGCTGACCTTCGGCGCGGGGACGAATGTGGTGCGAATCAAGGTCTCGCCCTTCAACATCGGCAAAGGCCCTCGCATCGAAGGAAAGCAGTACGAGTCCTTCTTCGCCCCCAAGGACTCGCAACTGCGGGTGTGCCTCGGTCAAGCCGGGGAGACGAATGTGCAGCTCCCTGACCTGATTGACGCATGGGGGCAGCCGATTGGCTATGTCCGTGCGGGTCGTCCAACGGGGCGCATCACGCGTGCGACGGAGTTCACGCAGCCGGCGAATGAACCATTCCCGCAGTTCTTTGTGGAGCCGCTGTTCCCCTACTGGCGCTCGACCGCACTCGGGGACCTCGGATCTGACCAAATGACGAACTCGGTCTTCAATACTGGTGGAATTGGAGACCGAGCCAATTTCTTCGCGCAACTGATTCGCAGTCCTGCGATGGGTTCGTTCGCATCTCTTGCTGATGCCCAAGGTGGAACGCCGCGTGGCAAGTACTACATCTTTTCAGCGGGTTCGGACGGCATTTTCTTTGCAAAGACAGGCGACGGTCCAACGCCATCCGTCGCGACACTCAGTTTCACTGGTGCCGACGCGCGTCGCGCCGACATCACGAATACCTACAACGACATCATCGTTGCGGGCGGCGGCTGATCCTCAGCCCGCTCCGAACTTCGCCGCAGAAACGATTCCTACGGAAGGATCCGGCAGACGGATCCTGCAAACAAAAAGGCCCGCGCCTTCGGGCACGCGGGCAGGGAGACGCGGATTGTTCCATCGTTCAGTCGGGGAACTTGTAATCGCCCTTGGGAGGTTCGGCTGGCGGCGGCGCCTTTGGCGGTGCGCCATCTTGACCAGCGGGTCCCCCACGACCTTCGGGGCGACCCGGGCGTCCCGCGCCGCCCATCTCGCGCATTGTCTCGCGCATCTCTTCCATTGCTTCCTTCACCGTCTCCTGCTGCTCAGGGGTCAGCACTCCCATGATCTGATCGCGCACCGCATCAAACTTCGGCATTGACGCTCGCAGACTCTGGAGCTCTTCCATCATCTTCTGGCGATCGCCACCCGCTGCAGCACCCGCCGCGCCACCCGGCGCGCCACCTGGCGTGCCACCCGGCGCGCCACCTGGCGTGCCACCCGGCGCGCCACCTGGCGTGCCACCTGGCGTGCCATCCTTGCCGTTTGGTCCAGCGGGTCGACCCTCTCCGCGCTGCGGGCGATTGCCTCGCGCTGCGCGCTCAAGCTCCTGCATCCTGGCGCCGTTCTTCTCGCGCCACGCTTGCATCTCCTTCTCGAAGGTTGCTCTGATTGAGTCGATCTTCGTGCGCTGATCATCCGAGAGCGAACCATCTACCCGCTTCATCGCCCCCTTGAACAAGATCAACTCGCGCCCAGGACCAGGGCCCATCGCTCCGCGCCCGCCCTTTCCATCACGCTCGCCGAATCCACCCTTGCCTTGGGCTGCATCGGGTGGCACGGGTGGACCCTTCAGGATCCCACCATCGCCATTGCCCGCCGGCGCGCCTTGGCCCGGCGGAGGTGGCGGCGGGGCTTGGCGCTGCTTGGTGCCGCCCTGCATCGCATCGTCGTCGTCCATCGGCAGAGCCGACGCGGAGTGGGCAATGAACAGAAATGTCGCGGAAGCCGCGAAGGCTGCCAGAGTCAAAGATGTCGAACGAGCCGTACTGAACATGGTCATGGTTGAGGTCCTTTCGTCTCGGATTGTCCCATGAAGTACGAATCGGGACAGCCCCCCTACCATCTTTTTCCCATGTCACTCACCGATGCCGATCTGCTCTCCGCCCTGCGCACCGTGAAGGATCCCGATCTGGGCAAGGACCTCGTCACACTCGACATGGTTCGCGGCGCACGCATGCACGGCGAACGCGCGGTCGTCGACATCGAACTGACGACACCCGCGTGCCCCATGAAGGATGCGATTCGAGCGGATATCGAGCGGGCAGTCGCTGAACGCGCACGCAGCATCGGCGCCAAGCCGCCCGCGGTCGAAGTGCGATTCTCCGCACGGGTCCGCGCTGCGGCGCGCCCCGCCCAGGGCGGCGGCAATCCGCTTCCGCGCGTGAAGCATGTGATCGCCGTGGGCGCAGGCAAGGGCGGCGTTGGCAAAAGCACGATCAGCGTGAACCTTGCAATCGGCCTCGCACGCATGGGTGCGCGCGTCGGACTTCTCGACGGCGACATCTACGGACCAAGCGCACCCACCATGCTCGGGCTCGATGAGTTGCAGGGCTCGGTTCGCGGCGATCTTCTCGTACCGTTTTCCGTCCACGGTATCGAGGCGATCACCATCGGCAAACTGGTTGATCCCGACAAGGCCCTGATCTGGCGTGGACCGATGGCGCATGGTGCGTTCAAGCAACTTGCCGTGCAGACGGACTGGGGCGATCTCGACTACCTGATCGTCGATCTACCGCCCGGTACGGGTGATGTGCCGCTGACGCTCGCGCAGTTGCTGCCGCTGACGGGCGCGGTCGTCGTATGCACACCGCAGCGCGTTGCTCAGGATGATGCGCGCCGCGCCATCCGTATGTTCGAGCAGTTGCAGGTGCCGGTGCTTGGTGTGGTCGAGAATATGAGCGCATTCATCGATGAGCACGGCACGGTCCATGATCTGTTCGGTCAGGGCGGTGCCGAAGTGATGGCATCCACGATGGGACTGCCGTTCTTGGGTGCGCTGCCCGTGCATGTGGAGCTGCGCCGGAACTGCGACGCGGGAACACCGCTGAACAACTGGAGCGGGAGCGCGACACTCGCGTCTGCGCTCGATGGCATCTGCCGGCGCGTCGCGAGCCAAGTTTCGATCGAGTCACATCGAAGCAGCCTCGTGCAGCCGACCCTGTCGGTCAAGGACTGACCGCTCGGTGGCCCGCCCGCACAGGACAACGGGGAGGGGGGGCCACGGGGCTCGTCAGTCCTCGTCTCTTCGGGCCTGCAGTGCCGTCAGGACCCGCGGCTGCGCACCCTGCTCCTGTTCGACAGGCAAACCGCGACCGAGCCACGGCCAGTAGCCGCCCTGCAACGTCGCACATCGGAATCCACGGCGCGCGAGGAACGAGCACGCCCTTGCGCTGCGTCCACCCGAACGGCAGTACAGAACGAGCATTCGCTCGCGCGGCAAGCGCTCCACGAAATCCGCAATCCGCGACAGCGTGACAAGCTCGGCGCCACGAATGTGCCCGCGCCCCCACTCCGCCGATGTTCGGACATCAATCATGAGGCAATCGCCCCGCGCATGCAGTTCCGCAGCGCGGCGAACACCGATCTCCTCGACATCCGTGAGATCCAAGAGACCGCAATCGAGTTGGTTGTAGTCCTCGGTCGAGATCCATCCGCGAATGCGGTCGAGTCCCAGCAGCCGCAGCGCATGAACGACCCCGTCCGCCTCCTCGGCATCAGCGATGAACACGATGTCCTCCTCGGACTCCACCGCACCGCCCACGGTCGACATGAAGTAACGATCGAGCGGCGCATGCACGGCACCGACCACACCATCGGCATGAAAACTCGACCAACTCCGCGTATCGACCACGATCGTGTTCGGCAGCGTCAGGAGTTGCAGGAAAGTATCCACATGAAGGCGGTCGATCGTGATGCCGTGCGGCAGCAAATCCACGCGGGCCATCTGGTTGATCGACTCGATCCGCGCGAAGTACGAGGGGCGGTCGATCTGTGCCAACCGCTGGAGCACCAACTCGTCATCGCCACGCTGCACCGCGCCAAGCAGGCGGTTGAAACGACGCTCGACGCCGATGTTCGTGGCGCCCGGCATCCCAGTCGCCAATCCGCACGCACTGCCTGCATCGTGTGCGGGAAGCACAAGCACATCATTCGGCAGCAGGCAGATGCGGCGCAGCGTCGCGCACATCTGTCCGCCATGGTCAGGGTGCAACGCGCCGAGTCCACCAGCCAGAAGTGCGTCGCCCGTGAGCAGCGCGCGTATCGCCGTGGCGGCGTGGGTCAGAAGAACGCTGATCGATCCGACCGTGTGTCCGGGCGTACTCAGGACGCCGCACTGCACATCGCCGATCTGGAGTGTGTCGCCGTCGCTCAAGAATCGCACGCGGTCGCGCCAGCGGTCCGCGCGCTCGGTGTACCAGCGCGGCTTCGGCTCGGCTGCGGAAAGAAGCGCTGTCGCTGCGGTCCGCACCAACACTTCGCACACACCCGACACATAGTCCGCAGGGGTATGCGTTTCCAGCACGCGCACGATGTTGACCTGCATCTCGACGGCTGCCGCGATGCTTGCCGAAGGATCACGCACGGGATCCACCAACAAAGCCTGTCGCGAACGCGGGCAGGCGATGATCCAGCAATTGTGGTTCAGGAGCGGCTCGGTCACCCGGCGGATGATCATCGCCGATGGCTCCCCCCCGCCTCCGCATGCGCCGCTTCGCCGGCTGTGGGACCTGCGAACTCCGAGCGCAACTGCAGCAGCGCGGTTTCGAGCTTTTGAAGGTGTGCCGACGAGTGCGCCGCGGAGATCTGCACTCGAAGACGCGCGTGCCCCTCCGGCACGACGGGATAGCCGAATCCGATCACGAAGACTCCCAGTTCGAGCAGGCGTCGACTCATGGCGATCGCCTTCGCGGTGTCATGCACGATGATCGGACAGATCGCCGTCGGACTCTTCAGCACATCGAATCCCGCACGAGTGATGCCCTCCCGCGCCTGTGCGACATTCTCCCGCAGCCGCTGGACGCGCTGCGGCTCCCGCATCAACACCTCGATGGCCTTGTCGGCGCTGCACGCCACTGTGCACGGAAGCGCGTTCGAGAACAAGGTCGGGCGACCACGCTGGATCAGGAGTTGAATGCCTGCGCGTGACCCGGCGATGTACCCACCCGCTGCCCCGCCGAGAGCCTTCCCGAGCGTCCCCGTGAAGAAATCCACGCGTGAAGCGGGCACTCCCCAGTGCTCGTGAGTCCCGCGTCCAGTCGCACCCATGACACCCGTGCCGTGCGAATCGTCGACAACGAGCAACGCGCCGTGTCGATCGCACACCTCGCGCAGTCCAGGCAGATCCGCGATGTCCCCCTCCATCGAAAACACTCCGTCGGTCACCACCCACAGCGTGCCCGAGACAGCAGGATTGGCACGCGCCTCGCGCAGCCGTTCATCGAGTGCGTTCAGATCGTTGTGCCGATAGACCGCGCGGTGCAGCCCTTTCTTGATGGACACGGCAAGGCGAATGCCGTCGATGATCGAGGCATGGTTCAGCTCATCCGACACGATCATGTCGCCCGGCTCACACAGTGTCGGAAAGATCGCCTCATTCGCGTTCCAGCAACTGGAAAAGGTGTAGGAAGCCTCCACGCCGTAGAACGCCGCGATGCGCGCTTCCAGGCGCTCGTGGCAATCGAAAGTGCCGCAGATGAATCGGACACTCGCGGTACCCGCACCGTAACGGCGAAGCCCCTCATGCGCTGCCTCGATCACCTCGGGGTGATTCGCCAGACCGAGATAGTTGTTCGAGCAAAGGCAGACCACCTCGCCAAATCCGCGGAGCCGAACCGTGGCGTCCATCGGTCCTTCAATGACCTGCAGCAACTTCAACTGCCCGCTGCTGCGCAGTGCATCGAGGATCTGATCCGTGCGGGAGGGAAACGCCGTTGCTGTGGTGATGCTCACCCTTGCAGTCTAGGCGTTCCAACATGCTGCCCCGCCATCGCGGGGCGAACGCCGTAGCGCCGCGCGATCGTCGGAAGCAGATACTCGGCGAACGCGCTCTCGAGCGTGTAGGTCGGCTTCCAACCCCAATCGCGGCGCGCAGCCCCATCGTCGCACACGGCAGGCCAGGAATCGACGATCGACTGCCGACCCAGATCGGGATCAAAGTCGATCTTGGCTGCGGGAAAGGCGGCTCGGACCAAAGTCGCAAAATCCTCAGCACTTGGCGAGAAACTTGCGACGTTGTAGACACAGCGCGAGAGGCGATTCGCAGGCGCGCGCATCAGCCGCGTTGTTGCCGCAATCGCCTCGGGCATGGTCATGAACGGGATCGTGGAGTCTGGCCGCACAAAGCAGCGGTATGGAGTGCCCGACGCGGCGGCGTGGATCATCTCCGGCCCGTAATCGCTTGTCCCGCCGCTCGGCACCGTGTCGGCAGAAATGATGCCGGGGAAACGGATGCAGCGGAAGTCGACGGGGTGCTCCACGCGGTCCTTCGCCAGCTTGCGATAGTGGTCGCTGTAGTACCGACCCAGATGTTCGCCCGCGAGCTTGTTGCAGCCGTACATCGTGTGCGGTTCACAGAACGAGGACTCGTCGACGGCAGTCGCCGCAGACTTCGTCTTCAGATCGCGCATGCCGTACGCAGCGATGCTGCTCGGGAAGAAGAAGCGCACGGTGCCTCCGTGTGAACGCGCCTGCTCCGCGGCCAGATGCAGCAGGTTCAAGGTGCCGCCCACATTCACTTGATGCGCTGTTTCCGGCGCGAACTCGCTGCGCGTCGAGAGCAGCGCGGCGAGGTGATACATCTCCGTGATCTCGTACATCGCCAGCAGTCGCTCGAGCAATGCTTGATCGCAGATGTCGCCCACGAACGCGTGATCGCACTTCGCGCGGGTCGCAGCGTCGAGTTCGCGGATGTCCACGGCAATCACCGCGGGACCGCCAAGCGCACGCTCGGCAGCGAGACTTCCCAGAAGTCCATGCCCCATCTCACCGCTTGCCCCCGTCACCAGAACTGCCGACGCCCGTTGATGCCCCATGGCCGCCGCCGACTCCGACCAGTTTCGATCCTGTGCCATGGTCGTAAGGTAGCGAGTGTTCCGAACAATCACGCACGAAATCGGCGCGATCTCCCGAAGCAGGATTCAGATTTGGCAGCCGACGCGCAACAGCAGGTCGCGGGTGCGGCGTGCGCCGTCGACTTCGCCCAGCACCTTGCCCTCGTACTCGATGCCCACCCAACCCGAGTATCCAGCCCGCTCGGCCAGCCGCAGCATCCGCGCATAGTCCGTGTGCTGCTCGTTGCCATCCGCGGTGAAGTCATGGCTCTTCGCGCTCAGCGCACGCGCGAAGGGCAGCATCGCTGCCACGCCTTCGTAGCGGTCGCCTTCGGACCCATCCTCGCAGCGGAAGTTCCCGAAGTCGGGCAGCGTCCCCAGGTTCGCAGCCTTGCTCCGTCGAACGACCTCGGCGACCCAGCCGCCGTCACACGAACATCCGCCGTGATTTTCGATCAGCACCCAAAGCCCCTGCTTCGCCGCGTGCTCGCACAGCATCGACACTCCATCCGCGCACGGCTCCACCTGCGCCGCAGCATCGCCCTCGCCGAGCGCGTTCACGCGGATCGCGTGGCATCCGAGCACGGAAGCGACATCCAGCCACCTCCGATGCGCATCGACCGCTGCACGCCGAGCATCGGCGGTCGGTGCGCCGAGCATCCCCTCCCCGTCCACCATGATGAGGAGACTCTCGGTGCCTGCATCCCGAGCGCGCTGCCGCAGCACTTGCGCCCAACTTCCGTCCATCGGCATCGCTCGATAGAAAGTGCTCACATACTCGACGCCACGAACGCCGATCTGCTCCGAGGCGAACGGCGCGAACTCCATCGGAGCAAGGGCCCCCGACTTGATCGCTCGGTGAAAGGTCCACTGCGCGAGGCTGATGCGGGGCGACCACGCCGACCGCGCGCTGTCCGCGTCCACCACCTCCTGTGGCATCGTGCATCCGCACAACCATGCTGCGGTTCCCCAGAACATGGTGCTCTGCAGCACCTGGCGTCGGCTGATGGTCGGGCTTCGCGTGTCCACATGGACACGCTACATCCATGAACGGATCGCTACACTCAACTTCATGATCCAGCATTCGATCGTTGTCGCGGCTCTCGCAGCAGTTTCCTTCCTCACAACCACCCCTGCGCACGCGCAGGATGGCGCGCCCCAGCAGGCGCCGGTCCATCCTCAAGTGCAGAGCGCGCTCGTCAGCCTTCAACAGGAGTTGAATGCGCTCCGCACCATGCTCCACAGCATCGGGAACTCGCGAACAAACTCCGAAGATCGAATCAGTGCGATGAACGCCTACATGAAGGAGAAGAACCTCATGGACGGCTGGTACGCGTACTCCTCCACCACCACAGCAGTTCCTGCGGGCATGTCCTTCCTGCAGGGCTACCAAGGCGCGCTGCAGAATGAGAAGATGGCGGGCACCCCAACGCCTTCGACGACGGACATCGATGCACTCACGCGGCAGGTGGCTGCGACCACCACGCTCGCACAGGAGTCTTGGAACGCGCAAAACAAGAATTTCCAGACCGTGTCGCTGCTTTCCGCCTATCTGCAGAGCAAGGATGCACTGGTCGGCTACCAACAGTGGGCGCCCGCCTACGCCGCGAAGCAGCGCCAAGCCCAGCAGGACCGCTACGCCGCGGCAAACAAGGCCGCCGACCAGCAACAGCAGGCATACCTGCAGCATCTCGATGAGCTTCATCAGATTTGGGATCAGCAGCCGCACGACACGGGCGTCAACTTCAACTACGGGTTCAGCCAGGGATACGGAGCGAACGAGGGCGGAACTGGCGCAGGCACCTCGGCAGGTCCAGGCGGTGGCGTCGGCGTCAATGCACCCAATGTCGTTGGTGCCAACACTCCGTGGAGTTATGCGGGGGCCAAGGGCGGCTTCTACGCAGGCGCCTACAGCGGCGGTGCCTACTACGGCAACACGCCCCCAGGCAACAACTACAACGTCAACTTCGGCAACGACGGCTATTACGCGGGGTCGAACTACAACTCCTACTCGGATACCTACCCGGATCTCTACGGATATCCCGCTGGCACCGATTTGACCGTGAACGGCTTCGGGCGGAATGGCATCAACAACATCTGGAATCGCGGCGGAGCGCGAGGTCTGCCACCCACGCCGAATGGTGTCATGCCCCGCGGCGACGGTGGCGATCGCGGCGGCGACGGTGGCGATCGCGGCGGCGCGCGCTGACCGCGCGGCGGCGTCACTCCCACTCGATCGTGGCTGGTGGCTTGCTGCTGATGTCGTACACGACGCGGTTCACACCCTTGACCTCGTTGATCAGGCGGCTTGAAATGGTGGCAAGCACCTCGGCCGGGAGCCGCGCCCAATCCGCAGTCATGAAGTCTTGCGTCGTGACGGCACGAACGGCCACAACCGAGTCATACGTGCGCCCATCCCCCATCACTCCGACGCTCTTCACGGGCAAGAGCACGGCAAACACCTGATCGGTCTGTCGGTAGAGCCCCGCCGAAACGATCTCCTCCAGCAAGATCTCGTCGCAGTCGCGCAGCACACGCAGTTGCTCTTCGCTGACTGGTCCGAGGCAACGGACGGCCAGCCCTGGTCCCGGGAATGGATGGCGCCACACGATCGAATCGGGCAGTCCAAGCACCTCGCCAAGCTTGCGAACCTCGTCCTTGAAAAGGCTGCGAAGCGGCTCGACAAGTTCAAAGCCCAAATCCTCGGGCAATCCGCCCACATTGTGATGGAGCTTGATGTTCGCGGCGGTACCCGCATGCCCGTGCCCGCTCTCGATGACATCGGGGTCGAGCGTGCCTTGCGCGAGAAAACGCACATCGCCGTCGATGGACTTTGCTGCCCGCTGAAAGACATCGATGAAGCGGTGACCAATGAGTCGCCGCTTCTGCTGCGGTTCCGCAACTCCAGCGAGATCGCCAAGAAAGTCCTTGCTCGCATCGATCACCCGGAGATCGATGTCGAAGTGCCCGCGGAATGTCGACTCCACCAACTCGCGCTCACCCTTGCGCAGCAGGCCGTTGTCGACAAAGATGCAGCAGAGTTGTTTGCCGATTGCACGCGCAAGCAGTGCCGCAACCACCGAACTATCGACCCCGCCCGAGAGGCCGCACAACACTCGTGACGATCCCACGCGCGCACGAATGCGCCGGCACTCGGTGTCCACAAAGTCAGACATGCGCCACGATCCAGCGCATCCACACTCCTGGAACAGGAAGTTGCGAATGATGTCCATGCCATGCGGCGTGTGCGTCACCTCCGGATGGAACTGCACGCCGAAGATGCGCCGCGCGCGATCCTCCACCGCCGCAAACGGACAGGTCGGCGTCGAGGCGATGGTTTGAAATCCACTCGGCAGCGACAGCACCTGATCGCCGTGGCTCATCCAGACAGTCGCGCGATCTGGAACGCCGTGCAAGAGCCCGGAGGGCGCGTTCAACTGCAACTGCGCCCGGCCGTACTCGCGGTGAGGCGCACCCTCCACCCGCCCGCCAAGCAGCTGCGCCGTCAGTTGCATTCCATAGCAAATGCCAAGGACTGGAACGCCCAGATCGAAAACGCGCGCATCGCAGCGCGGCGCGCCATCGTCCGACACACTCGATGGTCCTCCCGAGAGAATGATCCCCCGCGGCTTGTGTCCCTGAATCTCATCCAGAGACGCGTCGGGACGCATCAACAGACTGAAGACCCCCGCTTCACGCACCCGCCGCGCAATCAACTGCGCATACTGACTCCCGAAATCGAGGATCAGGATGGTCTCGGCTTGCGGAGTATTGAGGTCTGCGGTCTTCATCGGTTCCGCCAGGATCGGGAGAGCGGGATCGTAGCGGCGGCTTCGCTATCCTTCCCCACATGGTTCTTTGGCGCGTCCGGCGTGACCCTTCCGAATGGACAATCTCCTGCGGCGTGATGTGCGCCAGCGCGATGCTGTGTGCACTCATCCTGACGGCGTGCGCACCGAGCGCCACCGAAGGAGGATTCTCGAACCCTGCACCTGGCGCGCGCATCTACGCGATCGAAGACGCGGTCAAACTCAATCGTCGCGATCAGATCCCGCAGATCGTCGAGTGTCTCTGCTCCGACGACGACCTGCTCCGGTACATGGCCATCGGGGCGCTCCAGCGCATGACGGGACAGGACCTTGGGTATCAGTTCGACGACTCCGAACCGCTCCGCTTCGCTGCGTACCAGCGTTGGCGCCAGTGGACCATCGATCAGCATCTTGCCCCACCCGAACAGGCGTATGCATCGACGATTTATCCGCCAGCCCGCCAGCGCCCCTCGTGGTGAGCATGGAACGCGAGCCCGAGATCAGCATCCGAATCTTCAGCGATCCACACCTGCTTGCGACCGTGCGGGGTGCGATCGATGGTCTTGCGAAGTGCGTCGGCTTCCATGACAAGTCACGCGCACTGCTCACGCTCGCCATCGATGAGGCACTGACCAATGTCATCCGCCATGGCTATGGCAACCAGACGCAGGGCATGATCTGGCTGCACCTGTGGCGCTCCGCCGATCCGCGCGGACTCCGCATCATCATCGAGGATCTCGGCAAGACCACCGATCCATCCAAGATCAAGGGGCGCGAGCTCGAAGATGTGCGTCCAGGTGGCCTGGGGGTTCACATCATCAAGGAAACGATGAACGAGTCCGTTTGGGAGCAGCGCCCCTCTGGCGGAATGCGTTTGACGCTGGCCAAGTGGCTCAACGCAGAGGAACTCGCCGCCTCGTATCCTGCCCCGTCGAACCCAGAGCAATCCAACTCATGAACACACCTCTCGTCATCAAGAGCAGCATGGTCGAACAAACCACGGTTCTCGCGCCGCAAAGCGATATTGACATGGCGAGAGCGCCGTCGATGCGAGACGCGATCAAGAGTGCCTTGGAATCCAAGCCATCCAAACTGGTGATCGACCTTTCGCTGGTCGACTATGTCGACTCCTCTGGCATCGCCACGCTCGTGGAAACTCTCAAGTGGACGCGCGAGGCGAAGGTTGGGCTGGCGCTGGCCGGACTCCGGCCGCGCGTGAAAACTCTCTTGGACATCACAAAGCTGACTGCCCTGTTCACAACACGCCCCACGGTGGAGGAGGCCTGCAAGGTCTGACACGATGGCGGCCGAGACGACCCAAGTCAAGCCAGCGCTCCCCCTCCGTCTGATCGACTGGTACTGGACGGTCTGGTCGGATGTCTTCGCGCTCGTGGGTGCATGGTCCGCGCTGCTGCATCAGGTGGTCGTCTGGGTGATCCGCTCGCTCATTCAGCGGCGCGCACGCTTCGGCGGACAGGCTCTCGCGGAGCAGATCGTGCGAGTCGGAACACGATCGATTGCCATCGTGCTTCTTGTGTCTGGCTGCATCGGCATCATCTTGGCGCTGCAAACCGCCCCGAGCCTCAGCGACTTTGGGCAAACGGACAAGGTGGCGAACCTGGTCGCTGTGGCAGTCACACGCGAACTCGGTCCGCTGATCGCGGCCATCGTCCTCACGGGATTCGCCGGCGCCTCGATTGCCGCGGAACTTGGAACCATGAAGGTGGGCGAGGAGATCGAAGCGCTCGAGGCAATGGCGCTGAACCCCATCCGATTCCTCGTGGTGCCCCGCGTGATTGCCACGGCAATCAGCCTCTTGGTTCTCTCGGTCTTCGCAGACATCTGCTCGGTCGTGATGGGAGGCGTGGTCGGCATTCTGGTGCTTGACATCCCCTATGAGACCTACAAGCTGAACACGATCAATCAGCTGCGACCCGTCGACTTCAATACCGGCCTCATCAAGGCGCTGGTGTTCGGAACCCTGCTCGGTCTGATCGCCTGCTCCAATGGACTGCGAGTGACGGGCGGCGCTGCGGGCGTCGGACGGGCGACAACCAACACCGTGGTGCAGACCACTGTCGCCATCGTGATTTGCGACTTGCTCTTCTCGTCGCTCTTCTACAGCCTTGGGCTCAACTGACAATCCACGGCACGACGAGGCGGATCGAATCCGGCTGCCCGCAGTTGCTCCGCACCCACGATGCTTGAGGCGTGCTCGATGAGGCAGGCGATCGCGTCGTCGGGACTCTCGACAAGCACCGCCTGCATGGACTGGATCAACCGATGGCACCCTGCCGAACGCCCCGTGTGGACCGGTCCCGGCACCGCCATGCAAGCCCGCCCGGTTTCAATCGCCAGTCCCGCTGTGATCGTCGCCCCTGATCGAGCTGCAGCCTCCACCACCAGTGTTGCGGCACTGAGACCGGCAAGAATGCGGTTGCGGCTCGGGAATCGGTCGGGGGTTGCAGGCGCATCGACGGGGCACTCGCTGATCACTGCTCCACCACTCGCGACGATCTCATCCAGAAGCTCCCGGTGCTCGGGTGGATAGGGCTCCAAGAGGCCACCGCCGACCACCGCGACAGTCCGACCCTCTGCACGCAGCGCCCCGCGGTGGGCCTCGCCATCGATGCCGCGTGCCGCACCCGACACCACGGCAATGTCCGCTGCTGCAAAGGCTGCCGCAAAGCGCCCCGCCTGCTCGATGCCATACGCCGTCGCGCGCCGCGAACCAACGACCGCGACGGACCACGCGTCCTCCCGCTGCAGTGCACCGCGAATCCAGAGTGCCACTGGCGGATCGGAAGAGGCTGCGAGCATCGCTGGATACTCGTCGTCTTCGATGAGCACCAACCCTGCGCCGAGAGCGAGCATCTGATCTTGCTGCCGAAGCGGTTCACACCACTGCATGCGCTCTCGCAGTGTGTACGCACGAACGAGTTCGCATCCATCGGACTCTCCCAACAGTGCGTCGAGGTCCGTCCCCTCCGAGTGCACCAACCGCGCAAACGCCGTCACACCACCACATCGTCGCACGGTCTGCCGCCACGATCGCGGGGCGCGGTCGAGCGCCTGCGCAACCTGAAGCACTTCAAGTGGAATCTCCCCCGCTCTCCGTGGCATGCGCCGAACACTACTCCCCCGCCGCACCCATCAGCCGTTCACGCCATTTTTTCCTGCAGCCGCTGCGACGGTCCGAGCACCAGCCCAAGGAACACGCAAAATGCGCCAGCCGCAATCACCCAAAGCCGCTGCGGCCCAAGCGTCCACCGCGACAAGAGCGTGTCCGGATACGCATCCATTTCATAGGGCGGCGGTGCCACGCTTGCCTCGATCCAGTCGCTCGGAGTCGACTCAATCGACGATGCGACCAGCAACGCCGTCTCCCCGCGCGGCATGAGATTCAGTTGGCTCGCAGCCAATCGCCGAACGAGTGCAGGATCGCCAGCCTTCAAGTCATCCAGGAACTTCGAACATGCAGCCATGCGGGCGAAGTTGTGATGCTCTGCAAACTTGATCGTCTGCAACTGGTTGCGCATGACATGCACGCGCTCGGCCTCGGGCAAGACCGCCGCACTGACCACCAACGCCAATCCGGCGGCAAGGAAGAGCCAACCAGGGTCTGGATTGAAGAACGGCAGCGTGACCCGCATCCTCCATTCATCGGCAGGATGCGGAATCTTCGTGAGAATCAGACCGCAGGCGGCTGCTCGGCCACCGCCTCCATCTGATCGATGATCGCACGCAACTGCATGCGCGTGGCGGGCGCACCCCAGAGAATGTCGTACTCGATCCGCCAGTTGCAGCGCTGCACACGGCACTGTCCTTGGAACACGAATGGCGAACCGGTCAGCACCAGCGTGCACGAATCGAAGGTGCAGTCAATGAAGGCGCTGCCAGCCAGATGCACGGTCTGCCCAACAAAGTTCCTTTTCTCGTGACGGGTCAACTGAATCGGGGCAGGCTGCGCTGCATGCGGCTGCGCGGGCTGCTGCGGTGCACCGCCCGGCTTTCCACCCGATCCGAGACTCCACGGTCCACCCGAATCCCGCATGATTGAACGCTGCCCCATCGTGCATGCTCCTTCTGTGTCTGCCAGTGTCCTGCTTCCGATCGCCGACCTCGCCAGAATCAGCCGAGGTCAGGGAACGCCTTCCGAACGACACCCACGAGATCCTTCACGTGCGACACGGACTCGTCGAAGAGTTTGCGCTCCTCGGCGTCGAACTGGATCTCGACGACCTTCTCCATGCCACCCGCGCCGAGCACACATGGCACGCCGACGAAGTACCCACCACCCTTGTTGCCGGGCGCCACGCCAAACGCATCTTCGCAGTACGCAGCACACGGCAGAATGCGCTTCTTGTCCTTCACGATCGCCTCCACCATCTGGATCGTTCCCGACGCGGGCGCGTAGTACGCGCTTGTTCCCATGAGCTGCACGATCTCGCCTCCACCCACCTTGGCACGCTGCATGCAGGCATCGATGCGCTCCTTCGGCAGCAGCATGCTGATCGGAATGCCGTGCACGCTGGTGAAGCGCGCGAGCGGCACCATGTCATCGCCGTGACCGCCGAGCAGCAGCGCCTGAATGTCCTCGACCGAGCAGCCCAGCTCCATCGCAAGAAAGGCACGAAAACGGGCGACATCGAGGCAGCCCGCCTGCCCGAGGATTCGATTCGTCGGGAAGCGCGACGCCTTCCACGCCGTGTAGACCATCGCATCGAGGGGGTTGCTGACGACGATCATCACCGCGGATGGCGAGTGGTGGGCCACCTGGTGTGCGACATCGCGGACGATGCCGACATTGGTCGCGATCAGATCATCGCGGCTCATGCCAGGCTTGCGCGGGATGCCGGCGGTCACGACCACCACATCACTGTTCGCCGTGTCCGCATAGTCCGCGGTACCGATCACGCGCGAGTCGAACTCCTCGATCGGCGCGCAGCAAAACAGATCAAGCGCCTTCGCCTTGGCAACGCCAACGCGGTCTGGAACATCGAGCAGCACAATGTCGCCGAGTTCCTTCGCGGCGGCCCAGTGGGCACAGGTGGCTCCAACATTTCCAGCTCCGATGATCGAAATCTTCGCGCGGCGCATGCTTTCCTCTTCAAGTATGGGTGACGACAGAACCTGCCCACCAAACGGGCGTCCGATCATATCGCTGCACACGCCAGCGCGTCCGCACCGCAGGAATGCACGACGGCGGACCCCAAGGGGGGACCGCCGTTCGTGAATGCGCCAGAAAGGACTCGAACCTTCGACCTCACCCTGATCAGGGGTGTGCTCTAGCCAGCTGAGCTACTGGCGCGCGAGCCGCGAAGTATAGCGCACACTCCCGTCGTTGCCGCGCGCGCTGCGGAGACCCGCGCGCGCAACGAGCAGCCGCGCGCATCACCACTCGGGGGTCGGGCCGAAGATGGGTTCCACCACATCCTTCAGCGTGATGATCCCCAACGGCGCGGATGACTTTCCATCCCATACCACAGCCATCGTTCGGCGGGAGGACCTCATGGTGCGCGTAGCATCGAGCACCAGCGTGTCGGGAGCGATCACGAGCGGTTCCTGCGCAAGACTCGTCAGTGTCGCGTGCGGCTGCAGCAGCGCCTCGAGCGACGAAACCACTCCCACGACCGTTGTCTGGGCGCCGACGGTGCGGTAGATCGGCACACGGCTGAAGGACTGCTCGCTGAAGATACGCCTGCGCAGTTGGTCTGGTGCATCCTCAGGCAGCCTGACCACCCGCGCCCACGGCACCGTGCACTGGCTCACAGGTCGTTCGGAGAGCCCGAAGAGTCTGTCCGCCATGTCGAGGTGCACATCCTTGATCAGGTCCGCTTCGATCCCATCGCGGAGGGACTGCAGCACGCGTTGCCGACGCGGTGCTTCCTGATCGCGGCGGAATCCGAGCAGGTACGACGCACCATCGCCCAGCAGACGGACGACCGGAACGATGCCTGTCCATGTCAGCACCACGCGCAGCACAAGCAGGATTCCAGAACACGAATAGCTCCACGAGTTCGTGAAGACCCGGAACAGTTCCTTCGGCAGCGCATCGCCGAAGAGGAACACAAGCGGAAGCACGATCACGGTGTTCGCCAGCGTCAGCTGCAATGGATCATCCGTGATGCTCTCCAGCGACCATGTCGTCGATGCGCTGAGAGCCGCGTGCGCAAGATTCATGCCCACAAGCACCGTGGCAAGCAGCCGATTCGGATGCTGAAGTTCGGCGAGAAGCCTCCGCGCCGCAGACTCATTCCTCGCAGCCTTCGCTGCCAGCCGAACGCGATTCAGCGTGTAGATGCCCGTCTCCATGCCTGCGAGCAGTCCACAGATCCCCAGCGACAGGATGCCGATTGCAAAGGGAACCCAGCTCATGCCATCCCCCCCTTTGCCCCGTGCTCCTTCAGCACGACGACAAATCGAACTCGGCTGCGCTCGACACCTTCGATGCGCAGGTGAAGCCCTGCAAACTTCACGACTTGTCCCTCCACCGGCAGGTTGCCGAGCGCTTCGATGACGATGCCTGCCACGGTCGATGCCCGCGTGCGCGACAGTGGCACCTTGAAGTGGTCGCAGAACGACGACGCGGACATGCGCCCATCCACTCGGATTCCATCTGGCGTGACTTCCGGCACTCCGATGGCGACTTCGTCGGCCGCCACGATGTCACCAACCACCTCCTCCACGGCATCCTCGAGTGCAACGATGCCCGCCGTGCCGCCAAACTCATCCACGACGATTGCCAGGCTTGTGCGCTGTGCGCGGAAGAGATCGAACAACTGCTCGAGCTGCGCGATGTCCGGCACGAACGCGGGCTGGTGCATGTGCAGTTCCATGGATGCCTCGGCGCCTCTGGGGTCGAGCAGGTATCGACGGACATCCAGCACGCCCACCACGCGGTCGTTCGATCCATCCACCACAGGCAAACGCTTGAGCTTCGCAGCCTGCGCGCGCGAAACGATCTCGGACCGCGTGCTCGATCGCGGAAGCGACACCATCTCGGTGCGATGAGTCATCACATCCCGCACCCGCGTGCGGCGCAACACGAGCAGCCGCGCGAGAAGCGCTTCCTCCTCAGCCGTGATGTCGCCTTGAACACGCGCAACAGCCACAAAGTCCCGCAATTCCTCGGCGGAGGGACCGCTCGACGGCAACGAAGGTGCCGTGATGCGGTGAATGGGAAGGAAGATCAGAAGGTCGATCACCATCCGCAGCGGAAACAGAAGCCAGTGAAGCGCGAGGATTGGATAGACGACCAGGGGCGCCGCCCTCTCGCGCATGGAGTTGCCCACCAGTTTCGGCAGAACCTCCCCAAGCACGATCAGCGCGATCACCTCGAAGAGACCGATGGCGATCTTCGTCGCCGTGGAAACTTCGGCATCCTGGAGAACGACCGATGCGATCGCGAAGTACAGCGAGTTCACGCTCATGTTCGCCAGAATCACCGTCAAGAGCAGTCGTCGCGGTTCCGCGACCAAGCGATCAATGATGCGAGCGGACTGTGGATGACGCTGCCGCAAACGCCAACGCTGGTCGGAGGTCAGCCCGAACAGGATCGTCTCGGATGCCGAACAGAGGGCGCTGGCCGCGATGATCGGAGGCACCGCGAGGAGCAAGGGATGCATGCTCATGGACGCCCTCGCCCTCGAGTCGCAATCTGGCGCTGCGCGTCCTCATCCAATCGTGCGAGCGCGCGGAGATACGCGAGTACCCGCCGCGCCTCCACCCAGTCGACGGGCACCGATGACAGCACCGCGCCGAATGCGATCTCCTGCGCCTGTCGTTCCGACGCGATCCATGCTCGGCTTTGTGCCATGTCGTCGGCACTCGTCGCCTCGGACATTGCGTCGCGCCTCGAGAGCACCTCGAGCAGGACATCCTGCGGCAGGGCGACGGCGGTGCCTTCAGCATCCCCAAGTCCGATCAGCGCCTCCGCGCGCTGCAGCGGATCGCAGAGGATTGCGACGGCGCGATTGATGCGCGCGGACTGTGCAACCGCCTCGTCCTGCGCAACCCCGCTCGGATGACGGTCTGGATGATGAGCTGCGAGGAGTCGTGCCTGCAGCGCGCGGATCCGAGTCGGATCGACAGACCAAGAACGCTCCACGCCGAGCAGGCCAAAGGGATCCTCGTTCACATCAAGCATCCCCGCTTACCCCCTCGCTGCGGTGCATACCCCATCAATCCTGCGCCGATGGAGACGACCCACCCGAATCCGTTCGTCGAATCGAGGGCGGTCGCGAAGAAGGACGCTTTGTGGGCGGCGCGGGTTGGCGCGGCGGCTTGGCATCGCCACTCGAGTTTGCAGCCGCCTCTGCGCTGCTGACTGGCGGCGATGGTGGCACCGACGGCGCGCGAGGCGGCGAAGGTGGAACGGAAGGTGCCCGAGGCGGCGAGGGTGGCATCAATGGAGCTCGAGCAGGGCCCGAAGCGGGCGAGCCGAGACGACCGGGGGCTGACCCGCCACCAGAACCCATCGGTGAACGGGAAGTCGGTGGACCAAACGGACGCTGAAAGCCAGGGCGAGGAGTTGCACTTGGACCGCCAGCGGGCGGCACATCTCGCCGCGGTACTGCATCACCCGGTCGCCAAGGTTGCTGTGGACGGAGCGGCTGATTCCTGGAAAATCCAGAAGAACCGCCGGCACGCAGCGACCCTGGGCCAAGCGGTCCGCGCCCGCCACCGCCTCCGCCCGAGCCACCGTAATCACGATTGGAGTTTCCGCGCCCAAACGGGCGACTTGATGAACGCCCAGTGCCTCCGCGGTTTGGAAAGCGTCCACCGCCCCCACCACCACCTGCACCCGGCCCACCACGACCTCTGCCTGGCTCTTTTTTCGGCGGAAGTCCCTTGCGTTTCTTCACCGCCTCATTCACGACGAGCGGCCGTCCGAGCAGATTCTTTCCGTTGAGCGTCTCAATCACCAATTGCCCGCGCATGGGGTCACGAAACATGGCGATGGCGAAGCAGCGACTCGTCCCAGTCTCGGGATCGGTGACAAGCACCAGATCTTCCATGTCAGTGAATGGAGCCAACAGCTGCTTGAGATGCTCAAGCGTTGCGTCGTTATCGAGATTTCCGATGTAGATCTTGAACACGAAGGACTCGCCTGAGCCCCCGGAGTGGAAAGTGGAACTGGGCGAAATGGTAGCAACAATCACCTCGTCGTGCCACGAACATGGCCCGCACCGAACGGTTCAGTGGACCATGTGGATTGCAGGCGCGCCCGCCGAAGGCAGACGGAGAGAGGGATGACACCGCGCCACATCCCTTGCTCGCTTCGAGATTCGTCCCAAGTCCGGACAGATTTCACCCGAAGCAGGACCTCGCTCAATCACCCAGCGAAGCGCCCCGCGCAGACGGTCTGTAGTCAGCCTGCGCAACGCACTGGTCCGCATGGGTTCCCGTATGGTCCAAAAAGCGAAAGAGCCTCGTCCAGTTTCCTGGACGAGGCTCAAGAAGTCGGCAATGACCTACTTTCCCGCTGAGCAGTATCATCGGCAGCGAAAATTTCACTTCTGTGTTCGGGATGGGAACAGGTGTTTCCTTTCGCTTGTTGTCACCGACAAAACCGTGGAAGCCCTGTCGGGCCGCCGCGGCTGAAGTCGAGGTCTGATGTCGCATGGGACTGCCAAAGCAATCCCAAGCAAGAAACTCTATCCAAACAATCTTGCAAATCAGTGCGCAATGGTCATGCAGGGCATGCCTGCGCACGGTTCGAGCGTGTCTGAGCGCGTTTGAGACGAGCAACATGAGTTGCTGGTCGCCTTGCACCGAGCCCGTAAAACGGGACTTGGTAGACAAGGCCAAGCAATCGACCGTTAGTACCGCTTCGCTGAATGGATTACTCCACTTGCACGTGCGGCCTATCAACCCGGTGGTCTACCGGGGGTCTCTCGTCTTGCGACATGGAACACTTATCTTCAGGGGGGCTTCCCGCTTAGATGC
>SYGP01000041.1 GCA_005799495.1 Planctomycetia bacterium
CGACTGGGCCGAAGTCATCGAGGCAGCGCCTGACCCAGCAGTAGTGACGGACGCGGCGCTTCGTGATGCGATTGTGAAGACAGGTCTGCCGTGGCGTGTTCGCGACAAGGGGACAGGAATCGAGATGGTGCTGATCCCGCCCGGCGAGTTCGTGATGGGAAAGAGCCCAGGCGATGACGAGGCAAGCGATAACGAGTTGCCTGCGCACGAGGTGATACTCACCAAAGCGTTTTACCTCGGTCGGTACGAGGTGACGCAGCAGCAGTATGCCAAGGTGATGGGCAAAGATCCGAGCCGATTCTCTGACACAGGTGATTTGGCTGTGGATGAAGCGATGAGGAGTGGGATGACAAGGAAGGAGGCCGAGCAAGCCGCGAAGAAAAAAGCCGCCGAGAAGCAAGGCGTGGGCAGTTTGGCGAAGCCCGTCGAACAGGTGTCATGGAACGACTGCGATGCATTTTGTAAGAAGACCAAGCTGCGGCTGCCGACGGAGGCGGAGTGGGAGTACGCGTGCCGAGCAGGGCAGCGCACGCCGCGGTATGGGGAACTGGACGAGATTGCGTGGCACCGTAGTAACTCGGAGGGCACCACTCATGCCGTCGGGACAAAGAAGGCGAACGGATTCGGGTTGTACGACATGCTCGGCAATGTGTTCGAGTGGGTGAACGACTATTACGACGCCTACAGCGCTGACGAGCAAACAAACCCGCAGGGGCCGTCATCTGGCTCGAACCGCGTGCTGCGCGGCGGCTCGTGGGGCAGCGTCACGGACTTCGTGCGTTCCTCCTACCGCAACGGCTACACGCCTGGCATCTCGCACACCAAGCTCGGGTTCCGCGCCTTGAGGACCCCCTGAATTCCCTTTCCACTCTTTCCTCTTCCATTTACGCTCTCTCTTCTTTTCTTTTTTCCGAGGACCAACCTGATTTCCACGGGCCACTCCGCGATTGTCGCGGCGTGACCGAAGCGCCGCCGTTCTTGTGCGTGGGTCCGCTATGGCGGCGGCATGCATGCCGCTGCCCAAGCGGTCGAACAGCTCTCGACCACGGTCGAAGGCCGCTACATCAATGACTCAACGGTGGGCGCCCGCGAATCCGCGACTCAGTTCGCGGTTCGCTTGAACAGGTAGGGACCCGCGGTGGACCCGCCGACTTGCTGACCCTCGGCATTCAGCGTGCGGTCCCAGACTTCGAATCCATCATGGTCGATCTTGAGGCTCGTCATCGATGACACGCCCGACGACGCAGGCGGCACACACTCGTTGGGCTGCGTGGAGCCGCTCCACGAACCGTCTTCGTTCTTGCGAAGCGTGATCGTGCAGCCGCTGATGGGCAGCAGCAGGTCCGCGGTCAGTTTGCGCATGGGGCGCTCGACTTTCCACTCGCCTGCGTACTGCAGCGCGTCGCCAGGCAGCGCATAGATGCGGCAGTCCACGGAGTCTGCATCGTTGCCGTCCACGACCTGATAGATGCGTTGGCGATAGGGCTTGTCCTCGCTGGTCGCGAGGGACTGTTCGACATAGAGCCACTGCCCGTCGATGCGATCGACCCAGATGGGGCGTAGGTGCACGCGAATGTCCTCGAATGCAGGATTGTCCTTGGCTTGCGCCGAGTTCGAAAAGTTGCCTGCCATGCACGAGCCGACCTCGCGACTGTTCATCGAGGGCAGGGCAGGGTCGATGCGCGCGGAGGTTTCCGTGCCGCAGCCGACTGCGATCAGCACCGCGGTCAACATGGCGGCGGCGGGCAGGATTCGGTGTGCGTTCAGGTGCATCGCGTCATTGTCCGTTGGATTGGTCACTTTCGCTAGTATCGATGTTCCCATGACCACCACAGCGCCAAACGGCTCCTCGGCATCGCCCGCCAAGACCCCAGACACCCGCGGACTCGCAGGCCAGACCGTCGGTGATACCGCCATTTGCGAGGTGAATCAGAGTCAGTTGATTTACCGCGGCTATGAGATTGCGGACTTGGCGGAGCATGCGTCGTTCGATGAGGTGGCGTTCTTGCTGCTGCTGGGACACAAGCCAAGCGCTGCGGAACTGTCGGCGTTCAAGCAGGAGCAGGGGGAGCTGCGGCAGGTCCCCGCGAGCGTGCGCGATGCGATTGTGCGGATTTGCCGCGAGAGTCCGAAGGCGCATCCGATGAGCATCCTGCGCACGGGTGTTTCGCTGCTGTCGCATCTGGATGCGGAGTGCGAGGACATCACTCCAGAGGCGGAGCTGCGGAAGTCGAAGCGGCTGCTGGCGCAGATTCCGACGATCATTGGCATCTGTCAGCGCACGCTTGAGGGGAAGGCGCCGGTGGACCCCGATCCGAAGCTGGATCATGCGTCGAACTTGCTCTGGTGCATGACTGGTGTGCGCCCGACGGCTTTGGCGGCGCGCATCATGGATGTGAGTTTGGTGCTGTATGCGGAGCACGATTTCAATGCGAGCACCTTCTCCTGCCGTGTGATTGCCAGCACCGAGACCGATCTCCATTCTGCGGTGTGCGGTGGTATCGGGGCGTTGAAGGGTCCGCTGCACGGCGGCGCGAACGAGATGGCGATGGAGATGCTGAAGGAGATCGACCGCGACTGTGCAGGGGGAGCCATGAGCGTCGATGCCTGGATGCAGCGTGCGTTCACGGAAAAGCGGAAGTTGATGGGCTTTGGGCACCGTGTCTACAAGAACGGCGATCATCGGGCGCCGATCCTGCGGTCGTGGGGGCTCAAGTTGGCTCAGGAACTTGGGGCGAACGCCACCAAGTGGTTCAGCATGGGCGATGAGGTGCAGGCCATCATGTTGCGCGACAAGAAGATCCATCCGAATGTGGACTTCCCGTGTGGCATGACCTATTTCGTCATGGGAATCCCTGTGCCGCAGTACACGCCGATCTTCGTGGCAAGCCGCATCACTGGGTGGTGTGCTCACATCATGGAGCAGCACGCCAACAATCGCATCATTCGGCCTCTTGCGCAGTACTCAGGACCCAGCCTGATGCCCTGGCGCTGATGCTTAGCAGTCGGTTATTGGACATTCTCTGAAATTTTGCGACTGTCTGCGGTGTGCGACCGCTTAGGGCGGTTGGGGCAAAGCCAAAAGAGTTTGTGATTTGTTTAGTGACTTTTGGAGTAGTTCGTTTGCATCCTTGCTGACCAGTGGCATCTTTGGGTCGTCTGGAGGCACGGGAAAAGGGAGTCCTCTTTCGGAGTCTCCCGAATGTCTCTCATCACAAAGTCTCTCTCCGTAGTTGCTTTGGCAGTCGTCGCGAGCGGTGCTTCCGCTGAGATCCTTGTTGCAAGCAGCCAGTCTGTGTTTGACGCGCTTGTTGCTGATCTTGGAGGCTCCGTCTCTGCTCAGTCGTTTGCCGGTTACAACGGCTTCTATGCGTCGGGTGTGGGCGGCGGCAGCGGCGATGCGTCTTGGACCGCTAGCGCCAACGGCGGTCTCTACGCGGATGCTGGGGTTTTTTCGACCAACAACCCTGATGCCGCTTTGACCTTCAGTTTTTCGAGCCCCAATGTGTTTGCACTGGGCGGCAATTTCTTCAACACAAACATTGACTTCACCACGGGGCCCGGGCTTGTGAAGGTGGTGGCTGGGGGTGTCAGCTTCATCCTGTCCTCCTCGCCATCCAGTTTCGCTGGCTTCGTCAGCACATCAGGGGCGATTTCCTCGATCTCGATCCTTCCCTTTGGCGGCGCAGCTTCTGGCACCTACGCGTCCACCACCTCTTTGTCGATTGGTGTGATTCCAGCCCCGGGTGCAGTTGCCCTGCTCGGTATGGTCGCCCTTGCCGGTCGTCGGCGTCGTTGATGGGCAGCGCGTCTATTCGGCTCGGATGAGCTGAACAAGACTCCGTCTAAAGAACTGGACTGACAGCGGGTGGCGCATGGCGCCGCCCGCTGTCTTTTTTGCTGGGACTCTGGCCGTCGGCTGCCCGACGCTCCCGATCTGTGAGCGGCGTCTCTAGACTTTTCGTCGGTGCACGACCTCAACTCGATGACCCTCGGCGCATTGTGGCAACACTTCTGCAGCGGTCACGGCGCGGAGTCGGTGGCTCGTTCGCTGGAGGAGGACGGTGCTCTGTCCGACATCACGACGCAGTCCTGCATCCTGCGGGGTGATCGCGCCGCTTCGGTCGTCCTTCGCAGTGGCGGCTGCGTAGCGGGTCTTGGGCTTGGTGGACTCTTCGCCGCACGGTGCCCGACACTCCGCTGCGAGTTGGCGCATGGCGCTGCCGACGGCATGCGCGCCCAACCTGGGACGCGGCTCCTGACCCTTCGCGGAACGCTCGATGTGCTACTGCCCGTGGAACGCTCGCTGCTGAACCTGCTTGGTATCGCCGTCGCAACGGCAACGGCGACCGCGTCGTTCGTGGACGCGGTCCGTGGCACACGCGCGGTGATCTGCGACACACGCAAGACGATTCCTGGTCTGCGCTGGCTGCAAAAGTACGCGGTGCGCTGCGGTGGGGGACATCTGCACCGATGTGGACTCGCGGATGCCGTGCTCTTGAAGGACAACCACTTGTATGGGCTGCAAGGCGCACGCTTTGCCGCCGAGGTCGAGTCGGTCGCGTGCCGCGCGCGCGCATCGGGGCGACCGATCGCGTTCGTGTGCGCTGAGGTTGATTCACTCGACCAACTCCGCGCGTTGTTGGCGCTTCCACAAGGCACGCTCGACATTGTCCTGCTCGACAATTTCACGGTCGGTGACCTTTCCAATGCTGTGGCACTGCGTGATGCAGCGCGACCAACGCTTCTGCTCGAGGCATCGGGCGGTGTGCGGCTGGACACGGTGGCTGCGATTGCTGCAACCGGCGTTGATCGAATCTCGGTCGGCGCAATCACCCACAGTGCAGGTTGGGCGGATGTGGCGCTCGACATGCTCGATTGATCGCAGCGAGTCTCGCGCGATCATTACCATTCCGCCACGATGGCAAACCAAGTGAAGACGATGGTGGTAGTCGGCGGTGGCACGATGGGCTCGGGTATTGCGCTGACGGCGGCGCAGTCTGGGATCGGTGCGGTCGTGGTGGATGTCAACGCAGAACAGTTGGATCGCGCACGCGCCTACCACTCCAAGACGCTCGCGCGCCTCGTGGAGAAGCAGAAGTTGACCGCGGAATCCGCTGCTGCGGTTGCCCAGCGATTGTGCTACGAGTCCGATCTCGAACAGACGCGCCATGCGGATTGGGTCGTCGAGGCCGCGAGCGAGAACCCCGAGGTCAAGAAACGCCTCTTCAGCGCGTTCGTGCGGATCTTTCAGCCTCATGTGGTGCTGGCAACGAACACCAGTTCGATTTCCATCACTGACATCGCAACAGCAGCGGGTGAACGCGCCAGCCATGTGATCGGCATGCACTTCTTCAACCCCGTCCCCGTGATGAAGTTGGTGGAGGTGATCCGCGGTCTCGCCACGAGCGATGAGACCGTCGAGCGAACGCTTGAACTGGCGAAGACGATGGGGAAGACTCCTGTCCCTGCGAATGACCGCGCGGGCTTCGTGTCGAATCGCGTGCTGATGCCGCTGATCAACGAGGCGTTTCATGCATGGATGGAAGGTGTCGCCAAGCCTGAGGACATCGATCAGATCATGCTGCTCGGCTGCAACTTCCCGATGGGGCCCCTGCGGTTGGCGGACTTCATTGGGCTTGATGTGTGCCACGACATCATGATGGTGCTGCACCGTGAACTGGGAGATCCGAAGTTCTTCCCGTGTCCGCTGCTTCGGCAGTTGGTGACGGCTGGTCGGCTCGGAAACAAGACGGGGCGCGGCGTCTTCGAGTATCCGCAGGCTTGACCAGCCGTGCGCGTTTCGCGCGCCGCGGCACCTCGGACTTCACGCCCGCGTGCCACGGAAGACCCGCGTGCCACGGAAGACGAAGAGCCGCGACCCGAGGTAGTTGAACGCCATCCCCGCGAGTACGCCGCAAACCGCTGCAGTCTGCAGCCCGAGCGTGTGTTCGTTCCACCGCGTTGCAAGCCGCGTGGTGACGAACCAGTTCACGACCGCGCCGACGAGGCAGACGCCAACAAACATGAGGAACTGCTTCAGCATCGGTTGGCGGGCTCGGTCTCCGAAGGTCAGGGCTCGGTTGAGCAGGAAGTTGCTCGCCATCGACACCAACACGGCAACTGTGACTGATGTGTTCAGCAGCGCGACACGCGAAGTCATGCCCGTCGCCTTCAGTGCCTCCGACACCGCCGTGACGGTGGCGAGATTGACGAGGAGCCCGCTGCTGCCGACGAGCGCGAACTCCGCAAACCTCGCGATCTCCCCGTACTTCCACCGAGCGAGTTGCCGCACATGCACGATGTAGCGGAGTTGTTCGCGAAGTCCCATCTTGCTCTTGCCGAGGGCACGATCGCTGAAGTGGATGGGTACTTCAGCGACGCCGCGGCAGCGGCACTTCACGATCAGCTCCAGACCGATCTTGTAACCGATGGGATCGAGGTCGCCCGCCGCGAGGGCGAGAAGGTCGCGGCGCATGGCGAGGAATCCGCTCATCGGATCATCGACCCAGGTGAAGAGTCGCGCGAGCCATGTGGCGCCACGGCTGTTGATATGGCGAAGCAGCGACCAGTCGCCCGCGATCGTGCCGCCCTTGGTGTAGCGCGAGCCAATCACCATGTCGTTTGCTGGATTCTCCGCGGCTTCCACGAGCGCTGGGATGCGCTCGGGCGGATGCGACAGATCCGCGTCCATCACCACCAGAATGTCGCCACGCGCCGATTGCAGACCCTCGAGTACCGCGTACCCAAGTCCGCGCGGCGGCTTTCGCGTCACGAGATGCACCCACGGCTCGCTCGCTGCGTTCACGGCGCGTTCGATGCCGTCGCCGGAAGGGTCATCCATCAGCCAGAGATCGAACTTGCGCCCCGTGGGCTGCATCGCTTCTCGAACGCGCCTGACCAGTTCTGGGACATTCAGCGCCTCGCGGTAGGTCGGCACAATGATGGAAACGCTCGCGGGCAAGTGTTCGAGGGATCGTAGCGATTGAGGCGGTGGCGATAGACTTTGGGCATGAGCACGCTGCCTTCACGGTCCAACACGCCCGCTGCAAGTGCCCCGACGACGACGCCAGACGCAGCGCTTGCACAGGCGAAGAAGTCCACGGTCGATCCTGAGTCGGTGACGCTGTCGGGGTATCAGGTGGATGTCTCCTACGGCCCGAAGGCTGGTTCAACGACGGATCCGAGCGATGCATCGCGCCCGCACGAGCGGATTGGCGAGGCGGGTGCGTTCCCGTACACCCGCGGCATCCACGGCACGATGTACCGCGGTCGACTCTGGACGATGCGACAGTTCGCGGGCTTCGGCAGCGCTGATGACACGAATGCGCGATTCAAGTACTTGCTCGAGAATGCGAAGGGGACAAAGGCGAACACGGGGCTGTCGACGGCGTTCGACTTGCCCACGCTGATGGGGCGAGACTCGGACGACGCACTGTCGGTCGGCGAGGTGGGCCGCTGCGGTGTCGCGATCTCAACGATCGATGACATGGCGCGCCTGTACGCCGACATTCCCGTCGGCGAAGTGACGGTGAGTCAGACGATCAACGGTCCTGCTGCCGTCATCTGGGCGATGTACCTGGCGATGGCGCAGGAGCGTGGCATTGCATGGGAACGGCTGGGTGGCACGCTGCAGAACGACATCCTCAAGGAATTCCACGCGCAGAACGAGTTCATCTATCCGCCAGAGGCGAGCGTCAAGCTGGTGGTCGACACCATGGAGTTCGCGGGAAAGCACACACCGAAGTGGAATTCCGTGTCGATCAGCGGTTACCACATCCGCGAAGCCGGATCGACGGCCACGCAGGAGTTGGCGTTCACGCTGCGCGACGGCATGGAATATGTGGAGTGGGGGATCAAGCGCGGTCTGCCTGTCGATGCGTTCGCACCGCGGTTGTCATTCTTCTTCAACAGCCACAACGAGTTCTTCGAGGAGATCTGCAAGTTGCGGGCGGCGCGGCGCATTTGGGCGCATGCGATGCGCGAGCGTTTTGGCGCGAAGAACGAGCGATCCTGGCTGATGCGAACGCATGTGCAGACGGCGGGCTGTTCGTTGACGGAGCAGCAGCCGCTCAACAACATCGTGCGAGTGGCGTATCAGGCGATGGCTGGTGTGCTGGGTGGCTGCCAAAGTCTGCACACCGACAGCATGGACGAGACGCTTGGACTTCCGACGGAGCAGGCGGTGCGTGTGGCGCTGCGCACGCAGCAGATTCTCGCGCATGAGACGGGCGTGCATCGAACCGTCGATCCACTTGGTGGATCGTGGTATGTCGAGGCATTGACTGATCAGATGCAGGCGGATGCAGATTCGATGATCCGCACGATCGATGGAATGGGCGGTGTGGTGGCGGGCATCCACAAGGGGTACTTCCGCCGCGCGATCGCCGAGGCGAGTTACCGCGTTGGGCAGGAGATGGAGGCAGGGGATCGCATCGTGGTTGGGGTGAACGCGTACCCCGAGGGCAACGACGAGCGTTCCGTGGAGATTCTCCAGATTCCGCACTCGGTGGAGACGCGTCAGTGTGAACGCCTCGCAGAGTTCCGCCGACTGCGCGACGGCGACCGCGTGAAGCGCTGTCTCGATGAGATTCGCCGCGCGGCGCGTGCAGATGAGAACACGATGCCTGCGCTGGTCGAGGCCGCGCATGGGCGCTGCACGCTCGGCGAGATGGTGCAAGCGCTGGCGGACATCTACGGTCGCTACAGCGGCGGTCCCGAGTGGTGACCTGCACAGCCCGCGGGCGGTAGAGGGGATGCCCTAGGATCGGCACGATGGCGCGCGAGTTCCAAGGCCCCAAGGGCACACGCGATTTTTACCCGCGCGACATGGCGCTGCGGCGGCACATCGAGGCCGCATGGCGGCATTCGTCCATCGTCCACGGTTTCGAGGAGATCGATGGGCCGACCTTCGAGCATCTCGATCTCTACACGGTGAAAAGCGGCGATGGGATCGTCAGCGAGTTGTTCAGCTTTCGCCGCGCTGGGGGCGAGGATGACTATGCGCTGCGCCCAGAGTTCACGCCGACGCTCGCGCGCATGGTCGCAGCGAAGGCGGGAGGGCTTCCCCATCCGATCAAGTGGTTCGCGATTCCATCGCACTTTCGCGCGGAACGACCACAGCGTGGTCGCTTGCGGGAGTTCCTTCAGTGGAATGTGGATCTCCTGGGTATCGACGGGGCGCAGGCGGAGATCGAGGTGCTGTCCACGGCCATCGTTGCGCTCGAGCGGCTTGGATTGTCTCCGAGCGATGTGCGCGTGAAGTTGAGCCACCGCGGTGTCGTGAGTGCTGCGCTGCGTTCGCTCGGTGTTCGAGAGGATCGCATGGCGGATGCGTTCACGCTGCTCGATCGGCGCGACAAGCTGGATGCGGCCGCGTTCTCGGCGCGTGCCGCGGAGATGGGGCTTGGTGCGGGAGGACTCGAGGCGTTCGCCCGTGTGGCGCGCGCGCGGTTTCCTGCGGCATCTGCTGTGCAAGCGATGCGCGAGGCGACGGGCTGCACGGATGCCGACGCCGCACCGATTGCTGCGGTCCTCGATGGGCTGAAGGCGGCGGGGTTGGACGCGTGGTGCGATGTGGATCTGGGCATCGTGCGCGGGCTGGCGTACTACACGGGATCCGTATTCGAGGTGCATGAAGCAAGCGGCGGTGAACGCGCGGTCGCGGGGGGTGGGCGTTACGACGGGCTCGTGGAGATGTTCGGTGGGCCGCGAACGCCCGCGGTCGGCCTGGGGATGGGTGATGTGGTGCTTGCGCTCGTGCTGCGCGATCGAGGCAAGTTGCCCGCCGATGAAGGTGAGTCGCTGCTGCCGCGCCCTGATGCGTTCTTCATCAGTGCGGAGGGCGATTCGTCGGACCGCATGTTGCCTGGACTGCTCGCATCGCTGCGGCGCGGCGGGTTGCATGTGCGGCAGAGTTACAAGTCGACGCGGAATGTCGGCAAGTTGCTCGCCGATGCCGGCAAGTGCCGCGCGCGCAAGGCTGTCATCCTCGGCGCGGAGTTGGCGGATGGCATGGTGCAGGTAAAGGATCTCGACCGCAACGAGCAGGTTGTGGTGGCGTTGCACGATTTGGCGCAGCACCTGCGTGGGGAGTGAACTCGATGCGCGCGCGCGGCGCTTGTTTCAGCGCCAGAATGCGCCGAAGACCAGCATCACCCACACGACCGTGGCGAGCGCGAACTTCAGCAGTGTGCCTGCGACGCGCCCACTCGCTGCGCCAATCGCTGGCTTGATCGATTCTCGCGCGGACTTGCCGCCTCTCCACATCTCGCCGCTGGAGGCGCCGATCGCGGCGCCGAGTGCCGCGCCCGCGAGCGTTCCAACCAGCGGGAGCGGGATCACCACCGTGCCCACGACCGCGCCGACCACGCCGCCCGCGAGCGCACCGATCGTTCCCCACTTGGAAGCGCCGCCTGCCTTCGCGCCTGCGGCGCCCGCGAGGAACTCGATCACTTCGGCCGCGAGCGCCAGGGCGAGCGCAGCACCGATCAGTGTCCATGTCACCCAACCTCCGGCGGAGCCGAACCAGAGTGACGCGAGCAATTCATGCACCACGGCAAGCAGCACCATCAGCCAGATGCCAGGCAGTGCGAGCAGAGTGCTCAGTCCCGCAATCGCCGCGAGCAGTGAGAACAGAGAAGCGCCAACATAGAACGCCCACATGCGCGAGAGACTAGACGGAGCCCAGGGATGCACCGCTCGCAGAGCACTCAGCGCGTACGGAGGGCTGTCCGATCAGTCGGATGCGGTGAAACGCAGGACTGGCCTCCCACTGGATGATGATCTCGTCGATGCCTGCGTCCATCCACCGCCCACGCTGCAGCGGGGTGATGGTGCTGCCGTCGGCAAGTGTGCGCTCGCTCGTAGTCGTTAGGTAGTGCGCGCGGTGATCGGTCAGCGCTTCGAGCGGGCAAGTCCAACCGGCGCATGCCCCGCGCGGGTCGAGGGGGCAGCGGAAGGTGCGCGCGGAGCGCTCATCGGGGTCGCTTGGTGCGGCGGTTCGCCCAAAGAACCAGTCAAAGTGCGATGATCCATCGGGAAAACGGTGCAGAGCCGTCGCCATCGGCAGCCAGTTCGGTGCGCTCGCGGTCATCGCTGCGACGACCGTACACTCTCGACCGATGGACTGCCATATCTCCCTGCGATGGATCGCAACAACGCTCGCTGCCGCGACGGAGTTCTTCGCGGTTCTCACTGCTCGCACGCTTCTTCCTGTGTCACTCGCCGCCGCGGGTGCGTTCACCCTGATACTTGGCGCATGTCAGGGACCACCATCGACCGAGCAGTCGATCGAACGGGGCAATCACTATCTCGAGTTCGGTCGGTGGCAGGACGCGGCGGATGCGTTCCAGCCCGTGATCAAGAACAGTCCAGGCAAGTGGGAGGCGGAGTACGGCTACGGTGTCGCGATGGCGAACCTGGGTGACCTTGTCACCGCACGGCGCTGCCTCGAAACTGCGAATGATGAATCGCCTGGCAACATGAAGGTGATCGAGGCGCTTGCAGATGTCATGTTCCGTCAGAACGACACAAGTGCGATGTATCAGCTGCTGCGAGGCACGGGTGCGTCGCTTGGCACGCCTGATCCGTGGGTCGCGCTGGGGCTTTACGCGATCCGCCTGAAGGACAACGACAGCGCGCAGCAGGCGTTTGCCGCGGCAATCGAGGTGGATTCGGGTGCGGTGCGCCCGCGCACGACGGAGCCCTACTACCAGATGGCCATGCTGCAGTTGACGCTCGGTCGCAAGGACGAAGCGGTTCGCAGGCTTCGGCAGGCCTACGGCATTTCGGCGAGCGATCCCAGGGTCGTGCAGGCGCTGCAGGCACAGGGCATCGCGATCGACGCGGCGACCGCGCTGCCGCCGGGGCTTTGACGCATGACTCCTCGTGCGCGCTCGACTGGCGCGGCACATGGCGCGGACGATGGAACGCTCTCGATGGAGCAGTGGTCGTCGGTGCTTGGACTGCTCTCCGATCCGCACCGAGTCCGATTGCTGCGCGCGCTGTCTCGGCATGAGTTGGCAGTCGGCGAACTCGGGCGCGCCCTGCAGATGCCTCAGTCGACCGTCAGTCGCCAGCTGAAGCTGCTGTTTGATGTGCGAATGCTGCAGCGGCGAGTCGAGGGAACGACGAGCTTGTACCGCGTCGACCGCGATGGGATGCCGGATGCCGTGCGTTCACTCTGGAAGCTCGCGCAGTCTTCGCTTGCGCGCGCTGCGGAACTGGAACAGGATGATGCGCGCCTGACGGCGGTGATTGCAGCACGCCGCGGTGGCAATGGCTTTTTCAGCCGAGTCGGCAGTGACTGGGACATCATTCGGACGGAGCTGTTTGGGGGACTCGTGGGATGGGAGGCGGCCCTGGGACTGCTGCAGCCCGATGCTGTCGTCGCGGATCTCGGGTGCGGCACGGGCGAGATAGCTGAACGCATCGCGCCCTATGTCGGCAAGGTCATTGCCGTGGACAGCGAGCGCGCGATGATCTTGGCTGCGCGTCAACGGCTCGCTCGGCACTCGAATGTCTCGTGCTCGGAGGGCGATCTCATGCGCCCGCCCATCCGCGCACAAACGCTCGATGCCGCCGTCGTGTCGCTCGTCCTGCACCACATTGCGGATCCTGCGCTCGCCGTGCGTGCTGCGGCGAAGTTGCTGAAGCCCAGCGGAGCACTCCTCCTGATTGACATGATCGCGCACTCGCGCGGCGAGTACCGATCCACGATGGGGCACCGCCACCTGGGCTTCTCGCAGGCCGATGTTCGGCGGTGGGCGGACTCGGCAGGGCTGCGCGTGGAGCGCTGGCACAAGATCTCGCCTGCGATCGAGGCGAAGGGACCTGGGCTCTTCAGCGCGTTACTTCGCGTTGCCGGCGGGCGTGGCAGGAGCGGCAGGAGCGGCAGGAGCGGCGCCTGACCCACCAAACTTCGCCAGCACCGAGGCAGGGTCCTTTCGCGCCGAATCCGCGCACTTTTGGCAGCACAGTCGCACGAGGCGCTCACCGATGACGATGTCAGTGGGCTCTGCGGGCAGTGGTTCGCCCGATACGGCACAGGTCTTCAGCGGATACGACGCCTTCTGCTTCTCGATCAGCGCACTGTCGATCGCGGTCAGATACTTCATCGGATCGCGGCGCACCTTCTTGATGCACCCCGGGCAACAGAGGCGCACGAGCTTGTTGAGCACCACGACATTCTTCACATTTCCAGCATCGGGGGCATCGGGTGCTGCGATCTCCTCGTCGCGCATGACCACGCAGTTCGTCATCGGATAGAGCGGCATCTGCTGCGCAACGATGGCAGCATCCACCGTGTCGAGGATCTTTGCACGGTCCTTCTGGAAGCCATCAGCACACTTGGGGCAGCAGAATCGGATCTCGCGACCATCCAGCGCGCCGTTGCCAGGTTCTTCCATCACAAGGACGAAACTGTCTTTGCCAAGCGGCTTGCCCGAAACGGGGCAAGTGGCCAGGGGGAAGGGGGATCCCCGCATCTCGGCACGGGGGGCCGATCCGATTGCGAGGCCAGCGAGGCTGAGCAGGGCCAGCAAGGCAGTCGATCGAAGCACGAAGGATTGGGGGGAACGAAGGCGCATAGGGTTCCTCATGGACCTGAAGTCTAGGGTGTGCCGCGAAGTTTCCATGAACTCTTGCCGATCATTGGACGGAAGCAGGGAATCGGGCTACCATTCAATGATCCGGATAGACGGATGAAAGGACCACACATGCCATTGACCGCCACGCCATCCACCACCACGACCGCTTCGGAGCCGTTTCTCACGAACCCGCGCCTCTCTCTCGTCGACTTCCCACCATTCAAGGTGAAGGACCTGTCGCCCGAAACCGTTCGTTTCGGCCGCAAGGAGATCGAACTGGCAGAGGTGGAGATGCCTGGTCTGATGGCGCTTCGGGCTGAGTACAAGGGCAAGTTCCCACTCAAGGGCGCGCGCATCGTCGGCAGCCTGCACATGACCCTCCAGACCGCGGTGCTCATCGAAACCCTCGTCGATCTCGGCGCTGAGGTTCGTTGGTGTTCCTGCAACATCTTCAGTACGCAGGACCATGCGGCGGCGGCAGTTGCCGTTGGCCCCAACGGCACGCCAGAGAATCCCAAGGGCATTCCGGTGTTTGCCTGGAAGGGGGAGACGCTCGACGAGTATTGGTGGTGCACTTGGCAGACGCTGCACTTCCCCGATGGCAAGGGCCCGAACATGATCCTGGACGACGGCGGCGATGCGACGCTGCTGGTTCACAAGGGACTCGCGTTTGAGAAGCAGGGCTCCGTGCCTGCCGGAACAAGTGAAGACAGCGAGGAGTATTCGGTGATCCTGCGCCTGCTCCGCGCACTGCAGCAGAAGCACGCCGGCTATTGGTCTCGTACGGTGCAGAACATCCAAGGCGTCACCGAGGAAACGACCACGGGCGTTCACCGCCTCTACCAGATGCAGGAACTGGGGCAACTGCTCTTCCCCGCGATCAATGTCAACGACGCAGTGACGAAGAGCAAGTTCGACAATCTGTACGGCTGCCGCCACTCGCTGGTGGACGGCATCATGCGAGCAACGGATGTGATGCTCGCGGGCAAGGTAGCGGTGGTGTTCGGTTACGGCGATGTGGGCAAGGGTTCCTGCCAAAGCCTGCGCGGGCAGGGCTGCCGCGTGAAGGTGACCGAGATCGACCCGATCTGCGCGCTCCAAGCTTGCATGGAGGGCTACGAAGTGGTCAGGCTCGAGGATGTGGTGTCGACTGCGGATGTGTTCATCACCGCGACGGGCAACAAGGACATCATCCGCGCGGAAGACATGCTGAAGATGAAGCACAACGCCATCGTCGGCAACATCGGCCACTTCGACAACGAACTCGACATCGCCGGCCTGCAGAAGATCCCCGGGGCGAAGTGCGTGAACATCAAGCCGCAGGTCGATGAGTGGAAGCTGCCCAACGGACGCAGCATCATCATGCTCGCCGAAGGTCGTCTGCTGAATCTCGGCTGCGCGACTGGTCACCCGAGCTTCGTGATGAGTTCCAGCTTCACCAACCAGGTGATTGCCCAGATCGAACTCTTCTCGAATGCCAAGAAGTACGAGAAGAAGGTGTACACGCTGCCGAAGCATCTCGATGAACGCGTGGCGCGACTCCACCTGTCGCAGCTCGGTGCTCGTCTGACCACGATGCGCAAGGACCAGGCGGAATACATCGGCGTTCCGGTCGATGGGCCGTACAAGCCCGACCACTATCGCTACTGAAAACGCGATAGATTTCGCGGCGTGAATCCACCGAAGGTCGCTCTCCACCGATTCGGCAGCACTGGGCGTGCGACCCGTCGCGGGGTCCTGCGCGCTGGGCTTGCCGCGTGGCTGGGAAGTGCATGTGCGTGGACGGGCTGCATGTCTCGCGAGGTGGTTGACCCGGCGACGCGGCGGGTGGCGTCGACGGTGTTGGCCGTCGAGCCTTCGCAGATCGACCTCGGCGTGATCTCGCAGTGCGACCCGCCCTCCACCGTTGCGGTCATGCTGCGCAACAACACTCGGCAGACCGTGACGGTGAAGTCCGTGGTGTCCACCTGCACGTGCACCACGACGGATCTGCCTTCCGGGACCGAGCTGAAGCCAGGCGATGAGCGTGAGATTCGGGTACGGCTGGAGGCGTGGGGCGAGGGTCCCAAGCAGCAGTTCGTGCGGCTTGTCGGCGACGCGGGGGATTTGCTTGGACGCGTGGCCATCTCTTACCGAATTCGTTCGCCGATTCGAACGCGGCCGAGCGGCGTTTCCCGCGATGTGAATCCCGATGGCGAGTTCCTGGTGGAGGTGCCCACGCGCGTCCCGTTTCGGGTGCTGTCCTTTGATCCGCCGGTGGCGAATGCGCGCTACGACGGGGCGGTCAGTGAGCAGATCATCACGGTCGACTGGGCGGCGGTGGATGCGCTCGTGCACGAGGGGCGTTCCACTTCGCCGCTGCTGACGGTCGCTGAGAGCGGGCGGTGGTCGTCTCTCATCCTGACGGTTCGAACGGACCGCGTTGACTGCCCTGATGTGTTCGTCCTCGTGCGCAATACGCCGTAAGGGGCATCCCCCTACACTCCCGCGCCTCATGCCCCGAGCCAAGAGTCGTTCCGCGCGCCGCAGAGGCTGGCGCACCGCGGCAAACTCCGATCGTCACGAGCTGTACGAACTGTCTGTGCAGGGATGCGAGTCTGACTGCGCGTTGTTCGACCGAGTCTTCAAACAGTGGACGGGGCGGCTTCCGCGTTCCTTGCGTGAGGACTTCTGCGGAACGGCGCTGTTGTGCCGCGAATGGGTGCAGTGGCGCAAGGGCAACAGCGGCGTCGGGGTGGATCTCGATCCCGCAGTCCTCGTGCGTGCGCGGAGTGCGCTTGCTGCACTTCCTGCGCGGGAGCGAGCGCGCGTGACGCTGTTGCAGGGCGATGTCAATCACACGGCGTCCGAGCCGACAGACTTGTTGGTTGCGCTGAACTTCAGTTACTTCGTGCTCCACACGCGCAAGCAACTGCGCGACTATTTCGCGAAGGCGTTCACACATGTGCGCCCGGGCGGAATGGCGTTCTTCGATGCCTACGGAGGATCGGGGTCCTGGTCGGTGGGCGAAGAGGAGCGATCGCTCGACGGATTCGTGTATGTGTGGCATCAGGCGCAGGTGAATCCGATCAATCATCATGTCGTCAACCACATTCACTTCCGCTTTCCCGATGGGAGTGAGATGCGGCGGGCGTTCACCTACCGATGGCGGTTGTGGACGATCCCCGAAATCGTCGAGGTGCTGGAAGAGGTGGGTTTCGTGCGACCCACGGTGCTGTGGGAGGGGACGGAACGAAGCACGGGTGAGGGCAATGGCGTCTTCAAGCCGACAACGCGTGGCGAGGCGTGTGAGGGGTGGATCGTGTACGTCGCTGCGCAGCGACCGCGGACTTCGGCGCGTGCAGCGCCTAGGATTGGTCGTGATCGGCGTGCTACCTGAAACAGAGACATTTCTGCCGCAACTCGGCGAACGCCTCGAGGCGGTGGCGCGTCGCTTTGAGCTGCAGCTCCAAAGCGATCTGCCGAGCGTGACGATGCTTGTGCGGCATGTCGAGCGATACCGCGGCAAGATGCTGCGTCCGACGCTCGTGATCGCATCGAGCATGGCGGTGCGGGGCGGGATGCCGTCGAACGATGCCGTGGATGATTCCATTGATGCGCTCGGTGCCGTGGTGGAGATGATTCACATGGCGACGCTTGTGCACGACGATGTGCTCGATGAAGCGGACATGCGCCGTGGCGGCGACACGGTCAACAGTCTGCGGGGCAATGAGACCGCAGTGATGCTGGGCGACTTTCTGATTGCGAGTTCCTTCCACCTGTGCTCAACGATCGGCGAGCCCTGGCTGAACGCAGAACTCGGTGCCATGACGATGCAGTTGTGCAGCGGTGAGGTGCTGCAACTGTCCCACCGCGGTGATCTGACGCTGACGCAGGAGACCTATTTCGAGATCATTCGGCGGAAAACGGGTGTGCTGTCGGGAGCGTGCTGCCAGTTGGCGGCGCGGCTGTCGGGCGCGAGCGTGAAGGTCGCCGATTCCCTGCGCTTGTACGGGGAGGAACTCGGCATGGCGTTCCAGATTCAGGACGATGTGCTCGATCTGGTGGGCGACGAGCAGACGGTGGGCAAGACGCTCGGAATCGATCTTCGCAAAGGGAAGTTGACGCTGCCCTTGGTGGTGCATCTCGCGCGGTGCACCGCAGAGAGTCGTGCGCGAACGGTGCAGGCGATCGATGCGGGCGAGGCAGGCACCCTGCTGCGACTGATGGGCACAACCGATGCGCTCGGAGCGGCTCGCACGCATGCGTTGTCGCTGGTCGCGAGCGCGAAGGCGCGGCTGGAGGTTCTGCCGCCGAACGGACCCCGGCAGTTGCTCGCCCTGATGGCGGATGCGACGGTCGAGCGCGCGTTCTGAAATCCGTGGCGGAGCGATCAGGAACGACTGGTGGCCCAGCCGCGTTGATTCTTCTTGGAAGGGTCCTTGCCTTTGCCGCCTCCAGATGACTCCACCATCGCCTTGTTGGCGGCGACGATCGGATCCATCACACGCTCGTCGAGGTTGCTTGGGTGTCCCTGCCAGCGCACGACATTGTCGGCTGAGATCACGGCGATGCATGGGTAACTCTTCACGCCGAACGCATTGATCATGGTTCGACTCGTATCGAGTCCGATGGCGTACTTCACCTTGTCGAAGTCGGAGCGGAAGCGATTGCGACCGGCATCGAAGGTGGACTTGTTCTCGAACGACACGCCGACCACCGCGACTTCATCGCCGTAGTGCGCAGCGAGCTCGTTCATGTGGGGGATCGCGGATCGGCACGGTGGACAGCCCGTGAAGAAGAAGTCCACCACGATGACTTTGCCTTTGGTGTCGTCTGGTTTGGCGATCCAAGTGTCCACATTCAGGGTGGGCGCTGGTTTCCCCCGCAGGTCGATTGCGTTCGTGACGGGAACCGTGAATGTGGGGAACTGCGCGTTCTTCGCGGCGTCAGCTGCGGAGTCGTCGCGATTGCCATTGGCGTCTGCGTCACTCTTGGCCTTGGCGAGGTCTGGGCGCATGGCTGTTGGCGTGGTGCGATCGGGTTCTGCGGCGAGCAATCTGACGGCTCCGACAACGCCCTTGTCGGTGAGCCCGATGTAACGCACGGCGCCGCCGCGGTCGACGATGAGGTTCGCGGGCTTCTTGTAGAAGCCGATCGTGTCGCACCACACGCCGTCGGTGTCAAGCAGGATCGTTGCCTTCGACTGGAACTTCTCAAGCTTCTTCTCTGCGGCGTCCATCTTGTTGGGGACTTGCAGCGCGACGATGACGACATCTCCACTCGTGTGGAGTTCGCCGAGCGCGGTCGCGAGTTTCTCCAGAGCGGTGGGCGATGTCGCGGCAGCATCGACGCTTTGCAGGACGATGATCTTGCCCGTCGGGATCGCGGCGGGGGAGTTGTCGAGCGAGCGCACGCCGTCCGTCGGAGGTGGGAGGAGGTAGCCGAGGTTCGGCTCGAGTGCCGCGCGATCGTCCGCTGCGAGTTTGGTGATCCAAGACTTTTCTGGAGTGGCGCAGTTCACGCGCGCGGGCGGTTGCGCAGGAGGTGCCGGCGCAGCGGGTGGAGGCGGCGCGGCGGGGTCGCTCGGCTGATCCGCAGTGTCGTTGTCCGCAGGATCGACCTCCGTTGGTGGCGGAGTGATCGGAGGATTCTCGCTCGGCGGCGGTGCGGGTGGCGGTGGTGCGTATCCGCCGCCATACTGCGGAAATGCTTCGGCGACCGTTGCGGCGATGAACAAGCACGCCATACCGAAGCCAACGCCCGATCGATGGATCCTGTGGAGCATGGAGGAATGGTAACCCGCGCCATACCGCGATCCAATGCCGAGTGCGAGCCGGTCCGGTGGCCTCGGTTCACGCATTGTCGATGAGGCGCACCGTGCCGAGTCGAGCAGCAATGAGTGCTCGCAATGGGGCGGGCGATTGTGCGGCGTTCTGCTGCTGCACTGGCTCGAGAGAATCGGCATCGCGCACCACCGCATACTCCACATGCAACTGATGTCGCTCCAGTTCCTCGAGCATTGCCGCTTCAGCATGCGCAATGATCGCCGCGAGCGCGGGAGCAGGCGCGACGGGTTCGTTCATCTGCGGCCGCAGGATCTCGTGCGCTCGTCGCAGCGCACGCGAGAGACCGAGCGCGCGTTCGCGCTCCTCTGCGCGCAGATACCTGTTCCGACTGCTGAGCGCGAGCCCATCCGCATCGCGCACGGTGGGGCAGGGCACGATCTGCGGTGTGAAACTTCCATCGACCGGGCGCGCTTCCGGCGCCAGTGCACGCGAGGTCTCCACCATTTGTGTGATCACTCGCAGCTGCTGAAAATCCTTTTCGCCGAAGTATGCGCGCTGCGGTCTGCACAGATCGAACAGTCGCGCCACGACTTGGCAGACACCCGAAAAATGCGTTGGCCTGCAGGCGTCCTCAAGCTGCGGCCTGCTCGCCACTGGCGGCAACTGCAGCAACTTTGCTTCTTCCTGTGCCTGGGCCAACCCGCGCGGATACACCATCTCGACCGTCGGCACGAAGACGGCCGCTGCGCCAGCCGACTGGCACCCGCGCGAATCCGCTTCCAGGGTTCGCGGATATCGCTGGAAGTCTTCGTGCGGCGCGAACTGCGTTGGGTTGACGAAAATGCTCACGAGCGGCTGCAGGCCATCCCGTGCGCACCTGCGGATGAGTTCAAAGTGCCCTTCGTGCAGCGCGCCCATCGTCGGCACGAATCCGCAGCCCTTGAACGCCGCCAGCCCTTCTATGGAATCAACGATTTCCATTCCGTGGTGTTGTCGGGCGGTCGATGGGGGCTACAATGGAGCGCCGTTGAGACTGAGTCTCAGTCGACGGGCATCGGCAATTTCGGAATAGCCATCCGAAAAGAGGTTTCGCATCATGCAACTCACGCAGCAAATCTACCTCGACAACGCCGCCACCACTCCATGCGATCCGCGCGTGGTGGAAGCGATGCTTCCCTATTTCACCGAAAAGTTCGGCAACGCCGGCTCGCGCAATCACCGCTTCGGTTGGGACGCGGAGGATGCCATCGAGATCGCACGCGAGCAAGCAGCCGCGGTGATCGGCGCGAACGCCAAGGAAGTCATCTTCACCTCTGGCTCGACGGAGTCCAACAACCTCGCCATCAAGGGCGCAGCGGAGATGTACGCGCGCGCACCCAAGGGACAGTCGGGGCGCGGTCACATCGTGACGGTTGCCCATGAACACAAGGCCGTGCTCGATCCTGTTCGGCGGCTCATGCGTGAAGGGTTCGACGCCACCTTCATTTCCCCGCCCACCGATGGGGTCATCACTGTCGATCACATCAGGCAAGCCCTGCGACCCGACACGATCCTCGTGAGCGTGATGTGGGCCAACAACGAACTCGGCACCATCAACGAAGTGCCCCAGATTGGTCGCCTCTGTCATGAGCGCGAGATCATCTTCCACACGGATGCAACGCAGTGGGTGGGCAAGATGCCGACCAATGTCGAGACGGATTGCATCGATCTGCTGTCGTGGAGCGGCCACAAGATCTACGGTCCCAAGGGGGTCGGAGGTCTCTATGTGCGCCGGCGCAAGCCGCGCGTTCGCCTTGAGTCGCTCGTCGACGGCGGCGGGCAGGAACGCGGGATGCGTTCCGGTACGCAGAATGTCACAGGCATCGTCGGTTTCGGGAAAGCGTGCGAGATCGGGCTCGCCGAGATGGACAAGGATCGTGCGCACCTGCAGCCGCTGCGCGATCGACTGGAGCGCGAGCTGACATCGCGCCTTGAAGTCTGCCAAGTGAACGGTCATCTGACCAAGCGTCTGCCGAACATCTCCAACATTTCCTTCGGCTTTGTCGAAGGCGAGAGCCTGATGATGGGCGTGCGCGACATCGCCTGTTCCAGCGGCAGCGCGTGCACGAGCGCGAGCCTCGAACCGTCGTATGTCCTGAAGAGTCTCGGCATCGGCGACGACATGGCGCATTCGTCGCTTCGACTTTCGTTCGGGCGTTGGACGACCGTGGCGGATGTGGACGCGGCGATTGGTCTCATTGAACGCGCCGTCAATCATCTGCGCTCGATGAGCCCGCTGTTCGATTTGCACAAGGAAGGCGTGGATCTCTCCAAGATCGTGTGGCAAAGCCACTGAAAACAGACGAAAGACCCAACAGGAGTTCACCATGGCATACAGCGACAAGGTCGTAGATCACTATGAAAAGCCGCGCAATGTGGGCAGTTTCGGGACTTCGAAGGAAGTCGCGGCCCGCAAGGACATCGGCGTTGGAATCGTCGGCGCGCCCGAGTGCGGCGATGTGATGCAACTGCAGATTCGCGTGAGCGATGCTGGAGTCATCGAAGACGCGAAGTTCAAGTGCTTCGGTTGCGGCTCGGCCATCGCCAGTTCATCGCTCGCGACCGAGTGGATCAAGGGGAAGAAGGTGGATGAGGCGCTCACCATCCGCAACACCCAGATCGTGGAGGAACTCAGCCTGCCACCCGTGAAGATTCACTGCAGCGTCCTCGCGGAGGATTCCATCCGCAGTGCCATCGAAGACTGGAAGCGGAAGAGCGGTGCCGCTTCTGCCACGACGACCGCGGCGGCTCCCACCGAAGCTGCTGCACACTGATCGGCATCGCACCATTCGTATCCTGAACCACGCATCCCACTGAGACCACACGAGAACACCATGCCACTGAATGTCACCGAGACAGCCGCCCGCGAGATCGACACCATCATCCGCCAGCAGGGGCTCGATGCCTCGAAGATCCGCCTCCGCGTGGGCGTGAAGGGTGGCGGCTGCTCAGGCTTCTCGTACATCCTGGACCTCACCGAGGTGCAGAAGGAGACGGACGAGTGCTGGGACTACACCTACACGCGCCGAGCCCAGGCCGCCGAGCAGGGCAGCAGCGAGTCGGCAGGTGGAGGCGTCGCCACGGCGGTGGCCACAGCCGCCTCGGGTGGCGAGCCGTTCACCGTGCATGTCATTTGCGATCCAAAGTCGTATCTGTACTTGAACGGTACGACCATCGACTTCAAGGACGAGTTGATGGGGCGCGGGTTTGTGTTCAACAATCCCAACGCGACCAACACCTGCGGCTGCGGCAGCAGTTTCAGTGCTTGACGAACTGAGGCGTTTCCGCGCGCGGTGGCATGAATGCTGCCGACTGCTTGATCGCCTGACCACTGGCCTCGGCCAGCGGCATCGCGCTGACGCCTGAGCCGACCGCGCGCCGCATCCACAAGTCGGGCGTGAAGCGCCCGATCGACGTGATGCGCCGCGTCTCTGCCGCGATGTCCTTGCCGCACATGAACGCGCGGATCTGGTGGCTTATGACATGCCCAATCGTGTAGTCCGCGAGATAGAGCGGGTGGGCGATCATGTGCTGGTACGCCGCGAGCAGGTGATTGGAATCTGCGCCGAAATCACGCTGATAGAAGCGTTGCCACAGGCGGCTGGCGATCGCCAACACCTCGGTGCGCAGCGCTGCGGCGTCGGCGTGTGGATTCGCATAGAGCCACCGCCAAGCATGCAATTCCAGCAGGCTCGGACCGGCGATCTGGCACGCCGCCAGCATCGTCTGGATACTGTCGACCGCGAAGGCGCGCTCGGCGCCAGAGCCATCGTCCATGCCCAGCACGCGCTTGCCCAGCGATTGGTACAGGAACGCAAACGCCTCCGTGCATGCGGTGTTTGGCACATTGCGAAGCGCGGGGCGTGGAACGAAGAAGGTGGAGCAGAGCTGCTCCAGGTTGTGTCCGAGTTCGTGCATCGCGGTGTCGAACCCGTCCCAGCCGAGCCTGTCCTTCAGCCGACTCGTGCGCAACCATGCGCCGTACTCGGGGAGCCGCGGACGCATCGCATGTCCAGAGCCACGCGCGATCTCCACGCGAATGCGCGAGCCGAGGAAGTCTGAATCCTCCGCGGAGAAACCGAGCCCGCGAAGCACCTGCGGCAAGGCGCGCTCGAATGCCCTTTCGTCGGGGAACCGCGTCGTGACGGCCGCATCCAGTTCGCTCGCGGACCGAGCCTCCGCGACATCATCGAAATAGATGTCGAAGGGTTCGAGATCGCGCCCGAGACGCGCGCGCAGGAACGCTGCCAGATCCATGCGCGCCGGATGATCGAGGAGATCCGTCAGCAACTGCTCGACTTCGTGTTCGCTCATTTCGCGCGCGAGTTCGAACTTGCGAGCGATCGCGGTCGGATGTTCGGGGTGATGCGCATCGAACGCTTGCGCGAGATGGAACTGCTCGATCCAGTGCTGGTACCGAGCCAGCCCGACCACCTCTTCGTTCACGGACGATCCGCCGAGCGTTCCAGCTTGTGGATCCCAGTCGCGAGAATCGCTTCGATCCATCACCGCAAGCGGAATCTTCCCGTCGATGGCTCGACCGAGCACCGCGGCAAGCGCGCGCTGTCGTGGCAGCCCTGCGACATCGTTGTACTGCGCCTTGATCTCCTCCCGCACGAGCCAGTGCGTCAGCAGGGTGCGATCGGGCGCGTACCACCGCTTTCCCGTTGCATCCACGAGCGTTCCCACTGGAATGTGATGCCGCGCAACCCACTGGCTGGCTGCGTGCCCGACATGTCGCGCGCGGTCTGCAAGCGCAGCTGGGATGCGCGCATCGAAGGACTGCGCGATCCGGACCGCAGCCCAGCGTGCGTGGTCCCAGGCATGTCCGTCGCGCAGCATGGTGGCGAGGGATTCGCGTGGCAGGTTCAAGAGCGCCAGGAACGCCAACTTCTGTCGGTACATCTGTTCCGCCAGATCCGGTGCTGGATCAAATGTCGCGAGCATGTCATCGACGCCAGCGAACTCATCGCCGGCGAGATCACTGTGACGACGCAGCGTGCGGCGCATCTCATACAGATGTCCGTGCACCTGCTCGAGTGCCGATTCGAGGCGTTCCACCAGTCGGTCGAGGTCGGTACCCGTGGGCACGAAGCGCTCGGTGCAGAAAGACTGGAACTGAGCTGGGGTTCCATCGCAAGCTTGCCAGTGCGCCGCGACCTGTCGGATGCCCCGCTCGATGCGACTCCGTTCTCCATCGCCGTGTTTCTTCACAAGCTCCGTCACGATGGCCGCCGACTCCGCGCTGAGGTGTTCCATCGCATCATTGTCGCGGGGCAGGGCATCTGCGACAACCGCGCTATTCTCGCGGCATGTGGCGCCCCTCTCGAATCCCGAGCTTCATGCACAAGGTGGCAACGCTGTGTGCCGTGCTTGTGTTGCTGCCGCTCATGCTCGTCGCGGCTTCATGCCAAACGCCCGATCAGGGCAGATTCTCGCAGCTTCGCAAGGGGATGCAGGACTGGGAAGTGCTCACGCTGCTGGGCAAGCCGTCATCGAAGACGCCCGCGGTCACGGGGAAGGACGGCAAGGTCGTTTCACCTGCCTCGTGGAACTACGGCGACAACCTGTCCACGCTCGCATCAGGAACGATGTTCAAGGACCAACCGCCGCCAGAAAATGTCTGGTCGGTCTTCTTTGGACCTGACGGTCGCGTCAGCGGATGGCGAACGCCGAACTGGAAAGAATGACCGCAGGCGCGTCAGACGGCCGCAGCCATCTTCTGTGCCTTCTTGCGGGCGTCCTCGAGATTGCCGACATACATGAACGCGCTCTCGGGCAGATCGTCCGCTTCGCCTGCGCACAGGCGCTCGAAGCTGTCGATCGTGTCCTCCAACGTGCAGGTCACGCCGGGCAGTCCCGTAAAAACTTCCGCGACATAGAACGGCTGTGAGAGGAATCGCTCGATCTTGCGCGCGCGCGAGACGGTGAGCTTGTCCTCTTCCGACAGTTC
>SYGP01000042.1 GCA_005799495.1 Planctomycetia bacterium
AGGAAGGCAAGAAGCGCATGAAGCAGATCGGCTCGGTGTCGATCCCGCAGGAGGCGTTCCTGGCCGTGCTCGAGCAGGGCGAGTGAACGCCTCGCCGCTGCGTGCGCGGCCAAGTACCGCCGCGCCGCGGTTTGCATAGCCTTGAGGGTCATGCGAACAACAGTTGCCATCGTCGCCGCGTCGGTGCTCTCGAGTGCCCTGACGGCGTTCCTTCTCAAGGTGGATCAGCCCGCGGGGGCGATTTCGGCGTCGGCCATGGGCGACCTCGGTCCTGCCGATGCACTTGTGCTGAGCGGAAAGGACGGCACGCTCACCGTGAGCAATCGCAGCGGGCGTGTGAGCTGGGCAGAGGACGCGACCGCGCGGAGCCATTCGGTTGGCACGCTGCATGTCGGTCGGATCATGTCGGCGCTGTTGCAATCCGATGCATTCACGAGGGAGCGCGAGCAGATCGCCGAGGCGAACGAGGCAAGGGGCAAGGAGTTCGAGGCGCGTTACCGATCGCTCGTCGAGAAGGCGCGATCCATGGACAAGGATTCGCCCGACATGCCAGCCGCGCGCGAGGAGTTCGAGGCGTTCCAAGCGGAGTTCTCCGCCTGGAACGAAGCCACGCAGGCGGAGGCGGAGGCACTGCAGTCGCGCCAGTACCAGGATGCGTATTCGCGGCTGCGCGATGCGGTGGATGTCGTCGCTGATCGACGCAAGATCGATCTCGTGCTCCGCTTCATTCCACCCGCGGACAAGATCCGCCCTGGCGACCAGGACGCGATCGTGCAGCAAATGATGAGCCGGACATTCGTGCGCGTTCCAGAGTCGATCGACATCACGGATGACATCCTGCGCGAGATGAACCTGACCGCGCCCAAGGAGGAGTGATGCGTCCAGTGATTGCACGTTCTTTCGGTGCGTTGCTCGCGGGCGCGGCGGGTGCGCTCGTGGCCTGGATCATCGGCGGCACGAGCGTCGATGCCACGCGTCTGCTGCCAGCAGATCTCGGACCGGCGGACGCGCTCGTGTTGAGCGGCAAGGATGCGCCGCTGGTCGTTCGCAACAGTGAGGGTCGCATCGGATGGTCGGAGGATCCCACGGCGCGCGCATGGAGCGTCGGGTGCGTTCAACTCGATCCAGTCATCAAGGCGATTCTGGCGACGGACCGCTACACGGAAGAGCGAAAGACATTCGAGCAGGAGGCGCAGTCGCAAGGGGAGACATTCGAACAGCGCGACAAGGCGCTGCGGGCGAAGTACCCGGATATCAAGACGGACGACCCGAATTTCAATCAGGCGCGCGATGAGTTCGTGGCGCTGCAGCAGGAGTTCGAGAAATGGCGGCTCGCGCTGCAGCAGATTCAGTCGAAGCACATGGCGGAGCAGATCGAGAAGGCGTACCGCGAGATGCTTTCGGCGCTCGAGGTGGTTGCCGATCGACGACGCATCGATCTCGTCTTTCGGTTCATCCCCGCCGATCGTCCTTTCGAGGCGGGCGATGTCGGCGCGGTCATGGTCGCCGTGCAAGCGCGTCCGTTCCTGCGACATCCGCAGGGGATGGACCTGACGGACGACATCTTCAAGGAACTCGGCTTGCAGCGCCCCGACCGCTGACGCAGCTCACTTCACGGCAGGTTTGCCGTTCATCGGCAGTCGGCGCAGCTCGCCGATCGGAGTGGTCAGCGCCACGGTCTCGGTCGACTTGCTTCCATCAGCGTTTGGCGCGCTCGGGCGCTGCACGGGAAGGCATCGCAGCGGCGCGTCGCGCTCTTCGCCGCGGAAGAGTTGGATCACCTTGCCGTCGAATGTCCATCGACCGCTCACCACCGAGGGCTGGGCCGAGGAGTTCGGCGGGGGCGCAGCCGTGAGCGAATAGGAACCATCCGCGCGAAGATCGAGCGTGCCGCCGGGGCCGTTCCAACGACCGACATGCGCATCCTCGGGTGCGAGCGGCGGCGTCGTGGACTGCGCGAGACCCGCTGCATCGCCCACATCGAGAAGCAGAACGCCCTCCGTGCGCCGCAGGGCGCAGCGGGTGCGGGGGGGCGCGTTCCCCGGCGTCTTGGGGTCGAAGTACGGTTCGATCCAGAATGTGCGGTAGTTCTGGCGGTGCCAACGGCCGCGCTTCGTGGGCTCGCGGTAGCGGTTGGGTTGATCCCACATCAGGAACGAGCCGTCGCCCCGAACCGAAAGCAGCACCGAGCCATTCGACCACCATCCCGACACATCGATCTGCTCGGTGGGATCGATGTCCAGTTTCGCACCTTTGGGGATGATCGGCGGCGCAGACTGCTGTGCGAATGCCGAGCCAACGAAGGGCGCGAAGAGCACCGACACAAGCAAGGAAGCAACGGCAGGAAGTGATCGTCTCATGATCGAAGCACGGGAAGCGGAATCGACGGGTCGAGATCGCTCGTGGGTTGCGCAATCAGATCGTAACCGTCGGCATCCACAACCGTGCACCGAACCAGTTCGCCAGGCGTCAAAGGTGAACGGCTCGCCACATGCGTCACGCTGTCGATCTGCGGCGCTTGGTGGTAAGCGCGCCCGACATGCAGATGCAGTTTGCCGCGCGTGACGCCCGTGGTCGCGCGACCCTGTGCGCGCGCGGTCGAAGCCGAATCAATCAGCACATCGAACTCCGACCGCTGATCCGCCACGAAGCGCGCGTTCTCGAACGCGATCGACTGCTGCAGCTGCATGATCTCCGCCTCGCGGCGCGTCGCAACTTCTGCATCCACGCGGAGCGACGGGTCTGCGTGCATCGTGCCCGAAGGCGTTCCATCCTCGGGCGAGTAGCGGAACACACCGAGCGCATCGAACTGCGCTCGCTCGATGAACGCGCAGAGGCGTTCATGATCCTCCTCGGTTTCGCCGGGATGGCCCGTGATGAAAGTCGTGCGGATCGCCATGCCGGGAATCCGCTCGCGCAGTTCTTCGACGACGCGTTCCTGCTGAGCCGCAGTCACATGGCGACGCATCCTCTCCAGCATGCGGTCCGTCGCGTGCTGCAGCGGCATGTCGATGTACTTCACCACGCCAGAGAGCCGCGCAATCGCACGCATCATTTCGCTCGTGAAGTTCGACGGATACGCGTACATCAGGCGCAGCCATCCGCTGCCGTGCTCCTGCACCACGCCATCGAGTCGCTCGAGCAGCCCGACCAGCCCCGACGCATCGCCGATGTCCATCCCCCAACTTGTCGTGTCCTGCCCGATCAGGTTCAACTCGAACGCGCCATCGCGCATCAGCCCGCGCGCCTCTGCCGCCACGGCGTCGGCGGACTTCGAGCGCATCTTGCCGCGGATCGACGGGATGGTGCAGAACGAGCAGCGCTGATTGCATCCCTCGCTCACGCGCAGGTACGCCCAGTGGCGCGGCGTCAGGCGGAAGCGACCTTCGTCACCCTCGAAGTAGCCGATGCCCAGTCCATCCTTGCCATGCACCGTCAGTCCGACCGTTTCGCGCCCGCGCTCCGCAGCGGCGAGCAGCGCATTCGAAGAGATCCAGTACCCAGGTCGTTCCGTTGCATCACCCAGCCCCTCGCGCTCGGCACGCTCGCCGCGCACGGCATCCACCACATGATCGCGGTCGAAGACGCCAATGAGCGCATCGATGCCGGGCGCCCACTCCAACATCTTCGCACGGTGGCGCTGCACCAGACAGCCCGCCACGACCACACGCTTCAGTTCGCCGCGCTTCTTGCGCTCGATCGCTTCGCGGATCACCCCGAGCGATTCATCCTTGCTCGCCTCAAGAAAACCGCATGTGTTCACCACCAGCGCATCGGGCTTCTGATCCTCGTTCACGAGTCGAAGCCCATCCGCGGCGAGCAGCCCGAGCATCTTCTCGCTGTCGACCAGATTCTTGGGGCAGCCGAGGCTCACGAACGCCACGCGTTCAACGGCATCACTCGTGTGTTTCTTGGCGGCGGGCATGCGGAGACATCGTAGGCGCGGGCGGCGATTCCGCCCCTTGGTACAGCCGCCGCTCGCGAATGAAACGCGCCACCGCAGGGTCGAGCAGATCACTCGTCGCAGCCAGCGCCCGAGTGGCATCGCCGCGCCACTGCGCGCGAACCTCGGTCGCCGCCAGCGGGATCGCAGGCATCGGCAGCACGGCGCGCGCCCAGGCATCGCCATCGCAACCAAGGGCGGCGAACTTCTCCCGCAGCGCATTCGCCAGTGAACGCGCATCCCACGGCGGACGCGGTACCACTGCCACGCGCGCAAGCTCATCCGAGATGCGCCGCCACGAATGCCAGCGGTCGAACTGCATCGCCTGATCGGCACCGATCAGCAGCACAAGATCGGCGCGCGTCAGCCGATCCCGTGCAGCCACGAAGGCGAGCGTTTCCACCGTGAAGGACTCGCCTTCACGCTGCGTCTCGAACGCGTCCACCTCGGCGCCCGGGACCTGCGAAAATGCAAGCCGCACCATCGCCAGTCGCTGCTCGCGCGTCGCGCCGCCATCGTCGCCTGCTGCGCGCAGCGGCGCGCGTCCCGCAGGCACCACGACAATCCGCGCACATCCGAGCACCCGAGCCGCATCCACTGCCATCCGCACATGCATGCGGTGCGGCGGATCGAAGGTGCCGCCGAAGAGCAGCGTCCGTCGCGTGGTGGCCGCAACCGCAAGATGCGCCGCCGCGCCTCCGACGCGCGCAAGCACCCGACTGCACAGCGCGCCCGCGCGCGCGAGCATCACGGCACGCAGCGGTGATGCCAGAAGCGCGCGCATCAATGCGCTGCCCACAAGCGATCCATCCACGCCGACCAATGCCGTCATCCAGGCAGGCAACTCATCCGCCACGCCATCACTCACACCGCGCACGATGCCGAACCGCCATCCCAAGGCACTCGCCATTTCGCAGAACCCACCCGACTCCACATCCACGAGATCACATCCCGTGCGCGCGTGGAGCGCTTCCTTCTGCGCACGACTTCCCACCACACGCTCGACCGATGCCACGCATGCGGATGCGGCGCTCGGCACACCTGCCGCGCCGACCGTGGGATGGAACACGCGGCCATCGCTCGACACAACCTTCGAAGCGCACCACACCGATCCGCGCACAAACGGCGGACGCAGTCCACCCGCCAAACCAGCGAGCAAGACGATCGCGCCGCGTGCAGGCAAGACGCCACCACGCGCACGCTCCTGCGCTGCCCATCGGGTCACTGCGTGCGCACCCACGCCAATGCACCGCACCTCTGCAGCGCAGCCGGCCTCACCGAGCGCCGCGCGCACGCGTGCAGCTTCGAACGCCGTGGGGCAGAGCACCGTCACCACATCCGCCCGAGCCATTGCCTGATCCATCATGCCCATCATCTTGCCTTCAATGTTCGCAACGCTATACTCTTTGCCCGTTGGCCTCATCGTCTAGCCCGGCTAGGACACATCCCTCTCACGGATGGAACAGGGGTTCAAATCCCCTTGGGGTCATTCGATTCGGCAGCTCGCAACTGTCACAGGAACGCCTCGCACCGAACACCAACGGATTCAACTGAAGAGTGCGCAAGGTGCGGCGCATTCAGTCTCGGCCCCATCGTCTAGCCTGGTCCAGGACACCTCCCTTTCAAGGAGGACACATGGGTTCAAATCCCATTGGGGTCATTCGCGCGCGGGTTCACCGCGCACCCGCAGCGCGCGTTGACCGCGCGCGCCCTCGGCATGCACCCTGCTGGGGCTCAGACAGTTTCGCCCGCTCCACGGACCTGCGGTCCGCGTTCGCGGGCTCGAGAACTCGCCCAGCAGGGGATGCCTCGGGCGCGCGCGGGCGAGCGCACAACACCGAGCTGAATCGGCCAGTTGGAGGCTGGGCAAGAAGTGTTGTTTCGATGAATTAGTCCGTTACCCTTGGGACATGAAAACGACCGCGGCATCGTTTCGGTTTGTGGACCTGTTTGCCGGAATCGGAGGTTTTCATCACGCGTTGGCGCGTCTTGGTGGTCGATGCGTGATGGCCTGTGAGATTGACCGCGAGTGTCGGGCGGTTTACTCCCACTCGTTTCGTGGCAACGGGCACTACGATTTCGTGGAGAACATTCGAAGTCTGACCCGAAAGGCAATCGATGACGAGTCCTCAGAACTTTCGATTGATGAGATCAGGAACAAGGTGCCGGACCATGATGTGCTCTGTGGCGGTTTTCCATGCCAGCCGTTCTCCAAGTCTGGTGCTCAACGTGGTACTCACGACCGAACTCGTGGCACGCTGTTTCACGACATTTTGCACATTTTGCGCGCGAAGACACCACGGTTTGTCATCTTGGAGAATGTCCGGAACCTAGCCGGTCCGCGCCACCGCGACACATGGCAGACAATCATCGACTCGCTTCGCGAGATTGGATATAGGGTTGCTTCGGAGCCCGTGATCATGAGTCCGCACTTGATACCTCCAGAACAGGGCGGAACACCGCAAGTGCGCGATCGGGTGTTCATTCTTGGGGAGTTTGTTGGATTGGGAATGGTTCGTGGATTGCTCTCACCACCGCTCCTTCATCGCACATGCTTTCCCGATTGGGATCCTGACCAATGGCGGATCAGCACACTGTTGGATCAGGAGCGATCCATCCCAGGCATCAGCCAGTACCGAGTAAGGCCTGAGGAGAGAGTTTGGCTAGACGCTTGGGACGAGTTTGTCCGCGAGATCCCGTGCGATGCTCTGCCAGGATTCCCGATTTGGGTGTCCGCATTCTGTACCACTCCCAACCTGCGCGAAGGCATGCCCGACTGGGAGCGAGACTTCGTAGTAAAGAACTCGCACTTCTATTCTTCCAATCAAGCATTTATCGATCAATGGCTCCGCCGTACCAGGGGCAGCAAGGGAGAAACGGTGAGGGACTTTCCACCGTCTCGCCAGATGTTCGAGTGGCAGGCGCGCAAGGTTCACCCAACTCGACACGGTCGGACGATTCAGGATTTAGTCATTCAGATGCGACCAAGCGGAATTCGCGTAAAGCCACCTACCTATCTTCCCGCCTTGGTCGCAATCAGTCAGACGTCCATCGTGGGACCGAAAGTTGCAGATCTTGCCGAATACCGCAGGCTTACGCCACTTGAGGCAGCCCGGCTGCAGGGGATCTCTGGTGATGTGTTTCTGGCGGCTGGAGTTTCTGACCGCGCTGCCTACAAACAACTTGGCAATGCGGTGAATGTGGGGGTGGTAGCACTTGCTGCAAAGACACTCATGAACTCGGCCCGCTCACATGACATTGAGGACCATCCGGATCTGTCTGTCACCTTGTTTGGTGCGCTCTCGTCCGCGTCTTAACTTTGAACGGGTCTGATGGCATCTGGTCCAGCGTGCCAAATGCTGACACAGCGTGATCGGCCCCTCTCGGGGTCGAAGGAAAAAGGGAGGTGGAGGCCGGCGTTGCGTGATTCGCGCAGGCAACGGCGAACATCCTCGGCTGCAAAGATGCTGTCGGACTTGTTGTTCGACTTTAGAGTTACGCCGATTAGGGCTGTTACTGGTATGACATAAACGCCTTGACCGATGCCGTCCCATGACCGTGAGCGAGGACTAGGTTGGCGGGTGACAACCACAACAATGGAGGACTCGAACCGCGTTCGCTGGCGGCCTCCTTTGGGGTTCTTTGACCAAGCGAGGGCCAAATCTCCATTTCCCCGCCACCCAATTGTTTTGTGGGACAGGGGATAGGACTCCCAGTAGTAGTCGTAGTCATCAGTAGATGTGGTTCCCGGTGGTGGGGCTCGATGAAAAGCAGACGAACCCGCCTGAAGCATGTCGATCCAGATCTTTTCCTGTTCGATTCCTCCCGTGAGTCCCGCCCCTTTCGTGCCACTGTTTTGGCTCTGAAGTACTGCAACGAGATAAAGAAAGTGGCTTAAGTAATCCGTGCCGTCGATCCTTCGACAGTCGAGCACCCTCGCAATCTCGTCAAGCGCTCCGCGACAAGCATCGTCATGTCCTCCCATTGCCCCGTGAGGCTACTCAACGCCAGACAAATGGATTGAAGTCGAGCCTTTCCTCACGGAACTGGTGATGAATTCCTCATGCGACGGTGGAAGAATTGATCCCCGACCGCGCGCGGGCGAGCGCACAACACCGAGCCGAAGCGCGCCCCGCGGGTGGGCTGCGGCATGCCTGTGCTGGGCGAGTTGTTGAGCCTGCGAACGCGCGGCGCCAGCCGCGTGGAGCAGGCGAAACTGTCTGAGCCCCAGCACGGCCATGCCGCAGCCCAATCGGCGTGGGAATGGATGCGTTCTGGCCCTTTATCACTCAAAATGCCTCGCCTCGTGCTTGCAGATCAATGAGGCTGGGGTAGGTTGCGTGACCTATGCGAAGTGCAGTTTCTTGTGTTGCGGCCGCTTTGGTTGCAGTCTTGGCGGGTCGCGCGGAAGCAGCGGTGCGCTATGTCAATGTCGCTCTTGCTGGCGGATCGGACAATGGCACCAGTTGGGCCGACGCCTACCGCACCGTTGACGGCGTGTCGCGCGCGCTCGCCGCATCCGTGTCGGGCGACCAAGTGTGGGTCGCCGCGGGGACATACAAGCCGACCGCCGGCACTTCGCGAACGGTGTTCATCACGCTCAAGACAGGTGTTGCCGTGTACGGCGGATTCGCTGGAACGGAAACCGAGGTGTCGCAGCGAAGCGTGAGCGGGAATGTCACGGTGCTGAGCGGCGATCTGTCGGGGAACGACAACGGCACGACGACCAACTTGGCGGACAACTCGTATCACGTGGTGGTCGGCAGCAGCGTGGCGACTTCTGCGGTGCTGGATGGGTTCACGATCCGCGGCGGATATGCCAATGGGGCGACTGGGTCGAACTACGACAAGGGTGGCGGCATCCTGGTGCTGACGAATGGCAACCCCACCGTGCGGAACTGCCGTTTCATCGGGAACCGCTGCACATTCGGTGGAGGCGCGGGGTACATCTTCGGCGCGAACGGCAGCTTCGTGGACTGCGAGTTCACCGACAACATCGGTGGCACCTACGGCGGCGCGTTCGATACGAATGGAACGACGGTGCGCTGGGAGCGCTGCTTGTTCCGCAACAATCAAGCGTCGCGCGCCGGGGCGATCGAGTCGTACGGCAGTTCGCAGACCACGATCATCAACTGCGTGTTCGTGCTCAACCGCGCGACGACTTCCAACTCGGGCGGCGCGGTCTGGGCAGGCACGAGTTCGGCGGTGACGGTGCGCAACAGCACATTCGTCGGCAATTCGGCGGCTGCGACCTCGGGCGGTGGTTTCTACAACACGAGCGGCACGAGCACGATTGCCAACTGCATCTTCTGGGCGAACACCGGAAACGGCGGAGCGACCGCGAACAATCAGGTGACGGCGGCTGGCGGAACGAACACGGTCTCTTACTCACTGGTGCAGGGTGGCATCACGGGGACAGGCAACATCTCGACCACGCCGACCTTCGTGGATCAAGCCGCGTACAACCTGCGTTTGCAGCCGACATCTGCTGGTATCGATGCGGGGAGCAATGCACTGATTCCCACGGGCGTCACCGTTGACTTCGACAGCAATCCGCGTCGCGTCGACATCGCTGCCGTCACGGACACGGGCATTGGCGGCGCACCCGTGGTGGACATGGGCGCCTTCGAAGTGCAGCCACCTCCGCCGCCCGCGTGCCCAGCGGATCTGGACAACGATGGCATGGTCGGTGGGACCGATCTCGCGTCGATCCTCTCGGGGTGGAGTACGGCGGACGGCGATGTGAACGGCGACGGTACGACCGATGGTGCCGATCTGACCGAAGCACTGAGCGCCTGGGGACCGTGCTCCTGAATCCAGTCTGTCGCCACGAGGGACTTCGGTCCTTCGCGCATCACTAGCATCGAGGGGCGGCTGCGCCCATGATGCGATACACACTTCACGAGCAGGGGAATGCGCCCCGTGATTGGCCGAGTGAGCGATTCGAGGCGCTCTGGTGCGATGTTGCTGCGGCATCCGGCTCGGGTGCGTTCACGGCGGAAGCGGCTGGCCGGCTGCCCGTGGTGGCGATGCCCGATTGGTCGAATCCGCCGCTCGATTCGTGGGTCTGCGTGGAGGGCAGGTTGGAACAGCGCGTGCCGATGGGCGAAGTGCACCGTGGTGGCGAGGAGTGGTTCGTGCGCGGCGTTTCGGGTGTGCCTGTCGCGGCCTATGTGATGGACGCGCCGCCAACGGATGTGGGTGAACGCGTGCGCGTCGTGGGGCGAGTGATCGGTCCGCTGCGGCTTGCGGACCGGCGCGGTGAGATGCGCGAGTATCCCGCGGTGATCGGCAAGGCAGTGGTGAATGCCGACGGTCGCGCGGCGATGCTTGCGCAGGAGAACAGGGGGATGGGCGGTGGCACGTCGTGGCCGCTGGTGTCAGGCGGCGCGGTGTTGGTACTGCTCGTGGCGTGGTTCGTGCTTCGGCGTTTCCTTCGCCCGAGCGGTGGTGTGCGTGCGATTCATGCAGCGGCTGCTGCGGCGCGGGTGGGCAGTGGGCAGTCGGCGAGTCCTTCATGTGCGCCGAGTGGTTCGAGTGGAGGCCGCGCGTGATGCGTGAGTTGACGCAAGTCTGTGGCGGGAACGCCGCACCCGTCGTCGTCGGCAGTCGACTGGCTGAGGCCGCCGCGGCGCGCTGCCTGTCGCTGCGGGGCGGCGCTGCGCCGACGAGCGTGCTGCTCATCTTCGACGCTGCCGTGGCTCGTTCAGCGGTGGAGCCTTTCGTGAAGGCGCTCCTGTCGGCGCAGCCGAAGTTGGTCGTTCACCGCATGGCGGTCGAGGCATCGGAGCGTACGAAGGTCGGCGAGGAGTGGTTGCGGTTGCAGCGCGATGCGGTCGCCGTTGGCGCGGACCGTGGTGCGCTGCTGATCGCCGTCGGCGGCGGCGTGGTGACGGATATCGGCGGTTTTGTTGCGGCGAGCCTGCTGCGCGGCATCGACTGGGCTGCGATGCCGACGACGCTCCTGGGCATGGTCGACGCTGCGCTTGGCGGCAAGACCGGCGTCAATGTGCGTCTGGGCGATGGACGGTTGGTGAAGAACATGTGCGGTGCGTTCTGGCCACCACGGCTTGTCGTGAGCGATGTGTCCCTGCTGTCCACGCTGCCTGTTCGTGAACTGCGCTCTGGCCTCGCCGAGTGTGTGAAGCACGCACTGTTGGCGGATGCAACGCTCGCCGAGTGCTTGCCCGCTGCCGTGGCAGACGCGCGGGACGCGGGGCAAGCTGCGCAGTCGCGATTGGTCGACCTTGTGGCGCGTTCTGCGCAGGTGAAGTTGGGCATCGTCGAGTCGGATCCGCGTGAGGACGGCCGGCGGATGCTCTTGAACCTCGGTCATACCTTTGGGCACGCCATCGAGGGGCTCGTGCCCGACGAGATGCTGCACGGCGAAGCGGTTGCGGTGGGGCTCGTGGCGGCTGCGGCGGCATCGGTGGAAGCAGGTCTGATGGCGCGCGGGGAGGCTGACGCCGTTCGCGCGATGGTGGAGGGGCTTGGGTTGCCGACGCAGTTGCCCTCGCCGCTCGAGGTGGATGTGCTGCTGCGCGTGGCGGGTTCGGACAAGAAGCGCCGCGGCGGCGCATGGACACTGATCCTGCCGCGCGGCGGTGGCGGGGCGGAAATCCTTCGCAACGCGGAGGAGCGATTGCTTCGGGTCGGGTTCGCGGCGGTCGGCGCGACGTGAGTTTCTCCGCTGCTTCAAGGATTCGGGCTGAGTCGGTCGATTCCTTTGGAACAGCATGCGTGTGATTGCCGTGGTCAACCAGAAGGGTGGAAGCGGTAAGACCACCTCCGCCGTCAACCTGTCCGCCGTACTCGCTGCGCGCGGACAGCGGACGCTGCTGATCGATCTCGATCCGCAAGGGCACTGTGGCGTGGCGCTTGGCGTTCCCGTCTCGCGGATCGAGACGGGGATCGAATCGGCGCTTCTGCAGGGAGCCGGGTCTTCGCTGCTTGACGATGGGTTGCTGTGGGAGCCGACACCAGGGCTGGCGCTCGCCCCATGCACGGTGCAGTTGGCGGCGCTCGAGGCGCCGGACGGTCCTCTGCAGGAGGCGCCTGACCGGGATCGCCGCTTGGCTTCGCTGCTCGACCGGCTGGCACCGCGCTTCGAGTGGTGCGTGATTGATTGTCCGCCGCACATCGGGCTGTTGGTCTTCAACGCGCTGCGTGCCTGTGATGAGGCGATCATCCCCATCGAGACGGGTTACTTCGCCTTGCGCGCTGCGGAGCGGCAGGTGGCGACGATTCGCACGGTGGCGGAACGGCTTGGGCGTTCCATCGCGATTCGCGTCCTCCCGACGCTCGTGCGCGGCTCATCGCGGATTTCGCAGGACATTCTTGCGTCGATCCGCCGCAACTTCGGCGACGATGTGTTGCCGACGATGATCCACGAACACGATGTGCTGCGCGAGGCGGCGGGATTCGGGCAGCCCGTGACGGAGTACGCACCGACATCCGATGCGCGGCGCGACTTTGATCGTTTGGCGGATTGGCTGGTGGCGAACACCGCGCTGGTGCAGCGAGCAGGTGGAGTTCCTGCGGGTACCGCGGATGCATCGCCCGATGCCGCATTGATGGCGCAGTTGGCTGCGCCCCGTGCGTCGACGCGCGCGGTGGAGCCGCCGTTGGTGGAGATGCCGGATATGCCCGTCGTGCCACAGGCGAAGGAGGGCAGGCTGGGTGAGGTCGCCGCGCGCTTGCGTGGCACTGCGTCTGGTGCGGAGAACATCGCGCCCATGGACCGAAGCGCATGAGCAGCCGCGCGAGTGATTTCGATGGCCTCGCGGATCTCTTCATGAGCGGCGGTGGCGCGCGCCGCGGCGATGCGTCTTCGAACGCGGGAGGCGGGAGTTTTGGGGCAGGCGCCGCGGAGGCTGCGGGCGCTGCACCTCGCGTGCTGCTCGTGGGAAATGTGCCAACGCTCGCGGGGATCTGGATTGCGCAGTATGCAGACCAGTGCGCGCGTGCGGATGGTCCGATCGCACTCATCCGGCTCGATGGGGCGGCGACTCGCGGTGAGGTCTACCGCAGCGAGGGGCGTGCGCTGCCGAGCGATGGCAGCGCATGGCTCGAGCGCGCGAGTGCGTTTGCGCGCCGATGGATTGTCTGTCTTGATTCGCTCACCGACGCGGCAGTCGTGATGGATGCGGGCGGTGAGATCGTGCTGCTCAGTGGGACCGATGAGACTGCGATGGCTGCTGCGCGCCGAACGATTGAATCGCTCGGGACCGCAGCCGCTGCTCGCGGCAGCGTTCTTGCACTGGGTCTCGCGCTCGTGGGCTGTTCGCATGATGCAGCGGATTCGGCGGTGCAGTCGCTGGTCGAGTGGTCGCGAGGCAAGTCGATCGGCGTTCGGTTGACGCTCGCGGCGCACGCGCAGCGTGTGGACCGCGTGGAGTCGTCGGGCCCTGTGCCGCTGAGTGTGCTCGGCGCGCTCGACCCGGCAAGCGCGATCGAGATGGTGACCATGGCGATGCGGGGGAACCCATCGCGCCGCAGTGAGCGTGATGTGCCGCGGCTGCGCATCGATAACCCGCGCGCTGGCGATGTTCACGGCGCCGAAGCGCCACCGCCACCGCCAGCGCCCGCGCCAGTCGCCGCGCCCGCGCCAGTCGCCGCGCCAACGTCAGTCGCCGCGCCAGCGGTAGTCAACGATGCGATCGATCTTTCGGCGCTCTTTCCAGAACTGCAGGCGCTTGCGTTCCACTGCCCAGATGCGCCGCGGGTCTTGCTGGCGGTGGATGCGCGCGGACTTCATCTGCTCGCGGGCGAAAGCACCGCCGCGGATCTTCGGGTCGCCGCCGCATGGGCGCGTGCAAACTGGGCGCTTCTCTGCGCAGCCGTGCCGGCGCTTGCCGCGTGCAATGCAATCACCGAGCATCTGCTGCTGAGCGATGCTGCACATGCCGTGGGTTTGCATCGCAGCGGCGTTCTGCTGCACGCGGCGATCGACTTCGATGTCGGCGGTCGCGTGATACGGCGGCGAGTCGATCTCAACAACGAGCAGAGCGCGGCTGGGCCGCGCTGAAGTCTGGAGCTGCCGTTGGTGCAGCGCGGTCACTCGTGCGAGGTTCGCCGACACGGAGGGATTCCTCAAGCACTCGGAGCCAGTTCCGGCCGATGAAGCCGAGGCATTCCCGATCACTCCAGTTGCGCGCGCGTAGCCGCGGCAGCAGCGCGTGAACCTGCTGGGGCGATCGGAGTCCCTCGGGCACGTCCATCGGCGCGAAGCCGCCATCGAAATCCGAGCCGAGGGCGCAGACCGCGCGCGTGCCTGCGGTGGTCGCGACATGATCGATGTGCGCCAGTGCGTCATCGATCGTCGCCGCGCGTCCCGATGCGAGGAACGTGCCGTACAGGTTCAGTCCGATGACGCCGCCGCGACGCGCAATCTCGCGGATCTGCGCATCGGTGATGTGCCGCTGCCCACCGCCGAGCAGGGCGCGGGCGTTCGAGTGAGATGCAACCACCTTGCGTGTTGTGAGCGTCAGCAGATCATCGAACGCGACATCCGACAGATGGCTCGCATCGTGGAGAATCCCGAGCGCATCGAATGCCGTCACGAGTTCGCGGCCACTCGCCGTGAGACCTGCGCCCTTCGCGTTCCCGCCCGCGTGGCGCGTGCCCTTGGCCCATGTGAGCCCACACATGCGAATGCCGCGCGAATGCCAGCGCGCCGCGTCTGCCGCATCGGCGATCGCATCCGCTCCCTCCATCAGCAGCACGATGCCGAGTGGTCCGCCCGCGTGCAGATCCGCCGCCGAGCGGATGATGCGCAGCAATCCTTCACGCTCAAGCGACTCATAGATCGCCAACTGCGCGAACGCTGCGCGCTGTGCGCCCGCAAGATCGTCTGGTCCCCCGTATCCCCACGGTTGCGCCGCCGCATCAACGCCCGGCTCGATGAAGATCGTTGCGGCCACGATGCCGAAACTTCCTTCCTGCAGCGATGGGAGACTGATGCATCGGTTCTCGGTCGTCGCGGGGGGAAGGCGGATGTCGCCGAGTCCCTGATGGATGTAGGCCAAATCAAGATGCCCGTCGATCCACTGCTCCATTTCCGCGCAGGCTACAAGGGGTGCGCCGCCGTTCGGCTCCGTGGAAGCACGGCCCACGCATCGCGGGGGGCCTGACTCCGCGGGTGTCGGTCGATATACGATGGCGCTTCGCATGAAAGGTGCTGCTTCCACGCTTGCCGCCGTGCCCGTTGCAACGCCGGATCGACTTCTGCGCGTGGAACGCGCCGCGCAGGCGTTCGTGGCCCTCGCCTGTGCGTCGCTGCTGGGTGTTGCCGCGTGGCTGCAACCCGCGGCGTCGGGCATCGGAACACACCGCCAACTCGGGCTGCCATCCTGCTCGTGGCCATCGACGATGGGCATTCCTTGCCCGAGCTGCGGGATGACGACCGCGTTCGCGTGCGCCGCCGATGGACGATTTCTCGACGCCTTCCATGCGCAGCCGCTCGGACTGCTGCTGGCCATCGGCACCACCGCGCTTGCCATCGCCAGCGCGCACTCCGCCGTCACGGGCGCGCGCACGGTCAGCATTCTGTGGAGCATGGTCGGCGCGAAGGGATGGTGGGCCCTCGGTGCGTTCGCGGTCGGCGCGTGGGGGTACAAGATCCTCGTGATGCGGGGGATGCCGTGATGGAACGCCGCGCCACGCTTGGAAGCATGCGCTGTCTCGCCGCGGCTGTGCTCGCTGGAACGGTGCTCCTGGCGGGGGATGGCTGCATCGCGGCAGGTATTGCCAGCGCCGTTGGAGCGAACATCGAGAAGAACAAGGAGATCGAGGTGCTCGCGAAGTACCGCGGACTCGAGAACAAGTCAGTCGCGGTGCTTGCGCACACGGATCAACGCACTGCGTATGAGTTTCCGACGGCGATTCCGAATGTGGTGGGCAATGTCGCCAGCGAACTGACGCAGAATGTCGCAGGAGTCCGCGTGATGGATCCGAGGTACTCGATCACCTGGATGCATCAGACGCCAGGCTGGCCGACCGCACCGCTTGCGGATCTGGCCAATGAACTCGATGTGGACCGTGTGGTGGTCATTGACATCTACGAGTACAGACTGAATCCGCTTGGCAACAGTTTCCTGTGGGATGGCGTGGCCGGCGCGAACATCGGCATCGTGGAGCGCGATGGCATCGACCCCGACTCCTATGCGGAGGAGTTTCAGGTGATCGCGAAGTTCCCCGACATGGAAGGCATCGGCAAGGCGCAGGCAGGGGCGCGCGAGATTGAAATCGGCTTGCAAAAGACATTTGTTGACATGGTCTCGTACCTCTTCTACGACCACATCGAAGCGAAGTACCCAGACCGAGGGATCAAACGCAAATGAAGCTCCGCCGTGCGTTGATCGGTCGTGCGTCTGCGCTGCTGTGTGCGGCAGTTGCCGTGGCGGGCTGCAACTACATCATTCCCGCGAACTACATCCTGCAGGGTCCGCCGAAGGAGCCTGCGGCGTACCCGCTGCAGTCTCGCAAGACGATCGTGATCGTGGATGACAAGCAGAACCGCATGTCGCGTGTTGCGCTGCGCGTGGAGATCGGCGATGCGACGGGCACGGAGCTGCTCGAGAACGATGTCGTGCCTGAAGTGATCTCGACGCGCGATTCGGTGGCGCTTGCTCGGCGGCTCGACACCGCGGCGAAGCCCGTGTCCATTCAGCGCATCGGCGAGTCGCTCGGTGCGGAGCAGGTCATCTATGTCGAGGTGGATGAGTTCGTGCTCGCGGGCGGTCGCAAGGAGGGCGGCCCCGAAGCGGTCGTGCTGGTGAAGGTCATCGATGCGGCGAATGGAACGCGACTCTGGCCATCGGTGGGCGTTCAGGCGGTCCAGAGCGATCTGCTGGACATCAATCCGTCGTTGCTCGAGACAAGCGCGGGTCGCCGCGAGATCGAGGACAAGCTTGCCGCGCAGATCGGCGAGGATGTCGCGAAGCTGTTTTATGAGCATCCGCGCCGTGAACTGGGGGGACGGCTGGGCGTGAAGAAGTGATGGGTGCGGCCGCGCTGTCGCACTTCCCGCGCAGCGGCGTGCTGCATGTCGTGCAAGCCTCGTCGCCTGTGGGGTGGAGCGCCGCTGCGGCACTGCCCGCAGATGCTGATGCATGCGTGCTCATCGGTGGTGAGGGGCGCGGCGCCGTGGCGTCGCTTGTGCGCGGGTGTGTCCCGCGCGTGATCGTTCCACCGCTGGGGATGACGGCGCTTGGCGCGCGTCGGTTGCGCGACTGGGTGCGCGCGCGCGGCATCCTGCCGCGTGAAGTGCACTGCCATGGCCCTGCGATGCCGCCGCTCGTGCGTCATGCGCTCGGTGAGGTTGCGTGTGCGGTCTCCACGGAGCCCCCTGCGGATTTCGCGCTTCGTTGCAGCGAGGCGGCTGCGGCGCTGTTCGCTGAGCCTGCGGACTTGGAGTCTGCACACAGCAGGGATGTCCGAGGATCCGTGCGTGCGGATCTCGGGGTTGCGGAGTCCACTGGACTGATTCTCGCCATCGGTGATCGACCCGGTGCGATCGATGCTGCCGAGGCGTTCGCGGCAGTCGGTCGTGCGGTGCTTGCCGGCGCGGATGTGGCGCTGTGGATACCAGCATCGGCGCGTTGGGTGACCGAGACGCAACGACACGCACGCCGCTCTCGCATGGAACATCGGTTGATCGTGTCCGAGACGTGTGGAACGCCCAGCGCAATCTGGCGCGCCGCCGACATCGCACTGTTGCAGCGACCTCCGTCGGGTGCGCCACTGGCGTGGTGGGGACACTGCGGTTGGTGGGCGCTCGCTTCGGGCGCCGACCTCGTGCATGCCTCGTGCTTTCGCGGGGCCGGCGCCGCAGGCTGTTACGCGCCGGGCGACCGACTGGCGCTCGTGCGGTGGTTGCTGGCGTGGAGCGATTCGCGCTGCGCCGTGGGTTGACTCGCGCTGCGCTGCACGGCTTCGTGCAGGATTCGCTGCGCGTTCTCCCGCAGAAACGGCAGGAGCAGGTCGCGCGGCAGTCGGATGCCTCGCAGCATCGGCGAATCCTTCGGCGATCGGCTTGAATCGACGAGCGCGAGATCGCCATCGGCAATGGGGCTGCGTCCGACCCAATCCGTCTCCCAGAGCGTTCGCAGCGCCCAGTACCGGCTCGCATAGAGGTCAAACGCACTCTCGCGGCTCTGTGCCTTCGAATCCATCTCGGTGCCGCCGGGGGTCTCCGTGAGATGCGCGTTGCTCGTCACGATGTCCGAACCGAACAGCAGCCGGTCGCGCCAGCGCGTGAAGAACTGGAGCAGTCTCTCGCGCGGATGACGGGAGATTTCCCGCACGATCCACTTCGTCGCACTCGCGTCGAGCACGAGGTTCGGATGCCGCTCGAGCAGTCCGTCGAGAAAATCCAGGTCCTCTGGCCAACCTCCCATGTGCGCTGCGATCCACTGCACGGGGAAGCGTTCCATCAACGACTCGAGTGGTTCGTACTGCTGTCGTTTGCTGCCGTACTTCGCGGCGTCGGCGTACTTGGTGGCGAACCAGGTGTCGGGGTCCGCGACATGCACCATGAGCGTCATGCGCAACTCGACAGCCGTCTCGATCGCAGCGACGCGGACTGGATTGTCCAGTCGCATGAGCGCAGGATCGCCCGCTTGCGTTCCCATGTCGATGCCGCGAGGCGCCGCCCAGAACTTGGCGATGCGCGCACCGAGCGCGTGATACCTGCGGATCTGCTGCGCGTAACCGTGCCCATGGCTCTCGCGAAGGTCGGGCGCTCTCCAGTTGGGGATCGCGATGAACGCGATGCGTTCACCGAGAATGCCGCGAAGTCCCTCCACTTCATCGATGTTCGAGGTCATGCTCCAGATCTGCTCGATTCCGTAGAGATCCATCGCCTCGCGGAGGATGGGTGCAGCATCGAGCCCGGCAACATGCGCGTGGGCGTCGATGATGGGAACGATGGGCGTGCCGAGCGCTGCGGCGCGCGCGCGGTAATCCCACGAAAACAGGTTGGAATCGTGCGCAGTCATCGAAGCAGTGGGTGCGCGGTTCGTGCGGATTCAGATGCGGCAGTCGTGCCGCCCGCGTTCAACCACCGCGGCGCCGAGATGCTACGCGCGTCACGCGCGCCGTTCCCTTCGAACGCTTCGCGGCCGAACGATGCGCGCCTGATCCGCCGGGGCGCGGCCCCTTGCTGCGGCTCGACTCCAGCAGTGCCGCGTGATGCACCATGCCGATGTAGACCTCGTAATCCGCTTCGATATCGAGATGGCGCACCACTTCGCAGGCGATGTAGCCGAGCGCCCGCGTTGGGACGGGTGCGCCGCCAGGCACGGTGAGGTGTGGCACGGTGAGGAACGCGTCGACACCCTGATCTGGTGACTGCGCAAAGAGTCGAGGCAGGACACGCTCCTGACGATCGAGAATGCAGAGCGCGAAGTTGCGTGCGTCGCGGATGATGGGAGAAGTCGTGTGTCCCTTCTCCATCGCGACCAGCACCATCGGTGGTTGCGTGGCCACTTGTTGCACGAAACGCACCATGACCGCGCTTCGAAGTTCGCCGAATGCGGCTGTCAGCAGGAAGGAAGACGCCGGCACAAGGTCAAGCACATGTGCAACGCTCGAACGAATGGCTGCTGGCTTGTCAGTCTGCATGCGGGGTGCGTCTCCAAAAATCTTTACGCCCGAATCGAGTGTAGGACGATAAAAAACTTTGTCCACAAATATGTGTATTTCAACGACTTATGGTTTGGCGACCGAGAGTTTTTCATTTCTCGGACCTTCGCCAAATGCTTCATTGTGTGGCGAAAACTTCAATTTTTGTTGAGAAGTGTTGCAAGGTGGGGCATAGTGGGTATAGTGAATGGAGTCTCCCATGGACCGCACCGATGCTCTTCCTCGGCGAATACGAACACAGTCTCGATGCGAAGCAGCGTCTCGCCATTCCGAGCGAACTGCGCGAAGTGCTCAATCCAGCGGTGAACGGCGACCACTTTGTCGCAGTGCCTGGAGCGGACGATGTGTTGACGCTGTGGCCGAGCAAGACATTCGAGCGTCTGGCAATGAGTCAAGAGGGATCGCTGATCGGCGACGATGTGCTGCGCCGCTTCGAGCGATCGTTCTACAGTCAGGCTGCTCGCTGCCCGCTCGACACGGCTGGTCGAGTGCGCATTCCAGATCGGCTGTTGACGCGCTTTGGCTTGGCAGGATCCATCGTGATTCTCGGCGTGCGCGATCATCTCGAACTTATCGCATCAGCGGCATGGAAGGCCGGTGCGAAGGACAGGTCTGCATCCACGGCATCGCTGTGGCAGCAGGCCAATCAGTTGATGAATGCACGACAGGGGGGAGCGCGGTGAAGGATCGCCTCGCTCGGAGCCCCTCGCGCGCACGCAGGATGCGTGCGCAGATCGACAACGCTTGGGCGCTGCAGGGACGCGCCGCCTAAGCAAGAACATCGGGCCACGGATGGCCCTCGGGCGTGCCGCAGCTAGGACGGCGAAAGGCACGGGCAGTCGGCACGGAGCCGCTGTTATTGCGCCCCCCGCGTCGCTGGCCCGACGCGGGGGCTTTTTTATGCTCCGATAACGGCCAAATTAGGCTTGTTTTGCTGCAGTTTCGAGGCCCTTGGGTCCATCTTGGTTACCCTTCAAGTAGGTCGGGTGCTTGGTCGATGACAGTCGTCCAAGGAGTTCGCAAGGAAGGCGCATGGTGCGCTGGAGGCGAGCCGACCAAGTTGGCGGGTGAAGTCCCGCTGCATCAGGGCAGGAGGTCCGACGGCATGCTGGTCATCACTCGACGAGAAGGCGAAGAGGTCGTTATCGGGAACCCTGCGTCACCGATTGGCATTGTGCGCATCGCCTCCATCAAGGGTGATCGTGTTCGGATTGCGTTTGAGTTTCCGCGGGAGGTTGCAGTCCACCGCAAGGAAGTGGCGGAGCAGATCCTCGCCGGCGCAGTCGATCCCACCAAGAACGTCATCGGTCAGATTCGGCCCGCAGAAGGTGGTGCCTGAAGGCGGTGCCTGAAGGCCCCCGCGAACGACATTATTGGATCGCTGCAACGCCTGAAACCTCGGGCACCCGCTCGCGCAGCAGCCGTGCAAGTCCGTCTTGCAATGTCATGCGGCTCGAGGGGCACCCCACGCACGCTCCGTGCAGCCGAACCTGAACGACTCCAGCCTCGACAGCGACCACTTCGACATCGCCGCCGTCCGCCTGGATATCGGGGCGCATCAGGTCCACCACGGCGCGAACGCGCGGCAGCAATGCATCGCCGTCTCCAGTTTCAACTGGAACTTCGCGGCGGTTGGCTCGTGACGATCCCATGCGTGCGGCACGAAGTGTAGATCGAAGTCCTTACACTCCGTGCATGAACGCCACGGAAGGCACGGTCCCGCGGCAGTTGCGCCGTGTTGGGCAACTCCTTGTGACAATCTCGTGCCTGTGGATGGCATCCTGCGCGGCGACGCCAGCGGGCGACCCGCTCGAGTCGCTTGGACGAACGGACCTTGTGCCTGCGCGGCAACTCGCGGCAATGCAGTTGCTCGATGCGGACCCCACGGATCCTGCGTATTTGAAGGCGCTCCGCCGCATCGTGGTGCAACCGGACTATGTGCGTGAACTGCGCGACGAAGCATGGGAGCGACTGATTCGCCACGACCCAGAAGGGCTGAAGTCTGTGCTTGAAATCAACCTGCCGCGCATGCTGCAGTATGAGTGGCGAACCGAAGTGTGCCGCCGCATCGCGGCGCTCGGTTGGAAGGACATGACGCAGACGCTCGTGCGAGCGTGGGCCGTTCCGCTGCCGATCCTTGCGGTGAAGCTCTACGATCGCCCTGAATACCACGCGCTGTGCAAGCTCTGGGGGACGGAGCGTGTGCCTCAGGTGCTGCTCGATCTGCTGCTGCGCAGCGATCCCATCAAGGAAGCGAACCTGCGCGCACGCTGCTGGGAGTTGCTGCTGGCCACGGGAGAACGACAGCGCATCCTCGACCTGCTCGCCGATCAGTCGCTCGCGACGACGGACTCGTTCGTGCTCGATATGCGGCGGTGTGCGACCGATCTTGGCGTGATCCCCGCGAACCGCGAGGAGATCCTGTGGATGCGTGCGCTGCTGAAGCCTGACAAGCGCGCGTTCTGGGATGAGGCGCGCGCAGCTGCGGCGAAGCTTTCGCCCGATGTGCGCGCGTCGCTGGAGCCTCGGGATCTCGCGGTGCTTGTCGCCGTGGCGCGAACGCAGCCCACGCTGCTGACACGCTCGCGTGACGAACTGTTTTCGGATGTCTCCGCTGCACTCGCCGCGCAGAATGAACGGCGGTACAGCGCATCGTTCGAGGGTTACGGCACGGAACTCGCGGAGACTCCGCGCGCGCATGCATCGAACCTCGATTGGGGCGATTGCGCTGCCGTGCTGGTCGCGCGCGATGCACTGCGACAGCCACCGCTGCAGGCACACTTGTTCGAGATCGCCGACCGCGATCAAGCGGATCGCCGGACCGAGTATGGCGGGCTCCTGCGGCTCGATGCACAGGGGCGTTACGAACTGGTGGAGTTCCTCCCCGTCCAGGTGGGCAGCGATGTGCGCTTCGAGGCATCGAACGACATGTTTGAAGCGGGCTACGACGGGATCTTCCACTTCCACAACCACGCGCAGTCCTACGACAATCGCCGCTATGCCGGACCGCACTGGGGCGATTTCGCCTACGCGGATGCCACGGGCGTGAATGGCCTGGTGTTCACCTTCATCGACCGCGATCGGATCAACGCGGACTTCTATCGGCGCGGCAAGGTGGTCATTGACCTCGGCGAAGTGCCACGACCAGACGCATGAACGCCATTCGCTTCAGCAAGATGCACGGCATCGGCAATGATTATGTGTACATCGATGCCGACGCACAGCATGTCGAGGATCCCGCCGCACTGGCGCGCGCGGTGAGCGATCGTCATACCGCGATCGGTGGGGATGGCGTGATTCTGGTGGCGCGTCCGAGTGCGGATTGCGCCGCCGATGCGCGCATGCGCATCTTCAACGCAGACGGCAGCGAAGCGCAGATGTGCGGCAATGGACTGCGGTGCGTCGCGAAGTTCGTGGTGGACCGCGGGATGTCCGCGGCGAATCCGCTGCGCGTGGAAACGGGGCGCGGCGTGCTGTCGGTGCGTTGGTGGCGCGGAGTCGATGGGCTCGTGTCGGAGGCGGAGGTCGACATGGGGGCACCGATGCTGTCTGCCTCGCAGATCGGCGTGCGTTGGAGCGGCGTGGCATCGGAGGATCGGCTCGTGGGCGTTCGTTTCGATCGGGCGATGTGGCGTGAGGCGATCGCAGCGCAGGATGCTCCGGGTGGCGGCCGGGCGGAGAGTGATCTTGCGTGGTGGGACGCTGCCGGCATGGAGCCGACCGCAACGCTCGTGTCGATGGGCAATCCGCACATCGTGTTCTGGTGCGCAGAACCCGACCGCGTTCCGCTCGAGCGTGTAGGTGCGACCATCGAGCATCACGCGTTCTTTCCGCAGCGCATCAATGTCCACTTCGCCGCGGTGTGTGCGCGCGATCATCTGCGCATGCGGACGTGGGAACGCGGTTCAGGCATCACGCTCGCGTGCGGCACGGGTGCGAGCGCCGTCCTCGTGGCGGGCGTTCTGGAAGATCGATGCGCGCGCTCGGCGGACATCGACCTGCCCGGCGGGAGGCTGCGGATTGCCTGGGACGCGCACGATGGCTCCGTTCGCATGCGCGGGCCCGCCACGCATGCTTTCGATGGCGTGTGGGGCGGCGCGGGGGAGGTGTGCCATGGGAGGTGATGCGGCGATCACGCCGGCCGAGCGGCAGGTGATCGATGCCGTGCATCGGCGGCATGGATCGATGGAAGCGGATCTCGCATCGCTCGTCGCGATCCCCACGGGATGCGGACATCGGCAAGGGCTTGATGCGGCGCGAGTATGGATGCGGGCGCGGTTCGAAGCGCTCGGTGCGCGCGTGGAGAGGGTGCAAGGTGGCGATCGTCCGTCGTGGCTGCGCGAAGGTGCATCGGGCGACGATGCGGGCGATGTGCTCATCGCGCGGAGCAGCGGCAGTCCGAATGGGCCGCGCCTGCTGCTCAGCGGTCACCTCGATACGGTGCATGATCCGCACGGATCGTTCTGCTCGCTCGCAGCAGAGCGGGGTGGCATGCGGGAGGGGCCTGGTGCAGCGGACATGAAGGGCGGACTGATCGTTGCATTGGCCGCGCTGGAGTCGCTCGCCGAAGTCGGCGTGCACCCGCACTGGACATTCCTGCTGAACGCCGATGAGGAGACGGGGAGTTTTCGCAGTGCGGCAATCCTCGAGCGCGTGGCGCACGAGTGTGATGTCGGACTTGTGCTGGAACCCGCCGTCGGCAGTGACTTCGTGATGGAACGCCCTGGTTCCGCGCAGTTCCGCATCGATGCGAAGGGGCGCGCCGCGCATGCAGGGCGCGATGCAGCGCAGGGTGTCTCGGCGGTTCATGCCCTCGCGAAGGCGATCTGCACGGTGCTCGCCGCGAATGATCCAGCGAATGGATGCATCGTGAACATCGGCCCTCTCGAAGGCGGTCGCGCGACCAATGTGGTGCCTGCCGATGCGGCAGCATGGGGCAACGCGCGGTACTTCTCCGCTGAGGCGCGCGAACAGGTGGAACGCGCATTGGCTTCGGTGGCGAAGGGTGAGTCCGCGCTGCCGCGCGTCTCGGTGGAAGTGCTGCACAATCGACCTGCGAAGCCGGCGACCGAAGCAGTGCAAGCGCTTGCCAGGTGTGCGGTCGAATGCGCGGCGAAAGTCGGAACTGCGTGCCGAGCGGTTTCGACCGGCGGTGTGAGTGATGCGAATGTGCTGCAGCACGCAGGACTTCCCTGCCTGGATGGGCTGGGTGTCCGCGGCGGCAACTTGCACCGAACCGATGAGTATGTGGTGCTCAGCAGCCTCTGTGAACGCGCCGCGATTCTCGCCCTGCTGATGCGGCGGATCATGGAAAGTCCCCCCGTACCATGCCGACCATGACCGCGGCGCCCTCCCAATCCGTTGCGACCACCGCGAGTGCCGCCGTACTCGATGGGCTGCCGCCGCTCATGCAGGTGCCGGCGGTTCGCGCTGCGGTCGATGCGATCCTGGCTGAACTGAGGCGTTTGCAAGCGGGAATCACGGGCGTTCGCGCGGCGGATCCTGCCCGCGCATCGGCCGCCGCCGCGTGGCTGCAACGGCACAACGCACTCCGCGGGCGACCCACGATGTACCCCTACATCGGTGCGGGCATCGGTCATGGAGCGCTGGTGCAGCTGGCCGATGGCAGCGTGAAGTGGGACATGATCAGCGGCATCGGCGTTCACATGTTCGGACATTCCGACCCGCGCATGGTGGAGGCTGCCGTGATCGGGGCGCTCTCGGACATCTGCATGGGCGGTCACCTGCAGCCCAATGCCGATGTGTTGGCTGTCGCCGACATCCTGCAGACGGAAGCGGCCCGCACGAGTGCGCTGCGACACTGCTTCATCACCAATTCCGGTTGCATGGCAAACGAGAATGCGCTGAAGGTGTGTCAGCAGAAGACGGGCAGCGCGCCGCGCATCATCGCTTTCGCGGACTGCTTCATGGGTCGATCGACCACCATGAGTCAGATCGGCGATACGGCGGGCTATCGGCAGGGTCTCGTGCAGAACATCCTCGTGGACTACATGCCGTTTTACGACGAGGCGCTCGGGGCGCGTTCCACGGAGATCGCCGTTTGGCACCTGAAGCAACTGGTCGCGCGTTATCCGAAGCAGCACGCGTGCTTCGTCATGGAACTCGTGCAGGGTGAGGGCGGCTTCCGCGTCGCGCCGCGCTCCTATCTCGAGGCCCTCATGCGAATCTGTCGTGACAGCGGCATTCCAGTGTGGGCGGATGAGGTGCAATCGTTCGGGCGCACCGAGTGCATGTTCGCTTTTGAGACGCTCGGTCTGGGCGAGTACATCGATGTGGCGACCGTTGGGAAGTTGAGCCAGGTGTGCGCGTGTCTCTTCCGCGAGGAGTTCAATCCGCAGCCTGGGCTCCTCGCGGGCACATTCAGTTCGAGCACGAGTGCGTTCCATGTCGGTCGGCGCGCGCTCGAAACGCTGCGCGACGGTGGCTACTACGGCCCGAACGGTCGCATCGCCGCGCTGCACCGTGCGTTCCGCGAACGAGCGGAGGATCTCGTCCGGCGCCGGCCGGAGTTCTTTCCGCCTGTGCTCGACAGTTTCGGTCGGCCGCAGCCCTCGCATGTCGGCGGCACGGGCGGCATGATGCGGCTGTCGCCGCTCGGCGGCAACAAGGAGCGCCTGAACACGCTGCTCAAGGCGATGTTCGATGAAGGGGTGATCGCGCTCACATGCGGTCACGATCCCTATCACCTGCGACTGCTGCCTCCCATCGGCGTGATGGAGCCTGCGCAGTTCGGCCCCGTCTTTGAGATCATCGAGCGCGCGCTCAGCAAGGTGGCATGACATGTTTGTCATCCGTGAAGCGACCATCGAGGACATGCCGCAGCTGCTGAAGCTTGCTCGGCTCGTTCATTCCTTCAATCTGCCGCACGACCGCGATGCGCTCGCGGCGAAACTGGATCGCAGTCATCGCGCGTTCGCGGGCTCGGTGCGTGACGCGCGCGGTCGCGAGTTCGTGTTCGTGCTGGAGGACACGGACTCGGGGTCGGTGATCGGCACCAGCACCGTGTACTCGCGGATCTCATGGACTGGTCATCCGCACCTGTTCTTCCGTGTTCGGCGTCGCGAGCACTACAGCAAGGATCTCGGAACGGGGCAGGTGCATGTGACGATCCAACTCGATACCGATGAGAGCGGGCCGAGCGAGATTGGCGGACTCATCCTTGCCCCTGGCTACCGTGGTCATCCGCAGAAGCTGGGCGCGTTCCTCTCCCACACGCGGTTTCAGTTCATCGCCGCGCGTCCGCAGCAGTTCCAGAGGCGCATCATCGCAGAGATGATGGGCGCGCTGACGCCGGACAGCCGATCGACGCTGTGGGATTACCTCGGCCGTCGCTTCATCAATCTTTCGTACACCGAGGCGGACACCTTCAACCAGCGCAGCAAGGAGTTCATCCTCAAGCTCTTCCCATCGGTCGAGATCTACACATCGCTGCTGCCACCCGAGGCGCGACAGTTGGTCGGCAAGGTGGGCGATGAAACCCTTCCTGCACTGCACATGCTGACGAAGCTCGGGTTCAGCCCGCAGGAGCATGTGGACCCATTCGATGGCGGTCCGTACCTCGAGGCTGTGACGGAACACATCCCGATCGTGAGCGCATCGGCAGTGCTGCCGCTCGCTGGCGCGGGCGCGAGCGTCACTCACCGAGGGATCGTCTCGTGCGCGGGCGCGCAGGGATTCCGCGCAGTTCGCAGTGGCTTCTCGCTGCGCGGCGGAAGGCTGCTGCTGCCCGAGCGAGTCATGGAAGCACTCGGTGCGTCCAAGGGAACGAAGATCGCCATCACGGCGTTCGATGGGCAGGGACGCGCGGTACCGCTGGTTGGCGCGCGGCGCCGCAGTGGTGCAGCGCCTCGTCGTCGGAGCCGCGCATGAGCGAGGCGGTTCGGCGCGGGCTGCTGCGCCATGCTCCTGCGGACTTCATCGACGGTTCGTGGCACACGCTCCCCGCGGCGGGGGAGGCCATGCTCCACAGCACCGATCCTTCGCAGCCGACGACCACCGTTTGGAACGCAGCACCCGTGCGTGCGCACATCGATCGCGCGGTCGCCGCGGCGCGATCGGCGGGGCCGGGGTGGGCGGCCGCGCCGGCGCAGGAGAGGCATGCCGCACTGCTGAGGTGGCGTGATGTCGTGGTGGCGAACGAGACACGCATCGCGGATCTGCTGGTGTTGGAAGCGGGGAAGACCCGAGGTGAAGCGCTGCTCGAAGCGAAGGCCCTGGCGGAAAAGGTGACGATCACGCTGGAGGAACGCACGCTCGATCGGGTGCGCGGGTTTGGCATCGACTTGACGCCGACGAGGCGTGGCATGTGTGCGTTTCGCCCCCACGGGGTGATGGCGGTCTTTGGGCCGTTCAACTTTCCCGCCCACTTGCCCAACGGTCACTTCGTCCCTGCGCTGCTGCTCGGCAACACGGTGGTGTTCAAGCCGAGTGAGCGCACCCCAGCCGTCGGGCAGTTGCTCGCGGAACTTGCGGATTCGGCGGGCTTTCCTCCGGGTGTCTTCCATGTGGTGCAGGCGGGCACTCGAGGCGCAGCGGCGCTCGCCGCGCACGAGCATGTGGACGGCATTCTGTTCACGGGATCATGGCCCGTTGGTCGGCAGATCCTGCAGGCGAATCTCGATCGGCCCGGACGAATCGTGGCGCTCGAGATGGGAGGCAGCAATCCCGCCATCGTGCTCGACGATTGCCACCTCAAGCAGGCTGTGGTGGAGTGCGTGCGATCCGCGTTCGCAACGGCGGGCCAGCGCTGCACCTGCACGCGCCGCGTGATTGTGCAGCGCGGCATCGCGGATGCGTTCGTGTCCGGTCTGGTGGAAGTCGCATCGCGCCTTCGGGTGGGCGGCGGCGACGAGGCGGGTGTGTTCATGGGTCCGCTGATCAGTGAAGCCGCGCGCGAAGCGGTGATTGCGTTCCAGTCGCGACGAGTGCGGGAGGGATGCGTGTCGCTGCTCGCGGCGCGCGCGCCAGCACGCGAAGGGTGGTTCCTCACGCCTGGGGTGCTTCGTGTCGAACGCTTCAGCCGGGAGGCGGATGAAGAGGTCTTCGGTCCGCTGCTGCAAGTGGCGGTGGTGGAGAGTGATGACGAAGCGGTGGAGCAAGCGAACGCCACACGCTTCGGCCTTGCTGCGGCGGTCTTCACTGCGGACGCTGCGCGCTGGCAAGCGATCGCGCCGCGCCTTCGCGCAGGATGCGTCAACTGGAATGTCGGCACGGCAGGTGCGAGCAGTCGGCTGCCCTTCGGTGGGCTGGGACTTTCGGGGAATCATCGACCCGCGGCGGCGTTCAGCGTGGACTCCTGTGCGTTTCCCGTTGCCCATCTGGAAGAACGCTCCGACGCTGCTGCACTCCCGCCGGGGATGGATCCCTTCTGATCCGCGCCCGCTTATCCTTCCTCCTATGCCGACAGAACTGCCGAGCGGAAGGGTTCAGCCGCGGTTCGCGGGGCTCGCCACATTCATGCGTTTTCCGCGCTTGGAAGGTGCGGAAGGATCGCAGGACTGGGTCGTGTACGGCATTCCCTTCGATGGCGGCACGACATACCACACTGGAGCGCGCTTCGGTCCGCGTGCGGTGCGCGACGCGAGCCAGTATGTGAAGCCAGCGAGCATCGAGTTGCAGGTGGACATCGCCCGGGTGTTTTCCCTCGCGGACGCGGGGGATGCGCCCGTTGCACCATTCTCCTGTGCGGACAACCTCGATCTGGTCACGGACTTCGCCAAGACGCTCGGTGGCGCGGGCGCGCACCTGTTGGCCATCGGGGGCGACCATTCCGTGTCGCTTGCCAACATTCGCGCCGCGTGGGAACGCTGTGGGCGACCGACAAGCGGACTTGCCGCCGTTGTGCTTGACGCGCATGTCGATACGGTGGACCGCGTCTGGAACGAGCCGTTCAGTCACGCATCATTCCTGCGGCGTGCCGTGGAAGATGGATGCATCGATCCGACGCGCACACTGCTGATCGGTCAGCGCGGCGGGCTGAACACGCTCGACGATCTTGCCTTTGCGCGGGAGAAGGGGATGACGACGATCCCCGCGACTGCGTTCCACTCGGATGCCGCGGATGCCGCCGCGCAGGTGCAGGCCTTTCGGCAACGCATCGGTGATGCGCCGCTCTATCTCTCGTGCGATGTGGACTGTGCGGATCCCGCCTTCGCGCCCGGCACGGGAACTCCCGTGTCTGGCGGACTTTCGTCGGGCGCTCTGCTGGCACAAGTGCGCGCGTTCGCGGGGGCACAGCTTGTCGGGGCGGATGTGGTGGAGGTCTGCCCTGCCCGCGACGTGGCAGGCGTGACCGCGCTGCTGGCAGCGCATGTGGCTTTCGAGTGCATCGCGATCGATGCGGTGGGGCGCGTGGGTTGATCCCCAGTCGGACTCCAGTCGGACTCAGAAGCCCGTGGCTGGCTCTTGACCGATGGAGATGAGTCGCAAAAACTCGGTGCGCGTCGCGGGGTCTTCCAAGAACACACCCGTCAACTTGCTGGTGGTCGTCCAAGCATGAGGCTGGCGCACGCCGCGGTAGCACATGCAGAAGTGCCGCGCCTGAATGACGACGGCGACGCCGAGTGGTTGCAAGTGCTCTTGGATGCTGTTGGCGATCTGGGCGGTCAGTTTCTCTTGCACCTGAAGTCGCTTGGCAAAGATCTCCACGACTTTGGCCAGCTTCGACAGTCCCACCACGCGCCCACTTGGGATGTACGCCACGTGCGCCTTCCCGACGAACGGAACCATGTGATGTTCGCAGTGGCTGTGCACATCGATTCCCGTCAGCAGCACCATCTGGTCGTAGCCCTCGATCTCTGAAAATGTGCGCGCCAGTTCCTTCGCCGGGTCCATCGTGTATCCCACGAAGTGCTCGCGCAGCGCGAGCGCCACTCGGCGCGGAGTGTCCACAAGTCCTTCGCGCGCTGGATCTTCTCCGATGTACTTCAGGAGCGCGCGGACATGCTCCAGCGCTTCCGTCGCTGCTGCGTCCAGGGGTACGTCTCGGTCCATAGTCCAAGAATGATAGGCTTCGATCCCATGAACGACTCCACGAACATCCCCCATTCGCACGGCGGTGCTCGAGCGTCCAAGTCATCGATGGTGAAGAAGATCGTGATTGGGATCGCGGTCGTCGTGATGGCAACGGTCGTCATGGCAGTGCTCTTCATCGATGCGGTGGCTGCGCGAGTCGTGTCGACCGCGGGGACTCAAGTCCTTGGTGTCGACACAACGGTCCGATCCGTGCATCTTGGGTTGTTGTCGGGTTCATCCAACCTGGACGGGCTCGTGGTGGCGCAGCCGACGGGGTACTCCGGGGATCCGATGCTGTCGGTGGACCGCGTGGAAGTGCGTGCTGGACTGGGCGAACTGATTGGCAACGACATCGTGATCGATCAGGTGGCGATCAGCGGCGTCGCCGTCGATCTGGCGGAACGGAATGGCCGCATCAATCTGCAGGTGGTGGCGGACAACATCTCTTCCGCGCAGTCCACCGCGCCTGCCACAACGACAGCAACGACGCCCTCCAAGTCCTCGGTGACCGTTCGCGAACTCCGTATCACGGGCATTCGAGTCAAAGCGAGGCTTGAGAACACGCTTGCATCCGGCAAGGTGCTGGAGGCAACCATTCCCGACATCGTGGTGAACGACATCGGCACCAAGACCACGGCGGATGAGGTCGCCGCAAGGATCTCCGCCCAGTTGATGGACCAACTGATCGTGGCGATCGCCAAGGCGCAGATCGAGGGGTTGCCGGCTTCGTTCTCGAGCGGGCTGCAATCTGCCGCATCGCAACTTGGGAGTGCCCTCGAGCAGAGCGGTGGCGCGATCGGTGAAGGGCTCCAGAAAGTCGGGGATGCGTTCAAGTCCATCTTCGACGGAAGCGGCAAGTAGCAACGAAGGACGATTGCACGGTGTTCGTGCGGCAACCGTAGGATCGCGGGCATGGCGTGGCAGTGGCGAGGTCGAGATGATGGACCGCAACCTGAGGCACAGCGATGGCATCAGGCGATGGAGGCGTGGGATGCCGAACCCGCGCAGCGACATCGGCGGCGTCCGCTCGTGGTGATTGGGTATCCGTCCGACGCAGGCGTGCGAGCGAATCACGGGAGGCCCGGAGCGGCGGAGGGGCCAAGTGCGCTGCGGACGGCGTGCGCGAACTTGCCCGCGCCCGCTTCGTTTGCGCTGTTCGATGCGGGGGATGTCTCGGCTCCGAAGGATGATGTCATCGCTTGGCAGAGCGCGCTTGCGGCGGCGGTCGCAGCGGTGCGGGCGGGTGGTGGACTGCCGCTTGTTCTCGGCGGCGGTCATGATCAGGCGTTCGGCCACTGGCTCGGCGTCGTGCAGGCTGCATCTCGGGGTGCGGTGGTCGGGTGCATCAACCTGGATGCGCATGTCGACATGCGGCCGCTTGCTCATGGCCATCCACATTCGGGATCACCGTTCCTGCAGGTGCACGGGCACAGCACGCTGGTCGGTTCACCGTTTCGTTACCTGCTCCTGGGCATGCAACCCGCGCACAACACACCGGCGCTGCTGCAGTCGGCCGCCGCGCATGGCGCGCAGATCGTCGACGCAGATGCGTTCTCGCCATCGCAGGAGTCCGCATTGGCTGCCATTCTCGATCGCTTCATCGCATCGGTCGACCTCATCTGCCTCAGCATCGATCTCGATGTGTTCCTCGCCTCGAGCGCGCCCGGTGTCAGTGCGCCGTCACCGATGGGCATTCTTCCCGACGCATCACTGCGCAGTGTGCTTCGGAGGATCGCAGGCAGCGGAAAGGTCGCGGGCATCGAACTTGCCGAGTGTTCGCCGCCGCTGGACATCGGTGGGCGAACCGCACGACTCGGTGCCGCAGTGGTGGACTGCGTGATCCGCGCACTTCCCGTTCCGACTTGATCCCCCGCGGATCGGATGCGAATCGTCGCGGCCTCTCCTAGGCAGCGAGGGAGGGGCGGAGTCGCCGCGGGCGAATGACACCGAGCAGCTCGGGATCGATCTCCTGCCGTCCGCCACAAATGTCCGCGCAGAGAATGCGACCGGTGACGGGCCCGAGCATCAATCCCATCATGGCGTGCCCCGTTCCGATGAAAAGTCCCGGGATGGTCGGCACCGGTCCAACGACCGGCATGCCGTCGGCGGTGCAGGGTCGGTAGCCCGCCCACTCAGCGGTGACATGTGCGCGGTCGATGCCATGCAGATATCGCTGCGCGCCCGCGGTCAACATCTGCAGCCGCTTCCGCATCCAAGGGCGTCCCGTCGCTCCGATCTCGAGCGTTCCCGCAAGTCGCAGTTGCGATCCCATCGGGTTGTATGCCACGAATGTCTCGTGCATGACGCCTCCGTGCTGCGGCAGTGCGCCGATCCCCTCGAGTTGCAGGTGATAGCCGCGTGCTGCTTGCATGGGTACGGCAATGCCGAGTTGTGCTGCCAATGGATCGGACCAGATGCCCGCGGCGAGCACCACGCTGCCAGCTTCCACCACCTCGCCGCTTCCGAGGCGGGCGCCGATGCATCGACCATCGCTCGCGCGCGCAAATCCGGCGACTTCACAGCCAAGGCGCACCGTACCGCCGTGCGCGCGAACTGCGTGCAGAAGCCCGCGCAGGAGCAGCCCAGGATGCAGGATCGCGCTGTCGAGGTAGTGGATCGCGCCCGCAACCTCATCGCGGTACGCGGGATCGCGCCGTCGCAGTTCCGCACCGCTGATGCGATCGGTGCGGTAGCCGTAGCGCGCGAGCGCTCGCCCTTCGCGTTGCGCCGCATCGAGGTTGCGTTCGTCGAGGATGAGATCGAGCCAGCCGCAGCGCCTGTAGAAGCAGTCGATTCCTTCTTGATCGAGCAGGTGCTCGAGTGCCTGCGCGGTTCGCCAACCAAGGGCGCAGAGCGTGCGTGTGGCGCGTTCAAGATGATCGGTCGTGCAGTGGCGATGGAAAGTCCACAGCCAACGCAGAAGTGCAGGGGAGAGACTCGGACGAATCCAGAGTGGTGACTGGCTGTCGAGCATCCAACGCAGTCCGCGCCACGATGCCCCTGGCTTGGTGAGGGGCGCGTGCCCGATCGAGAAGAGCCCCGCATTCCCCGCCGATGCACCGTCGAGCGTGGACTCGCGTTCGAGCACGATGACATCTCGCCCATGCTGAAGAAGTTCGTACGCGGTGCAGAGCCCAACGATCCCTGCGCCGATGATCACCGTCCTGGTGCCGCTCTTCACTCCTCTATCCTAGGGAATGACCGAGATCGGGCTAGGGATTGTCGGCTGCGGTGGGATTGCGAGTGTCCACGCGGATGCGGCGCAGCGCAGTGGCTTTCGGGTGGTGTCATGTTGGGATTCCCATGCCGACCGTGCGCATGCGCTCGCCGCAAAGGTCGGTGCGACGGCTTCGACGAGCCTCGAGTCGCTGCTGGCGCATCCGAGCGTGAACGCCGTCGTCGTCGCTGTACCGACGGATGTTCATGCGCACTGTGCCAAGGCGGCGCTGGCGGCGGACAAGCACCTCTTGCTCGAGAAGCCGATGGCGCTCACCGTTGCGGAGTGCGATTCGATCTGCGCGGCCGCGGAGAGATCGAAGGGTCGGCTGCAGATGGGGCTTGTGTGCCGATCCGCTTCGGCTTCGCAGCATGCGTTGCACTTGGTGCGCTCTGGACAGGTCGGGCAGCTCGATTTCATTCAGGCGCGGGGTGTCCGGCGCCGCGGCATTCCGGGATTGGGCGGCTGGTTCACGACGCGCAGTCGATCAGGCGGAGGATGCATGATCGACGTGGGAGTTCACTTGATGGACTTGGCGTTGCATCTGGCGGGTTGGCCGCGTGTGCTGCGCGTGAGTGCGTGTGCGGCTTCGCGTTTCGGATCGCCCATTGCCGCCTACCGATCCGCGGAGATGTGGGGCGGTCCTCCGAGGATCGATGGGACCTTCGATGTCGAGGACGCGGCGATCGCGCTCCTGCGCTGCGAAGGTGGACTGTCGATCGAGATTGATGTGGCGTGGGCTGCCAACATCCCGGAGGGAGTTGCGCGCGATGGTCTGCTGTTGCGTGGGGCGAAGGCAGGGGTTCACTTCGAGATATTTGGTTCCGAAGTGCGGAGCGTGGTGGAGCGGGATGGCGACTTGCACGATGAAGTCACTGCGGTGCAGCCTCCCCACGGTTGGGACGCGGCGTGGGACGCGCAGTACCGACGCTTCGGGCAGATGATCGGTGGACTGGGTGAGCCCGCCGCCACCGCGCAGGAAGGCCGCGATCTGCAGCGAATCACTGCCGCGTTCTATGAGAGTGCAGCGCTTGGGCGCGAGATCGAGGTGCGGTGAAGGCGGCTGCCGCCTCCACACATCACTTCGACTTTGGACTTCCGCCGTTCTCGTACTTCTTCAGCGTTGCCTTCATCTCGTTGAGCATCTCGCCCGGAGGTGTGTTTTCGATGGCGAGTTTCTGCGTCGCGACCGCCTCCGAAACCTTGCCCGAATCGAACTGCGCACGGGCGAGCGTGTCCAGAATCGCACCGTCCTTGCCAGCGCTCGCGTTGACTGCCGCCTCCGCCGTGGAGATGGCGAACGCGAGGTCACGCTGCTTGACGGGCGCCGCATCGAGCACATACCACGCGAGTTGGTTGAGCCCCATGGCCTCCTTGCGCTGCGTGAAATCAGCGGCAAGCGCGCGTCCGATCTCGTAGCCCATTTCGGGCTGGTTCACGGGTCCAAGCAGGAGTTGGAACTTCTGCAGGCGCAGTCCGAGTGCCGAATCCGCGTCCGACTTCGCGATGGCATCGTCGAGCATCGTCATGAACTCTGCGTAGTCGCCACTCTTGTTGGCATCGCGAAGTGCGGCAGAAAGCCGTCGCTGCATCTTCTTTGCCTGCGCGGCACCGAGGAACGACGCCTTTGCATCGTTGACATTCCATGAACCAGCCACCACGCTCTCGAGCGGCTGGTCCATCTGCATGGGATGTCCGATCCACTGGACGGTCCCATCCTTCACGATGAATGCACACGGGATGCCAGATTGCATGGCAGGCTTCATGTACTGGTCGTGCACCGATCGATCGGGATCCGCGCAGAGCGTGTAACGCGTCTTTGCTGCCCAGGTTGGATCCTCGAGGAACTTCGTCACGGTGTCGATCTTCTCGTCACTGATGCTGATGATGCGCACTCCCTTGTCTGCATACTTCTCCTGCACCTCACTGAGATGCGGCATGCTCGACTTGCAAGGACCGCACCAGGTCGCCCAGAACTCGATCACATAGGTGTTGCCAGCGCCGAACGATGAGACCGCTTCTCCCTTGACGAACTTCTCGATCTGCGGGAAGGGAGCGGGCGAACCAGGAACGAGCGTCGGCTCCGTGGGTTGAGGAGCCTGTGCACCGCCCTTTGCGGCATCCTTCGGCGGCGTGATGGGAGTGGCAGGAACCGTTTGGGCGAGCATCAAGGCAGCGAGAGGAAGGGCAAGAGTGGCTGTGATCATTGTTGTTTCCAGGCGTGAGCGTGTCCGAGCGTGCGAGAACCACGGGAGAGGATAGGGGCAATCGCTACCCTGCCCCCCATGGGATCGCGAATCATCGATGGCAAGCAACTTGGTGCTGCGGTGCGTGCCTCGCTGCGGGAACGCATCCAGCGGAGCGGCCGTTCCGTGCGACTCGACGCAGTGCTCGTGGGCGACGACAGTGCAGCCTCGATCTATGCACAGAATCAAGCGAGGACCTGCGAGGAAGCCGGCATCCAATACCAGTTGCACCGGCTCGCCGCGGGCAGTGGGTATGAGGAAATCGCGGGTCGGGTCCTCCTGATGAACACCGACGAGTCCGTCACCGCGATGATGCTGCACCTGCCACTGCCGAAGGGTGTCGATACCGAACGAGTGCAGTCCCTGATAGCTCCAGAGAAGGATGTGGAGGGGGTGAATCCAGCCAACATTGGGAATGTCGTCTACGGGCGGCGCAGCCTCGTGCCGTGCACGGCGCTCGCCGTGTTGGAGATGATCGAACAGACGGGCACCACGCTTCGCGGCGCGCGCTGCGTGATCGTCGGCGCAAGCAACATTGTTGGAAAGCCCATCGCCGTGCTGCTGATGCGCGCCGAAGCCACGGTCGTCAGTGCGAATCGCTTCACCGCGGAGTTGCCGAAGATGGCCCGCGAGGCAGACATCGTCGTGGCAGCTGCCGGCGTTCCAGCTTTGGTGACCCCCGAGTGGATCAAGCCGGGCGCTGTCGTGATCGATGTCGGCATCAACCGCGTCGTCGGGAAGGATGGAAAGCAGGTGACCGTCGGCGATGTGCACCCGGATGTGGCTGCCGTGGCAGGCTGGATGAGCCCCGTTCCCGGTGGTGTGGGACCGATGACGGTGGCGATGCTGCTTCGCAATGTGGTGGAGGCAGCGCTTCGCTGAACGCGCGGCTGCGCCCGCGCAGCATCAGCCACGCAGCAGATCGGTCGGTGCACGCCCACCAAAGAGTCGCGTCAGTGCTTCGCGGTAGCGCGCCGCCGTGCCGTCCACGATCTCTGCGGGGATCTCTGGTCCAGGAGGCGTCTTGTCCCAGCGACCCGCTGCGACGAGTTCGAGCAGCCAGTTGCGAAGAAACTGCTTGTCGAAGCTCTGTTGGTCGCGCCCGACTTCGTATCCGTCCAGCGGCCAGTAGCGGCTCGAGTCAGGCGTGAGTACTTCATCGACGAGCAGCAGCCGGTCCGTCGGCTGGCCATCCGCGCCGAGCTCGAAACCGAACTCGAACTTCGTGTCCGCCAGGATCATCCCGCATGCGAGCGCATGTTCGGACGCCAGCGAATAGATGCGCAGCGTCAAATCCCGAAGGCGTTCCATCAGGGATGACCCCACGGCCGCAGCGGCGCGTTCAAAGGAGATGTTCTCGTCGTGCCCCTCGGCCGCCTTCGTGGCCGGAGTGAAGATCGGCTCTGGCAGCCGCTCGCACTGTCGCAGTCCGCGTGGGAGAGGCACGCCGCACACTTGTTGCGCAGCGCGGTACTCGCTCCATCCGCTGCCAGCGAGGTAGCCCCGCGCCACGCACTCGATCGGCACCACCTGCGCGGCTCGGCAGACCATCGCGCGTCCTGCGAGTGCGTCGCGCTGCATTGGATCGATGCCGTCACACGCCGGCACATCCAGACTGAGCACATGGTCCCCGACGAGCTTGGCGCGTCGGATCAGGCCGAACCATCCCGCCGAAATCGTGGTAAGCACTCTGCCCTTTCCTGGAATCGGTGTGGGCATCACGACATCGAAGGCAGAGATGCGGTCTGTGGCCACCAGCAGCATGCGCGGCGCGCCTTGATCGGCTGGAAGCGAATACAGATCGCGCACCTTGCCCGCGCGGCGCCCTGGCAGGGCAAGCTGCGTCTGGAAGAGCGAATCGCACGCGTCTGTCCGCATGGGTCGGGAGCAGTGTAGGAGTGGGAATCAGGCGCGCGCAGAAGCGTCCGACGAGGGGGAGAGGCGTGCAGACCGCTACACTCGCTCGCGCCGATGCTTCGCTTTGCGTTCGAGAGGATGGACGAGCCGCCCGTGCGGGTCGATGCGAGCCACGGCTATGTGCTTGGGGCGAACGATCTTTCCGTGGCGGGGGCGCTGGCGCTTCGGCCGGGGAAGCTCGACTGCGAGAGCGAACTCGACAGCGCACTCGCGGTCAATGTCGAGTGCGAGATGCGATCCATGGGGAGGTTGGCGCTGTCCACCTGTCTGCTGCAGCAGCGTCAGGAGCGCTACGCACTGTTGCAGGAGTTGGCCCGCCACCGAATCAAGGTTTTCATCGCCAAGTGCGAAGAGTGGCAGGTGTGGGATCATCCGGGGTGTGCGGCAGCCATTGCGCAGTGGAATGACGCGCGCAGCGATTTCACGGCAGCGATGACCACCGCCGACAGCGTCGAGGCGGATCGAAAGGCCGCGCAGGCGCTGGTCAAGGGGTTGGAAGCGGGCGAACGCCTCGCGATGGCACACGCGCGAATCGCGCTGCATCGTCGCTACGAAACGCGGCCCGCAGGGCGAGTCACGCTGGGCGTCCGCGCGACCGGGCGCGTGGGAGAGCGGGCGATCGCCGCGGCCGCAGGTGGTTTTGATCTCGTGCAGATCCCGCTCGACTGGAGCGTGATCGAGCGGCAGGAAGGGCGATTCGACTTTTCCTCGGTGGAGCCCTGGCTCGATTGGGCGGCATCGCAAGGCAAGGTGGTCGTGGTCGGCCCGCTCCTTGATCTGCGCGAGCATGCACTGCCCGAGTGGCTGCGCAAGCGCTGCGGCGATTTCGAAGCGCTGCGGAGCGCGGTGTGGCGCTTTGCGGAAGCTGTCGGCGAGTTGGTGGGGCCACGCACCGGCATGTGGAACATCGCGTCCGGCATCAACGACAGCGCCTGGTGGCCGCTGAAGTTGGAGCAGATGGTGGAGGTCACCAGGCGGATCGCGGTTGGACTTCGCAAGACGCGCCGTGATGTGCCGATCATGCTCGAAGTTCCCCGCCCGTTTGCGGAGGGGGTCGGATCGCTGTCGCGTGCGGTCACGCCATCCGTGCTCGTCGACACGCTCGGCACCGAAGGGGTCGGCATCGACTGCGTGCTCGTGAAGTTCTGCATGGGGCAACTGGGTGCTGATCATCTCACGCGCGATCTGCTCGAGGTGAGCGCTTCGCTCGATTCGCTTCGGTCGCTCCGCAAGACGCTGTTCGTGTCGATCGATGTGCCGAGTGGCCCGACCGAGCCAAATGCCGGGTATTGGCGCGCGCCGTGGTCTGCGAAGTCGCAGTCCATCTGGGCGATGCAGATGTTCCAGGTGGCGCTCAGCAAGGGGCATGTCGCAACGATTCTTTGGAACACGCTCGCCGATGATGCGACGCGTGGTGTCGTGCGAGGATTGACAACCGGCGACGGGATGCCCAAGCCCGCGCTCGAAGCGTTGGTGAAGGCGCGGCGAAGACTCGCCAAGCCGCTCGGCCCGTGGGTTGCCCCGCCGCCACAACACGCAAGGTCGCAGGCGGCGGTCAGTGACGGGGGGAGCGAGTGACTGTGCGCGTTCCTGGAGTTCTGCGGATGAGTCGCATGCGGTCGAGCCTGCGCGCGCGTCATTGGCTTTGCGTTGGTGCCGCATCGGTTGTCGCCGTTCTCGCGGTGGATCTGTTGATGGCGCGCCCGCGGGTCGGGCGTGCGGTGCAGGAAGCGCGCATTGATCTCAACGCGGCGGATGCGGCGCAGCTCTGCCTGCTGCCGGACGTGGGTCCAGCCGTGGCTCAGCGCATCATCGATTCGCGCGAGCAGCAAGGACCGTTCGCGCGGGTCGCAGACTTGCGGCGAGTCAAGGGCATTGGTCCAGCCACGCTCGTCGCCGTCGAGCCGCATGCCGTGTGCAGCGTGTCCGCGCCGTGAACCCCGAGCGCCCTTCGTGGTTCCGGCGCATGGCGTCATCCACGACCGTCGCGCGGATTGCGCAGCGGATCGCGCTGCCGGGCGGCGGTGGGCCGATTGCGCTGCAAGGCGCGGCGGGTTCCAGTTCGGCGGTTCTTGCGGGCGCCATCAGCCTTGCCAGCGGTCGAACGCTGCTGCTCGTGACGGCGCACCGCGATGAGGCGGATGAGGCAGCTGCGGAACTGGAGTCGCTGGGCGTTCCTGTGCTGCTGTTTCCGGCGCTCGAAGGCGCACCCGACGGGCAGGAAGCCGCCGAACTCCAGGTGCAGCGCATGCGCGTGCTGCGTGCGGCCGACGCGGCGGAAGCGCCCCAGGCTTCCGGCGATCCAGATGCTGTGGCGATGCCGTGCGTGATCGTCGCACCCGTTCCCGCATTGATGCAGGGGGTTCCCGCAGAGTCATCGATGGATGCCATGGCGCGCACGGTTCGCATGGGAACCCCGCAGCCGCGCGAGGCGCTCATCGAGTGGCTCGCGCGTGCGGGATACGACCGCTTGCCAAGCGCGGAGCAGCCGGCGTCGTTCGCGGTGCGCGGCGGGGTGATCGATGTGTTTCCCGCGGGAGCACTCGCACCCGTGCGCATGGACTTTTTTGGCGACGAGCTCGAGGGGTTGTTCGAGGTTGATCCCGCCACGCAAGCCACGGACCGCAGGCTCGATGCTGTCGACCTGCTGTGCGTGCACACGCTGTTTGATCCGAAGAAGCTGTCTGCCGTTGCGCCGCGGATGCCCGAAGGCAGCGTGCTGATGCTGGCAGAGACCGCGGAAATCGCTGAACAGTCTCGCGCCTATCTCGACCGCATCTCGGACGGAGCGGGGGTGTTTCCGTGGTCGGATTCACTGCGTGCGCTCGTGAAGCACTGCCATGCCACGATCGAAGTGGGTGTGTCCGTGCAATCGGTGGATGACGCGGCAGCGGTGGATGTGCCAGCCGCTCCACTGCCTGTTTTCGCCGAGGCGCTTCCCGAGGCGATCGCACAGGTGCAGTCCGCGGCGGAACAGTCGGATGTCGTCGTGTTGTGCGACACCGCGGGTGATCTGCAGCGCGCGCGCGAACTTCTCACGGAGCAAGGCGATGCGCTTCGACTGGAGCAGCAGCATCTGCATCGGGGTTTCATCTGGAAGGATGCTCCGCGTGGCCTTGCAGTGATCCCATGGCATGAACTGCTCCACCGCTTCGGCACGCGCAGCCGAAAGCCTCCCTCGGCTGCGCTTGGCGGGCGGTCGCGCGAGGCGTTCCTCAGTTTCGATCCCGGAGATGCGGTCGTGCACCGCGACCATGGCATCGCGCTCTATCACGGACTCGTCCATGTGCCGTCGGCATCTGGTGATGCTGTGGATGAGGAGCATCTGAAGTTGGAGTTCGACGGCAACACGATCCTGCATGTGCCGGCAAGCAAGGTGGCGCTTGTGCAGCGATATGTCGGCGCGGGGGTCGCTCGTCCGAAGCTCAGTGGACTCGGGAGCAAGCGTTGGAAGCGGCAAAAGGAGGAGGTCGCCGAGGCGGTGCGTGATTTGGCGGGGGAACTGCTGCGCGTGCAGGCGGTGCGGAACTCGACCATCGGCATCGCCTGTGCGCAGGACTCGCAGTGGCAAGCGGAGTTCGAGGAAGCGTTTCCCTTCACGGAGACCGATGACCAAGTGACGGCGATCGCTGCGGTGAAGCGCGACATGGAGGACACGCGCCCGATGGATCGGCTGATCTGCGGCGATG
>SYGP01000043.1 GCA_005799495.1 Planctomycetia bacterium
ATCCTGCCCGGCAAGGTGAACCCGACCCAGTCCGAGAGCATGACCATGGTGTGTGTGCAGGTGATGTCGCACAATCAGGCGATCCTGACCGCGGCAAGCCAAGGCAACTTCGAATTGAATGTCTTCAAGCCCGTGATCGCGCTCGACTTCATCCGGTCGTGTGAGTTGTTGTCAGGAACGTGCGATGCATTCCGCGAGTTTTGTGCCGTGGGAATCGATGTGGACACGCGGCGCGTGGCGGATCTGTTGCACAAGTCGCTGATGCTGGTGACCGCACTGGCGCCGCACATCGGCTACGACAAGGCGAGTGCCATCGCGAAGCATGCCCACCATCAGGGGCTGACCCTGAAGGAAGCGGCGCTTGCGCTGGGCCATGTGGATGCGCCGACCTATGAGCGCGTCGTGCAGGCAGATCAGATGGTGCGGCCAGGCTGAAGACGCTGTCACTGCTCGGCGGTGGGGCCCGCCTCGATGTCCGCTTGGGGGATTCGCAGCACGCGCATCAGCGGACGTCGGATACCAACGGGCGCAATGCGAAGCAGGATGCACAGCTTGTCGAAGTACGAGAAGCGAAGCAGGACCAGCGAAACGCATGCATACAAAGCCGCACTGAGCAGGAGTTCGACGGCGTGCAATGGCCTGCCGGTGAAGCCCCACAATGCGACCCGCGGCATGATGCTCGTCACGAGCCCATGAACGCCGACCGCGGCCAGTACGGAATAGAACGGGGTGAGATAGAGCTCGTAGTCGATGAGATCGCGGGCGATTCCGGCATCGTTCAGGGACTTGCGAAGCGCGAACAGGCACACAATCGAACTGAGGAGCCCGACGCTCATGACGAGGACGACGGCAGCAGTTTCTGGCGGGAAGCCTGCGGTCAGGATGAGTGCGACGCCGATGCCGCTCCCCACGACCCGTGATCCGACCCGCACAGACATCAGTCGCAGCACCTCGCGCCACCTGCGCAGGCCAATGAGCGGTCCTTCAAGGATCGTGAGCACCGTCGGGTAGAGCAGCAGCGCGCACGACAGTGCAACGGGCCAAACCGTTGCCTCCCACTTGCTTCCCCAAAGGAGGCGGGAGGCGCTTGGGTAGCAGGTTGGTACGGCCATCACCAGAAGCGGCATGAACACGATCCCCGACAGGAATGCCGAACTGATGGACTCCGATGACGCCCTTGGATCTGAGCGCGTTTGGGCTGTATGGGGCGCCAGCACGGATTGGATCGTTCCGGCGAGGAGCCGAAAGGGCTGAGCCGTCAGTTGCGTGGCGAAGTAATACACGCCGAGTGAGGAGACTGGCACGAACCAACTTGCCACGAACGTGTCACCCTGTTCCGCGAGACTGGTGACGACCGAAATCACAAGCGGGATCCGCAACATGGAGCCCATGGTGCCGACCCAATCGGGTGGCGCAGAGAAGTCTGACATCCGCAGCCTCGCGAAAGCCAGAAAAGCAATCGACTTTGTCAACTCACCAGACAACTGCGCCAGTGCAAAGGTGAGCGCGCCCCAACCGCTTCGGGCACACCAATATGCGACCGCCAGCTTGACGAGCGATGCGGCTGACTCGATTCCGGCCACTGGGGCAAAGCGCAGTTCGGAAAGCATTTTGCCACGCGGGAACGAGCTGATCATCGCTATCAGATTGGAGAGGCCGAGGGCGAGCAGGATCCAACCAAGCTGCTCTTGTTTGTAAATCACTCGGACTGGCAGCGCGGCACCGAGTGTGAGCAGGCAACCGAAGATGGAGAACACGATCGAGACTCGAAGGAGGCTGCCGCCGAGGTCCTTGAACTCCTTGGGCTGCATCGATTGAAGGAACACGCCTGTTCCACCGGCGCGCATGAGGAAGGCCACCCCCGCCATCGACAGGCCAATGGCATACACCCCGAAGTCTTCGGGGGTGAGATAGAGAGCCGTAATGACCTGGACCAACAGCCCACTCAGACGCACCGCGAGCGATGCAGCGGAGGCGGCAAGAATGTTGAAGATGCGCTTGTGTCGTTGGGGCATGGTCGCTTGCCTCTTCACGAAGCACCCTCGGACGAACGAAGAATACCGCAAGTGCTTTTGCATACTGCCATGGCTGATGCAACAATGGTGGCCATGCGGGAGTCTCGCAGAATATTTCTTTGCGGGGCAACCGTCGCTGCCGTCGGTAAGGGCGGGGTTCGTGCGGACGACCTTTCGCTTGCCTGCTGGCGTTCGGTCATGGCTTTGTGACGGCAGTGAATCTCTCTCTCGACCGGTGCGCATCTCGCATCGCATGGGATCATCGTGATCTTCCCGCAGTCGCAGGGTGGGTTCCACTGCGGCTTCATTGACAGTGCGATCGCTTTCTGCGACGCCGGGTCGATCACGCGCGCCCAGCAGTTGGCGATCACGCGGCGTGAGATGACCGAGTTCCTGCTGCTGTACCTCTGGATGGCGCGGACCTCCCGCTGCTGCTCGCCGTGTAGTCTGTCGAAAGGGTCCTTTCGAGTCTGCTACCTTTCGCGAGCCCTCGGATCCGAGGGACGCGGAGCACGACGGCTTCGCGTACTCGGTGCGAATCGTGAGGAGACAACGACCCCATGGCGCTTCCACATCTGACCGATGACCAGGTCCGCGAGATGTCCCGGGAGGAAAAGGATCGCTGGTGGCTGAAGAATGTGTTCCGCGGCGACATGCCGCAGTTGACCGTGCGGTCGGCGGTCACGGGTTTTCTGCTGGGCGGCGTGCTCAGCGCAACGAATCTGTATGTGGGAGCGAAGACCGGCTGGACACTCGGTGTTGGCGTGACCAGCGTGATTCTGAGCTTCGTGATCTTCCGCGCCATGGCGCGCTCGGGATTCATCAAGGACCTGACCATTCTCGAGAACAACGCGGTCCAGTCGATCGCGACCGCGGCGGGCTACATGACTGGTCCGCTGATCAGTGCACTCATGGCATACATGTTCATCGAGAACCGAGCGATGCCGTGGTTCCAGATCATGGTGTGGAACATCCTCGCGAGCATCCTCGGTGTACTCGTGGCGTTCCCGATGAAACGCCGCTTCATCAATGATGAGCAGCAACCGTTCCCGGAGGGACGCGCCGCAGGCGTTGTGATGGATTCGCTGTATCCGACTGCGCCGCGTGGCGGCACGGACCACATGGTGAACAACCTGCCCGTCGAGCGCAGCGATGGTTCGGGTGATGACGAAGGAGCGCGTGCTGGCGTCTTCAAGGCGAAGGCACTCGCAGCAGCGGCTGCGATCGGCGCTATCGTGCAGATGCTGCTGACCGTGGGATGGATGTCGCTGGTGCAGATCAAGGTGCTTGGCACATCCAAGAGCCAAGAGACGATTTGGCACCTCACCGAACGGCTTGACAAGTGGTACTACGACTACGCGGTGAAGGCGCAGGCGTGGGTGCCGCGTGTGCAGGGCGTCACGGTGGAGCAACTTGGCGTGACCGTTGGCATCGAACTGGCGATGTTCGGTGCGGGCGGGCTGATGGGCCTACGCCTCACCAACAGCCTGATGATCGGTATGGCGCTGAACTACCTGCTGATCGCCCCACTGATGATCGCCAGCGGCGAGATCCTGCCGAAGAACTTCGCGGCGATCGTTCAGCCCGACGGCACCTTTGACCTGTCGAAGGCGATCTTCGGGCAGCGGCACATCATGAACTCGTGGAGCCTGTGGTGGGGGGTGTCGATGATGGTGACGGCGAGCCTCGCCGGACTGCTCGCGAAGCCCAAGGTGATCGTGAGCGCATTCACAGGACTGTTCCGTCGTGGCGGCAGCAACAACGACTGCCTGCGCCACATCGAGTTCCCGATGTGGATCACGCTCGTGGGCGTGCCAGTGATGGTCGGAGTCACGGTGCTGATGAACTGGCTGTGGTTCGGCGTCAATCCGTGGCTCGGGCTGCTGTCCATTCCGCTCATCGTGCTGCTGACCTTGATTGCGGCGAACGCCACCGCACTGACGAGCATCACGCCAACTGGCGCGCTGTCGAAGATCACGCAGTTCACCTTCGGTGCCGCGAGTCCTGCACACGCAGGAACCAATTTGATCACCGCAGGCATGACGACCGAAGTGGCGAGCAACGCGAGCAACCTGCTGATGGACATCAAGCCCGGCTACATGCTTGGTGCGAAGCCGCGGCAGCAGGCGTGGGGCCATGTGATCGGAATCTTCGCGGGGGCCATCGCGAGTACGCCACTGTTCTTCATCCTGTTCCTCAGCGATTGGACGCCAGAAACGGGACAAACGCTGCGCGACGCGGCGACGCAGAAGTACGACATGATCGGCGCCGTGCAGTGGGCTGCAATCGCGGAGGTGATCCGCGGCATGGGCTCAAGCAGTGGCGAGACGATTCAGGTGGTGGACGGCATCCGAAAGTACTGGGGCGTTCTGCCGGTCAGTGCCGCGATCGCCATGGGCTTCGGTGCGCTGGCTGCGATCGTGTTCGAGGCACTGAAGGTCGTGACGCGTGGCAAGTTCCCACTGAGCGCCGTTGGCATCGGGCTGGGTGTCGTGCTTGGCCCCGAGTCAACGATCATGATGTGGATCGGCGCGCTTGTGTTCTCGTTCCTGGAGATGATCAATCGAAGTCGGATCGGGTCGCTCGGTCATCGGCTCTGGGTGGATGGACGCGAGGCGGTGTGCGCGGGAGTGATCGCGGGATGGGCGCTCTTTGGCGTGGGCGATGGCGTGATCCTTGCGTTCGTGGAAGTACCCAAGACCGAGGCGGAGGTCGCGCAGATGGAGAAGCAGGCGATCGAAGACGCAAAGGCAGCGGAAGCGGCGGTGCTCGGGCAGCCTGCGGCGGCGACGGCGCCGGCGCCAGCGCCGTAGCGACGCACTTGGCTGCGAGGGGCTACCGTGCCACCTATTGAATGGCCAGAGGGCGTTCCATCACACTGGATGTACTGCGCGTGATGCCGCTGCTGATCGTGGGTGTCCTCGTTGTGAGTACACAGCACGCCTCGGCGGCCGCTGCAAGCGCCGCGCTTGCCATCGGCGAAGCTGCAAGTGTTGAAGCGACCAGCAGTGCAGCATCGACGGCGTTCTTTGCCCCCGGCAAGTTGCCCTTGGCAGTCGCCATCGTGGTAACCAGCGGCTGCATCATCGCGTGGATGCTGCAGGCGCGCGCAGGGGCATCGATGCACCTGCGTCGCATTCCAGCGCTCGATGCGGTGACCAACGCGGTCGGGCGTGCAACGGAGATGGGGCGTCCAGTCCTGTTCATCGCTGGAATCCAAGACATGGACAACATCCAGACCGTGGCAGGCATCACGGTCCTGAGTCATGTTGCGAAGACCACTGCGGAGTATGACGCGACGATCGAGGTACCAACGAGCAGGTCCCTGGTGATGGAGGCTGCACGAGAGGCCGTCCGCGGCTCCTATCAGGCGGCCGGGCGCTTCGACGCATACAACGCCGATGCGATTCGCTACATCACCGATGAACAGTTCGGTTTCGTCGCTTCGGTATCGGGAAAGATGGTTCGCGAGAAGCCAGCCGCGTGTTTCTACATGGGCTGCTTCTTCGCCGAGAGCTTGATTCTTGCGGAGACGGGCAACTCGATTGGTGCGATCCAGATCGCTGGCACCGCGGAGAGCAGTCAGCTTCCATTCTTCGTGGCCGCGTGTGACTACACGCTGATTGGCGAGGAGTTCATGGCGGCGAGCGCCTACCTTTCGGGTGCTCCAGATCAGATCGGGTCCCTCAAGGGCCAGGATGCTGCGAAGGTGATCGTGGCTGCCCTGATCGTCATCGGAGTGGTGCTTGCCACGATCGCAGCGCTGAGCGGGCAGCGCGGCGAGTCCGCTTCGCGGCTTCTCGATTCGTTCCAGGGGGCGCTCGGGTCATGATGCGGATCGTTGCACTGGCCATCGCATCCATCGCTGGGCTGGTGATGCTGCTGTCGCCATTCTTCCCCCGTCTGGAGAGCGTCGGCGCTCAGTCGAGCGAGATTTTCAATGTGATCGCCGCCATCGCCTTCATCCTCGGCGCAGGCAGCCTTGTCAAGGTGAACGTGTCGCGCGTCAGTCGGCGCGATGCGGGCTGGGGATACGCATTTGTGACGCTGCTGTGTTTCGTGGTGACGCTCGTGATCGGGCTGGGCAAGATTGGCGTGCCCCCGAATCCGCAGTTCGCAGCGACACCGTGGGCAGGGGAGAAGGACGCGGCCGGATCGGCGTTTGCGTGGATCTACGAGTTTGTGCTGACTCCCATCACGAGCACGATGTTCGCGCTGTTGGCGTTCTATGTCGCGAGTGCCGCATTTCGTGCGTTTCGGGCGAAGAACCGAGAGGCGATGCTGCTGCTTGGAACGGCGTTCATCGTGCTGCTTGGGCGAACCTTTGCCGGCGTGTGGCTGACGGATGGGCTGCCCGATTGGGCGAGCGGACTGCGGTTGGAAAACCTCTCGATGTTCATCATGCAGGTTTTCAACACGGCGGGCAATCGTGCCATCATCATCGGTATCGCGCTTGGCGTGACGGCCACCAGCCTGCGCATCCTGCTGGGCATCGATCGTTCCTGGATGGGCGCGAGTGGAGGGAGCAGCTGAAGTGAGTGGCGTCCTCGGCATCCTCGAAAGGCTCGATCGCCGCTGGGTGTTCCTGGCGATGGCACTCGCCGTTGCCGGTCCAATCCTGGTGATGGGGCTGACGCGCAAGACCCTGCCCGAAACGCCGACCGATGCATCGCGCGCAGTGTTTCGGGCAGTGCAATCGCTGCCGCAGGGGAGCACCGTGCTGCTGGCGTTCGACTTCGATCCCGGCAGTGCGGGCGAACTGGAGCCGATGGGCGTCAACATGGCGCGCCACTGCGCTCTTCGTGGACACAAGATGGTCTTCATCTCGCTTTGGCCGCTTGGCGGACAGATGATCGATCAGACGATAGAGAAGGTGATCCGCGCCGACTTCCCTCAGTTGCAAGACGGCGTGGACTTCGTCAACCTTGGATTCCAGGCGGGCAATGAGCAGGTGATGCGTGTGGTGCTGACCGATTTCAAGCGCGCATTCCCTACGACGAAGTCGGGCCGAGCGACGGCGGATCTTCCGATCCTGCAGGGTGTTCAGCGCATCGGCGACTTCGCGTTGTTGGCCTCGGTGAGTGCGGGCTACCCAGGGTCGAAGGAGTGGGTGCAGTATGTGGTGTCCGCATCGGGCGGCAAGTTGCCGATGGTGTCTGGTTGCACGGGCGTTCAAACGCCGCAGCTATACCCATATTTCCCAGGTCAGATCAGCGGATTGCTCGGCGCGATCAAGGGTGCGGCGGAGTACGAGTCCTTGATCAATGCCTGGGTGATGGATCCTGCGAACGCAGCGGAATGGTCTGGCAGAGGAGCTGCGAGTGGAGCGCCCATGGTGTTGCCGCCGAAGTACCTCGAAGCGCAGCGTCGAATGGGCCCGCAGCTCGGCGCGCATCTGCTGATGGTGGTGCTGATCCTGCTTGGCAATCTGGTGTACTTCGCGCAGCGGCGTGCACAGCGGAGGGTTGCGGCATGAGCGAGGAACCGCGCAGCCCTGCGATCGTGGTCTGGGCGATCATCGTGCTCGCGATCGCCGCAGTGGTGGGGCTTCGCATGGGATTCGGTGATGGCATGGGGCGCGCCTACGCAGAGCGAGTCGAGATGCGAGCAACGGTCACAAGTGCTGCGAGCCCCGGAAGCGAACGCTTCGTGGAGTGGGTGGAGTGGAGGTCCGTGCCGCCCGTGGAGTTCACGCGCGCGGTCCGAGACAATCCAGCGCAGGAACGCGTCCAACTGAGCATCGCCCACACCGCAGGGCTGTGGATTGCTGCCCTCTTGACGCTTGCGATCTTCTCCTTCCTCTACCGAGACAATCCCGCGTATCGACTGGCAGAGGCAATCGTCATCGGTGTGTCTGCTGCGTACTGGGGCGTGATCGGTGTGTGGGATTCGCTTGTGCCGAAGCTGTGTGGAGCACTCGCACATGGTTGGACGGCGGCGCACATCCTGCCGAACCTGCCTTCGCCGACCGTGCAGTCGCAGATCGGCATGAGCATCGCGTTGGCACTGGGCGTTCTCCTGTTGCTTCGGCTGGTGCCTGCGGTCGGGGGAGTCAGCGTGTGGGCAATGGCGTTCATCGTCGGTATCACCGCGGGGGCGAAAATCGTGAGTCATGTCGAGAGTGATCTGCTCGCGCAGGCGGTCGCGACGATGCAACCGCTCGTGCAACCTGCGGACGGCGGTCTGTGGACGGGTGCCACGCTGTGGGCAAGTCTGCCGAATGTGCTCGTGGTGATCGGCGTCCTCTGTTGTCTGACCTATTTCTTCTTTTCCGTCGAGCACAAGGGTGTCATCGGTGGTGCGTCGCGCATCGGCATCCTTTACCTGATGATCACCTTCGGCGCAGCGTTTGGGTTCACGGTGATGGGCCGCGTGGCGCTGTTGTCGCAGCGCGTGGAGTTTTTGTTGGATGACTGGTTGTGGCTGATCGATCCGCTGGAACGCCGCCTGCTGGATGGCGTCTCGATGATCGTCGGGACTGGAGGTGTCTGGTGATTCGCAAGGCCGATCCCTGCGTGCTCGTGATCTTTGGCGCATCGGGCGATCTGACTGCGCGCAAACTCATACCCGCGTTGTATGAGATGCACGCGCTGGGCAATCTGCCGACCGCGTTTCGCGTGCTGGGCGTATCGCGCCGGGCCAAGACGGATGCGCAGTGGCGAGAGGAACTGGCGGCATCGGTTCAGGAGCACGCCACGCGCTGGGATGCCGTGCGGTGGCGGGAGTTTTCGCAGTGCATCGAGTACTTCGCCGGGGATGCGGCGCAGGGGGAGATGTACCCGGCACTTGCCGAGCGAATGGCCACGATGGATTCATCCGCGGGAACGAGGGGAAACAGGCTGTTTTACCTTTCGGTTGCGCCAGAACTCTACGAGTCGATCGTGCAGCGCATCGATGAAGCCGCGCTTGTGACCGAGGGCAGGCGTTGGTGCTCCGTCGATGCGCGAAGTCGTTCGTGGCAGCGCATCGTCGTGGAAAAGCCCTTCGGTCACGATGGGGAAAGTGCGGCGAGCCTGAACCGCGCGCTCGGGCGTGTGTTCGAGGAGGAGGATGTTTACCGCATCGATCACTACCTCGGCAAAGAAGTGGTGCAAGCGATGCTGGTCTTGCGTTTCGCCAACACGATGTTCGAGCCAGTGTGGAATCACCGCTACATCGATCATGTGCAGATCACGGCGTCCGAGAAGGTCGGCGTCGGGAATCGAACGGCGTTCTACGACCAGACGGGTGCGATCCGCGACATGATCCAATCGCACTTGCTGCAGATCTTCGCATTCGCCGCGATGGAGCCGCCGACGAGCATCACGGCGGAGGAGATCCGCGCCGAGAAGATCAAGGTGGTGCGTGCGCTTCGCCCCACCACCGATGCAGAGGTGCAGTCGCATGGGGCGCTTGGGCAGTATGCGGCGTCGGCTGAGGAGGGCGCGTTCGTGGATCTGCCCGGCGTTGCGAAGGGCAGCACAACCGAGACCTTTGCCGCGCTGAAGCTGCATGTTGACAATTGGCGATGGGCAGGAACCCCCTTCTATCTGCGGACGGGAAAGCGCATGGCCGCGAAGCGAACGGAAGTCGTCGTGCAGTTCAAACGCCCGGCCGCAGACCTGTTCCATGACATCCCGCATGTGATGGGCGGCGTGCGTGGGAATCGACTCGTGATCGAGATCGCACCGATGCAGCGCACGGTGCTTCGATTCGAGACCAAGGTTCCCGGAACGCCGCTTCGCATGGACAGCGTGGAGATGCAGGCGGACTTGGAGAAACAGTTCGGCGTTGCAGCGATCGAGGCGTATGGGCCGTTGCTCGTCGATGCGATGCGCGGCGATCAGTCGCTCTACAAGCACCGCCTCGAAGTGGAGAGCGGATGGGCAGCGGTGATGCCGTTCTTGGATCAGCGATCGGCTGGTTTACGGTGTGGGATTGCAAGCAACTATGCGCAAGGGTCGTGGGGGCCTGCTGCTGCGGATGATCTGATGAGGCGCGATGGTCGCGCCTGGCACGATGGATGATCGGGGCAGCTCGCGCGGTACCTTGATGGGATGCACACTTTGGACTTCACGGGGCAGCGTGTCAGGAGCGGGTGGTCTGCCATGGCGTTCGTTCTGGCGAGTCTCGTGGTCGCCTGGCCGAGTGCCGCCTTCGGGGCGAGTGCAGCTGCTTTCCTGCCGCAGGATGCGAAGGAGGCATCTGCGGATCAGGCGTTGGAGCGGGTGAAGGCGATGCCGATCGTCGCGGCGCCGCTCGACGAGGCAACGCTTCGCAACTGCATGCGCGCGGTCGGACTGCGTGCCCGCGGCGGTGACGCGGCGAAGGCAGTCGACGCGGCAATCGTGAAGGCGTTCGAGGCAGCGAAGGAACAGCGCGCGGCATTCGATGGGGGCGCGCTGGTTGTCGCACAGAAGTCGATCGCGCAGCAGATTGGTGAAACTGGAGCGTTCAACACCGCGGCACTGAACACGGTGGCGCAGGCGCGGCGAAGCGCATCGGAGATCGACGTGCAGGTGGTCTCGGTGGTGGCGAGTGCGATGGAGGATGCCAAGGATGCAAGCCGCACTCGACTGGTGGATGCGCTGCGTCACATGCTGCGCATCGATGCAGCGATGAGCACCTTGGAGCGGGTGCCGCTGGTGCCGGTGTCGTTCATCTCCGTGGGGCCTGGACTGCAGACGGTCAATCTGTCGACCGACCGAGGCGTGCTGACGCGCGACTTGCTGATTGCGGATCTGGAGCGGCGCGCGGAGGCGGCCGAGGGACTGTCGCTGGCATCGTTGGAGGTGTCGACGACCGATGCGCAGTCGTTGAACTCGACGATCCAGATGAGCCTGACCAGTTTGCTGGCGCAGGGGGTCGCGGTTGATCCTGAGTTGCTGCGTGTCCTGTCGTCGCTGATGCTCAGTCGCTTGGCGGTGAAGCCTGCGGCCGCGCTCGCGAAGCTCGATGCGGACCTGGCACAGGCACTGGCAACGGCGCTGACGCCGATGGAGGCGGCGGATGTGCTGATCGCGCTTGATCCGCGCGCGATGCGTCGCGGCGTGGGGGCGCTCGACATTCGGCGGCTCTGTGCGGAGTCGACGCTGCTGAAGGGCGTGACGACTGAGCAGGCAACAAAGATCGAGTCGATCCTGGAGAGTTGGCAGAAGGCGCAGTTGGCGGCGTATCAAGGTGTGCTCGATGTGGATGCGCGCTGGTTGCGCGACACGCAGCCGCTGGCGGAGCGCCTGAAGGCGGACGACCCATCGACATGGCAGATGAACCCACCTTCGCCCGCGCTGCAGCAAGTGGCCAAGGAAATGACGCAGCGCCGCGAGCAATCGAAGGCGGCAAAGGACGCGTCCGAACGCGCCCGCGATCAACTGAAGGAAACCCTCGGCGAAGCGATGTGGCTGCAGTTGGTGCCGGCTCCTGCGCCGCGCGGTTAGTTCGCGTCGCGCCGCGGCGAAGCGCGTCACGTTCTGCACAGTTTCGATTCGGAAGTCATGGGATGGGTCGGTGCCCAAACACGCGACGCACGCCATCAAGCCGCTTGATTCCCGTGCGGATCAGTTTGGTCCAGCGGAGCGAGCGGTTGCTGTATCGATCCCTCAGCAAGCAACGGACCACCCGCCGCCAAGAGTGTCCGGGTGATCCAGCGGGGATGAAAAGGTCGAAGTTCGCCATATATCCGTCGACTGTGCTTTGAAAGTCCATCGGTATCCCGCTCCGGCCAGTGATGCGCTCGAGGCGCGATTGCGGTCTGGGTGCTCGGTCCAGATCACGGATCCGGTAGAGGTGCCCAGGCAGCGGGCGCAGTGGTCCCAGGAGGTTGCAAGCCGCGATGAGCACGTGGTCGCCGGCGAGGCATCTACGCAGCGGAATGCGTGCAAGCATCTCGCGCCGAAACATGCCGTGCATTGGCGCGAGTTCCTCGCCTGCCGCCACCGTCCACAGGTATCTGAACAAGGCCCCACCCTCCGGTGGCGCGACACCCACGGGACCCTCGTTGCGCAGTACGCGATCGTTCTCGTCGATCAACTGAAAGTATGTGAAACTGCCGCAGGCAGTCGGCTCGCGCTGCAGACGCTCGATGTGGCGTGCCACATAGTCCGTGTGCAAGGTGTCATGGCCGCCGATCCAAGCGAAGAACGGGCTTTCCGAGGCATCTCGCAAAAAGATGAAGTTGTCGTTTGCGCCAACATTCATTGGCTGCCGCACATGAATGAAGCGAGGGTCATGTTCGGCGAATGTCCGGCAGATTCGCTCGGTGTCGTCGGTCGAGGCATTGTCGGAAATCAGGGCGATGAAGTCGCGATGCGACTGACCCTGAATCGACCGCAGCGTGCGCTCGATGAACCGTGCCTCGTTGTAGGCGGGCACGCCCAGCACCACCGTGTCGTGCCGAGCCACCACAGGAATGCGGCGGCCCTGCATCGGCTCATCTCGTGCGGCGGAGGTATCCATCGGGCGCCACGGTGAGCAGCAGCTTGTGTTGAATGTCGCGATTGATCTCAAACTCCGGGTGCGTGCCGAGCCATGCATGCACCGCCGACTTTGGGCTATTGCCGGGCCCCCAAGGACGGTCGACCGAGAGAGCCGCCGGCATGTCATCCAGCAGCGTGTCGAACACCACGCAGTAGCTGCCAACACTGGTGAGGGGTGCGTAGGCCTGCAGTTCAGCCAGAACATGGTCGTGGGTGTGGTTGCTGTCCAGGCAAACCATCACGCGCCCATATCCAGCAGCGATCGACTGCACCTGCGCCACGATCTCGGGCGCCACGCTGGAGCCCTGAATCATGCGGATGCGTGAGGACATCGGATGCGCTTCGATGGCGACGCGATTGTGCGGACGAATGTCGATGTCGATTCCGAGCACGCAGCGATGGCTTTGGCGGGGGTCCAGCGTCTCGCCACGCTCCACTGCGTCAGCCATGTCAAGGAGCGCCAGCATGGAAGCACTGAACACCAGCGAACCACCATGCGCAATGCCCGTTTCGATGATCAGGTCGGGACGCACCGCCCACACCAACTCCTGCATCGCCCACGCGTCCGTGGGGAATTGGATGGCCGGGCGATCCATCCATCTGAAGTTGTAAGGCCAGCGATGCGGCGCTACCTCTCGAACCCATATGCGCGACAGGGCCTGAAGGTCCGTGTCGGCGGCCAAGGAGCGGACGTTCCGATCGACCTCCTGCTTGAATGCATCATGCGGGTCCATGGGTGAAGTTGCTCCATGAAATGGTGGCGGGTTGAATGTACTGCGCGCCCGCAGGTCCACAGTTGGCGGTTAAGTCCAGAGCCGACACCGAGGGCGTGAATGGGCCATGCAACTGCGGATACGGAAGGCATCGATACTGCATGTACGAGACCGCGATGCCGACCCGCTCGAATGCGGCGTGGTCAAGGTACTTTCGCGCACCGTGCCCGGTGATGTATTCGCTGCCACCCAGCGCACGAACAATGTTCAGCACACGCTCGCTCCCGCTGCCGCCGATTCCGAGATCGGGCGCGCGAACGATGCGGAGGCTGGGGTTCAGCCCGAAGTGCGCCTGCAGGCCAAGCATGCTTCGAAGTGCGAGTTCGCCGATGGACTGGGCGGGGGGCTCAACAATGTCGTCAAACAGCCGCAGCATCTCCTTGGCAAAGGGCGCATCCGCGTAGGCCTGTCGCAGAATGCCGCGCTGGCAAGACCGCCAATCCTCGGACTCATCCACGAGGACCTCGTCGATGCGCTGTCCAAGGCGGAGGTTTCGAAGCGGCACGCTCAGCCACCGGCTTCCCGCGGCGGTCTTCGCCTGCACCCGGCTGGTAAAGCTGCCCTTGGAGAACTGCACATCGTCATACACCACAAAAATGTCTGCGAGGCTCATTTGCTCCAGAAAGCCCACCCAAGGGAAGTACATCGACTGTGAGATCACTATTCGCATGTTCAGCCAGTTGCCTCGAGCAGGCACTCCATGAGTATCACATCGCGCCAAGCACCCTCGATGTGCACATGGGAGCGCAGCAGTCCACAGCGCACGAAGCCTGCCCGCTCATAGCAGCGGATTGCCTGTTGGTTGTCATGCCGCACCTGCAAGGACATTTTTCGTAGCCCGCGGGTCGTTCGGAGATGCTCCAACAACAAGGCCAGCGCGCGTCCACCGTGACCATGGCCCTGCGCCTCGTGTGCCAATCCGATGCCCAGCTCGCCTCGACGGTTCAGCGGGTCCAAGTCAGAAACCTGCACGAATCCGAGCGGCGCATCGGTGGCGGATTCGGCGATGACGAGCAACATGCGCCCCGGTAGTGCTGTGCGGTCACGCAACCATTGGCGGACCTTCGCCTCGTTGCTGCCGCGCGCCTGAGTCAGCAGTTGCGCCTGGAGGGCCACATCGTTGCGGAGGCGCATCAGGAACGGAATGTCAGTGTCCAACCAAGGACGAAGTCGCGTCGCACCGCGCTCGAGCGTCATGGTGTCCTCTCGTCCAAAAAAACTGGACGCACATTTCGTTCGCGCAGCCATCGCATGTCTGCCACGGCATTGCGCGCGATGGCGGGATTGAGGCCCACAAGCAGATGGTGCACATCGTTCGGAAGGGACTCGGGGGCCAGGATGGGAACGCCCAACAGGTGCCGGCCTTGGCGAAAGGGGCTGGCGTCGAGCATGCATCGGACGATGCTTGCATCCCGAAGCGTGGTGATGATGTATGCGCCGTAGAACCCCGAGCCGTACACCGCCGCGGGCTGTCCATCCAGATCGTCCTCGCACTCTCGAATGCGATGATTCATGCTGCGCCAGTATTCGGCGACGCGATCGGACATCACGGCTGACTCTTCGACGGCTGGTGCTGGGGTAGGTTCGCCGCATCGGGTCGCGCTGAACACCAGCGCTCCGCGGTGGACCTGGTCTTCGATGGTGATGTGGCGGAACCCGGCATCGTGCAGGAGGCGGTGAAGTGACGGGCGGGTGAAGTGGTTCACATGGTCGATCACCACCCAGTCAGCAACGTTGCCAAAAGTGTCCGGCACGATGCCGTAAAAGATGCCTCGATCGGCAAGGAGGGCCGCCACCCGTTTCACCGTTTCTGACGGATTGGTGATGTGTTCGAGGGCGAAGAAAGAGGTCACGAGGTCAAAGCGACCGGTCCAGTCTCGTGGAATCGAGTCCACTGCTTGAAGCGCACTCGGCAACAGTCTGTGCCAGTGCTCACGGTACATGGGACTCACATCGAAAAGATGAACCTGCAGGTCAGGACGGAGCGAGTGGAGTCGGGCCGGCATGCTGCCTTTGGCACAACCGTAGTCCAGGATCCTTGCGCCAACTGGCAGGGGGACCCTTTCGAGCAAGGTTCGCACCTGGTGGTCGGTGCGGAAAACGATTCGCCCCTCGTGCACCTCGTAGACCTGGTCCTCGTCGTCGTGTTCCAGCAAGATGCGGTAGTCGGATTGGTAATAGCCGCGCTCATCAGCCATCGGCTCACCGCGCAAGTGCCCGCAGTGAGAGCAGCGCCACACCCGCGCCCGACTCTCGCGACGTTCGCACAGAGATGTCAGCGAGCCGCCCGACGGCGCCTCATAGATTGGCGATCCAAGCGGACTCTCGCAAACATTGCAGCGCACGGAATTCCCTAGGCGCCGACAAACAGCTCCGGATGCACCTGACGGAAATCGACCCCCGATGCGAACGAGCCTTTCCACCCGTGCGATCGACCGACCGGATCATTGAAGTTGAAGTAGCGGAACTGCATGGACCAGCGGCTCCGATCGCTGCGGTTGTGCCCCGAAGCGTGCAGCACCAAGAAGTCCATCACGATCAGGTCTCCTGGCGAACTGATCGGTGCCACCTGCTCGTACTGCGACAGCCACCTCTCCTCGTCCTTGATCTTCAGCGCGTAGGCACCGGTTCGTCCCGCCCCTTCTGGGTCGGCGTTGAACACCGGTAGCGGTCCGACCTTGTGTGATCCTGGGCACATCACCACTGGGCCCATGTCGACCGTCACGGGCGCGAGAGGCGACCACAGCACCAAGCCGTCCACGCTTCGCAACTGTGCCGGGTACTCCTGGTGCCACATCGCTCGGAACTTGTCCTCAAATGGGTTGTCGATGCGGATGCCGTAGCCACCCGCTGCCACAGCGGGGATCGACCCCGGACGCAACTCTCGCATGAGTGCCTCGTGTGATGGGTGGGCAACAAGGCGGAAGAAGGCGGGGATTTGCTTGACCGCGTCGTACACCTCGCCACCCCAGGCGCGGTTGGTCGCGATCAGTTCCCGGTAGCCCTGATCGAAGGTGGCGGGCGAGAACCCGGCTCGCGTGTCTGGCACACCGTGACGCAGCATCACCTGCCCGATCACCTCATGGACGCCGCGCTGGATCGACTCGATGTCCTCGGCGGCGTAGAAGCCGGACAGCACCAGGATGCCCGTTTCCTGGAAGGTGGCGACCTGCTGGGGTGTGAGGTACCTCTTCATGGGGTGTCTCCTTGAGGAATCTTCAGGAACCGCCGACGCTGCGCAAGACGCTACACACTCGGTCCAGTTCGTGCTCACCAAGATCGTGGTAGCTGGGCAGGTTGATCGCACGCCCCGGGATGTCCCATGCGTGTCGATTCTCGCGCCGCGGCTTGAACATGGGCAGGCCCGACAGCGGCCAGAAGAAGACTCGCGCGTCGATGTTCTCTGCAGCGAAGGCGATCTGCAGCCGCTCGCGGGTGACGCCGGTCTCGGGAGCGAAGACCGCTGTGGGCATCCAGGAGCCGTTGACGGTGTGTGACGGTTCTGGGTTCAGGCTCACTCCTGGCAGACTTGTCAGCCGCGCCCGGTACCCAGCCAAAATGGCTCGCTTGCGCGCGATCAGCTGCTCGATCCGCTCCAGTTGCGCGCAGCCCATGGCAGCTTGCAGATTCGACATCTTGTACTTGAATCCCACCGCGTCAGCCCAGAACTGCCGCACCTGCCCGCGGCTTCGCCCATGGTTGCTGAGCGTAAGCACGCGGTCGAACAGCGTGTCGTCGCTGGTGACGAACATGCCGCCCTCACCCGTGGTCAGTGTCTTGGTGCCATGAAAACTGAAAGCCCCGAACGCGCCGATCGATCCAGCGCGGCGCCCGTGGTGCTGCGAACCGATTGCCTCGGCGGCGTCCTCGATCACTGGTAGTCCATGGCGCTTCCCGATGTCGAGCAGCGCGTCGAGGTCACAGAGGTTGCCGTACAAGTGCACCGCCAAGATGGCCCTCGTGCGCGGTGTGATGGCGCGTTCAACTTGCTTTGGGTCCAGACACCACGAGTCCGGCAGGATGTCGACGAAGACCGGCGTGGCGCCCAAGTGGACGATCGGCGCTGCCGATGCGATCCAGTTGGTGTCTGCAAGAATCACTTCGTCATTCGCGCCGATACCGAGACCAGCCATGCCGAGATGCAGAGCGCCAGTGCAACTGGAGGTGGCGACGGCGTACTTCGCACCGAGGTGTGCCGCGAAGCCCCTCTCGAACCGATTCAGGTACTCGTAGCAGCGTTCGCCCCAGCCGTTCGCAGCCGCGTCAGCGGCGTAGCGGGTCTCCAGCTCGGTGATCGATGGCTTGGTGTAGAGGATGCGCGGCTTCACGACACCCGCAACTCCGGCACCGCCGTCACGAAGCGAGTGCCCTGCGTCGCCAGCGCGGCGTTCTGCTGTCGCACCTCGGGAAAAATGTTCCACGGCAAGACCAGAAGATAATCGGGAGACTCGCGGTCGAGGACATGCCGTCCAACAATCGGGATGCGGCTGCCCGGCATGAACTTCCCCTGCTTCGCGGGATTCAGATCCACGACGCAGCGCACCAGGTCAGGTCCGATGCCGGCGAAGTTGAGAAGCGTGTTGCCTTTGGCGGCTGCGCCGTAACCCATCACCGATCGGCCCTCCGCCTTGGCTTCGCGCAGGAAACCCAGAAGGTCGTCGCGAATGCGTTCGGCTCGCAACTGCAGACCCTGGTAATAGGCTGCGGTACAAACGCCGACATCGCGCTCGCGCTGCAGCATCTTGTCGACCGTCTGCGCCACGGCATGGGTCGATGTGTGCGCCCGCTGCGCGAATACCCGCAGGCTGCCGCCGTGCGTGGGCAGTTCCTGCACGTCGAACATCTGCAACCCAGCTTTCTCGAACACGGACTGCAGCGCGGTCAGCGAGAGGTACGAGAAGTGCTCGTGGTAGATGGTGTCGAACTGTGCATCATCCATCAGCCGCAGCAGATGTGGAAACTCGAAGGTTGCTACGCCGTACGGTTTCAGCAGCGCGGCGAAACCCGCCGCGAAGTCATTGATGTCGGGCACATGAGCCAGCACATTGTTGGCGGTGAGAAGGTCGGCCTGCAGTCCGCGGGCACTCATCTCACCGGCGAGGCGACGACCGAAGAAGTCCTGCACCACATCGATCCCCTTGGCCCGTGCAGCCGCTGCAGTACTCGCGGTCGGCTCGACCCCCGTGCACGGAATGCCGCGGGCCTTCACGAACTGCAGCAGAGAGCCGTCGTTGGCGGCTACTTCCACAACACGGCTGTCCGCATGCAACCCGAAGCGCGCCACCATGTCGCCCACGTACAGCTCGGCGTGCGCCTGCCAAGAGGTCGAGACGCCGCTGAAGTACGCATAGTCAGCGTCGAACAGTTCGTGCGCATTCGTGAAGTCCTCGGTCTGCACCAGCCAGCAGTGCTCGCACACCAACACGCGCAGAGGAAACCTCCGTTCTGGGCGCTGCAGTGCCTCGACGGTCAGGTAGGCGTTCGACGGCGGCGCTGTGCCGAGGTCGACGAGCGGCAGCACCAGCGGCGCGGAGCAGTGGCGGCACTTCACGGCACGATGCCCTTGAACGATGCGTCGAGCGGCGCGTGGGATTGGTCGCGCGTCGACCGTTCGGTGACCGGCAGCGGCCAAGCGATCGACAGGCGTGGGTCCATTGCATCGAGCCCATCCTCGCTCTCTGGGTGGTACGACGCCGTGTGCAGATACAGCATCTCGCATCCATCACACAAGGTTTGGAATCCGTGCGCGAAGCCCTGAGGAATGAGGAGCGAGCGGCTGTTCTCGGCAGACAGGAGGACGGCGTGATGCTGGAGGAAGGTGCGAGAGTCACGGCGCAGATCAACAGCGACATCGTGGACCTCACCCCGAAGACAAGAAACAAGCTTGAGCTCAGCGTGCGGCGCCCGTTGAAAGTGCATCCCTCGGACGGTGCCGCGCTGCGTCGTTTGGGTTCTATTGATCGCGGCAAGGGGGCAATCGCCGAGAAGCCCTCCAAGTTCCAGCGAACAATAGAGCCGCTCGAGCGATCCGCGCGCGTCCTTGAGCGGCTTGCGTTCCACGACAAGCAGCCCGTCTATTGGGGTGGGAAGCAACGTAAAGCGTGGCGTCATCTGGAGTCCTCATATTCACGGATTTGCGCGATGCACTGTGGCTGCATCGGATCGCCACTTCGCCAGGCACGATGCCACGCCAGCGTGCGTGCCAGAGCGGTCTCAATGGACCAGCGTGGAGTCCACTTCAGTTGCTCCCGTGCCTTTGTGTTGTCGAGGGATAGGAAATGAGCCTCGTGCGGTTGCGGATCCGTGCTCACACGCCACCGCGCGCCCGGCACTTCGCGACACAGGTGTTCAACAATCCACCGAACCGAACGCGAATCTGTTCGCGGTGGTCCGAAGTTCCACGCTCCATCGAAGGGCTCACCGCCTTCACACAATCTCTCGGCCAGTTGGAGGTATCCCGAGATGGGTTCGAGTACATGTTGCCACGGTCGCGTTGCCCCGGGTGAGCGGATGACAATCTCGCACTCCGCATCGATGGCACGCAGGAAGTCTGGCACGAGTCGATCGCGAGCCCAATCGCCTCCGCCGATGACATTGCCCGCTCGCGCAGACGCGACGCGAACACCCTGAGCAGCCAGAAACGAACGTCGATAAGCGTCGGTGATGAGTTCAGAGCAACCTTTGCTGCTCGAGTAGGGGTCGTGCCCACCCATCCGATCCGTTTCGCAAAAGGGGGCATCGCCGTCGCGATGCTCGTAGCACTTGTCCGTCGTCACATTCACAACACACCGCACGCCCTCGGACGAACGTACGGCATCAAGCAGATGAACAGTTCCCATGACATTCGTGCCAAATGTCTCGATCGGATCTCGGTAACTCTGTCGAACAAGCGGCTGTGCGGCCAAGTGGAAAACCACTTCTGCTTTCGATGTTCGCAGTGCTGATGCCAAAGCGGAGGAATCACGAATGTCCGCCATGGTGCTCGAAGACAGTCGTTGCCCAATGTCTGAAATCTCAAAGAGGCTCGGCGTTGTTGGCGGTGGCAGTGCGTAGCCGTGCACTTCGGCTCCCATGTCCGAGAGCCAGAGTGCGAGCCAACCACCCTTGAACCCAGTGTGCCCAGTGAGGAAGACGCGTCGACCGCGCCAGAAGGAGCGAGTCACGCCCACTTCTTCCAAGGCGCGCTGCGGGACTGCCAGAGATCCTCCAACTGCCGCTTGTCGCGAAGCGTGTCCATGGCCTGCCAAAAGCCGCTGTGCTCGAACGCTTCGAGTTGTTTGGAGGACGCAAGGGTCGTGAGAGGTTCCCCTTCCCATGGCGTGTCGTCACCGCCGATCAGATCGATGCACTTCGGCGAGAGAACAAAGAATCCACCACTGATGAGCCCCCCATCACCGCGTGGTTTTTCCGCAAACCCACTGACATGACTCCCATTGATTTCAAGTGCGCCGTAACGCCCTGGAGGACGCACGGCGAGCACGGTCGCCAACTTCCCATGGCTACGGTGGAACGCAAGTTCGGCATCCAGGTCAGCGTCGCACAGCCCATCGCCGTAGGTGAAGAAAAACGCTTCTTCATTGCGCACGTGGTTCGCCACTCGCTTCAATCGTCCGCCCGTGAGCGTCTCCTCACCTGTGTCGACGAGTGTCACGCGCCATGGTTCGCTGTTGCGTTGGTGCACCTCCATACGGTTGTGCTCCATATCAAACGTCACATCGGACATGTGCAGGAAGTAGTTC
>SYGP01000044.1 GCA_005799495.1 Planctomycetia bacterium
CGGGTCGGCGCGGTACGGCAAGCGGGTTCCACACGCAGGAGTCGTTGCGCGCGATCGAGGCCCCGATTCCCGTACTCGACCGCCGCGCGGCCGTGCTCCACGGGCTCGGCCACCGCCCGGCGTTCTATCGCCACGCGCTGCGGAACCCGCGTGGCTGTCGGTGCGGCGAGCGCGTGCACATGTATGTCGATGTGTCGGGGAGCATGAGCAGCGTGCTCGGTCCGCTCTATGGCGCGGCGATGGATTGCTCGGCGCTCGTGCATCCGGTGGTGCATCTCTTCTCGACCAAGATCGCCGAGGTCGCGCTTCGCGAACTCGGCCGAGGCGTGGTGAAGAGCACCGGCGGCACCTCGATCGAATGCGTGGCCGCGCACATGCACCAGCATGGTGTGCGCCGCGCAGTGATCGTGACCGATGGGTTCGTGGGCACGCCAGGCGTGACGGCGCTCGCCACGCTCCAGCAGTGCCGCCTCGGCGTGGCGCTGCTTGGTCCAAGCACGCTGCGCAGCGATCTCGATGCAGTGACCGACCTGTGGCTTGACCTGAATGGAGGCGACGAATGAGCCAGGATCATCCATCGGACCTCGTCCTTCCCGCTGATGAGGAAGTGTGCGTCACCCTCCGGCCGGCCGAGTTCGTGTTGCCGGGCCACCCCGACAAGCTCGCCGACGCCATTGCCGACGCGATCGTTCACGAGGCATCACGTCGCGATCCGCGTGCGCTCGTGGGGATTGAGGTGGCGCTGCACCGCAATGCTGTGTTCATCGATGGCCGCATCGCAGGGCAGGGCGCTGATGAAATCGATGTGCGAGCAATCACGCGCGGCGTGTACGCGCAGATTGGTTACGGCAAGGTGTTTACGCCAGAGCCGCGGCGACTGAAGATCAAGCTTGATCTCAGCGTTGGCCCGCTGCTACCAGGTGAAGCGCCGTTCCGCGAGGTGTCTGACGATCAGGTCATCAGTGTTGGCTATGCATGCAGCACGCCTGGCACCGACATGAACCCAGTCGAGCATGCTCTCGCCAAGCGTTTGGCGGCGGCGCTTGATGCACTGCGCCGTAAGCAACCGAAGCTTGGGCTCGGACCCGACGGCAAGGTCATCGTGCTCGTGCGCGAGGAAGTCGGCGCGCGATCGCTGCGCTGGTCGATCGATCAGATCACGACCTCGATCCAGCATGTGGCATCGTGGAACGCGATCGCGGCGCATGCGGCGATCCGCGCGTGCCTGATGCAGCACACGCGGGAGCTGGCGGCCGTGGTGCCGGGGCTCTCGGTGTCGGGCGACCTTGACCTGCGCATCAATCCGATCGGCGACTTCATCGAGGGCGGGCCGTGGGGCGACAACGGGCTGTCCGGCAAGAAGCTGGTGATGGATGCGTATGGCCCGCGCGTGCCGATCGGCGGCGGCGCGACCGCAGGCAAGGACCGCTGGAAGGCCGATGTGCGCGGGCCGAAGCTCGCCCGCCGCATCGCCGTCGATCAGGTACTGCGCCACGGCTGCCGCGAGTGCACCGTCACTCTTGCCATCCACCCAGGCGACCGCGACTTCCGCGTGGCGTCGGTGGTCAGGGGGCTGACGCCGTCAGGTCTCGCCCTTCACCAGGTCGAGCATGACCGCGACCGACCAATGGTGGCGTTCAGCCGAGGGCTTGGCGGATGAGTGTCGCGCGCAGTTCGCGTTCGGTCTCATCGCCTTCGAGCGCTTGCGGGTGCAGCACGGAGAGATGCGCAGGCTGCACCTGCAGCAGCAACCGTTGGATCGTGGCAAGTTCAGTCGGAAGAAGCCCGAGGACGGCCCCGAGCCGCACGCGGCACAAGTCGCGAACCGCGTACTCCGCAGAGATCAGTCTCGCCGAACGAAGCGTGGCGAGTGCCCTGTGCACCATGTCCTCCAATCGAACACGCCCTTTCTCCATCGCAGCAGTCCTTGCCTCCCGTTCGTACTGCACGAGACGGGGAAGCACGGAGCCGTGGAAGTCGCTGAGCAGCTTGTCATCCGTGGCTCCCAGTGTGGTCTGGTTGGAGAACTGGTAGAGATCGCCGAGCGATTCCGAGCCTTCGCCGTGATAGCCGCGGACGGCAAGGTGCAACTCGCGCGCTGCACGCTTCACGCGATCCAACTCCTTGAGCAGCGTCAGCGCCGGCAGATGCAGCATCGCACTGATGCGGATGCCCGAACCGACATTGGTCGGGCACGCCGTCAGGAATCCCCACCGCTCGTGGAAGGCGAAGAGCAGCGTGCGTGCGAGTTGGCGCTCGACCCCCGCAGCGCGTTCAAAGCACTCGCGCGCACACGCGCCAGCGCCGATCGCCTGGATGCGCAGGTGATCCTCCTCGTTGACCATCATGCTGACATGCTCATCCGTCGACAGCGCCAGGGCGCGCGGCGCATCGAGCGACGCGAAGTGCTTCGACACCAGGTGGCGCTCGCAGAGAAGCTGGCGGTCGCGGAGCGTTGCGGTCTGCAAGTCGATCCAGCGCATTTCGCAGCCCGATCCATCGTGCGGTGACGACTGCTCGACGGCGCGGCGCACGAGACGCATGACCTCCTGCCGGACAGGACTGCTCGCGCGCGAGGTGAATGGAAACCCGCGAAGATTCCGCGCGAAGCGGACGCGACTGGTGATGACCACATCGCTCTCGGGACCGAGCTGCGTGAGCGCGGCAGAAAAGGACTCACTCATCGTGCACCTGCGGCGCCGCCTCCAGCGCCTTCAACTCATCGCGCAGTTGCGCTGCGCGCTCATACTGCTCCGCGGCGATCGCATTCTCCAGTTCCGTCATCAGCTTGGAACGCAACCGTTGCACACGCTCTGCGTCCAGCGACGGCGGCGGCGAATGCCCGACATGCGCAGTGGCACCCGCTTGCGCCCTCTCGATGACCTGCGCGATCATCGGCATGAACGAGTCGTAACACGCAGGGCAACCCAGCGAGCCGACCTTCTTGAAATCGGCGAAGGTGCAGCCGCACGCGGTGCAGCGTGCCTGCTGCGGACTCCTCCCGATCACACCTTCGACCTTCACCACTCCGCCGAGCGCAGGCAGGATGTCCGCAAGCGGCTGCTGCGTCGGAACTGCAAGCCCCTTCTCGATCGCGTGCTCCGCACACAGGTGCAGTTCTGTGGACTTCCCCCCCTGGATGATCACCTCATGCACGACGGCGGGCTTGTTGCAGAGATCGCACTTCATGGAGAGACCGCCCTGCGGATGGCGGCGAGCTGCCCGAGCAGGGGGTCGAGTTGTGCGAGCGGCAGGATCGTGCTGCGGTCGCTTGGCGAGGATGCCGGATCGGGGTGGCACTCCAAAAAGACCGCGTCCACGCCTGCCGCAACGGCTGCGCGAGCCAGCATCGGGGCGTGATGCCCGTGGCCGCCGCTTGTCTCGCCCTCGCCGGGGCGCTGCGTGCTGTGGGTCGCATCCAGACAGACAGGGACGCCCAGCGCCGCGAGGTCCGCGAGCGCGACGAAATCGTTCACCAGCCGGTGGTAGCCAAAGAAGGTGCCGCGATCCGTCAGCAGAATGTGCTGCGAACCAGCCTCCTGCACCTTACCGATCGCACCGCGCATCTCCGAGGGAGCCATGAACTGTCCCTTCTTGATGTTGACTGCGCGTCCCGTGGATCCCGCCGCCGCCAGCAAATCCGTCTGCCGACAGAGGAACGCTGGAATCTGCAGCATGTCCACCGCGGCGGCAGCACGCGCCGCCTGCGATGGCTCGTGGATGTCGGTCGTCACGAGGATGCCGAACTCGCTGCGCACGCGCTCGAGCATCTCACAGCCGGCGTCGATGCCGGGTCCGCGTGGGCTGCGCACGCTCGATCGATTGGCTTTGTCGAAGCTGCCCTTGAAGATGGGCACCATGCCGTGCCTCGCGCACGATGAGCAGAGTGCTTCGGCGATGCGGCGATGGATGTCATGCGACTCGAGCAGACACGGACCCGCGATGACCACCAACGGTCCGCGCGCGCCGGCGAATGAGCCCTTCGCAAAGAAGCGGGGAAAGTCAAGCGGGATCTGAGTCATTCCGTGGTCCAGAAAAGTCGGGCGCGACCGAAAATATCGGCACCTTCGCTTGAAGTGCCATGAAATCTATCCGATTGTTTCTGCAGATCGGCATTGGTGCATGATCTGGAAGGAGCAAGGAAATGGGTGAAGGCGGATCCAACTGGTTTGCGGAAGAGTCCGGGGAGTTCACGGAGCATGTCGGCAACTGGCTGCGCCAATGGTACGCGCAGCGCAATGTGCAGGTCATTGCGCCACTTCAAATCACGATCGACGGCAAGGCCTTCACGCTCGACAACCTCTTTCGCATGATGCATCAGGATCCTTCGCGCGACCAAACCTTCGTGCGCTCCTACTTTGACCGAGTCTTCGAAGGAGACAGCATCGGCGCAACGCCGATCCCATTCTCGGTGGCTCGACATCGCATCATGCCGCGCATCCAGCCCGAGAGCATCTTTGAGGGAGTGAACCGCGAGACGATCGCGTACATGCCCTGGGTGAATGGAACGGTCGTGGTGTTTGTCCTCGACATGCCCGAAATGACCGTCAGCATCTCGACCGAGCAGATGGTGCGGTGGGGCGTTTCCGTCGACGAACTGGAACTTGTTGCTCGCACCAATCTTGCCGCGCACACTCCTGAACTGCAGGCGCAGGTCATCACGAGTCATGATGGCGGACGCGCGGCGCTCCTGTCGCTCAAGGATGGCTACGACGCAGCGCGCCTGCTGCTCACCAAACTCCATGATCGACTCGCGCGCGAACTGCGCGGCGACTTCTATGTCGCCACGCCTGCACGGGATGTCTTCATCGCCCTTTCGTATGGCCCTGGCCCGTTCATCGACCGTGTCCGCACGCGCGTTGCGCGGGACTTTTCGCGGCTGCCCTATCCGATCACGAGCGAGTTGTTCATCGTGACCCGTGATGGCATCGCAGGAACGGCGGCCGCCGCTGCCTGATGGCCATGCGGCGCGGGCGTACGCTTTCGGCATGAAGGTGGAACCCATCCTCGCCGAACTCAATCGCCAGCGCAGCGATCTCCCGAAGGACCCGACCGATATCGAGTGGTTCGCGCTGCACCACGCCTTTTGCTTCATCTCCTATCGCATGGGGGAGTTCCAGAAGTATCTCGACGAGGTGGTGAAGCCGGGCGATCCGAAGCCCGAGTGATCGAACGCGGCTGCGCATCGAGGCGCGAGCGACCTACACTCCCGCGCTCCATGTCCGACGCGCGCGATTACAAGGCGACCCTCAACCTGCCCAAGACCGCCTTCCCCATGAAGGCCAACCTCGCGCAAGCGGAACCCGCCACGCTTGCTCGCTGGGAGCGCGGTGGCATCTTTGCCGCCGTGCGTGCGGCGCGGCAGGGTGCGCAGCCGTTCGTGTTCCACGATGGACCGCCGTACGCAAACGGCGACATCCATGTCGGGCACATGCTCAACAAGGTGCTGAAGGACATGGTGGTGCGATCCGCACTGCTCGAGGGCAGGGACTGCCACTTCATCCCGGGGTGGGATTGCCATGGATTGCCGATCGAGCATCGCGTCATGACCGATCTGATCGCGGCAGGCAAGGCTGCGAAACTCGACGCGCTGCCGGAGGACACGCGCCGCATGGCGATTCGCCGCGAGTGCGCCCAGTACACGGAGAAGGTGATCCGCAAGCAGTCGCAGCAGATGCAGCGGTTGCTCACGCTCGCCGACTATGCCGCCCCTTACTTCACGATGCAGCCGTCGTACGAGGCAGCGACGCTGGAAGTCTTCGCGGGACTCCTCGAGCAGGGACTTGTGTTCCGTCAGTTGAAGCCCGTGCACTGGTCGATCGCCAACCGCACGGCGCTCGCCGAGGCGGAACTCGAGTATGAGGAGCGAGAGGATCCATCCGTGCATGTCGACTTCGAGGCGGTGGATCCAGCCGCTGTCGGCGCCGCGTTTGGTGTCGAGTGTGAATGCACACCGAGCTTCATGATCTGGACAACGACCCCGTGGACACTGCCCGCGAACCTCGCGATCGCCGTTCACCCGCGGTATCGATATGCACTGGTCGAGATGGATGGCGCGCTCACCGTCGTCGCCACGGAGCTGCTGCCGAAGGTGCAGGCTGCGGTCGGCGCGTCCGATGTTCGGCGCATCGGCGAGGCGGATGGTGCGGCACTTCTTGGACTGCAGTACCGTCATCCCTTCTGCGCGCGCGAGGGACGCATCGTGGGCGCCGACTATGTGACGCTCGAAGATGGAACGGGGCTCGTTCACACCGCCCCAGGGCATGGCGAGGACGATTACCGCACGGGACTGCGTGAGTCGCTCGACATCTACTGTCCCGTGCGGGATGACGGCACCTACGACGACACGGTCCCCGAGTGGCTGCGCGGCAAGTCCGTCTGGGACGCGAACGCGCTCGTGATCGATTCGCTCGAGCGCAGCGGGCATCTGGTGAAGGCGATCTCGTTCCGCCACTCGTATCCGCACGACTGGCGGAGTCATACGCCGGTCATCTTCCGCGCCACCGAACAGTGGTTCATCGGTGTCGATCGACCCGCGCGCCGCAGCGGCGAATCGCTGCGGAAGATGGCAATCGATGCCGTCGAGACGCGCGTCGAGTTCGTCCCCGCGTGGGGGCGGAACCGCATGCGCGGGATGTTGGAGAGTCGGCCAGACTGGTGCATCAGCAGGCAGCGGGCGTGGGGGCTGCCCATTCCTGCGTTCAAGCTCCCGGGTGGTGCGGCATTCCTGACCGCGGCGAGTGTTCGCGCCGTGGCGCGCGTGGTGGCGGAGAAAGGCAGCGACGCGTGGTTCACGCTGTCGCCTGCGGATCTGCTCGCTGGATATGACGCGGCCAAGGATCCAGACGCGCCGGCGGGGCTCGACATCGCAGCTCTGCAGAAGATGCACGACATCTTCGATGTGTGGTTTGAGGCGGGATCTTCCTGGCACTCGGTGCTGCGTACGCGCGGCATTGGTTTCCCCAGTGCGCTGTATCTCGAGGGCTCCGATCAGCACCGCGGTTGGTTTCAGTTGTCGATGCTCCCGGCGCTGGGCGTCACGGGCGAGCCGCCGTTTTCGGCGCTTGTGACACACGGCTTCCTCGTCGATCGCGACGGGCGCAAGATGAGCAAGAGCCTCGGCAATGCGCTCGATGTGGAGACACTGCTGAAGGACTTCGGTGCCGAGGTGGCTCGCTGGTGGGTCTCGAGCGCGCCGTATGAGAATGACATCCGCATTGACACCGACTACTTCCGCCTCGCTGGCGAGTCCTACCGAAAGGTGCGCAATACGCTGCGCTTCCTGCTCTCGAATCTGTTCGATGCACCCGCTTGGTCGATCGATGAAGCGCATCGCCTTGCCGCCGCCGCTCCGCGCGAGACGCTCGACCGTTGGCTGCTCGGCGAACTCGCCGCGCTCGAGGCCGATGTGCGTGCGGCGTTCCGCGGCTTCGACTTCCGCCGCGCACACTTGGCGATTTTCCACTTCTGCAATGAGACGCTCTCTGCGGCATACTGCGCCGCCGTCAAGGACCGCCTCTACTGTGACGCGGCGGACAGTCCGCGGCGCCGCAGCACGCAGGCTGTGATGCGCATGGCCGTCGAAGTCCTCTGTCGACTGCTTGCGCCGATCCTGCCGCACACCGCGGAGGAGGCGTGGCGTGCGCTGCATGGCGAGAACGCACCTCTGCTGTTCACGCAGGTGCATGTCGGCATCGACGCGCCGCGCGATCCGCGCTGGCAGTCCGTGATGGATGCGTGTACGGCCGTGTCGAAGGCGCTCGAAGCAGCGAAGCAGCGGGGGATCGAGAACCCGCTCGATGCGGCGGCCATCCTCCCGGATCCGCAAGGAGTCCTCGAGCCATTCGCGGCGGAGTTGGCGGACGCCTGCGGTGTCTCGCGCGTGCGGCTTGATCGCTCGATCGCGGCGGTTGAGATCGAGGACTTGCGCTCCGAGCCACGCTGCGAACGGTCTTGGCGCCGCGACGGCACGGTGCGTGCACGCACCGACGGTGGCATGCTCAGCGATCGCGATGCGCGCGCTGTGGGCGTCTGACGCACCGCGCGTTCAGCTGACCTTCGATCCAGCCTTGACCGGGCGATCCACCGTGAGCAGCAGCACATCGCGCGCATCCGCGCCCGGCTTGCCGTCGATCGCTGGCACGGCGCCCTCCTTCAGATCGCTTGCCGCGAGGATCATGCCTGCGCTCGTCTCGCCGCGCAGCATGCGTGGCTCAAGATTCGCAACGATGATCACCTGCTTGCCGACGAGAGCAGTTGGTTCGTACCAGGCCTTGATGCCCGCGCAGACCTGTCGTCCCTCGGGCGTGCCATCATCGAGACGAATCTTCAGCAGCTTGTCCGCGTTCGGATGCGGTTCCGCGCTCACGATCGTGGCAACGCGCAGGTCAAGCTTCGCGAAGAGGTCGTAGGCGATGGTCGGCAGCACGGCGGGCTGCTGGGCATCGGTCATGACTGGCTCGCCTTCGATTCGCCCTTCGCCTCATCATCAGACTCCGCGGAGTCCTGTTCGGGGCGTGGGTTGGCGAGCGTGAAGCCTTGACGCTCCGTGATCGCTTCGAGTGTGAACAGATCCAGCGGCGATCCATCGGACATTTCCGACGCAGCCACATTCTTGAAGCGCTCGTTGGTCAACAGCGGTGCGAGGTCGCCGCGGTGCATGGGCGTGACGGAGTCGATCCGCGCGGCCACGACCGCCAACTTGTCCGGCGCGGCAACCACCACCGTGCGATCGGCGATCGGCAAGTCCGCGATGTTCCGTCCAGCAGGCAGTGCCATGGCCTTCAGCACGATTGCCTTCGCCACCGCCGCATCTGAGCCGAGGGTGGGCAGCGATCCAGGGAACTTGAGGCCGTACTGCAGAAACTGCTTTTCTCCCTGACGGAGATCGGTGAACGCTTCCACCTTCGTGCCGTAGGTCTGCGCAAGGGACGCGAGCCCCTGATCCGCCGCCTGCTTCTGGATCTCGGCCATCAGGGTCTCCAACTTCTCGAAGCGCTCGACGCGCGTGACATCCTTGGTCAGAGCCTCGCGCGCGGCATCCACGGATGCGGGGGGGGCAGCAGCTTCCGCAGCGGTGACACGGAACGCCACGATGTCTCCGAGCGCCGTCTGCAGCACAGGACCGGCGACGGACACCTGCGCCACCAGCGTCGGCTTGCCACCAAACTCGCGAAGCGACTGGATGATCTGCGTCGCCGCAACGGGCTGAGATCCGAAACGGTTGGTTGTCGCACCACCCAGCACCGGAAGCGCCGCAACATCACTCACGCCAAGCCACTCGTCGGTTCGCGTCTCGAGCGCGGGCGTGGGGATGGCGAACTTCTGCGCCACGTCCGCGGCAAGCGCCGCGAAACTCAGTTGCTTCGCACTCCAGTCGGCGGGCAGCGTGTAGTAGCCGTTCACCTGCTCGATGCCGCGCAAGGAGAGTTGCAACCGATCGGAGATGTACTTCGCAATCTCCGTGCGCTTGTCGGCGCTTGCCTTGGTCAGCACCTTGGCGCGAACGGCGTCGCGGTTCGATTCGAACGACGCGCCCTCGGAAGTCGCAGCCAGTTGTGGCGCGGCGAACTCCGTCTGGTTCTCAATCCAATACTTGCGAAGTTCGATGTTGGAGAGCGCGGGGCTCGACTCCACCACAGCGGTCACCGAGGTCGCTGGCACCACGAGCCACTCCAAACGCACGCGGTCCGCAGTCTTGTAGCCGAATCCATACTTGCCAGCACCCGGCGCCTGATCGCCGTACTCCTCCAACTGCTCAGCGAGCTGCGCATCGCTTGGCGCTGGCACATCCACCTTCGAGTTCACGCCATCGAGCACCGTGACCTCGCCCGACACGGCGTTCAGCAGCGATGCAGCGGTCTGCTCGATGCGGACCACGGACATTCGGGTCGGTCCGCTGAGCACCAGATTGATGTAGCGCTCCACGCCATTGAGTTTCGCGATGGTCTCGAAGACTTCGCGCGGCGACATGCCGCCCTCGCGGCAGAGTGCGCCCACCAGATTCGCCTCGGGCAACTTGCTGTTGGTCGCCATCTCGGTGATGCGCGACTGGCCATCCGCTGCGCCGCCGACCAAACCCGCCGCCTCCGCCTCCTTGGTCAGCAGGCACCAGTGCACCGGATCCTTGTCGAACTGCAACTGACGCACCACAGGATCTCCGAGCATGCCGATCACCCGGGTCTCCTGTTGCAGACGGCGCAAATCCGCCTCGGAAAACGAAGTGCCATCGCGAGTGGTCGCCCATGTGGAACGCCCCTCCAACAGTTGGGTGAGGAAGGTGCTGCTCTGGTCGAACACCAGCCACGACACCATCAGGAATGTCATGCCGATCACGAGGATCCAGCGGGTCAGGTTCTCGTTCTTTCGGAAGAACTTCAGCATGCGTGGGCTCCGGAGGAAGTCGGGGAATGAAAATGGGCGCGCGGACTCTGGTCGTCCGAGCGCCCAATGAAAAGGCGTTGGACGATCAGCGGTAGAACTCGACGATGAGGTTGGTGTTCACGTCGAAAGGAATCTGCTCCGATGAGGGCATCGAGAGCACCTTCAGCGAGAGTTCCGCTGGATTCACTTCCATCCAGCCAGGAACGATGTGACCCGTCATGGTTTCCATCGTCTCGCGCACGAGCTTGTGAACGCCATCACGCATCGACACGACCATGCCGGGCTCGCAGGCAAAGGACGGTCGATCGACCTTTGCACCGTTGACCTTCACATGACCGTGGACCACCAACTGTCGAGCCGCCCAGATCGTTCGGGCGAATCCAGCGCGACGCACCACATTGTCGAGCCGGCGCTCGAGGTTTTGCAGGAGCACTTCGCCCGTGTTGCCGCGGCTGTGCGATGCCTCATCGAGGTACCGGCGAAACTGCCGCTCGAGCACGCTGTAGTGGTAACGCAACTTCTGCTTCTCGTCCTTGCGCATGCCGTAGGGCTTTGCGCGACGACCGCGGAAGCCGTGCATGCCAGGCGGGGTCAACTGCCGCTTCGCAGTGTGCTTGGGCGTGTCCGCAATCGGAACTCCGACGCGGCGAGAAAGCTTGACCTTTGGACCTGTATAGCGTGCCATGGGGGAACGGGGCATTGAACCTTGAGCAGCATCCCATGTCAAGCCGCGCCAAGAATGGCCCGATGGTTTTCGGACCCTTGACACGCGCCCCCCTCGCATCGTCCGTACCGCCGAGTTCAGTAGGCGCGCGCGTCGTTCTTGGCGCACCAGTTCAGGAACGCGCGGTTCAGGACGCGCAGACCGCCCGGCGTCGGGTACTCGCCCGTGAAATACCAATCCCCCGTGTGATCCGGCATCGAGTATCGCAGCCCCTCGATCGTCTGATACACGACTTCCACGGGGCCATCCCACTCTGCGCCGCGCGGCCGGATCAGCCGCGCAACCTCATTCGAAAGTTCCTCATGCGTGAAGCGGTCGTAGATCAGGCGCACGTGGTTTCGCATGCGTTCGGGTGGCAGCGTCTCCTGTTCGCGGCAGAGTGCCTCGACATCCTGAAGCACCGACTCCTCCCCACGCCGGCGCAGCAGACCGATCGCTGCCTCGAATGCAATGAAGCGCCCGAGTTGGCTCATGTCGATCCCGTAACAGTCCGGGTACATGATCGGTGGCGCGCTGCTCGCAATCAGGATGCGCGCGGGGCGAAGGCGCGAGAGGATCGTGATGATCGAATCGCGGAGGGTTGTGCCGCGGACGATGGAATCGTCCACGACGACCAGCGTGTCGTCGCTTCGCACGGTGCCGTGGGTGATGTCGTACACATGCGCCACGAGATCGCGCCGCGCCGCATCATGCGTGATGAAGGTGCGGAGCCGCTGATCCTTGTGCGCCACTTTCTCCGCGCGCACGCGCACATCCATCAGCCGCACGATCTCCGCTTCGGTCACGGCGCCTTCCGCGTGCAGTTGCATGACGCGTTCGGCACCGCGTGCCCGCAGGATTCGCTCGGTTTCCTGCACGAGCCCGAAATACGCGCTCTCGCTTGTGTTGGGGATGAACGAGAACACCGCATGCTCCACACTGCCGCCGAGACGCTCGAGGATTCGTGGTGCGAGGTGCATGCCGAGCCGCTTGCGTTCCTCATAGATGTCTGGATCATTGCCGCGACTGAAGTAGATCCGTTCAAAGGTGCACTGGCGGATCGGACTCGGTGGAGCGAAGCGCTGCGAACGAATCTCGCCGCTGCGCTTGACCGTCAGCACATGCCCAGGCTCGAGCGCCTCGACGCGCGCGATCGGCACATCGAAGACCGACGCCAGGGCGGGGCGTTCACTGGCGATGGCAACGACCTCGTCGGTGATCAGCATGAACGCGGGACGGATGCCGGCGGGATCGCGGCAGGCGAAGCAGTCACCGTTGCCCAGGAGCGCACCGAGCGTGTAACCGCCATCGAACTTCTCCGCCGCGCGGCGCAGGATGCGGCCGAAGTCGAGCTGCGCACTGACCTCTGCAGCCAGTTCGCGTCCTTCGAGATTCTTGAACGATCCTGGGCCAGCCGTCGACGCAAGCGCGTCATGCTCACAGTCGATCGCGTGGCCGATCTTTTCGAGCACGACCCCCGTGTCGCTGCCGCCCACGGGTGAGAGGCCGTATTCGACGAGCAGGTCGAACAATTCGGGTGCGTTCGTGAGGTTGAAGTTGCCCGCGAGAGCCAAGTTGCGGCTTGCCACGATCGATCGGCGCAGGAATGGGTGGCACGCCTCCGCAGATCGCCCACCGAATGTGCCGTAGCGAAGGTGTCCGAGCAGCGCCTCGCCGAGCATCGGGATCCGCCGCTTGAGTTCGGCGATGGACGCCGTGCGAAGCGTGTCTTCGTCGAGCGCGCGAACGGGCGCCAGCGCATCATCGAAGAGTCGCTCCACGGGATTGCGCTTCCCCGACCGTTCGCGTTCCAGGAATGGCTCGCCTGGCAGCGCATCGAAGCGCACAGCCGCAATCCCCGCGCCATCCTGCCCGCGGTTGTGCTGCTTCTCCATCAGCAGGTAGAGCTTGCGGAGTCCCCACACGGGATCCCCGTACTGCCGCTGATACCACTCGACGGGCTTGCGCAGGCGGACGAGCGCGAGGCCGCATTCATGGGTGAGGGCGTCGCTCATGGAGCGAGTGGAGATTAGCGGAGCGGCGACGATGCGACCGCAACCGAATCTTCACGGAGGTTGGGCGCACTGCCGCGCATGCAGCGCACGCGGAGCACGGGCGATGGCTCGAACGGCTTGCTCACCACCATCGTGGCCGCAAGTGCCGGAACCGCCGCGCTCATCGCTTCCGCCGCAATCGCGGGGCGATTGCATTCGATCGACAGGTGTAGAAGCACCAACTGGCGGATCGTGCCGCCCGCCGCCAAGCGCGCAACGGCGGCGGCGGACTCGTCATTCGACAAGTGACCGCGTCCGCCCATGATGCGCTGCTTCAGAAACCAAGGTCTGCTCGATGCTTGCTGCAAAGCGAGGTCGTAGTTGCTCTCGATCGACAGCAGATCCAGCCCCTGGAAGGCATCGACGAGGCGATTCTCCACTGCGCCGAGGTCCGTGGCGTGTCCAATCGACCCCGATTCGCAGTCGAATCGGAAGGCGGTGGAACCCGCGTCGTCATGCGGGACCTCGATCGCGTCCGCCTGTGCAGTTTCACCGAGCGCGAAACGCCCACGGACCGCACGCAGGCAGTGCTTGGGCACTCCGAGTTGCAGCGCCGACTCCGCATGCTCCGCACGCACGACAACGGGCACGGGCGCGCGGTTCAGTTGGCGCGTCCACGCGGGTGACCAGTGATCGCGGTCGAGATGCGTGAGAAAGATCGCCCGCAGAGTGTGGAAGCTGCTGACCGCCTGCGCCTGCGACAGTGCGGTCCGCACGCCGCGGGGGGTCAGCCCCGCATCGACGAGGATGAAACGCCCGCTCGCATCGAAAGAGATCGCCGTCGCATTTCCGCGCGAACTGCTCGCAAGAACGCAGACCTGCGCACTCATGGGCGGTGCCTTCGGCGTCGTTCGCGTGGCGTGGCGGATGCGTGCACTGTCAAGCGTGTGCCTTCCTTGGCTTCGTGTGCGTGGGTGGTGCCCGTGATGATCCTTCAGTCGCCGCGCGTCGAGCCGCGTCCGCGGGCGGTCGCGATCCCACGCTTGGAAGCGGCAATGAACGCAAGATATTCATCGACCAGCGGATCGCCCGCGCGTGAACGCAGCACCTCGACAGCGGACTTCAGCAGCAGCCCACTTCGGCAGATCGTCTGATGAACCCACCGCACGGTGTCGATCGTCGCGGAACTAGCGCCTTGCCGTCTGAGACCCACCACATTCACCGACCAAGCCACATTGATCTCCGTGACGAGGAAAAAAGGGCAAAGGTCCTGCACCACGCCAGTCATGCCACTGATCATGGCGCCGCGGCCGACCCGCGCGAACTGATGCACCGAGGCGTTCCCGCCGATGATGACGCGGTCCGCAATCTCCACATGACCAGCCAACAGGACACCGTTGGCGAAGGTGCAGTGGTTTCCGACGATGCAGTCGTGTCCGGCGTGCGAGTTCGCCATCCAGTAGTTGTTGTTGCCGATGCGACCTTGGAGTGCCGTCTTCGGTCGGTGAAGCGTGACTCCCTCCCGGAACACATTGTCGTCGCCGATCACCATGCCCGCGCCGGGGGTGTCGGGGCTGAAGCCGAGGTCCTGCGGGGCACCGCCGATGCACACATGCGGGTACAGATCATTGCGCGCACCGAGGTCGAGCGGTCCTTCCAGCGTCACCAGCGAGCGAAGCCGCGTTCCCGCGCCCACGCGCAGCGGGCCGAGCACGCCGCGAAGATGGCACCACGGGCCCACGACCACATCATCGGCGAGCGAGACATCCCCTTCGACGATCGCAGTGGGATGAATGGTCGGCATGGCGGTGGGGCAAGCATAAGCCTGCGCGTACGATCGCGCGCGTCATGGGAGCAGTTGGAACGCACCCCGACGGTGATCGCCGCGAGCCGCTCGTTCGTGTGCAGGATCTCGGGCAAATCTCCTATGCAGCCGCGTATGAACTGCAGCGCGCCGAGCACGCGCGCCTGCTGGCCCAACGCGACACCACGGTGCGCGCCACATCGTTTCCCTTGGGCACCATCTTCCTCGTCGAGCATGTGCCGCCCGTCATCACGGTCACGCGCCGGGTTGACGCGCCAATGCATGTGCTGGTTTCCGATGAACGCCTCGCATCACTCGGTGTGCAGCGCGTCGAGACCGACCGTGGCGGGGATGTCACCTGGCATGGCCCCGGGCAGATCGTGGCGTACCTCGTGCTCGACCTCAACTTGGTGGGACTGCGGGTCCATGGCTACCTCCGGATGCTTGAAGGTGCGGTGATCGACACGCTTGCGGCGTTCGGGCTGGAGGGCACGCGCGAGCAGGGTGCCACCGGCGTTTGGATCGGCGGGGCGAAGGTGTGTGCGTTCGGCGTGCGGCTGTCGCGCTGGATTTCCATGCATGGATTGGCGCTGAATGTGCAGCCCGACCTGCGCCAGTTCGATCTCATCGTGCCTTGCGGACTGCATGGGCGGCGCGTGACGAGCATGCAGCGTGAACTGGGCGCGGCGGAACCAACCCTCGACGCGGTGCGCTCCGTGCTCGTCGAGCAACTGCTGCGCGCCATCGATGCCGCGGCATCCGCCAAGGCGGATTCCCCGCCGTGAACGCGTTGCACGGGCTGAACGAGGGAATCGCACTACACTTGGGGGCTTCGCGGATGCAGCGCGAAGAGCGTCATGGACATCCGAAACTTTTCCATCATCGCGCACATTGATCACGGCAAGAGCACGCTTGCCGATCGCCTGCTGCAGGCGACCAACGCGGTGTCGGCGCGCGAGGCGCGCGCGCAGTTCCTTGATTCGATGGCTCTTGAGCGCGAACGCGGCATCACCCTCAAGGCGAGTGCCGTCACCGTGCACCACCCCTGCGACGGACGCGACTTCGAACTGAACTTCATCGACACGCCGGGGCATGTCGACTTCACCTACGAAGTCAGTCGTGCGCTGACGGCGTGTGAAGGCGCGGTGCTGGTGGTGGATTCCACGCAGGGCGTTCAAGCGCAGACGGTGGCGAACGCATATCTCGCGGTGGAAGCGGGGCTGGAACTGATCCCCGTGATCAACAAGATCGACCTTCCGGCGGCGGACCCCGATGGCGTGGCGATGGAAGTGGAACAGGTGCTTGGGCTGCCAGCCGAGGACTGCATCAGCGTCTCCGCGAAGTCGGGCAAGGGCATTCAGGAGCTGCTCGATCTGATCTGCCGCAAGTTGCCTGCGCCGCGGCCGCCGCGCACCGACAAGCTTCGCGGGCTGATCTTCGATGCGAAGTACGACGATTACCGCGGCGTGGTGGTGTACGTGCGGATCTTCGACGGCGTGCTCCGCGTGGGCGACAAGATTCGCATGATGGGAACTGGACGCACCTTCGCCGTCAGTGAACTGAACCGCTACACGCCGCATGTGACACGCGTGAAGGAACTCGGCTGGGCGCAGGTGGGATCGATCAGCGCAAGCATCAAGAGTCTGAAGGATGTCCGCGTGGGCGACACCGTCACGCTCGAGGGCAATCCCGCCGAAGAGCCGCTGCCTGGCTACGAAGAGCCGAAGCAGATGGTGTTCTGCGACTTCTATCCGTCGAGCGCCGATGCGGAGGCAGGGACGGGCAAGAAGGCGAGTTTCGAGGCGCTGCGCGAGGCGATCGAGAAACTCAACCTGAACGATGCCAGCTTCACCTTCGAGGTGCAGCATTCGGAGGCGCTCGGCTTCGGCTACCGATGCGGATTCCTCGGGCTGCTGCACATGGACATCGTGCAAGAGCGACTCGAACGCGAAGGCGGCGTGGAGATCGTGCAGACGGCACCGACCGTGAAGTATGTCGTGCAGCTGACCGCGGGCGAGGAAGTCGAGATCCACAATCCGTCGGAGCTGCCCGATCCCTCCCTGATCGCGGAGATCCGTGAGCCGATTGCGAAGCTCGAGATCATGTGCCCCTCGGAAAACATCGGGGATCTCATCAAGCTCTGCGACAGTCGCCGCGGCACTTTCAAGGCGCAGCGCTTCCTCGGCGAAGGCAGGCAGATCCTGGATTACGAGCTGCCGATGGCGGAGATCATCTACGACTTCTATGACAAGCTGAAGTCGATCACCCGCGGCTACGGGACCATGGATTACCAGGTGGTCGCGTATCGCTCGGACAACCTCGCGAAGGTGAACATCCTCGTGAACGGAGATCCCGTGGAGGCGCTGAGCCTCATCTGCCATCGTTCGACTGCCGAGCAGCGCAGCCGCGCCATCCTCGCGAAACTGAAGAAGCAAATCGACCGCCACCAGTTCGAGATCGCGCTGCAGGCGGCCATCGGCGGCAAGATCATCGCGCGCGAATCGATCTCGGCGATGCGGAAGAACGTCACGGCGAAGTGCTACGGCGGCGACATCAC
>SYGP01000045.1 GCA_005799495.1 Planctomycetia bacterium
AGCAACAGCACGTACTACGTGCGTTCCTCCGCCCGCACCGACGACACGCCTGCCAGCTCGGACAGCAACCTCGGGTTCCGCGCCTTGAGGGCCCCCTGAATTCCCTTTCCTCTCTTTCCTCTTCCATTTACGCTCTCTCTTCTTTTCATTTTCCGAGGATCAACCTGATTTCCACGGTCAACCGCACGATTGTCGCGGAGTGACCGAAGCACACTCGCGCCGCGGTTTTTGTGCATGGGTCCGCTTGGGCAGCGGCATGACTCCTGCCGAGCGAGTTCTCGAGCCTGCGAACGCGGACCGCAGGTCCGTGGAGCAGGCGAGAGCTGTCTGAGCCTCGGCAGGTCCATGCCGCTGCCCAAGCGGTCGAACAGCACTCGACCACGGTCGAAGGCCGCTGCCCAGGCTGCCGAAGTGCGCCGCCTCCGCGGCACTTCCCCTCAAGCCAAATGAAAAGCGCCCGGTTCGGACCGGGCGCTCTTTGATTCGATCTATCCGCGCAGGCGAACAACTCGCCTACGCGTTCAAATCACTTGCGTCACTGCGCGCAAGGACCCCAGTTGCCGAGCAGGGCGGTGAGATCTTCGCTGTTGATTCCGCCGTTGACCTTTCCCCGGCTGGCGAGTCCACAGTCCACGCAGCGGTCATCCGATCCGGAAGTCGCCGCTGAGCCACGCGCGCCATCGCCAGCATCGGGCGCGGTGCTCCAACGGTTCCGCGTCTAGCATCAACGGTCGTCGGTTGATGCATGCGCCTGTTCGCCCTCAAGATGCTGTTTGGTGACGCAGCGAAGTTCTACGGAATCTTGCTGGGGTTGGGGTTCGCGACACTGCTCATCAGCCAACAGTCCTCGATCTTCGTCGGACTCATGAGCCGCACATTCGGCTTCATCACCGACACGCCGCAGGCGGACATCTGGATCGCCGACCCCGACCAGCGATACCTCGACGACAACAAGGCCCTGCGCACGACAGCCGTTCAGCGCATCCGCGGGATCGAGGGACTTGATTGGGCAGTGCCGCTTTTCAAGGGGCTCATCATGGTGCAGTTGCCCGATGGGCAGCGGCAGATGTCGCAAGTGATCGGCATCGATGACGCCAGCCTGATCGCGGGCCCATCCCGAATGCTGCAAGGCTCACTCGACGATCTGCGGAGGTCGGATGGGATCATCGTGGATGAACGCGCCTGCCGCCGCGAGTTCATGGTGAAGCGACCGCCCGAGGGTGGTGCGCCACGCCCGCTTCGCGTGGGCGACATCCTGGAACTCAACGAAATGCGCGCGGAAGTCGTGGGAATCTGCAAGGCCACGCAGACATTCCAGAGCCAGCCCGTGGTGTACACGACCTACAACCGCGCCATCCAGTTCGCGCCGCCGAACCGACGACTGACATCGATGATCCTCGCGTCCCCCGAGCCGGGGCAGGACATCGACCGCCTCTGCGCAACGATCCGCGAGCGGACCGGGCTCGCGGCGTTCCCGACCGATGACTTCCGCAACAAGACACTGAACTACTGGATGAGCGAAACCGGCATCCCGATCAACTTCGGCACATCGATCATCCTTGGATTCGTCGTCGGCGTGGCCGTGGCAGGGCAGACCTTCTACAACTTCACGCTCGACAACCTCAAGTACTTCGGTGCGATGAAGGCGATGGGAGCAACCACGCCGCGCCTGCTTGGCATGGTCTCGCTGCAGGCTGCCACCGTGGCCGTGCTCGGCTTCGGGCTGGGCATTGGCGTGACGAGCCTCTTCGGACTCACCATCCCGGGCGATCGACTGGCGTTTCGAATGACTTGGCATATCCCATTGATCGCCGCGAGCGCAGTCGTGCTGATCTGCGTCGGCAGCGCAGCGCTCGGGATGTACAAGGTGCTGCGTCTCGACCCAGCCGAGGTCTTCAAGGGATGAGCATCGCAGCTTCACGCGGTGGACCAGCGGTGCTCGCCCGTGGCGTGTCGAAGGCGTTCGGGTCGGGTGACGCGCGGGTCATCGCGCTGCAGGGCGCCGACCTGGAACTGCCGTGCGGCGAGGTGGCGATGCTCGTCGGCCCCTCGGGATGCGGCACGACCACGCTGATCTCGATCATCGCGGGGCTGCTCGCGCGCGATCAAGGGCAACTCGAGGTGCTCGGCACGGATCCCAACGCGCTTCGCGGCGACCAGCGCACGCTGTGGAGACTGCGGACCGTCGGGTTCGTGTTCCAGCAGTTCAATCTGATCCCGCAGCTCAGTGTCGCCGAGAATGTGGCCATCCCGCTCGTCCTCGCTGGAGTCCGCAGGGCACAGGCACTCGAGCGAGCATCCGACATGATGGCTCGAGTCGGGCTGTCGGGCCGCGAGCGCAGCGCGCCACTGAAACTTTCCGGTGGGCAGCAGCAGCGTGTGGCCCTCGCGCGCGCGCTGGTGAACGAGCCTCGCATGCTCGTCTGCGATGAACCGACAAGCGCGCTCGACGGTGCCACGGGCCAATCCGTCATGGAGCTGATCGTGGAAACCTGTCGGCACCCCGATCGCGCGGTCATCATCGTCACGCACGACGAGCGCATCTTCCGCTTCGGTGACAGGATCGCGCACATGGACGACGGACGCGTGGATCGACTGACCGATCGCCACGGCACCGCGCTCGGTCTCGGGGCGCCCGAACGCACCGCGCTAGGATTCGCGGAGTGATCAAGATCAGGTTCCTGCTCATTCCGCTGCTCGCCGCATCGGGCGTCGGACTGGCGGTGCTGACCGTGGTGCGACAGGTGCCATCGTCGCCGCTCCCGCCCATGTCGCAGGAACCTGCCAAGAGCCCCTTCGGCAAGCGGATCGCCGGCGTCGGTCTCGTCGAACCGAGTTCCGATGTCATCAGCGTCGGATCGCCACTCGCCGGCATCGTGGACCGCGTCGCAGTCGTCGAGGGTCAGCAAGTGGGCGCGGGCGATGTGCTCTTCGTGCTCGATTCTCGGCAGACCGCCGCCGACCTCGCCGAAGCGAAGGCGCGTCTGAGTGTGGAGGAGCGCCGCCTCGCCGCACTGCGCTCGCTGCCGCACGCCACCGCCGTCGCGATGCGCGAGGCAACCCTCGCCGCAGCCAACGCCCGACTCACCGATGCGCAAGGGCGTCTTGCTCGCCTGCAGGAAGTCGGACCAGATCTGGCTGCGAGCCGAAACGAACAACCCCGCCTCGAGTTCGATGTCGCATCGGCGCAAGCAGAAGTCCGCCGCGCCGAAGCCGAACTGGACGATGTGAAGCGCGGCACCTGGCCCGAAGACCTCGCCGTCCAAGAGGCGCAGGTCGCCGCGGCTCACAGCGCCGTCGACGCGCTCCAAGTGCGCCTCGAACGCGAGACGATCCGCGCTCCCCGCGAGGGAACGGTCCTCGCGGTGGAGGTCGACTCGGGTGAATATGTCTCGCCTGGATCCAAGATGGAGTTCGTGGCGCTCGGCGAAGTCACTCGGCTGAATGTGCGCGTCCAAATCGATGAGCTCGACGCATGGCGCTTCAGCCCGCAGGCCAAGGCGATCGCAGCGCCGCGCGGCGGAGCACCCGACCGCTATCCACTTCGGTACACGCGCACGGTGCCGTATGTCGTGCCGAAGAAGTCGATCACCGGCGAGGCGGCGGAACGAATCGATGTGCGTGTCCTGCAAGTGCTGTACGAGATCGACATCCCCGCTGGGGCGCGGTTGTATCCAGGCGAGCTGCTCGATGTCTTCATCGAAGTTCCCGAAGCCGGCAACGGCTGAACGCCGCTGTCCAAGCGGTCCAAGCGCGTTGGCGAAACAGTCGAGCGCGGCGATCAATCTGTTTGGCGTTCGCGCTTCGGGTGAAGGTCCACGCTGCCGATGCGCATTCGCACGCGCGTGATCCGCCCCTCGCTCGCAATGCGAATCGCATCCTCGGCGCCCTCGCGGAGCAGGCGGTCAAGTGCGTAGCTGGTGGATGCGGATCCTGTCACGACATGCAGGACGCCGCCAGTGATTCCCGAGAGGCGCGTGTCCGCACGAATCGATGCGGGGACGATTCGCTCCCAAATGTCGCCGGCGGAACCCATCCGCCGCGCGATGCGTTCAACCGTTGTGCGAAGCTGCTTGACATCGCGGCTGATGGTGGTGTTGGGGATGGCGGTGCCGAGTGAACTTCGACGGTCCTGCAACCCCTTGAGTCGTTCGATCGGGTTGCCCACACGGGCGATGCTACGCCCGCGATGCGAGATCCATCTCGTTATCCTGCGGCAGTGACGAGCGTTCACTTGCAGGGAATCCGAAAGGCGTACGACCGCGCGGTCGCGGTTGAGGATGTTTCGCTGGACATCCCGGCGGGCTCGTTGTTTTTTCTGCTCGGCGCGTCTGGGTGCGGCAAGACGCCGATCCTGCGGATGATCGCGGGGTTCGTGCAGCCGACGGCGGGGCGTATCCGCTTCGGCGACCGCGATGTGACGGATGTGCCGCCGGAGCGCCGCAATGCAGGGATGGTCTTTCAGAACTATGCGCTGTGGCCGCACATGACCGTTGCGCAGAATGTCGGGTTCGGTCTTGAGGTGCGTGGCGTTGCGTCGGATGAGCGGCGGCGGCGGGTGGGTGAGGCGCTCGATCTCGTGCGGATGGGCGAGTACGCGGAGCGCGTTCCGAATCAACTGTCGGGCGGTCAGCAGCAGCGCGTGGC
>SYGP01000046.1 GCA_005799495.1 Planctomycetia bacterium
CGACGCACCGCACCGCGCACTTCAAGAGTGCCAGGATTGGTCGGGATGTTGATCTCATCGCCGTTCTTGAGCACGATGTCATCGCTGCCGCCAGGTTCGGCCAACGCCGCCGCGAGGTCGATCGTGATTTCGTAGGTGTCCGTTGGCGCTGACGGATCGAGGGCAATCACATTGCGTCGGCGGCGCACGGCGGCTCCTTCGGGCAACCCCTCCTTGCGAAGTCCGCCTGCCTTCTTGATGAGGCTTGAGATCGTCTCGTCCTTCGATGCGAGCGAGTAGTTGCCTGGGTACAGGACCTCACCAGTCACCGAGACGACATCCAACGGCTCCCAGCCCAGCACATTCCTCACCGTGATTCGATCGAATGGCCTGACGGGCAACCGCTGTGCGGGCGCCTTCGCCAGAAAGTCAGACGGGACGGGTACCACGAATGTGGGCGCGGTGTGATTCGCTTCGTTGCTTGCGCCGCCATCAGCTTCCACCCGAGCCACGACTGCTTCGACCTTGTACGCATCGGGACGCAGTCCGCCCGCAAGCACCAGCAGATCCTCCAAGGTCAACCCATCGACCATTGGATACGCACCGGGCTTCTTGACGAGTCCATCAATCTGCACCGTTCGCTTCATCGAGAGGTCCTCGAATGAGTACAGGCGGATGACATCGCCGTCCTGCAATTGCATGTCAGCCGCCGCATCGGCGCGCAGCACGGCGCCGAGATCGAAGGGAATGAGTTGCTCGCCGATCGATCCAGGCACCTTGCGGATGATGTGAGCGACATCCTTGTATGCGGCGCGTTCGAATGCGGGGTCCTGGAATCCGCCCCGCAGGAAGATCAGGTCGGCGAGCGTCATATTCGTCGCCAGCACGGTCGGTCCTGGCTGCTTGACATGGCCCGCAAGGGTGACGAACTTGTCCTTTCCGACCAGACCGTATGAGGACTGCACGAAGACCTCATCCATCTCGCGCAGCGGGATGTTCTTGTCCGAGTTCCCAGTGAACACAAACTGCCCTGATGCGTCCTTCTGGAAGAGCTCATTCAGTGCGAAGGTGGTCAGCGACTTGGAAAAGTCATCCTCGGTGCGGACGAGGTCCGCTCGCTCGGTGAACGCGTATTCGCGCAGTCCCTCAGCGCGGTCGATCAGGTCGCGCATGGTCATTCCAGGGCGCCACTCGTAAGTGCCAGGGCGGACAACGCCATCCCCACCAACCGTCACCACGCGGCGGCGCACCTGCACATTGGTCGGCACTCGTACGCGGTCACCATCCTGAAGAGCAATGTTGGTCGCGGAAGGATTCATGAGGGTCGAGATGTCAACGTCCATCACTGTCTCGCCTTTGCCAGGCTCGTTGCGGACGATTTGCGCTTGCTTTGGGTAAGCCTCCGGCGTGAAGCCCCCCGCGAAATCCAACAGTTCGCGCATCCCTTCGGATCCAGTCAACTCAAATCTGGCGGGCCGGCGTACTTCGCCTTCGATCGCCACCGAACGAGTCTTCAGCGGAACGATGATGTAATCGTTCGGCTTCATGCGCACGGCATTCAGGTCGAGCGAGCCCTTGAGGAAGAACTGGTAGAGGTCGACCGTCTCGGTGTCGCCGTTGCTGCGGCGCACCTTGACTTCGCGCAGTGTGCCGCTCGGTCGAACGCCACCCGCATTGTTCAGCGCATTCAGCACATTGGCCATGCCCGCGCCGATCAAGTATGCACCTGGGCTGCGCACCTCACCGAGCACATACACCAGCAACGGTCGAACCTTGCCGAGGCGGATGTCCACGAACGCAGTCGACTTGCTCGGATCGGCCGCATTGATGTAGCTGGCATAAATCTGCGAGAACGCCTGCATGAGCACCGGACGCAGTTCCCTGAGCGTGACGCCGCTCGTGGAGATGCGGCCGCCATCGTCGGGGAGGTCGATGAACCCTTCGTCGCTGACGACGAGATTCAGCTTCTGGACGAGTTCACCCCAGATCGAGACGATGACCTCGTCGCCTGGACTCAAGACGAAGAGTTCATCGATTGGACCCTCAGTGATCTGCGCGGCATCGGGGCGGAAACTGTCGTAGCCAAAGCCTGCTGCAGAATCGGTGCTTCCTTGCGGCAAACCAGGCGTTGTTGCGGACATCCCTTGTTCCACGGTGCTACGTGATGAGTCCGATTGCCCCGCTGCCGCTGCGGTGCCTTTTGCCGCGGCCGGCGCCGCGGATGGTGCCGCGGTCGGCGCCGCGGATGGTGCCGCGGCCGGCGCCGCGGATGGTGCTGCGGCCGGCGCTGCGGCCGGTGGAGTCTGCGCCGACACCCACTTGGTTGGTGCGCTCAGCAGCACACACAGCATCGCACAGCGAACGAGCGTTGTCCCCAGCGCAGCAGCGCATCCGAAAGAGGTGTCCATCATTGCGCTGGAGGATACTTGAAGGCGTCATGTTCGATGGATGCGCGGCAGTTGTTCGCGCTTCTAGCATCGCGCACGATGTTGCCGACTTTGGCACTAACTGCGCTGGCCTTTCTGGCCTGCGCTCCCTCACCATCGGGCGGCGCGGACGAAGTGCCGCTGCCCGCCGCGCTCCATGCGTTCCTGAGTGAGCACTGCCTCGACTGTCACGCGGGCCCGCGCAGCAAGGCGAATCTGGATCTCGCTGGGTGCGTTCAAGCGGAGCGCGCATCGTCCTCGCTGCTCGCGTCGCTGCGTGCGCGGCTTGCACGCGAAGACATGCCGCCGGATTCTGTCGAAGATCGTCCGACGCCCGCCGACTATGCCGCGGCGATCGACGCGGTTGATTCGATCGTGCCACCTGCGCGCCGCGAAGTCCCGGTCGTGATGCGGCTCAACCGCTGGCAATACGCCAACAGTGTGCGCGATGCGCTCGGTTTACTCGGGGTCGATGGTGCAGGGGGAAATGGAGACGCTGACGCGCGCGCGTTCGCCGATTCTCTCCGGAACATTGCTCTGTCGCTGCTGCCCCCCGACGATGTCGGCGAGGGCTTCGACACGACGGGCGACACGCTCGCACTTCCGCCGCTGCTCATGGACAAGTACCTCATTGCTGCCGAGGCAGTGGCGCTCGCGGCGCTCCCGCCAGCAGCGACTGACACGCGCCGCACGATCGGCGGTCCAGAACTGGAGCGTGACGGCAAGGGACAAGTCATCGACAACACCGCCTGGCTCTTCACCGTCGGCGAAGTGGGCGCGCGATTCAAGCTGCCCCGCAGCGGCAGATACACCGTGCGCACGGTGATCGAGCAGATGAAGGCTGGCCCCGAAGATGCTCGCGCGGAGATCCGAGTGAACGGCAAGGCGGTCACTGCCGTGACGGTGGCGAACACGCGCGGCAATTCAGGCACCTTCGAGTGGAGCGGAAGTCTTGCAGCGGGCGAGCAGCGCATCACCGTTGCATTCCTGAACGACTTCTACAACCCATCCGATCCCAATCAGTCGGCGCGCGACCGAAATCTCGGCTGCAGATCGATCGAGGTGCAGGGGCCCATCGGTAGCGTCACGCGAACGCCGTGTGAGGTGGCGCTTGATGCTGCTGCGGGGACGGTGGAGAGTGCGGACACGGCGCGGCTTCGGCGCGTGGCGGCGGCGCTCGCGCCTCGGCTCTTTCGGCGCGCGGTCGACGAGAAGGAGTGCGCGAAACTTGTGCAGACTGCACGCACAGCGGCGGGCGGCGCGAAGTCCTCATGGGACGAGCAGCTCCGCGCCCTCGTCACCGCGCTGCTCATTGATCCGCGGTTCCTGCTGCGCGTTGAACCGCCAGCGCGCACAACAGACCTCGCACAGCAGCCGGGTAGTCGCGCGCTGACGGGCAGCGAACTCGCATCGCGGCTTTCGTTCTTCCTCTGGGCAAGCGTGCCCGATGACACGCTTCGGCTCGCGGCCGATGCGGGTGAACTGAACTCGCAGGACGGACTCGCTCGGCAGGTGAACCGAATGCTGGAGGACGAACGCGCATCTGCGCTCGCCGATCGCTTCTTTGCGCAGTGGCTCGGTATCGATGGGCTCGAGGCTCGCTCATTCGATCCGCGCGGATATCCAGCGCTCAGCGGCTCCACGCTGCGTGCGATGCAGGCGGAAACGCTCGCACTGTGCGGTCGTTTGGTGCGCGGCGAACTTCCGCTGCGTTCGCTCCTCACGACCCGAGAAACGATCTGCACCCCCGAACTGGCGCAGCACTATGGACTCATCAGCGCGCAGAGCGCCACCACTGGGGGAGAACGGAGCGCTTACGAACTTCCACCGACCCGCCCGCCTGGCGTTCTCGGGCACGGCAGCGTGCTCGCCGCAACGAGCAACCCCAATCGCACGAGTCCCGTGAAGCGGGGCAAGTGGGTTCTCGATGTCATCCTCGATCAGACGCCTCCGCCGCCGCCACCTGGAGTTCCGCAGCTGCCCGAGGGCGCCACGAACCAACAGCATCTCTCGATGCGTCAGCTGATGGAACAGCACCGAGCGAATCCCGACTGCGCATCGTGCCACACGCGGATGGACGCGATCGGGCTTGCGTTCGAGCGGCTCGATGCGGATGGTCGATTGCGCAGCGAAGCCGATGGTGTGCTGATCGACGATCGCAGCGAGTTGCCAGGAGGCACCCAGATCGATGGTCCGCAAGGGGTGGCGGAACTGTTGCTCGAGGGCAACGCGCTCGAGCGTTCGCTTGCGCGGCGATTGATGATCTACGCCCTCGGCCGCGGTACCGCAGCTGCCGATGATCGACTCATCCAACAACTGGCCCAGCATGCGCGCGCCGAAGGCACTTTCGAATCGCTCGTTCGTGGCATCGTGCTGAGTGACGCATTCCGCACGCGCCGTGAAGTCGGCACGCCAGCGGGCAACTGACGCAAATCATCCGCATCTTCCCTTGCCCCGCCAGAATGCGGCGTTACAGTGCGCTCATGCGTGAGCCACTCGTGCATCGCCGCACCGTGCTCCGCGGCATCGGCGCAACGATCGCGCTGCCGTGGTTGGAGGCGATGCTGCCGCGCGGCATCGGTCGGGCAGCGCTCGCCGCCACATCATCCGTCCTCGCACCCGATCGCACTGCGCGCAGTGTGTTCGTGTTTTTCCCAAACGGCATGAACCCCGCGACCTGGCGCCCGACCGCGGCGGCGAACGGCGCATGGGTCCCATCAACATCACTGCTGCCGCTCAGGGGATTCGAGCGGAACATCACGATCCACACGGGGCTGCGCCATCAGCGCGCGGAAGCGAACGGCGACGGTCCTGGCGACCACGCGCGCAGTGCCGCGTGCTTTCTCACTGGCATGCAGCCGCGCAAGACAGCGGGTGACGACATCCGCGCTGGGCAGTCCATCGATCAGGCGATGGCGGATGCGCTTGGCACTGCGGGCAGGTCCACGCGCCTGCGTTCGTTGGAACTTGGCACCGAACCAGCGATGACTGCCGGCAACTGCGACAGCGGCTACTCCTGCGCGTACAGCGCGAACATCTCTTGGCGATCGGAGAGCCTGCCCAACGGCAAGGAGACCGATCCGAAGGCAGCGTTCGAGCGCCTGTTCGGCAGGTCGGGCATGACACCCGAGGAGGCGGCTGCGCAGTCGCGCTCTCGGCGGTCGGTGCTCGATGGCGCGGCCGCGCAGGCGAAGCGAATCGCGGGGATCGTCGGTCGAAGTGATCGTGAACGGCTCGATGAATACCTCGATGCGGTGCGCGACCTTGAACGCCAGATCGACGGCGATGCACTCGCCGAGATCGACACGAAGGACCTGCCTGAGTTCGCAGGCGGTCCGCTGGATCTTGCGCGCCGAACGGATCTCCTTTCAGAAGTACTCGCGCTGGCACTGCAGACGGACTCCACGCGAGTCGTCACCTTCATGCTCGCCAACGAGGGATCGAACAGGCCCTATCAGGAGATCGGCGTTTCACAGGGGCATCACGATGTCTCGCATCACGGGAACGACGCAGCCAAGATGGATGCGTTCACCCGCATCAATACATTCCAGTCGGAGCGGCTCGCAGCACTGCTCACCGCGCTTTCGAGGACCCGCGAGGGCGGCCGTTCGCTGCTCGACACGACGCTGGTCCTCTACGGCAGCGCCATCACCGACGGCAACGCGCACAACCACGATGACCTGCCAATCTTGGTTGCTGGTGGCAGTGTGCGCGGTCACCGCGGCGGTCGCATCGTGCAGCATGCTCCCGGCACGCCGCTGTGCAACCTGCACCTTGGCATGGCTGCCGCTGCTGGCGCGCCGATGAAGTCGTTTGGCGACAGCACGGGCACGATCGCGATCACGGGTTGATCGTGATTCAGTCGCCGTCGTCGGCGCCGAGTTCAATGTTGATGATCTTGTCGCCCGCGACGATCTTGTCGATCACGGGAAGCCCCTTCGTCACGATGCCGAAGCAGGTGTGGCCTCCGTCGAGATGTGCTGTGTTGTCGCGACTGTGGCAGATGAAGAACTGCGATCCGCCCGTGTCCTTCCCTGCATGCGCCATCGACAGGACGCCGCGGTCATGTCGTTGCTTGCCGCCCTTGGTTTCGCACTTGATCTTGTAGCCAGGACCGCCCGTACCGGTTCCTGTCGGGCATCCCCCTTGGATCACGAAGTTCGGGATCACGCGGTGGAACGTGAGTCCCTTGTAGAAGCCCTGCTTGGCGAGTTTGCGAAAGTTCGCAACGGTGTTCGGCGCTTCGTCGTCATAGAAGTCGACATGCATGTCGCCCTTGTCGGTCTTGATGATTGCTGTGGACATGTTCGCGAGTATAGGCAGGCTTCGCGCGTCACACGGCCGCCGGCGCGAGCACACCGATCCGCCGCGCAACCTCTTCCACATTCGCTCGCGAGTTGAACGCACTGATGCGGATGAATCCCTCGCCACAGCGACCGAATCCCGCGCCTGGCGTCGTCACCACCTGCGCGTGCTGCAGCAGCAGGTCGAAGGTCTCCCACGATCCGAGTCCGCGCGGACAACTCACCCACACATATGGCGAGTTTGCCGCGCCGAACGCGCGCAGACCAAGGGCCGTGCACGCGCGCGCGAGGATCGCAGCGTTCGCGAGATAGAAGTCCGTGAGCGCGCGCGTCTGTCCCCGACCCTCCGCTGAATAGAGCGCCGCGGCCGCGCACTGCACAGGCCAGGAAACGCCGTTGGAGCATGTTGCCCATCGCCGCATCCACAGGTCATGCAGCGCAACGCGCGTTCCATCCGCTGCAGCGCCGACCAACTCCTTCGGGACCACCGTGTAGCCGCAGCGCACGCCAGTGAATCCGCCGACCTTGGAGAACGAACGGAACTCGATTGCGCAGCGGCGCGCGCCTTCGATCTCATAGATCGACTGTGGCAGCGATGGATCACGGATGAAGTCCGCATACGCCGCATCGAACAGGATCAGCGCATGGTGCGCGTGCGCCCATTCGACCCAGCGCGCCAAGGCCGCGCGGTCGAGCACCGATCCGGTCGGATTGTTCGGCGAGCAGAGATACACGACATCGGCGTGCTCCTTCGGCGGACATGGCGCGAATGCGTTGTCCTCGGTGCAGGGCAGGTACACAAAACCCTCGTACCCACCGCCGCGCAGCGCAGGGCCAGAGTTGCCTGCCATCACATTGGTGTCTGCATACACCGGGTACACGGGATCGCTGATCGCGATGCGATTGCCAGGGCCGAGGATCTCGAGGATCGCACTTGCGTCCGGCTTCGAGCCATCGCTCAGGAATACCTCATCATCGGCCACAATGCACCCGCGAGAGCGGAAGTCGCCGTCGGCAATCGCACGGCGCACGAAGTCGTAGCCAGTCGCGGGCGGGTAGCCACGGAACGAGTCATGTTTGGAAAGGGCATCAACCGCCTCGTGCATCGCGGTGACGGCAGCGACTGGCAGAGGCTCCGTCACATCACCGATCCCGCAGCGGATGACGCGCGACGCAAGCGCGGGGTTCGCTTGCGTGAATGCGTGCACTCGCCGCGAAATCTCTGGGAAGAGATAGCCGGCAGTCAACTTCAGGTAGTTGTCGTTGATGCGGAACATCCTGCCTCCGTGCGTGAGTCTCCGCCTGACTTGGTGATATGGAATGCGCAGGCTGGCGGAATATTCACCATGATGATCTCGCGCCGGAAGGGGTGCGAGCGTGCCGTCTGCCGATGGAATGATTCGAGCCCGTCGATCGCGAGGCGATGCTCCCGACCCACGAAGGGCCGCTTCAACTCGCGCGCGCCCAGATACTCAAAGAAAGTCAGCACGCCTCCTGTGCGGAGCAGGTCGAGCATCTGCCTGAAGATCGACTCCGTGAGGGGCAGCGGAAAGTTGTTGAACGGCAGCCCACAGACGATGAAGTCGTATCCATGATCGAGTGCGGAGTCTTCGATCGCGGACTCATGCAGGCGCACCGGGATGGATGGATGTGCGGCACGGAACGGCTGCAGGTGCTTCTCCTCCAGATGCGCGCAGAAAGTCTGGTTCAGTTCGACGATGTCGAACACATCGCCAGTGCGCAGCGAGGGCAGCACCGCAACGGTGAATGGTCCCGTGCCTGGCCCCACTTCAAGGACACGCTTGGGCCCAACATGCGTTCGGATTGCGCGCGTCATCGCGCTTGCGAGCGCGGGCGATGACGGCATCACCGAACCAGTCGTTCGGATGTTGCGAATCGCTTCGTGGAGGAAACTCAGCATGACAGTGGCAAAGGGTACGGCCGAATCGTTCAGGGAATGCGGCGCATCAGGCGCGCGAGCCGAACCGCTCGTCGCCTTGGAGCGCGAGGATCATTGCCGCAAAGACCTCGGAAATCTGCCTCAAATCGCGCAGGTTCGCCATCTCGACGGTCGTGTGCATGTAGCGGATCGGAAGGCTCAGAAGCGCGCTTGGAATGCCGCCCATCCGCGTGAAGATTGCATCCGTATCGGTGCCGCTGCGTCCTGGTGTTGCAGATCGCTGCAGCGGGATCGACTGCGCTGCCGCCGAGGCAACGATCCGCGCCACCACATCAGGATGCATGGCGCCGCCCACCGCGAGCTTCGGTCCTGCGCCGAGCTTGAACTGACCGTGCTGCGCATGCGAGATGCCGGGGCTGTCGGTCGCATGGCCGACATCCGTCACGAGCGCGATGTCCGGACGAACACTCTCAGCGATCATGGATGCACCGTGCAAGCCCACCTCCTCCTGAACCGTGCTGACGGCAACCATGCGAACACGCAGGTCTGCACGCCGCTCAGCCACCAAGCGCAGCGTCTCTGCCGCGACAAATGTGCCGATGCGATTGTCGAGCGCCCGCGCCACGATGATCTCCTCGCTCATCATCAGGCTCGCATCGAGGAACACCCCCGCGTCGCCGATGTTGAGCCGTGCCGCGGCGCTCGCCTGATCCTTCGCGCCGATGTCGATGAACAGTTCGTGCAGCTTCCGCACCTTTGCGCCCGCATCCTTGTCCTGCAGGTGGATGGCCGTTGCGCCAACAAGCCCGAGCACGGGACTCGTGACGCCTGCGACCGACGATTGAAATTGGATGCGCTTGCCGATGATCGCCGCAGGATCGATGCCACCGATCGATCGGCAGTAGATGAAGCCCTGCGCATCGATGTGGTTCACCATCAATCCGATCTCATCCGCATGTCCGCACACCGCGACGGTTCGCTGGGCGGCCCCTGATGTCGGCAGCAGTTCCGCGAAGTGGTTGCCGTACGCATCGCTCGAGCATCGGGCGCCAAGTGCGCGCACATACCCACTCCAGACGCGCTGTCCGGCGGCCTCGAAACCGGATGGACTTGGCGTATCCAGCAGCTCACGCAAGAAAGCAAGTGATTCCGCTCGCATGGGGGATTCCGTCGATGGGACTTGAGTCATGGTGGGTGTGGGTGGGGAGCGGCAGCGCGCCTTGTGGCAAGCGCCAAGAGATCCCGAAGCATAGCGGTCGTCGCAGGGTCTAGATTGTCCCCATGCATGTGACTTGCCACTTTCGATGCGCCGCCGCGGTCCTTCTGGCGCCGCTGACCTTTCATTCTGTGACCTCGGCCGCAGATGTCACGATGCCTCGCCTGCCCGCAGCGAGCCCTGACGGCAGTGCCGTGACATTCACATGGCGCGGCGATCTCTGGCGCGTGTCCGCAGAGGGTGGCGTGGCGACCCGTTTGACGAGCCATCCTGCGGATGAGTCCGCAAGCGTCTGGAGCGATGATGGAACGGTCATCGCCTTCGAGAGCACGCGCGATGGTGGACGAAACATATTCACCATCGATCCATCGGGCGGTTCGCTGCGGCGCGCGACGAACACGGATGAGGTCCTCACGCTCAGTGGTCTCTCGCGCACGGCCGATGGGTCTCTGCAAATCGATTTCGCCGCAGCGCTCGAAGATGACCTCTACCGATCGCCGCGCCCGTACTTCATTCCATCGACAGGCGGCGAAGCAACGCGCCGACACGATGCGTTTGGACGAAGCGCACGGCAGAGTCCCGATGGTCGTCGCTGGTTGTTCGAGCGGGGCGGAAGCGACTGGTCGCGCCGCAACTACCGCGGCAGCGACCAGGTGGATGTTTGGCTCTTCGATCCATCGGCGCAGGGTGCAGACCGCTTCACGCAACTGACCGATCATGCGGGGAATGATGGGTGGGCGCATTGGCGTGGCGATGGAACAATGCTCTTCCTGTCGGACCGCGATCTGTCCACGGTGAATGTGTTCGCGCAGGATGTTTCCAAGGAAGCAAAGCCACGGCGTCTGACGGCGTTCGAGGGAAACGATGTGAAGGATCTGACCGTGAGTCGAGATGGGCGGCGAGCGTTCTTTACAGCATGGGACACGCTGTACCGCCTCGATCTTGATCGAGCGGGTGCCCAGCCTGTTGCGCTTCGCATCACCGCGCCAGACGACACGCTCGATGCAGACGAAGCCAAGTCGCTTGCGGCAGCGACAACGGAAGTCGCTCTCAATCCAGATGGCAAGACTGTCGCGTTGATCGCCTTTGGTGATGTGTGGGTCAAGCCAGTCGAGGGGAAGTACCCCGCTCGCCGCGTGACGAGCGCGATGGCGCGCGAACAACAGATCGCCTGGAGCCCCGACGGTGAGCGTCTGTATTTCACGAGTGATGCGGATGGCGGCGAGTCGATCATGGTGGCGACCGTGGCTGGAACGCGCAGTGATGTGCTCGCGTCGGCACGCGTGCTCGAACCCGCACCAGCGCCCGCGCCCGCCGCGGAGCCAGCGCCCGCACCCGCGCCCGCCGCGGAGCCAGCGCCCGCACCATCATCCGAAACGCCCGCGCCGAAGGCGAAGGAGAAGCGCAAGCCAAAGGAGAAGCCCGCGAGCGAGCGCTGGAGCGAAGCGATGCGATTCGACATCGCTCCAATTGTGACTTCCGATTCGCAGGACCGAATGCCAACACCATCTCCCGATGGCAAGCAGTTGGCGTTCCGCCGCGGGCGCGGCGACATCATGGTGATGGATCTCGCGACGAACGACGTGAGGCGTGTGCACGAAGGGTGGCACCCGGAGACCGAGATCGTCTGGAGCCCCGACAGCCGATGGATCACATTCCTTGGAACCGACCGCGACTACAACACAGACATCTTCGTCGCGCCCGCGGACGGCTCCGTGCCGCCAGTGAACATCACGCGGCATCCTGACATGGATTCATCGCCGCGTTGGTCTGCCGATGGCCGAATCCTCGCGTTCACTTCGACTCGCATCAATGATGAGTCCGATGTGTGGCTCGTATTCCTCGACCCGTCACTCGAGGGTCGGGCAAGGTTCGAGATGGAGCAGTACTTCAAGGACGCCGGCGAAGCGGCGAAGAAGCGGAAGCCGCTGCAGAAGCAGGCGCCGAAGTCCGACGACGACAAGTCCGACGAGAAGTCCGACGACAAGGCCGACAAGAAGGACTCCGCCGACGATGACGCAAAGGATGCGAACAAGCTGGGATTGAAGAACCCACCCGAACTCAGTCTTTCCGATGCGTTCAAGCGGCTGAGACGCATCACCACGATGCCTGGTGGCGAGGGCAATCTTCAGATTTCACCCGCCGGCGACAAACTCTTCTTCACGGGCGGCGAGAACGAAGGCGGGCTCTTCGTCATCAACTGGGATGGCACAGGTCAAAAGCGAATCGGAGCACGCTGCGAAGTGGTCGGCATCTCATTGACGGGCGACAAGCTGGTGACGATCACTGGCGGCAAGGGTCAACTGCAGTCGACTTCCGGCGGCGACGGCGAGAGTTCGCGCGGCGGGGGGCTCGAAGTGGATGCGACCATCGTGGTCGACCGTGCAGCCCTCGCGCAGCAGAAGTTCGCCGAAGCAGCGCGATTGATGGGCGAGTACTTCTATCACCCAACGATGAAGGGGCTCGATTGGGAGGCCCTCACCAAGCGCTACGCGGAACTCGCGAAGCACGCGCGGACTCCGGCAGAGTTCGATCATGTCGCGAATCGACTGCTTGGCGAACTCAACGCCAGCCATCTTGGCGTGCGTTCACCTGCGGGATCGGCACGATCGGTGCTGCCGCAAGGGCGGATCGGCGTGCGTGTGCGGCCAGTGGATGGTGGACTGCGAATCGATGAAGTCCTTGGGCAGTCGCCCGCGGCGCTCGCCCGCACACCGCTCGCGGTGGGAGATGTCATTCGCGCCATCGACTTCCAACCGATTGGAGTCGGCGACACGCTCGAAGCGCGCATGGCGGGCACGATCGACCGCGATGTGGTCGTCGGCATCGACCGCAGGATGCCGGGTGGCACATCCGTATCGTTCGACACGGTGGTGCTGCCCGTTGCCCAGTCGCGCATCGCACGGCTCGCCTACGAAGCAACGCAGGCTCGCAACGCAAAGTTGGTGGAGGAGTGGTCGGGTGGTCGCATCGGCTACATCCACATTCAGGGGATGAGCCAGCCCGCGCTCGATGAGTTCGAACGCGACCTCTTCGCCGCGTGCGATGGCCGCGATGCACTGCTCATCGATGTGCGCAACAACGGTGGTGGCTGGACCGCAGACCGCCTGCTCGCATCCATCTGCGCACCCGTTCACGCCTATACGGTGCCGCGCGGCGGCGATGCGACTGAGACGGATGGCTACCCCGCCGATCGCCTCTTCATTCAGCGTTTCACAGGACCGATCAACATGCTCTGCAACGAAAAGAGTTTCTCCAATGCAGAGATCACGGCGCATGCGTTCAAGACCCTGCGCCGCGGAACGCTCATCGGCATGCCGACCTATGGCGGCGTGATCTCGACAGGTTCCGCATCGCTGCTCGACGGCGCAACGGTCCGAATGCCGACGCGCGGTTGGTACTTGCCGGATGGCACCGACATGGAGCTCAACGGTGCGGTGCCCGACATTCTCGTCCCGCAGACACCGCAGGACGAAGAAGCGGAGAACGATCGTCAACTCCGCGCTGCCGTCGACAATCTGATGCAGCGCCTGCCCCGGCGCACGCCACAGAAGCAGGGCGGCTGATCGCGCACCCATTGCTGCTCTCACCATGGATCCCATCCCATTTCAATCAAGCCGTCCCCACCCCTGGCATGGGCTCTCCGTCGGTCCGCAGCCTCCCGCGATCGTTCATGCATTCATCGAGATCACTCCATACGACCTCGTGAAGTACGAAGTGGACAAGCTCTCGGGCTACCTGCGCGTCGACCGTCCGCAGCGCAGCAGTTCCACGCCACCCACGCTGTACGGGTTCATCCCCCGAACATTGTGCGCGGAACGAGTCGCCGCACTCTCTCCCAACGCGCACCGTGCGGACGGCGATCCGCTGGACATCTGCGTCCTTTCCGAGCGACCGATCGACCGTGGCGACATCATGATCGATGCACGAGTCATCGGGGGACTCCAGATGCTCGATGGTGGCGAGGCAGACGACAAGATCATCGCGGTGCTGGTGAACGATCCCGCGTGGGGAGACGCGCGTGACATCACAGAAGTGCCACCACTCTTGGTGGAACGCCTGCTGCACTACTTCAGCACCTACAAACTTCGCATCGGAGAAGCATCCACCACTGCCATCCGCGATGTGTACGGATTTGACCGAGCGGCACGAGTGGTGGAGGCTGCGTGTGCCGACTACGCAAGCGTCTACCCGCGCTCTGCGGAGTGAGTCGTCCGCCCGCTGCGGGCATTGCGGATCAGCCGCCCCAACTGCTCAACACTGCGGACAGGTCGGCGCCGTTGACGGAACCATTTCCATCCACATCGCCGATGCCCGATCCACCCCAGTTGCCCAGAAGCATCGTCAGATCAATTCCATTGACCACGCCGTCTCCATTGATGTCCGCTGGGTTCGACGGCGTCAACTCGATCGTGGCGGAGTCCATCGCCACCGGGGCGCTCTTGCCATGCTGCACCCAGAGGTTGTAGGCCGTCAGCCCGCTGCCATCGAGCGCAGTGTCGCGAAGGAATTCCATGTACTCCTTGGTGGAAGTCTGGAAGTAGAAGGTGACTGCCGCAGTTGCCGCACCAGCCGGCACCGAGAAGATCGAGTCGTCCCAGTGCTGTCCATCGGCATAGGTGTATCCAACAGGAGCCGCCCCCGCATTCGCGAACGCGGCGTTCGTGAAGCCACGCGGCGGAATGCGGTTGTCGAACACCTTCACATTGTTCAGCGCGAGGTGGTTCTCCGTGCCAAGCGGCAAGTGGGTTGCCGCCGCGACCGCATCGCTGATGCCGTGCCGTGCCAGATAGACCTTGGTGTCGCTGACATCCAGCGTTGCTGTCGCGGGGTCATACGCACCGTGCTCGTCAATCAGTTCTCCCGACGCATCGAAGAACTTCACATTCAGCCATGCGCGGCGTCCTTCGGGGTAACCAGTCGGCAACTTGTGACCGCTTTCGTTGGTGATCCGCACCTTCAGCGATGAACCCTGCTGCGTCAGCGCCATGTCCGACGCATCACGCAGCATCTGCACATTGCGCGCCACCGAGGCGTCGACGCGGTCCGGCGTGAGCCCGTAGAACTCTGCATCTTCACCGAGCTGTGTCGCGACCGCGCGGATGACCCATGTGTTCGCGCCGGAGAACGAGTGTTGCGGCACATCGGGGCGCTCAAAATCTCCAAGCACCTTGTTGTTGCCATCGTCGTAGAACACGCAGCCGCCGCCAGCCTGGTCGGGCATGTGGCAGTCCTGACAGGACTTCATCACGCCGGTGGGATGGTTGCCGCCGAATCGGCGATCTGCATAGAACACTCCGTCGGTCGCGAAAGTGCTGTTCAACCACTCCGAGTAGGTGCGCTGCTCGGGGAACATGTCATTCTTGTTCATGCTCGGATGTGGTTGCCCGAGCGCGTTCAGCACCAATTCGCCGTTGGGGCCTGGGCTGTACACCGGATTGCTCACATCGTGGCATGTTCCGCACTGCGAACTGGTGCGGTGGTAGGACGAGAAGATCAGTTCGTTGCCACCGTGGAAGTTCTGCGGGACATCCGCGAATGGTCCGCGCCGAACATCTGCGGGATCCACGACGAAGGTGGCGTTGCCATGATCCACGCTCGGCAGCAGGTTCGCGGCGATCAGAGGCGCGAGCACCTCTGGGTCGGGGGTGAGGTCCACATTCTCTGGGTAGCCCTGCGCGTCGCCTTCGAGCGATGGATTCGGATCAACCGTGCGGTGGCAGAAGTGACAGTTGATGCCATCGAAATCATCGGGCTCGAAGAGCGAAAGATCGCCCGTGGAACTTCTGCCGTTCAGCCATGCGCCAGGGGCGTGGCATCGGATGCAGAATTCGCCCGAAAGGTGCGCGTCCTGATTGGAGATCGCGAGCGCTGCCTTCCAGACTGGGTCGCGCGCCGACTGACCCATCATGCTCACCACCCACGCGTCGTACGGAGCGTGCGTGTTGCTGTAGCCGCCGTGGCAGTACGAGCATGAACTGGATGACTGGATGAGTTCGAACCCCGAGCCATCGAGCGTCGGTTGCGTGCCGCGTTGAAAGAAGTCAGCACTGCTTGTCGGGATCTGGACTTGATCACCAACGCCCGCGGTAAGTTTGGTGGACAGAATCATCGCCGCTGCTGTCGCTGCGGCGACGGAAAGGGCGATCTTCACACTGCGTGTCTTCATGCAGGGGTTGCTCCGATCCCAACTCTTACGGACAGATTCAAGGTGCGCTTCAACGAACAGTTGTCAACTGCACGACAATATTTGCGACATTTTTTCAATGATTATTGGTCACTTGGTGCCAAATCCGTGCCGATCGGGCTCGGCCGACCCTTTGGCGGCATTGGAACTGCATCACCCGCCGACTCAAGCTTGGCCGCGCCGCCGCGTGCGCCGCGCGCGTCCGCTGTCACAACGACCTTCAACTGCTCGGCCACCTTGGCAGTCAGCGTCCGCTCGAACGCATCGTCCCGCCCCATCGGAGTCCACCGCGGGTTGTCGCGGATCGAATCGTCTTGCGCGTCGGAAGGCTTCTGATTCATGCGATTGGTCCACACCGATGCGAAACCTCCCGTGTAAGGATCAGGCTTCGAACCCTCCACAAAGGACCGATCGATGTAGACCCACACGACCATCTCAATGGGAACTGTTGCAGTCTGGACATCGAAACGATCATCCGACCGTGTGCTGCCTGGGATCGCCGGACCCGCGAGCGTCGCATCCGCGCGCACCGATCCGATCGGCGCGCTTTCGGGCGTGAACTCCACGCGAACGCGCCGCCGCCTGCTCATGAGCGTGTTGCCGGCCGCGTCCACGGGACCGCTGTTGTCGATCCGCCACGGTTCGAGTGCGCCGCCTGCGTGGCGCGGTTCACTCTCGATGATCCCATTCGACCTGTCGACCAGCGCGATCTTGAATCCCATCGATCGGATCGCACTCGATGCTGCATCGAAAGCACTCTGGTATTGCGTGGGCTCCACCGTCAATCTCTCGGGACCCTCGCTGCTCAGTGCGCCCATGCATCCGCTGAGCACCACGGTCGGAAGCAGGATGAACGGCAAGCGGCGCATCGATCCAATCGTACTTCGCGCAGATCACTGCGGACGAGCGGCGATCTCGATGCGCGGATCGATCCACGCGTACAGGATGTCGACGAGCAGATTCAGCAGAACGAGCAGCGCGGCGTACACAAGCACCACACCCATCACGAGTGTGATGTCCTTGCCGAGGACGCCATCCACGAAGTGGCGACCGAGCCCTGGTACGGCAAACACCTTTTCGACCACGAAGGACCCCGTCATCGCGATGGCGGTGGCGGGTCCGAGGTACGACAGCACTGGAAGGAACGCGTTCTTGAGTGCGTGCCGCACGGCTGCCTCGCGGCGCGAGAGCCCCTTCGCCATCGCGGTCCGCACATGATGCGTCTGCATCTGATCCGCGAGTCCGAAGCGCAGCAGTCGTGCGATGTATGCGGCGAACGGCAGCGACAGCGTCAGCATCGGAAGCAGTGCGTGCGCGGGCGTTCCCCATCCGCCCACGGGCACGAGCCGCAGTTTCGCGGCGAGCAACACCAGCAGCAGCGAACCCGTCACAAAGGATGGAACGCTGATGCCCACGAGTGCGAGCGCCTGCGTTGCGCCGTCACTCCAACTCCCTGGGCGAAGCCCTCCGATCACGCCCGCGGTCGATCCGACGATCAGCGCAATCGCGATCGCGCCAAGACCGATCGTCGCAGACACGGGTAGTCCTGCGGCGATGATCTCGTTCACGCTCCAGTCGGGATGGCGCATGCTCGGACCGAGGTCGAACGGCACGGGATGTGATCCAACGATCCATGCGACGCCCGATGCGCGCAGCGCGTACTGCGCGAAAAAGGCGCCAGGCTGATCGAGTTGGTACTGACGCCGCATGGCCTCAGCAACTTCCGCCGATGGACGCCGACCTTCGTTCTCCATCGGATTGCCGGGAATGATCCACAGCAGTGCGAAGGTGATCGCAAGGATCAGCCCAAGCACGATCGGCAACTGCAGCATCCGACGCACGATCAAGCCGCTCATGCCGCCCGAGGCACTCATGGCGTTTCTCCCTGCGCATCGCCGCCACCCATTCGCAAGCGCTGCAGCCGCTGGTCGAGCCGAGGTGTCCTGACGATCCCGCGTAACCGGTCGGGGTCATACATGTAGAGCGTCACGTAGCGGCAGAGCGGCAAGATCGGCATCTCCTCTTCCATGATCAGCCGCTCCGCTTCGCTCAGCAAACGCAGTCGCTGCGCAGGGTCGAGCGCGCGCTCGGCATCCCTCAGCAGCGCATCGAAGCGCTCATCGGAAAATCCGCGGTCATTGTTGCCGTTGCCCGTTCGTGAGAGATCCAGGAAGGTGGTCGGGTCGAGATAGTCGCCATACCAACCGCCGCGCGCGATCATGAAGTTCCCCGCCCGAAGATCTTCCTTCGCGAACTTCCCATCCTTGCCGCGCACATCACACTGCACACCGAGGCCATCGCGCCACATCGCCGCGAGTGCAGATGCGATGCCGCGGACGCGCGGGTTCCCCGTCATGAACAGCATTTCGACGGGCGGAAAAACACTCCCTTCGGCGTTCTCGATGAGTCCGTCGCCGTTGCGATCCTTCCAGCCCGCGGCAGCGAGTTCCGCACGCGCCGCCGTGAGATCGTAGGGAAGCCCTGCGGGCGACTCATATCCCGCGATCGATCCCGGAGGGACAAGCGTGGTGGCAATCGGCTCATGCAAACGCGTGACCGACTGCACGAGCGCTCGCTTGTCGACCGCGCGGGCGAACGCGCGTCGCACGCGCGCGTCGGCGAACGGGTTGAATCGCCCATCGGGCATGGTCGGACGGCAGTTGAAACTCCAGAAGTCCGTCCCAAAGGCGGGAAGCACATGGACATCACGCCGACCTGCGTTCACCAACTCTGCGCGGAACTCGGCAGTGAGATCGCTCACCCAGTCGATGCTGCCCGACTCGTAGGCAAGCACGGCGGTGGATGCATCCTCGATCGGCACGATCTCGACCGAGAGTGCCTGGGCGGGATGAGCGCCGCGGTACATCGGGTTGGGCTCAAGCAGCATCGAGCGCTTGTACTTCCAGTCGGCGAGCTGCATCGCACCGTTGCAGACCAGAACGCCAGGCTTCGTCCACCCTGGCTCCGTGCGCAGCATCGCCGTCTCCGGATCGATGCGACTGAAGCGTTCCAGGGTCGGCCGGTGCACAGGCGAGAGCGATTGGAATCCGCAGATATCGAGCCAGTAGGGAACGGGCTGCTCCAATCGGACGACCAGCGTGTGCGCATCGGGCGCTTCGATGCCGACGGTGGAATCGAATCGCGCGATCGTCTGCCGCCACAAGTCCTGTGCGGCATCGGCAGAGTGTTTCTCCCCCTTCGCGTACGCCTCCAGTTGCGAAGCGCGCCACGCAAAGAACGCGCGGGCACCCACCACGGGGAAAAGCAGTTCCGCGTAATCCGCAGCCAAGTCGGGCAGCAGCAGACGTCGCCATGCTTGCTTGAAATCCTCTGCCGTGAGCGGATCACCATTGTTCCAGCGCGCATCCGGCCGAAGATGAAAGGTGTAGGAACGACCATCGGGCGAGACACTCCAGGACTTCGCGGCGCCCTCCACCACATCGCCCGTGTCAGGATCGCTGCAGCACAGTCCTTCGAACAGCGCGCGCGCCACACGAAGGTCCTGCATGTAGGTCATGCGCTGCGGGTCGAGTGTGAACACATCGGCACTCGCAACCCGCACATCAGCACGGCGTGCGCCACTCTCCCAGCTCCCAATGAACATCACAAGGAGTGTGAGCGCTCCAACGATCCCTGCGGTCCATCGCATCAAAGATCAGGCTACGCGCCAAAGCTCCGAAACAGAGCCCAGCCGACGATCCACGGCGTCGAGAGATCGATTACTTCGCTGGCGGCTTTGGCTGCGCTTTGCCTGCAGGCTTGGAACCGCCGAAGCTGCGCAGCATCAGATCGGCGGTTTTCGCAGCCTGGGTGAAGGGGGTCGTGTCCGCCGCGCCTTCGGGCGGATTCTCGGCAAGGAGTTTGATTTCCTTCAGCGTCGGCTCGAGTCCCTTGACGTATGCCACAACATCAGCAGGAGCGGCCTGAGGAGCCTGATCACGCAGGTAGATCGCGAGACTTCGGTGGACGGCACGCATCAGGCTCGCATCCGCTTCACCTTTGCGCACTCGGGTCACGATCGATCCGAGCGAACCGATGAGCAGGCTGCGCGCCGTGGCTTGGCTCTGCTTGGGAACCTGGGGAAGGACGGAAAAGGTCTGGAGCGCTTGGAGGTCGTACGCGGTGACCATCCAGTCCGTCTCCTTTCCAAGGTTTGCACCGATGTCCTTGATGATGGAATCCGCCTGGCTCTGCTGAAGTTCGATCGGCGTGCGCAGCGATGCAAGCGCCGCCGCCGCCACGATGCGAGTCGACAGGTGGTCGTGTGATTCAGGTGATGAAAGATCGGCGAGTGCAGCGATCGAATCCGGACATTGGAGCGCTTCGATCACCTCGATGGCGTTCGTGGATGTGAACCCATTCTGAATCTCGACCACTTTCAGCAGCCGCGGCAACATGAGAGCGGCGAACGAGGTTCGGAAGGAGTTGCTGACCTTCTGGCGAGTGAGCATGACGACAGCCATTTCTCGTCCCGTCTTGACCACCTGTGGATCCTTGCTGCCGAGCGACTTGTCAATCGCCTCGATGAACTTGTCCACTTCCGGCTTCGCGGTCGCGTCGATCGCCGGTGCCTGCGTGATCTTCTCCGGAAGCTTCGCCAGTGGCTGCTGCGCCGCTGCACTCAAGCAGCAGACTCCGGCAAGTGTCATCGCAACTGTCGCGGGAAACATCGTGCGCAATCCGAACATGAAGCGGGGGAGTGTAACCAGACCAGTTAGAATCCAACCATGATGGTCGGCGTGCTCCTCGTGTGCCTGTCGTTGGTTGGGACCATCCCCTTGCAGGAATCGCGCTCGATCGAGGAGGGGGCGAAGTCGAGATACGGCGAGGCGCTGCTGCGTGAGGCGTACCTCATCCTGAACCCAGCGGATATCTCGGTGAGCGAGCTCGAGGGTGCGATCCTGCTCTGTCGGAAGTCGGCATTGCTCGAACCCGAGAATGCGGAGCGGTGGTACCTGCTTTTGGCGTTGGCGGGATACGCAGGGGATGTGTTGCCGGCGGCAAACGCAGCCGCGGCCGAGGCGCTCGTGCGTCTCTCCAAGCTCTGCCCCGCGGATGAACAGATTCGATTGCGACGGCTGCTGCTGGAACTGGACCGGCGCGAAACAGCGGAGTCGCGCATCGCCGCCTTCGGCAAACTGCTCAGCCCTGAATCCGTGAAGGTGATCGGACCAGCCGTCGGGTCGCGTTTGGCCTACGACCTCGCGCTGCTCCAGTCGCGCACCGACGATGTCGAGGGATTCGCCAAGTCGATGAATCTTGCGCTCAGCCTGAGTCCATCATTCCCTGCGGCGGCGGATACGGCGGCCGGCTTCATCAGTGAGCGTGTCGAGGATCCGATCGACGAGTGCGAGTTGCTCGTGAACGCTGCGATGGCAAACCCGACCGAACTGCGCGGGTGGACGCGGCTCGCGGCGCTGCTGATGCAGGAGGGAGCCTATGGATCGGCCGCGCGTGTGATTCGCCTTTCCATGTCGTGCTTCCCGAACCGTGAGGATCAGGAGACCGGAAGGAACATCGCGGCGGCTGATCTTGCACTCGCGTTGTGGGGATCGAATCGGGCCGCAGACGCGCTGCAGTCGCTACGTCAGCACGAGAGCAATGCGGTGCAGCGGCAGGTCACGCTCATCCAGACGTACAACCCGCAACTGACGCGTGCCGAGTGCGAGGCCATTCCATTCCCGGCGTCGCAGTTGATCGTCACCGTCGCCGCCGCGATTGAAGTGGATTTCAAGTCGCCCAAGGCAGGGGAAGCACTCGCGCGTCTGGCAAAGGTGGCGCAGGACGCGGCGGATCGCGAAGCTCCCTTACAGCCGGCGCAGCCACCGAAGACCAAAGAGGAAACGGCGAATCGTGAAGCGGCATCGCGCGAGGCTGCCGCGCAACTTCTCGACGCTGCCGTGTCTGCGGCCCTTCTCGGCGCGGAGAGTGCGCTCGTGGAGAGTCTCCTCACTGCATCCGACAAGCGCGTTCCTCTGACGGACGATGTTCGCCAACGCTTTGACGCATGGAAGCGCATGCAGTCGGGGGATGCGGCTGGCGCGCTCAGTTTGTTGGGGGATGAGACGCGCGATCAGCCGCCCGTCCACTTTCTCCGTGCGTCATGTCTCGAAGCGACAGGCAACCGAAAGGGGGCAGCTCGCGCTTTCCTCGACATCGCGCAGGACATGCGTGGCACGATGATCGGCATTCTCGCGGCCAGTCGGTTGAAGGCAGTGCTTGGTTCGCCGCTGCCCGAGAAGCCCGAAGTGAAGCAGCTCGATGGGATAGTCGCATCGATTCCATCCAAGATGGAGCGCTATCTCAGCGGGCTTGATCTGCCGATTCGGTTCGAGGTCCGACCGCTCAAGACGGCGGTGGAACCATTCGATCCGATCCGCGTCGAGTTGGAGATGACCAACCAGACGACGCTTACGCTGGCGGTCACGCCGACCGGGCCCGTCGAAAACCTCTTTCTCATTCAGCCTCGGATTTCCTCGACCACGCAGGATGGTGTCTCACGGCTGCAGCCGCAGATCGTGCCGTTCGACCGTGCGATTCAGCTGACACCCGGGCAGTCGATGTCGATGACATGGGACTTTGCCTGGTCGGAGTGCGGACTGCGCATCAGCCAGCAGCCGCTCGAGGGCGGCATGATTGATACGCGGATTGTCAGCAACTTCCAGATCATTGCGGGCGCGTATTCGGCTGGACCTTTCGGCTCGAGCCCGACGATGCAGTCGATTCTCGTGCAAGGGGTTCGCATGAACGATGCTTGGTGGGAGTCCGCGCTGCGTGCTGCGAGCGAACCGAAGAGCGACCAGGATCTCGTGCAGGTCGCTCTGTTGGCTTTTGCGGCGGACGGCAAGTCGGTCACTGCCGAACGCAAGGCCGCCGCGGCCGAAGCAGTCAAGACTGCATTTGAACAACTGCCTCCATTGGCTCAGGCGTGGCTGCTGTTGGTCGGACCGCGTGTGTCACCTGCGTTTGATCGCGTCTTGGCAGTGGCTCGGGCAACGACGGATCCGGATGTCCGCCTGGGATATTTGCTTGGCCACTGCACCACCAAGGATGATCCGCAGATCGCGGCGGCGGAGCGTGCGGGGACGGAGGATGGTCAGTTGCTGGCGCAGGTGATGCGCGCGCGATTCGAGCGGGAAGTGGTCCGGGCGGATGAACGCATGCGCGGGCAGGCTTCGAGTGCGCGCACGGGTGCGACCGACCGATTGAAAGACATGAAGAAGTTGCGCCTCGAGGACCTTGGTGCTCCACGCGATGAAGCGGACGGCGGCACGACACAGTCTGCTCCGAGCGGCGGACAGGCACCCACGCCATGACGCCGCCGCGGCGCCGCATCGTGCGGGTCGTCGCATTCGTCATGGCACTTGCGCTCCTCGTGACTGCCGTCGTCGCGATTCTGCGCAGTGCACCAACGGTCGAACAGGTCCGCACCGCCGTGGTCCATCCCGATCCGACTCGGGTGCTCGTGTGCATCGTGGCGTTGTTCGTCAACATTGTCTCGTGTGGCGGCATCTTTCATGCGCTGCTCGCACCCTTCGGTCGCATCGGACGGTTCGAGATGGTTCAGCTCATCGCCACATCAAGCGTCCTCAACTACCTGCCGCTTCGGCCGGGTCTCGTGGGGCGCATCGCGCATCAGGATGTGGTGAATGGAATCCCTCTCTCACGATCAGCCATTTCCGTCGTGGAAGCTGGGGTCGTGTGCGCGTTCTCGATCGGGTGGCTCGCAGGAGCCGTCGCGCTCGCGCAGTGGAGCGGAATGCCCATGCTCGGTTGGACCATCGCCGCGCTGCCATCGCTCGGTTGGTGTGCAAGGCGCACGACCAATCCGACGACGGCGCAGCGCCTCCTCAACGCGCTCGCATGGCGACAGGTCGATCTGCTTGCGTGGGGGGCGCGCTACTGGGCGGTGTTTGCACTTCTCGGCGTCGCTCTGTCGCCGGTCGACTGTGCGCGCGCCGTGTGCATTGGGGGCGTGGCGAATCTCATCCCATTCATCGGGAATGGTCTGGGCATCCGTGAGTGGGCGATGGGGCTCGCTGGCGAACGCATGGCCCTGTGGAGCACGGATGTTGGTCTCGCGGCAGAGTTGTTGAACCGCGCAGTGGACATCGCCGTGGCAGTGCCCATCGGGCTCCTGTGTGCGGTGCCGATTGCGCGCCGCTTGCGCGCCGCGATGGCTGATCGCGGGAAGGCACCCACCGCCGATGCACTACATTCGAGGAGTGACTGATTCGCGATCAGGAGCCGCGGGAATCGATTTAGCGGTGGTGGTCACTGCATGCAACAGCATGCGAACGATCGAGCGGTGCATCGCGAGCGTGCGCCCGATCGCGACCGCTGTGATCGTGGTGGATAGCGGCAGTACGGATGGAACGATCGAGACATGCCAGCGGCTTGGCGCGCATGTGGTGCGTCATGCGTGGGAGGGATTCGCGCGGCAGAAGACCTTTGCGCTCTCGCTCGCGGCCAAGCATCAGTGGGTGTTGCTTCTCGACAGTGATGAGAGCCTCGAACCTGCTCTGCAGACTGGACTGATCGAAGCGATCCGCACGGCGCGCAGCGATACGAGGGCGATCGCGATCAATCGGCGGCTCTGGTTCCAGGGCGGATGGTTGCGGCGTGTTGCGTTCCCGGACTGGGTTGTCCGCTGCGGGCGTCAGGGTGCGCTGCGCATTCTTGATCGTCCTGTGCATGAGTCGGTCGAGGCGGATGGACCCGTCATCCGCGCCGATGGCATCTGTCGCCATGAGTCGTGGGCCGATGCGACCGATGCGATCGAACGCGGCGTTCGTTACGCGCGGCTCGCTGCGCCCTTCCGCCGAGCGACTTCATTTCCGCTCCTATCGTTCGTCGGCAGTGCGCTCGCCATCGCGGTCAAGCAGGGGATCGTTCGCGGCGGTGTCCTCGATGGAAGGCGCGGCATCATCGCCATCGGTCTGTTCATCGTGGGCTCGTACTGCACTCACATGGCCGCACTCGACCACCAGCGACGATCAAGATCCGCCGAGTGATGGTTCGTCTTGGCGGCGCAAGCAGTCGCCGCGCGCCGACGGATCAGTTGGTGACCCGTGTCCGCACACTGTCGAGCACATTCATGAAGTTGATGTACGCGTCGTAGGGACTCTCGTAAGGGCTGAAGTACTTGTGGACATCGCCATCGGCCCAGTACTTCGTGCACATGTAGTACAGATGATCGCTTGTGGTCAGCTTCCGCCAATCCTCCAGGATGAAGGGATCGCCCGCCGCGTGTCGGCGCTTGACCGCCTCCTCGAGTCGGTAGAGCTCCGCTGCGGCATTGTCCTGCAGCGGATTGCCAAGCCACGCGCTCAAGTCACGCTCGGTGTCCGCCCAGGAGATGGGACGCTCCGCGTCGTACTCGCCGACGGCCTGATGCAGATCGGCAACCTGCGACGGAGTGAGGAATGAATTGTGGCCGGGGTTCACATCGAAGATCTTCTCGGGCAGCGCGTCGAGGAACTGGAAGATGCCGGTCTCAGCCCACTGATGCTCGCCGAGCGTTTCGTAGTCCATGAACAGGTTGCACAGGAACCCGTTGCCGTTGATCTGGTTGACCCAACGCGCGAACTTCTCCGCGGACAGCGGCCAATCCGCCCAGTTTCGATCGGAGAAGCGGAATGCAATGTCATCCGACAGGCGGTAGTTCTTCAGCAGCACCTTCACGGGCGCGCAGCCAGGCGGCACGGAACGCATGGGCGGCGCATAAACGAAGTTCGGCGAGCGCGCACCAAGCAGCCGATCGACTCCCTCGCACAGGATCGCCTTGTGCCGACCGAGCCATGAAATGTGTCCGGCAAGTTCGTTGGTGTAAATGAGCTCCGTGTTGCGGAATGTGACGGGCTTCACACCAAAGAGCCGCTGCAGCGTGGCCTCCTGAGCAGCGATCTGTTCGTTGAACTCTTCCTTGGAAAAGAGGAACGAGAGCGAGTGATGGCTGGTCTCGCCGATCAGTTCGCAGGCGCCCGTTGCGTGCAGTTCTCGCACGAGGTCGAGCACATCGGGCGCCCAGAGTTCGAACTGCTCGAGCGCGGTTCCCGAGAACGAATAAGACACGCGGAAACGCCCTTCATGACGGCGAACCAGATCGAGGATCTGCGTGGTGGCGGGCCGGTAGCACTTGTCCGCCACCTTCCGCATGATCGCAGCGTTCGCCTCGTTGTCGAAGTAAAACGGATCCGCATCGAAGACCGAGTACTTGCGCAGCCGAAACGGCTGGTGCACCTGAAAGTAGAAGCAGACGGCTGCCATGGCGGGCGTCGGAGTCTACGGGCTGCGCTGCTATCCTCCTGCAAAAGAAAGGAACTCCGGATGTCCAGCGCCATTTCCGTTCCACTGCTCGACCTCAAGCCCCAGTACCAAGCGATCAAGGCGGAGATTGACGAGGTCATCGCCCGCGTCGTCACCTCGCAGGTGTTCGTGCTCGGGCCGGAAGTGGAGGCGTTCGAGCAGGAGATCGCTGCGTACTGCGGCGTTCGACATGCGATCGGCTGCTCCAATGGATCCGATGCGATCGTGCTCGCGCTGCAAGCCGTCGGCGCGAAGCCGGGCGAGGAAGTGGTGTGCCCGTCCTACACATTCTTCGCCACGGGTGGAGCTGTTGCGCGCGCGGGGCTGAAGCCGGTCTGGGCGGACATCGATCCCGTCACCTACAACCTGTCGCCGCGTCACGCCGCGGAAGTCGCGCAGCAGTGTCGTCGGCTGCGCGCGATCATTCCCGTGCACCTGTACGGACAGGCAGCGGACATGGAGGCCTTTCATGCGCTCGGTTCACGGCTTGGCGCAGCGGTGATCGAGGATTCCGCGCAGGCCATCGGCTGCAAGGACGCGCAGGGTGCCATGGTTGGAACGCGCGGAGCGGTGGCCACATGGAGTTTCTTCCCGTCCAAGAACCTCGGCGGATTCGGCGATGGTGGGATGTGCACGACCAACTGCCCGAACCTTGCCGACATGCTGCGCATGCTTCGTGTGCACGGATCGCGCGTGAAGTACATGCACAAGCATGTGGGCATGAACGGTCGCCTCGATGCGATGCAGGCCGCCGTGCTTCGAGTCAAACTGCGCCATCTCGAGTCGTGGCATGAGGGACGCCGCAGGAACGCAGCCTTCTACGACCACGCATTCACCACGGCAGGTGCGATGGATTCGCGGACACCGCTCGGGCAGGGGAGCGAACTGCCGCTGCGATTTCCCTTCCAGTTGCCCGCCCCGGCGCGGCACATCTTCAACCAGTATGTGATTCGCGTTCCGCGGGGGATGCGCGACGACTTGCGCGGCCACTTGAGTGAGCAAAAGATCGGAACGGAGATCTACTACCCCGTCCCCCTGCACTTGCAAGAGTGCTTCGAGCATCTCGGAGGCCGAGAAGGACAACTGCCTCACAGCGAGGCGGCCGCGGTCGAAACCATCGCGCTGCCGATCTTCCCCGAACTCACCGAAGCGCAGCGTGCGCATGTCGCGGCGCAAGTCGTGCATTTCGTCCGCACGCATGCAAAGACCGCCGTCGCGGTCTAGCCGTCCACGGCAGCGTCGTATGCATCCCTTCGGCGGAACGGGCGGATGGAGCGGCGACAGAGCCGTTCACGCATGGGAGCGCGAACACGACTGGCGTGATGCCAACTTGGCCACTCGGGATCTCGTGGGTGAACCGGCGCATCTGATCGTGGCGATCTTTGCCATGGTGATGGAAACGCTCGGCACCGCACCTGCCAGCATCGGCTTCACGACGCTCTGCGCTGTCGGGATTCTCCGTGCACCAGTGTTGTGGCCAACATGGCAGCGCATGTGGCGACAGGGCTGGATCAAGGTGCTGGTTGTGTGGCTGCTCTGGAGCGCGCTCACGATCCTCTGGTCCCCCGACCGCCTCAAGGGTGTGGATCGCCTCTGGAACCTGAAGTACTTCGCGTGGCTTCCGCTGTTGTGGCCGCTCTATCGTCACTGGAAGTGGCTGCTGGGAGGATTCCTCCTCGCGACGGCGGTGATCCAGGGGATCCAGTTCGCGGGCGTCGTCTTCGGCGTACCTGGACGAAAGGGACCACTGACGCAAGGGCTCCGACATCCCACGATGGCAGGCATGTGGAACGCCATGGCACTCAGTGCATGGCTATTCATCTCAGTGGCGGGCAGTTGGCGAATCATGCTCCTCTCGGTGCCGATGGCGATCCTCAGCACCTTCGGCTTCTTCTGGGCAAGCCAGCGTGCCGCACTGGTAGCGATCATCGTGGAGATCGTGATCGCGAACGCCGTGCTCGCGGCCGTCAGCCGCGAGTGGATCCGCAACGCAGCGATTCGTGCGGTCGTGGCTGTGATCCTGATCGCAACGGTCTACTCGTTTGCAGGGCGAACCATGGAAGCCAGAATGAAGAAAGCTGTCGCCGAAGCAACGGCCACAGTGCAAGGATCATCCGTGGCTTCGATGGAGGTGCGCTACGGCATGTGGCGTTTGGCGACGGAAGCATGGACTGCACATCCAACTGTCGGCAGCGGTCTTGGCAGTTATCAGTTGGCAACGAAGGATTGTCTGAAGGGTGTCACCGCAAACGGAGTCGACATCCACACCTTCGACACCTGCCACAGCACCTACTTCATGCTGCTGCTCGAGACGGGAGTCGTTGGGCTTGCGCTGTTTGTCTGGTGGATCGCACTCTTCGCCTGGCGTTCGCTGCAGTATGTCCGCCGTGATCCGCTGCGAATCGCAGCCTTCGGCGGAGCGATCATCTGGCTCTCAGCCGCAGCATTCGACTCCTACAACACGCGGGGCGTGTTCCTCACCGCGGGTGTGATCATGATGGCGCTCAGCGCGATGCCGCTGCATCCATCGACCGCGTCCCCGCCGCTCATCGAGTGGTCATCGAACCGCCCGCCGAAGTGATCATCTCGGCGATGATCTCCTCGATCGGTCGCACGCGCACAGTGCCGATCAGGCCACGCAACTTTGCCAGCGATGGAGTGCGCCGCGCCATGTCCTCGAAGCCGCCGCCATACACCTCGGAGTACGGCTGCAGCTGAATGGTCGAGCTGCTCCTGCACGCGCGGATCACCAACGCCGCGAGGTCGCCGATGGAAACGGCGCGGTCGCTCCCCACATTCACGACCTCGCCCGTTGCCTCGGCGCAGTTCATCAGCCGCACAAGCGCATCGACGGCATCGTGCACGGAGTTGAAGCAGCGCGTCTGCGTTCCATCGCCGTGCACGATCAGTTCGCGGCCCGATCGGGCGGCATCGATGAACGCTGGAATCACCATGCCATAGTGGGGTGATTGCCGCGGTCCGACGGTGTTGAAGAGCCGCACAACAACGACACAAAGCCCTGACTCCTTGGCGTGTGCGAACGCCAGAAACTCATCGAGCGCCTTCGTGCACGCGTAGGACCAACGGCGGATCGTTGTCGCGCCAAGCCGCCAATCATCGCTCTCGCCGAGCGGCGCATCCTGCATTGAACCCATCTTGCCATAGACCTCGGAACTGCTGGCAAGCAGGACGCGCCGTCCGTGACGAGTGCACGCATCAAGGACATGCTCCGTCCCGCGCGTGTTCGTGATGATCGTCGATACCGGGCGCTCCATGACAAGCCGAACACCGACGGCGGCGGCCAAATGAAAGACGCGGTCCGCATCGGCGACCGCGCGGTCCACCGCGGCTGCGTCGAGGATGTCCCCCTGCACAAGCCGAAAGCGCTTGCCCGAACGCTCCGTCAGCAACGCAACATTCTCGCGGCTGCCCGTGGAAAGATTGTCGAGCGCGACAACCTCATCGCCCGCTGCAACGAGCGCTTCGCAGAGATGACTTCCGATGAAGCCCGCCCCACCAGTCACGAGTGTCCGCAGAGGCATGGTGCTTGGCAAGACTATCCGCAGCGAATCGCGGTCAGCGTCGTACGCCCGCCAATGCCAGCACGCCTGCGCGCACGAGCACCGTTGCCCCGATGTACGCGGCGGCAAAGATCGCCATCGACCAGCGCGAGTACAGGCGATCCGGTGTCCAGGCTGCCGCCACCGCGATCATCGCGCCAGCGCCGCCCAAGAGAGCGGAGATCGCTGCGTGTCGCAGGGAATGGAGTCCGCCGACGCGCCATGCAGACCAGTACTCGCCGCGCAGCGCATTGGCGGCCACGCACGATGCAACAACGAGCGGCAGGCTCCATCCAATCGACCCGCGAAGTTCGGGCGGGATCGTGAAGTCCCAGCGCAGCAGATAGCCCAGCTGCAGCGCACCAGACATCAACGCCACATCGAACAGCAGCCGTGCGAGCGGCCACAGCGGATGAACCTGCGGCATCGAAGCAGGCCTTTCCGACGCGCGGCGCAGCCAACGCCAGGCGACGCCCACGAGCGCAGCAATGCCGATCAAGACGGTCGTGCCCGCTGCACGATCCAAAGTCGGATCCGATCCCATCACTCCAGCGGCCGCGAAAGCGAACGCAAGCGTGCCAGCCAGGATGAACACGGCGGACGATCGTCCGCCGAGTCGTGCAGCAAGCAGATGCGTGGAGTGATCGCGTCCACCTTGCAGCGGGCTGACGCCGCGCGCAAGCCTCGACAGCGACACGAAGATCATGTCGGCAAGCGGCACGGCACAGCAGCCCAGCGCGAGAGCCGCTGAGCTCCACGCGCTTGCCGAACAGCAGGAGGGCGTTCCCATGCGACTGTCGAATGCAAGCAGCGGCAGGGCGGCAAGGAGGAAGCCCAGCATCAGCGAGCCGCAGTCGCCCATGAAAATCCGTGCAGGCGGCGCATTGTGGAAGAGGAACCCAAGCGATGCACCCGAAGCGAGCAATGCCACGCCGCCGAGCGCCGCGCCAAGCGTTCCACTCGGTAGACCAAGGGAAATCCCGCCGAGTCCGATCAGCGCGACGGTCGCGGCAACACCATCCATGTTGTCGATCATGTTGACCGCGTTCATCACCGTCAGAATCCAGAGGAATGCAACCGCCGTATCGATGATGTCGATTCCCGTGATGTGCGCACCGCCGATCGACCAGAGGAAGGCACTCGCCGCAACTCCCTGCAGCGCCAACTTCCAGCGAGGCGCGAGGTGCAGCATGTCATCGATCAATCCCACCAGGGCAGCAGCGACCGTACTCAGAACAAGTGCAAGCAGCGCGTTCGCATGCAAACTCGTTGCATCCCGGAAGTCACCGCTGACCCCACGCGCGAGCGCAAGTGACGCAAGGAAACCGATGCAGATCCCCACACCGCCAAAGAGGGCTGTCGGCGCGGAATGCCAACGATCGGGCCGAACGGGTGCGTTCCATCCCCGAGTTTTCGCAACGCGCCGCACGACTCCGACCGCGGCAGACGCGCAGGCCGTGCCCAGCGCCAGCATGACCACCATCAGTACGAGCGGATCACTGCTCACTCAGGGCATCGTAGGTGCCGCCAGCGCAGCCAGCGCGGCAGTCGCACATCAAGACGCCGGCTCGCGAGCTGGTCCGAGGATCTCGAAGCCACTCTCAATCCCCTGAAGAATGCGCGAGTACGGGCAGCGGATGTATCCGCGACCGGCAGGGGGATCGGTGATCGCTTCGAAGCGAACGGTCACGACGAGAATCTCATTGCCCTTGGAGAACATCACGCCGCGCCCGCCAGCGACAACGAAGTTGGCACCAGGATTGATCGTCCAGTCATTGATGTTCGAATCCCACGGCTGCTCGAAGCGGACCGAACCGTTGGTGTTTCGGAACTGGAATGTCAGCTTCTTGGAAGAGGGGTCTGACCAAAGGAAGTCGATGGTTCCATCCGCGTCATAATCCTCCGCATCGGCGAGGATGAACCCCTTCGACGGACCCGTCGACTCCGTCACCACGACCGTGTTGCTGGAGTTGACCGATGCAGACAGCACAACGTTCTCGTCAGGATCCACAGCGATCACCTCGCGCCGACCGTCGTCGTTCACATCCACAACCCTGAATCGCCAATCTCCCGCACCAAGATCGCCCTCCACCTTGTTCGTAACGGCGCCACCCTGCACAACCCAGAACTTGATCGTCTCGCCATCCGCTGCCAGGAACGCAGGAGCATCCGCACCGCTGTTCGTCCAGTCTCCCATGCCTACATAGGTGTCGCCCACGCTGATCGTGCCGACGGTGATGGTTTCCGTGATGCGCTTGCCCACGCGCAGCCACGCCTTCACCTTCCGCGTGGCAGGCACCAGGAACACAACATCCGACGAACGGTCGCCATTGACATCGCCAACACCAAGCGGAATCCAAGTGGGATCGTAGAAACCCAGATAGGCGATCGACTCGCTTTCAGTTTCCAGTGCACCGTTTCCGTCGGTCAACATGATCGCAATCCGCTGCTGTGCCCGATGGATCGCGATCACCGATGCACGCGCAACGCCCCACGACTCCACTGTCGGGGTCGCTGGAACCACTGTGCCCGAACCAATCCCACCCGTGGATGGCGCAGATCCTCCCGTGCCAGATCCAGTGGTTGCAATGCCGTCCGCATACCCCGAGGCACCAGGCGCTTCGGGGGTGGTCGCTCGCACGGCGGCGACAACATCAACACCGGCGATGGCGTTCTCCCCAAAGGTCCAGCCAAAGAGCGAGGTCACGACCGGCACTCCAAGCGCATTGACATTGTGTCGGCTTCCGAGCACCGCGCGTGAACCGTTCGCGCTGACGGCCAGCACTTCGCCAATGCCCTGTGCCTTTCGCGCACTCGGCGTCCAAAGGTCGGAGGAATCGATCGTCCAATCGCCGCCGCCACCTCGGTTGAACACAAAGCCAACGCCCGCATTCACGCCATCGGGCGCTGCGGTCTCGTAGCCGGGGCAGCCCACGACGAGCATGTCTCCATTCAGCGCAAGGCGCGCGGAATAGCCAAACGCATTGTTCGCATTCGCTTCGCGCGCAAAGACAGCGCCATCTTGAACCCAGCTTCCCGCCTCGCGACGAAACAGGAACACAGCGCCCTCTCCATTCGATGCATCGCCATCGATGTCCTCATCGAAGCCCGGCGCCCCGATGGCGATCGAGTCGCCCTGCACGGACACAGACGCGCCAAAGGCATCGTTCGAAGCGGCATCCGCGTAGGCGAGCGTTGCTTCCGGCTCCGTTCCCCATGTGCCTGCATCACCCTTGCTGCGGCGATACACGAACGCCGCACCTGTGTTGACCTCATCATCGCTGTCGGCATTCTGCGCGCCAACGACCAGGACATCCCCATCGATGGCGAGTTGCGATCCGAACTGATCCTGTGAAACTGCATCCTCGAGCGTCAGCTTGCGGACCTGGGTGAAGGTGCTGTCAGTCCCCTCGAACACATACACCGCCCCTTGATTTGCAGCGCCCTGATAGGGCGATCCAACCGCAATGCGTGTATCGCTGCGCAGCCCAGGCTCGACGCCAACGGCGACCGATCCTCCGAAGTAACCGATCTGTTCTTGATCGGCGGCGCGAAGGACGCGGTTGGCAACTCGATACTCGACGGTTCCGCCGCCCTCTTCATCCTCGAATGTTGCGGTGGTCCCCCACAGGTTGTCCTCCACACTGCGCTGGAAGACGAAGGCACGCCCCGCAAACACCGGTGCGCCTGTCACGGATGCAATCGGTGCGCCCACCACAATCGTTTCGCCGCTGATGGCAACCGACCATCCAAAGAGCGCGATGGTTGGGGTTGCGACAATCGCGCCTGCATTGTTCTGGGGCGGTGGCGCAGGAATCTTCTGCACGTGAACGAACGCAGCTGATGCGTCGTCATACTCGAAGATGTGCACCGCACCCGCTGCGGCCACAGAGTTCACTGTCTCGTCGGACGCACCCACCACAAGAATCGTTCCATCTTCATTCATCGCACACGCGCTGCCGAATGCGTCGCCGAGCACCTGCGGGTCGGCTGTGATCGCCTGCGGGATCACCTGCCAGTCCGCGCCCAAACCCACGACGCGGTCGTTCCCGCCGCCGCCGAGCCGCCCACCATCTCGCGCGGGCGATTTGCCACGCGGCGCCTCAGCCTTCCCGGCGCGAGCATTCTGTGCCGAGGCGGACATCACCGCAGTGCACGCGAGCGATGCTGCAACAGCCACCGACAGCAGTGGCGCGGTGCGAGCGGAAATCCACGATCGTCTCAAGTGCTTCATGTGCATGCTTTCATCTACGAACGCGCGCGTTCCATCGTTCTCATTCACGCAGCGTTTCCCGAGGAAGTTGCCGCGCGGGCAAGTGGTACTTCGGCAGAGACAATCGTCTCTTCGCCGAAGGGCACAGAGCCGACGAAAATCGTACCGCCGAGCGACTGCACGGTCGCCGCAGCGAGCCCGAACGCGGCGTCGGCCGCTGGTACGTGGCGGCAACCAGACTCGTCGAGCGAGTGAATGCGCAGCAGGCTGCCGTCCACCCGCACCACCAAGGTGATATTGCAGCGATCGGCGTCAAGTTTTCTCGCTGTGCCGTGCGTGGTGGCCCACGCGCAGGCTTCGATCGCCCGCCGCAGAACGCCAAAAACGATGATTCCTACGGGACCAGCCGCGTGCTCGCAGGCTCGCGGATCGATCTCCACGCGGATTCGCGCGCCAGCCTCGTCGGCACGCGCCATGAGCGCGCGAACCGTGTCGAGCACATCAGCTGCGATCGTCCTGCTGCCGCTGGGCGTTTGCGCGTTCCAACCGAATCGCTCCGCAGCGGTGGCGGACGAATCAAGATCGGCACAGATTCCGTCATCGGCGTTGGGAGTCGACCCCTCGCTTGGCAGGCGCGCAGCCCATCCAGTTGCGCGGATCGTCGGCCCGCCTTGCCATGTCGTGTGCCATGCACTGCTGTCGGTTTCCTTCATCGATCCTCCTTCCCAGACAATGTCCGATACCCGCTCACGCAGGCAAATGGCAGCCATCAGATTGGCAGTGTTTGAACGATCCGGCGAGCAGAAAATGGCAGCGGCAGGGCTCCGGCCCAAAAAGAAAGGGTCGAGCCGCCCGCAGCGGCGTCAGGCGGGCACCCGCGCGTCCGCGGGCAGCGTCTCGAGTGCGTTCGAGATGATCGAATCTGGGTGAATGCCCTCGGCCTCCCCCTCGAAGTTGATCAGCACACGGTGCCGCAGCGCGGGCAGCGCGCACTTGCGGATGTCATCGGTCGTGACCTGCGCGCGGCCGCCAAGGAGTGCGATGACCTTCGCGCCCAACACCAAAGTCTGCGCGGCACGCGGACTCGCGCCGAAGCGCAGGTACTTGTTGGTCATCGGCGTGGCAAACGGTCCCTGCGGATGGGTCGCCAACACGAGCCGCACCGCATAGTCCTGCACATGCGGGGCGATCATCACATGTCGCACGAGTTTCTGGTGGGACAGGATCGACTTCGCATCCAGAACCCGCTCGATCGTCGCACCTTCGCCCGCCGTGGTGCGGTTGAGAATCTCCCCGAGTTCCTCGCGAGAGCTGTAACCCACCTCCAACTTGAAGAAGAATCGGTCGAGCTGCGCCTCGGGAAGTGGATAGGTTCCTTCCTGCTCAATGGGGTTCTGCGTCGCCATCACCAGGAACGGCTTGTCGAGGACGTGTGTCACGCCACCGACCGTCACGCTTCGCTCCTGCATCGCCTCGAGCAGCGACGACTGTGTCTTCGGTGTTGCACGATTGATTTCGTCCGCCAAGAGGATCTGCGTGAACACAGGCCCCTTTCGGAACTGGAAGTCGCGGCCGCCGTCGCGCTCCACGACGATCGTCGTGCCCGTGACATCGGCGGGCATCAGGTCGGGCGTGAACTGGATGCGGCTGAAGTCCAACGACAGCGCTTGCGAAAGTGAACGCACCAAGAGCGTCTTGCCAAGCCCAGGAACGCCTTCCAGCAGGGCATGCCCGTTGGCGAAGAGCGCAATCAACACGCCATCCACCACCGCGTGGTGACCGACGACGGCCTTTTGAACCTCACGCCGAACGCGCTGGAAATCCTGTTGAAAGCGCGCCGCGTGCTGTTCGACCGCCGCTTGATGCTGTTCGCTCATGCGGTGCATCGTAAACCCAATTCATCGACGGAGAGCGCGATTCTCGCGACGCGAGCCACCGGATTGACCGTCGCGCCGCCAGTCGTTACCGTCCTCGCCGCTGCGACTGTTGTCGCAGCACGCTCCTGCTTGAAGGAATGCGGTGCAAGTCCGCAGCGATCGCGTCACCGTGAGCAGTTGGATTCACGAATCCAGCCGCAAGTCGGGTCGATCAAGCAGGTGCGTGGTCATGCCCGTCCCTTGGATCCTGCGCTGAACAGGGTCCGCATGCAAAGAAAGATCCGTTTTCATGCTGTCCATTTCACTTCGCCGTGGCGCTCGTTCGCCTGCGCTGTCCATCGCATTCGCCGCACTCGCTTCACTCCCCGCTTCGGCGGGCGTTGTATCGACAATCGAAGTCGGTGCTGGAGCCCGTCAGTCCACCGTCCAGATCGATCAGGACGATGGCGACTCGTATCTCTTCCTTGTGCGGTTCGGGTCGGACTCCTTCACCAGTTGGGACGCGCTGCTCACGATCGATGCCGAACTCGATTCATTTGCGCTCGAGTATCAGACCTACTCATTCGGCGTCTTTCTCACGGGCATCACCATTGACGGGGACCGTGACTTCGGCACGGGCGACCTGTGGCCCATCCCCAACTACTGGCAGTTCTGGATCGACAACGGCTCCGAGTGGGAGGCGTCGATGGTTGGCGCACAGGCGCGCGTGCTTGCATCTGGTGACGCGGATGCATGGGTGTTCGGTTCAAACGCGCCGCCGCAGCCGATCCCCGCGCCCGCCGCGGGCATCGGCGCACTTCTCATGATGGGTGTCTCGCGACGCCGCAGGTGCGTGGGCTGACGAACTCGCGTCAGCCCTTGACCTGCAACTTGTCGAGCACGCTGTCGACGAGTCCGTACTCGAGCATCTCAGGGGCACTCAGCCACTTGTTTCGCTCGCAGTCATCGGCGATGCGTTCCTTGGTCTGCCCAGTCTGCGATGCATAGATGCGATAGATCTGCTCGCGCAGGCGGAGGATGTGCCGTGCCTCGATCTCGAGATCGGTTGCCTGTCCCTCAAGAACGCCGCCGAGCAGTGGTTGATGCATCAGGTTTTCCGCGTTGGGCAGCGCAAAGCGCCGACCCTTGGTGCCGCAGCATGCGATCACACTTCCCATGCTTGCGGCCTGGCCGACGATGTAGGTCGCCACGGGGCAGGGCACAAACCGCATCGTGTCCACGATGCCGAGACCCGCGGTCACACTGCCGCCGGGGCTGTTCACATACAGCGAGATCTCCGCCTTGGGGTTGTCGTTGGCAAGGAACAGCAACTGCGCGACGATGAGGTTCGCCATGGCATCGCTCACTTGTCCGCCGACGAACACGATGCGGTCGTTCAAGAGGCGGGAATAGATGTCGTATGCGCGCTCGCCGCGACCGGTCTTTTCAATGACGATGGGAATGATGCTCATGTTTCGGTCCTTGGTGTGGGGGAAGTCGGGAGGCTGTCGATGATGCGGTCGACCAGTCCGTAGGCGAGCATCTCGCTCGCATCGAGCCAAAGGTCGCGGTCGCAGTCTCGTGCGATCTGTTCGACGCTCTTTCCGGTCGCCGCTGAATACAGACGATTGCACTGCTCCTCGAGGCGCAGCATGCGGCGCGCCTCAATCTCGAGGTCGGTCGCTTGACCCTCGATCGCTCCGTGGTAGCGCCCTTGATGCATCAGGTTCCACCCGTGCGGAAGTGCGAAGCGTTGACCCTTGCTGCCGCAGCACGCGATCACGCTCATCATGCTCGGCGCAGAGCCGACGATGTAGGTCGCCACGGGGCACCCCACCGCTTGCATGGTGTCGATGATCGCAAGCCCGTCGCTCACGCTGCCGCCCTGCCCATTGATGTACATATGGATCGGGGCACCCGGGCGGTCGTTCGCCAAGAACAGCAGCTGCGCGACGATCGCGTTGGCCATGTCCTGCTCGACCTCGCCGGAGCACAAAACCACGCGGTCCACCAACAGGCGTGACACGATGTCCAGTTCACGCTCCACCCGACCTGCGCCATGCAGGACATAAGGGACCAGAAGCGGATCGTCTTCCATCAACAGCATGGCGTCACTCCGTTGGCGCGCGCGTTCACTTCTTCGCGGTCTTGTCCGGGAACGACGCGACTTCGTCGACCAATCCGTACGACTTCGCCTCTTGCGCGTCGAAGTACTTGTCGCGTTCGCCGTCCTTCGCCACTTGCTCCACGGGCTGCTTGCAGTGGCGCGCGATGATCTCATTCAGCAGACGCTTCGCCTTGATGATCTGGTCCGCCTGAATCTGGATGTCGGTGGTCTGCCCGGTGACGCCGCCGTACGGCTGATGAATCATCACCTTGGCGTGCGGCAGGATCGTGCGCTTGCCCGCATGCCCCGCGCACAACAACACGGCACCGCCCGAGTACGCGCGCCCGATGCAAGTCGTCGCCACTTCGCTGCTGATGAACTGCATCGTGTCGTAGATGGCGAGCGTGTCATCCACCGCGCCACCCGGACTGTTGATGTAGAAGTTGATGTCCTGTCCTCGCTTCTGGTTCTCGAGATACAGCATCTGCATCATCACGCGCGCAGCGGACGCGTGATTGATCTCGCCGACGAGGAACACGACGCGGTTCTCCAGCAGCAGTTCGTCGATCGTCATCTCGCGCGTTCGCTGGTAGTTCGTGGCGATGCGAGGCATCGGTGGAACGCCTGCGGCAGCGAGATGGGCGTGGCTTGCGGGAAGTTCGCCGAGCGCGCCAAGACCGTACGGATCGGAGGTGATCTGCATAAGGGGCGCAAGGATAGGGCAATTGCGCGGGTACGCTCGGGGGCGATGGCGCTGCGCGGCCCCGATGCATCCCACCGAATCGTCGTGCTGCACGGCAAGGACTCATTCCTGCGTGTGGAGTGGTCTCAGCGTTTGCGCACGGCGCTCGAGCGGGCTCACGGGAGGGTCGAAGAGTTTCAGTTCGACGGCACAACGACGCCACTGGCCGCCGTGCTGGACGAACTTCGCTCCTACGGACTGATGGCGACCCACAAGCTGGTGATTGTCGACAACGCCGATGCCTTCTTCGCAGCCGAGGAAAGGCGCCGCGCGATGGAGCGATATGCGGCGGATCCGATGCGCGAGGCGACCCTGTTGCTCCGCGCCCATGCCTGGCGCCCCGGAAACTTCGACAAGTTGGTGGGGCAGGTCGGGCTCGTGCTGAAGTGCGAACCCCCTGGCGATGCCGATGCCATTCGGTGGTGCATGGGTCGCAGTCCGAAGCAGCATGGCATGCAGATTGACAGTGACGGCGCCGAGTTATTGGTCGAGCGGGTCGGTAGCGATCTGGCGCGCCTCGACTCGGAACTTGGAAAGCTGGCAGTTGCCGCTCTGGCGGCGAAGTCGGACACCGTAGGGCGTCCGCTTGTGAAAGAAATGGTTGGCGCAAGCCGCGAAGAGCAGGCATGGGAGGTGCAGGGGGCGCTGCTCGGCGGCGATCTCGGCGCCGTGTCGCAGAAAGTGTGCGATCTGATTCGTGTTTCGAAGGCACCGGAGGTCATGCTGTCGTGGGCCGTCATTGATCTTGTCCGCAAGGTGCACGCGGGTGCCGTGCTGGCTGCCGATGGGCATGCGGATGGGCAGATTGCGCGGGAAATCAAGCTCTGGGGAGAATCGACTGCCCCCGTGCTGCGTGCCGCACGGCGCCTCGGGGTGGTGCGTTCGGCTGCGCTGCTGCACGAGGCAATCCGGGCGGACTGGACGATGAAGTCGGGCGGGGCCCCTGATCCCGAGCGAGCTCTTCTTGGCATCTGTGCTCTGGTGGCAACCGAGTTTCGGGCGCCTTGAGGCGGCGCCTGGAGGCCGGGTGGCGAGGGCTACCTTTCACCTTCTGCCGAGGCCTCAGCCAGGATTTTTTGCGACCTATAACTCGTTTTTTATTTTGAGAACCCGTTTTCGCGCAGAAAAATGGGCAAACTTTCGTGGTCCTGCTTGACAGGTGGACAGACTGCACGTGCGCATCTATAGTCCCGCCTTCAGATTTCGTCCCCAAACGGTCGATACCTGAAAACCCGAATCGGTCCCCGTCACTGTGGCGGGGGCTTCCGACCTCGGGTGTCACACACAGGCTTCACCAATCGCGTCTCGTATCAAGAACGGTGAATCCAAATAAGGAGCACAAGGAATCATGACTCTTACCAAGTTTGTTGGAATCCTCGCCTCGGGTCTCGCCTTCACCGGCGCAGCCTCGGCGCAGGGCACTGACGCGCTGAGCGAAATCGCTCAGCTCAAGGCTGAGGTCGCTCAGCTCAAGGCACAGAACGGCGACAAGTGGCTCACCGAAGAGCGCGCCGCCGAAATCAAGTCACTCGTGAAGGATGTCCTCGCGGACTCCGAGACCCGCAGCAGCCTCCAGGGCACGGGCGCAACGGCTGGCTACAACAACGGGTTCTTCATCAGCAGCGCCGATGGCAACTACAAGTTGAACGTCAGCGTGCTCGCGCAGGCCCGCTTCACATGGAATTATCAGCAGGGCAAGAACATCGGAACGGTGCCAGCGGGCTCCGTCACCGGTGCGGCAACTGCCTCTGGCACTGGCGACGGAGTGTCGACTTGGGCGTTCGAGAACCGCCGGACATCCTTCGGCTTCTCGGGCAATGTGGTTGACCCAAGCTTCACCTACGCGGTGCGGTTGGCTTACAACAGCGCAATCGATCCTTACACCCCGACGGCTGACGCCATGGTTCTCCAGGAAGCCTGGATCAACAAGGACCTCGGCAACGGCGTCGGTTTGAAGATCGGTCAGTTCAAGTCGCCCTTCATGGCGGAATCGCTGCGCGCCGATGGTGCACAGCTCACCTCCGAGCGCTCCGTGGTTGATTACTACTTCTCGGGTGGCTTCACTCAGGGCATCATGCTCAGCTACTCGCAGGACATGTTCCGTGCAATGGGCAGCTACAACAACGGCCCCCGCGCACAGAACGGAAACTGGGCGACTGGATCGAACAACAGCATCTCGCTGTCTGGGCGCTTTGAGTACAAGGTCATGGGCAGCTGGTCTCAGTTCGACACCGAGTCGTCGTCCAAGAGCGATGAATCGGGTCTGGTGGTCGGCGCCGCGATCCAGTACTACAACAACCGTGGAGGTTCTGCGGGTACTGCCAGCGGCGGATACCTGCCAGTCGTGAGCTCGCCGATTTACGGTGGATCAGTGTTTACCGGTGCTGGTGTCATTGATGTGATCTCGACTGGTGCAATCAACTGGACGGCTGATGCTTCGTTCAAGTCTGGTGGAATGTCAGCCAACGTAGCTTTCGTTGGCGCAAACTACGGGACGGCCAATAACGCTGCCGGCGGCTCCGCGTTTGCCGCACCTGTCACGAACGAAAGTTCGTACGGCATGGTCGTGCAGGGCGGCTATCGGTTCACCGATAGCTTGGAAGCCTTCGGTCGCTGGGAGTGGTACAACGTTGCTGGTGGGGCCAACAATGTTGGCAGCCTGACTGGCGGCGATGCGATTGATGTCAACAACATCATCACCGTCGGCGTGAATGTGTATGCGGGAAGCAACATCAAGTGGTCGACTCAGTACGGCATCTCGCTGTCCGATGTCGGCAACCAGTTGGTGAATCTCAATGGCGCTGGCTATCAGGCCGATGCCAACACTCAGTCTGCGAACCAGATGAACATCATCACCCAGCTCCAGATCATGTTCTGAGTTGGCGGTTCACAAGACCGAGTGTTTCAAGGTTTGAAAGTTGGTCGAGGCGACCCTCGGCCAACATGATCGAGACGCAAGGGGCCAGTCCGAAAGGACTGGCCCTTTTTCGTGACTGAGCCTTTTTGGCCCAACCCCACCTCCTTCCTTCTGCCAAGGCTGAAGCGTTCGGATAGTCTTGCCGATACCCGTGATGATGTCAGTACGGACAGCCATCTTGCTGCCTCTCGTGACGGCGACTGCTTTCGGTCAGGACGCCTCAACTGTCGACCAGTCGAGCCGCCAGATGGATGACATGGCTCGGCGGCTCGAAGCCCTCGAGCGACGGAATGCCGAGCTGCAGAGTCAGGTCACGGAACTGCGTGCACAAACGGGTGAGCAGTGGTTGACGGAGGAGCGTGCCGCAGAGGTTCGGTCGCTCGTTCAGGACATCCTGGCCGACAGTGCAACCCGCACCTCGCTCCAGTCCACTTCCGCAACGGCGGGCTGGGACAACGGGTTCTTCATCGCCAGCGCTGACAATCGCTTTCGGCTGAATGTTGGCGGTCTGATTCAGGCGCGATTCGTATGGAGTGCGCTTGGCAGCACCTATGTTGCGCCGTCTCGACTGACCAATCCAGTCCGCTTCGACACTGTCCAGAACCAATATGGATTCGATGTGCAGAATGTCGAGCTTTGGGGCAGTGGCCACATTCTGTCGCCTGACATTCAATACATGGTCAAGGCGCTCGTATCGCAGAACCAGGATGTGGGGGTTCAAATGGTGGGCAACGGCGCGAATCAGACTTCGCCACAGCCATCGCTTGTTTCGGGATCCAACTCCGGCAACTTCCAACTGCTCGATGCGTGGGTTCGACTGAACCTGACCGACGAGTGGTCCTTTCGCATGGGACAGTTCCGTGCGCCGTATGGCCGCGAGTTCCTGGTGCTCGAGCAGTATCAGATGGCGGTCGATCGATCGCTGGTGTCGCTGCACTACGGGATGGGCTACACGCAGGGCATCGAACTCGAGTACCTCAGCAACGAGGCGCGCTGGCGCATCTCATTGAACGATGGCGGCACCGACAACATTGTTGCGCCCGCGCAGGTGGTAGGGTCGCAGCCGCTGAACTCGCCGTGGGACGCGCAGACGGTCAGCTTCGGCGTCACCACCCGATTCGACTGGAAGGGCGAGGGCAGCTGGTCGCAGTTCGATCAGTTCACGAGTCCTGAAGGCACGGAACAGGGATGGCTCGTCGGCATCGCGATGAATGCGCAGTCCACGAAGCCTGAGACTGGCAGCCCCATTCCACCTGGGGCAACTGGAGAGATATCCCACTCGAACACATGGCTCGGTGTCACGGCCGATGCGACTCTCCAGTTTGGAGGTGCGTCGCTGTTCGCAAGCGTCTACTACAACTATGTGACCTCGAACGCCGCGTACTTCGTGCAGAATGTGTCGGGAACCACTTCGTCGAATGCCGGCAATGTGAACGCCCTCGGCTTTGTGGTGCAGCCATCGGTATACCTGGCGCCGAAGTGGGAGGCGTTCAGTCGCTACGAGTACATGCACACCACGGCGTCGCAGTCGGGCAACGCGCCCATCATCGACAGCTTGCTTGGCAACTATCTCTTTCAGCAGCGTCACATGTCCTTGCTGACCACAGGTTTCAACTACTACATCGATGGGCAGGACCTGAAGTTCACCACGGACTTCGGCGTTGCGTTCAACCCCGTGTACCCGTCCTATGCGGCTCCGGAAACGGGTTGGCGCGCATCCGGCGGCGACGAGTTCGTTCTCCGCGCGCAGCTGCAATTGATGTTCTAAGGGTCGCGGTTCGTTAGTATTCGGTGATGCACGCGGGCGGTGGAGATATGGTGCGCTTTGAGGTGTGGCCTGCGCCAGGATCAGATGATCCGCGTGTCGCATCGCTCGCACGCGCGGCGGAACTTGGCAGCGGAGCGGAGATGGAGCGCGCGTTGGTCTATCTCGTGTGTGGACCGCTGACAGACGGCGCGTGCGACCGATTGGCAGAACAACTGCTGAGCCACCCAACCACGCAGCAATGGTGCTGGACTCGCTTCGGTGGCGTGCCTCGCGGACCTGCGGCGCATCGCACGGAAGGCGTGAAGGGCGGGGTCACGATCGAGGTTCATCCGCTGCCCGGGGTGATGGATCCAGCCGCAGCAAGCGTTCGAATGGCGGCGCATGCGCTCGTGGGAGAGGTGGTGGATGTACAGACCGCAGTGCGCTACGACTTTCGCGGAGTTGGCGTGGATGTGGCGCGCGCCGCCATCGAGCGAACCGCAGCAAATCCTGTCGTCCATGCTGTAGTGGAAGGTCGCCATCATCCGAGGTCGTTTCCGCGAGGGAGGACGCAGCCCGTCCAGATGCGGGAGATTTCTGTGCGGCAACTCGATGACGCGGCACTCGAGAAACTCTCGCGGGATGCGCATCTGTTTCTGTCGCTCGATGAGATGCGGGCGATCCAGGTGGAGTTTCGCAAGCAGGGGCGCGATCCGCGGGAAATCGAGTTGGAGACGATCGCGCAGACCTGGAGCGAGCACTGCGTTCACAAGACGCTCAAGTCGACCATTCGCTACCGCGGAGCAGCGTGCGGGGGGCATGCGCGCCCGGGTCACGAGGGTTCTCCGGGCGAGATGGTGCTGATTCACAATCTCCTGAAGTCCACGGTCGCTGCAGCGACGAACGAACTGATTGGTCGTCAGCCGTTGCTTCCAGGTCCAGGCGTGCGCGAGGATGCGGCGCCAATCGACTGGTGTCTCTCGGTGTTCGTGGACAACTCAGGTGTGATTGCGTTCGACGATGTGCACGCCGTGTGCTTCAAGGTGGAGACGCACAATCATCCAAGCGCGATCGAACCCTACGGTGGCGCAGCAACGGGGATCGGCGGCTGCATTCGCGATGTGATCGGGACGGGGCAGGGCGCGAAGCCGATCGCAGCAACGGATGTGTTCTGTGTGGCGCATCCGGATCTGGACGCTGTGCCGCGCGGCTGCATTCCACCGAGCAGGGTGCTGACTCAGGTGGTTGCCGGCATTCGTGACTACGGCAATCGCATGGGCATCCCCACGCTGAACGGAGCCGTCTGGTTTGATGATCGGCATGTCGGCAATCCGTTGGTCTTTGCTGGGTGCGTTGGGCTGATGCCACGCGATCGGACGCACGGTGGCGCGCAGGCGGGCGATGCCATCGTGGTCATCGGTGGTCGGACGGGTCGCGATGGCATTCATGGCGCGACCTTCTCGAGTGCGGAACTGACCGACACGCATGCGGATGAGTTCAGCCACGCAGTGCAGATTGGCAATGCCATCACGGAGAAGTGCGCGCTCGATGCGATTCTTGCCGCACGCGATCATGCAGGCGGTCCGCTGTTTCACGGACTGACGGACTGCGGTGCGGGTGGATTCTCCAGTGCAGTTGGCGAAATGGGTGGAACGATCGGCGCGGAGGTGCATCTCGATCGCGCGCCGCTGAAGTACGAGGGGCTGTCGCCGACCGAAGTGTGGATCAGCGAGGCGCAAGAGCGGATGGTGCTGGCAGTACCCGAGGCGAATCTGCCGGCGCTGCAGGCGATCTGCGTCCTGCACGATGCGGAGATGTGCTGCTTGGGGACATTCGGCACGGCGGATCGTTCCATCCACCTGCTGTGGAATGGATCGGAAGTGGGACGACTCGATACGGCCTTCCTGCATGGCGGCATTCCGATGCCCGAACGAGATGCCGTGTGGGACGCAGCCTGGTGTGCCGCGGAATCCGGGCTGAGTTCGTCGCGCAGTGATCGGGGAGCGCCGGTCGCATCGATGGCGGATGGTTTGCAAGCGTTGCTGCAGCATCCGAACATCGCCAGCAAGTCGTGGATCATTCGGCAGTACGACCATGAGGTGCAGGGCACGTCCGTGGTGAAGCCGCTGCACGGGATTGGTGGTGGCGGTCCTGGCGATGGAGCGGTGATCGCGCCCGTCTCTGGATCGATGCGCGGCCTTGCGATGGGTAGTGGACTCGCGACGGGGCTTGCGCGCGATCCGTATGTGATGGGGCTTGCGGCGATCGATGAGTGCGTGCGAAATCTGGTGTGTGTCGGCGCGGATCCGCAGCGGATTGCGATCCTGGACAACTTTTGTTGGCCATCGTGCAAGGACGCGCGCAATCTCGGTGCACTCGTGCGTGCTGCGTGGGCGTGCTACGACGGCGCGAAGGCGTTTCGAACACCATTCATTTCAGGGAAGGACAGCCTGAACAATCAGTTCGTCACGGATGACGGACGGACGATCCAGATTCCTCCCACGCTGCTGATCAGCGGATTCGGCATCGTGCCCGATGTGCGGCGCTGCTGCACGATGGATCTCAAGCGCGCGGGCAGGGTGATCGTGCTGGTTGGTTCCACGAGCGGGCTGCTCGGCGGATCGCATTGGTCGCTGGTGGCTGGGCTGGATGCATCGAACCGATTGCCACTGCCGCAGGTTGATCTGGTGCGTGCTCCCCTTGTGGCGGCAACGGTGGCCCGTGCCATTGCTGGAGGAACGGTGCACAGTGCCCATGACTGCAGCGAAGGTGGGATGCTCGTTGCTGCAAGCGAGATGGCCTTTGCGGGCGGGTTGGGCGTGGATCTCGACCTTGGCGCAGTGCCGCTCGGAAACGATTCGCAGGTGGCGGATACCGCGCTTGCGTTCGGGGAGGATCCCTCGCGGTATCTGCTGGAGATGGATGAACGCGATGCGCAGGCGCTGTGTGTGGAGTGCGTATCGGTCGGCATCGCTGCAGCCATCGTTGGGCGCGTCACGGATGCTGCGCTGGTCGTGGTTCGTCGCGGCTCGCAGCGTGTGATGGAGGCGGATGTGGATGCGCTTCGTGCCGCTTGGGAGCGCGGCGCACTGGAGAAGCCTCAGTTGCATGGCGATGTGCTGACGCAGGGGGGTGCTGCGTGAGGCAGACTGTTCCGAAGGCCCTGGTGATCACGGCGCCTGGCATCAACTGCGATCTGGAGTTATGCGAGGCATTCCGCGCGGCTGGAGCCGAACCTGTTGCCTCCACGCTTTCCACATTGATGCGTGAGCCTTCGCTCATCGCACAGTACGACCTCATTGGCCTGCCGGGCGGGTTCAGTTTCGGTGATGATGTTGCCGCGGGGCGCATCATGGGAGCTCTGATGGCGCGCTCGATCTATCCGGCGCTTCGCGATGCGGTGCAGGATGGCGTTCCAATCATCTGTCCCTGCAACGGATTCCAGATTGCCGTTCAGGCGGGTCTCTTGCCTGGACCCGAAGTGGTGGATCAGCCCTGGCCGATCGAAGCGGCGGCGGCGACGGTGGCGCTGGCGGACAATCGGAGCGCGCGCTTCACGGATGTGTGGACACGCGTGGAGATTCCGCGCGATACGGTCTGCATCTGGACGGGTGGACTTCGGAGTGAAGGGGACACGGCTGTGCTTCCGAGTGCACATGGAGAGGGCCGATTCGTTGCACCACACTCGCTTCTCGAGAGGCTCGAGGCTTCGGGGCAGATTGCCGTGCGCTACGGAGCAGGCGAGAACTTCAACGGATCAGTCGGCGCTGTCGCAGGCATCTGCGATGCGTCCGGGCTGGTGCTGGGATTGATGCCGCACCCGGAGCGATTCACGCGTTGGACGCAGCATCCGCGTTGGACGCGGCTTGATCCGCGCGAAGTCAAGGGCGAGCCACTGGGTCTGCAGATGTTCCGCCGCGCGGTGGCGTTCGTGCGCGAGGGCGCGCGCGACGGTTCCTTCGAACTCGGTCCTTCGCTGGCTTAGGAATCGCGACGGTGTCAGGTGGTGCGCAAAGAAGGGAAAAACGGCTGCGCGCTCACTCGGCGGGGGTCGGGAAGAGGGCAGCCAGGGTGAGCAGTTGGTGTGGAGTCAGTTGTTCGGGTCGCATCGTTGGATCGATGTCAGGCGGCCAGCTTCCAACACGACCGAGCACGCTTCCCAACTGTTTGCGCCGCTTGCTGAAGACCCGCTGAAGGAAGCGACCGAGTTCGATGGGATCGTGCGTGGGTGGTGGATCGATTCGTTCGATGGCAACGAATGCGCTGTGCACTTCAGGCGCTGGCCAGAAGCACGACGGTGGAAGGACGGCGAACGGATCAACATGCGCGAGCAGCTGCGCCTGAACGGAGATCGGACCGTACGCCTTGCTGCCAGGCGAAGCAGAAAGGCGATCCGCGACTTCACGCTGGATCGTCACGAAGAGACCGCTGCAGTGCGGGACGGACGTCAGCAGGTTCAGCATGAGCGGAGTCGCCGCCTGGTACGGCAGGTTGGCCACAAGAAGGAATGGCGCGCCCGCGAAGCGCGTATCGATCGCGGCCCGCAGCGCGGCCGAGAGATGGTGCTTTCCGTCCAGGCAATCCCCTTCCACGATGTCGAGCCTGCCATCGGCAACCGGAAGAACGCGGTCGCGCACGATGGCGGTCATGACCGGATCGATCTCGCAGGCGATGACGGTGGCACCTGCTTCGAGGAGGGTTTCGGTGAGCGTTCCTGTGCCTGGCCCCACTTCCAGGACGCGTGTGCCCCGCATGACTCGTGCGCGCGCGACGAGGCGGCGCAGCTGGTTGTGATCGTGGAGGAAGTTCTGCCCGAAGCGATGGCGTGGCGTAGCGCCGCGTGCATCGAGCAGTGCGCGAATCTCCGTCAGTGTCTGCACGCGTGGACGAAGCGGCAGATCAGAACCATGTCCGTCTCTGCAGGATGTAGGTTCGCAGGAACTCTTCGTCGCTCTTGGTGAGGTAGAGGATGCCCTCAATCAGACCGATGATTCCCATCACGCTCGGCGCGATGGCGGGAACGCAGAGGCACCAACCAAGTACCAGCCCAGCGAGCGAGGAGAGCAGCATCACGAGCGCGGCCGCGGTGTAGCCGAGGATGAACTTGTGGATGCCGAATGCCCCGAGCAGGATGCCGAGGACTCCAGCCGCAACGCGCTTCGACTTCGCCGCTTCCATCTGCTGCGGCGAGAACGAGCCGTCGAGCCCGAAAGGCTGTGTCGTGTAGGGTGAAAAGGGCTGGTCGTCCACGATGGGATGCTAACGGGCGACGGCATCGGCGCGTACTTCGCGAAGGACCGAAACCTTGATTTCTCCTGGGAAGGTCATTTCCTGTTCGACACGCTTGGCGATGGCCGACGCGATGCGGTGTGTCGCCGCGTCATCGGCTGCGCGAGCATCCACGATCACGCGAACCTCTCGTCCCGCCTGGACTGCGTACGCCTCGGTGACGCCACTCTGCTCGCGTGCGATGGCTTCGAGCTGGTTGAGCCGTTTGATGTAGAGCTCCATTGACTCGCGGCGTGCTCCTGGGCGCGCACCGGAGAGCGCATCCGCCGCCATCACGATTGGGGTGTACGGCGTCGTGGATGGAATGTCGCCGTGGTGTCCGCCGATGGCGTTCAAGACTGCTTCGTTCCGCTCGCCATGCCGCGTGGCGAACTCCATGCCGATGGCTGGGTGGCCGCCCTCGATCTCATGATCGAGCGCCTTGCCAATGTCGTGCAGGAATCCTGCGCGTCGCGCGATCGCACCATTGAGTCCGAGTTGATCGGCGATCATCTGGGAGAGGAACGCGACCTCGAGCGAGTGGCGCAGCACATTCTGCCCGTAGCTGCTGCGGAAGTGCAGCTTGCCCATCGCTTCGATCACCTTCGGGTGGAGCCCTTGGATGTCCGCTTCGAGGGCAGCCTCCGTGCCATGTTGGAGAACGCGCTGCTGGACATCGCGGCGCACCTGTTCGACGACTTCCTCAATGCGCGTGGGATGGACGCGACCATCGGCGATCAGCCTCTGCAGGACTTCCGCTGCGATCGCCTGACGAACCTTGTCGAAACAGGAAACCGCGATCACGCCAGGGGTGTCGTCAATGAGGATGTCGACGCCCGTCATCTTCTCGATCGTGCGAATGTTGCGCCCCTCTCGTCCGATGATGCGGCCCTTGATGTCGTCGCTCGGAATCTTCACGGCGCGGACCGTGGCATCGGCGACCGTTTCGGCCGCGTAGCGTTGGATCGCCATGAGCGTGATCTCCCGTGCGCGTTCAGCCGCCTTCTGATTCGCCTCGTCGAGAATGCGGTGCTCCAGTTTCATCGCCTCGCGCTCGCTTGCGGCACGGATCTCATCGAGGAAGATCGCCCGCGCCTGGTCCTCGGTGAGGCGCGCGATTTCACCGAGGCGCGCCCGCACCGTGGCGCGTTGCTCCTCCAGCGCGGTCGCTTCGCGCGCGATGTCCTGCTCGCGGGCCAGTGATGCGCGGTCGCGGGCATCCACCTGCTCCTCGCGCTGTTGCATGTGGGCGAGTTTGCGCTCCAGCGTTTCCTGAATCCGCTCGCTGCGCGCCTGCGTGTCTTGGATGCCCTGCAGCGCTGCTTTCACCTCACGGTCGACTTCGCTGCGGCGATCCGCCGCCGTGCGCTCCGCAGCAAGTTGGATGTCCGCAGCGCGCGCCGACGCCGTGGCCTCAGCCGCCTTCGTGATTTGCACGGCCTGCTCGCGCGCCTGCTTCAGGCTCCGTGCGCTGAGACGCGACTGAAGCCACCATGCGCCCAACACGCCCAGTGCGATCGAACCGAGGGACAGCAGGAGTGTTGCAGTCGTGAACTCAAGCGAGGCAAGGAGAGTCGCAGCCATCGGTCAGCCTTTCCAAAGAAGGATCAGCGGCTCGACCGGTCGGCGAGGCAGGAGTGGATCAGGCGCGTGGCGTTCGGTCAGTCATGCGTGGCATGCAGTCGGTGAAGCGTGTGCGGGAGGTCGTCTGTGAAGCAATGAAAGAGTTCGCGTCAGATCTATGGCAGCCCATCCTGGGCTGTCGGGCACGGAGCCCGAAGTGCTGCCTCGTCGGCCGATTCGCCGCAGAGGAGATGTCAAGAAGTCCGCGTGAAAGCGGTTGCGTGAAGGGTAAGTGGCGCAGGTTGGGCGCGTCAACGGAGTTCTATGATGTCGGGATGGCCGCCGTGGGCGCGAGAATCCTTCGGATGTTGCCGCTGAATCCGATTGTGGTTCGGCTCGTGCAGAGCGGATCGGTTCGAACGCGCCACTTGCTGATCCGCGCTGGGTACCTCGGCATCCTGATCGTGGTCCTGCTCGCGGCGATGCTCGGATCGGTGGGCACCATGCGCGAACTTGCCCAGCAGGGTGCGTTCGCCTTCTCGCTCGTCAGCTATGGGCAGGTGCTGTTGATTTGCCTGCTTGCGCCCGTGTTCATGGCGGGAGCGATCGCGCAGGAGTCGAATCCGCAGACATGGGATGTGCTGTTGACATCGCCGCTCACCTCGCTGCAGATCGTGCTGGGCAATCTCTTCGGACGACTGTTCTTCGTTCTCGCGTTGCTGCTTGGATCGCTCCCGCTCTTTGCGGTCACGCGGCTGTTCGGCGGAGTCCCAGGGTCCGCCATCGTGCAGAGTTATGCGATCGCTGCCGCCACCGCGCTTGTCGTGGGCGCGATCGCGATCACACTGAGCGTGACCCGTTCGGCAGGGCGCCGCGCAGTCTTCATTTTCTATTCGTGTGTGGTGCTGTACCTCTTTGCGACCTTCGCTGCGGATCTCGCACTCCTGAAGCCCATCGCCCCAGGGAGCGACACCGTCTTCTCGACTGTGATGACGCCACTGAATCCGCTGCTGACGCTGCGTGTGCTGCTCGATTCCGGTTCGTATGTGCCGCAGGACTTCGCCGGCACGGGGCACTGGTGGTTGGTTCGCGTGTGGCTCGGCTCGCCTGTGGCGACGCAGTTGTGGCTGTTCACGCTGATTTCCGCACTCTTGGTGGTGTATTCAACGCTGCGAGTGCGGCTGCTCGGTCGTGCGCTCGTGGGAGCCGCTGGCTCGGTGCGCGCTCTTTCGGGACGCGAGCCGCGGCGCGTCTGGGTGAATCCGATCGCGTGGCGCGAGATGCATCTGCGCGGCAGTTCGCTCGGCGTGCAGGCGCTCCGCTGGGGTTTCGTGGCAGCTGCGCTTGCGGTGGGGCTTGTGATCCTGCTGCTGACTCGCTCAGGAACGCTCACCTTGGAAGAGTCGCGCCTCACGCTGGCAGCAGTGCTTGGCGCGGAAGTGTTGATTGTGGTGCTGACGGCACTGAATCTGAGCGCGACGGCGGTCAGTCGCGAGCGAGAGGAGCGATCCCTCGACATCCTGCTGACGACGCCGATCCAGCCAGGGCAGTACATCGCCGGCAAGTTGCGCGGGCTCATTCAGTACCTGCTGCCGTTGATGCTCGTGCCGTGCGTGACGCTTGGCCTGGCCGCGTTGTTCGTGACCACGCGCGGCTTCGGCAAGGCAATGACGGTCACCGTGCAGGAATCGGTCGGGACATCGATGGTCGATGTACCGATGGTGCTGCCCGAGAGCGCAATCGCGCTGCCGCTGGTCCTGCTGTCGTTCACGGCGCTGAGCGTGATGGTGGGTCTGCAGTGGTCTGTGCGGAGCAAGGGGACGATCGGATCGGTGGTGGCGGCTGCGGGGATCGTGATCGCCATCGGTGGGACGGTGGGTTTGTGCGGTCTGGGACTCGGTCGCTCGGTGCCGTTCCTTGGTGCTGGGCTGAACGCCGCGTGCCCGATGAATCTGGTGCTTGCCGCTGTGCATCCTGCGCCGCTGATAGAAGGGTCCCTTGCCGATCCGCTTTCGCGCGTCGTTTCGCTGCTCGGTGGCGCCGGACTTGCCACCATCATCTACATCGCCGTGGTGTATGGACTGCACTCGTCCATCAAGGCGAACTTCATGGCAACGGTTCGGCGGCTATCTGGGACAGCCTAGGCATGCCTTCTCCGCAGATCATCTGGAGCGACCCGAGTCAGTGGATCGGATGCGGTGTGGCGTTTGCGCTGGCATTTCCCATGCTGCTTCTTTCGCTGCGGAGTTTTCGCCGGCGTGCCGCGCTCAGAGCGATGCCGACGACGCCGATTGCCGGCGTGTTCGTGGGCGAAGTGGAATTGAAGGGGCGTGCCAAGACGCCGAATCCATTGACGGCGCGACTCAGCGGTGCAACAGTGGTGCTTTACAACTGGACCGCGGAAGAACACTGGACGCGCACGCGTCAAGAGTCCTACACCGACAGCAAGGGGAGGAGGCAGACGCGCACCGTCACCTACTCGGGAACCGAGACGGTGGCGCAAGGTGGTGAGTCATCGCTGCTGCTCCTGGACGATGCAACGGGGATTGTCCAGGTACTGCCCGAGGGGGCAAAGTTGGAGGCGAAGCGGATGCTTTGCAAGACGGTTGGACGCGGCGACCGCATGTACTACGAGCATGGGCCGCAGCGCGCGGTGTCTGGTTCGAATGGCCTTCGTACTTTCACGGAGCATGCGATCGAAGTGGATGCGCCGCTCTTTGTGGTGGGCTACGCGCGCGAACGCGAGGACATCGTGGATGTCGAGATTGCCTCGGGCGGGCGAAAGGGAACAGCCACTGCGGATGCTCGCCCGCGGATGTTCCTGATCTCGACGAAGGATGAAGACGCCGTGACCTGGCGGTTTGGGGCCGCCGCATGGGGTTGGTTGGTGGTTGCAGCACTCGCACCGATCGTGCTTCTGCTGGTCGATGTCAACAGGTATCAGGAGGAGCGGTTGGCGCCCTGGACCGCCGCAGCCGCCGGCCTTGCACTGGTCGTGGTGTGGACCGTGGCGTGGTCGATCTGGACGCACAATGACTTGGTCGATCTTCGCAATCGAGTCCTGCGTGGGCGGTCGAACATCGATGTTCAACTGCGGCGACGGCACGATCTCATCGAGCAGTTCATGGGAGCAGTACGCGGGCTGCGCGACTACGAAGCGTCGTTGCAGCGCGTGATCACGGAGATCCGTTCGCAGGGAGAGTTGGTGGACATGGCCAGTGCGAATGCGCGAGCGGTTCCCGTGGTACCGCAACTCCAGATCCTGGCGGAGGCGATCCCGAACCTGAAGTCGTCGGGCTCCTTCCTGGCACTGCAGCAGGCGCTCAGCGACTGCGAGCGTCGCATCGCCCTCGCGCGCGACGAGTTCAACGGTACGACGGCCGGGTTCAACACGCGGGTCACGACGGTGCCGACGTCGATCATCGCGTCGCTCTTTGGCATGCGGAAGGGGGAGTTCTTCGCTGCCGAAAAGTTTGAACGCACTGCGCCTTTGGTTTCGCCGCCCGCGCCTGCTCGCTAGACTCGGTGTCCTGCGCTGCGGCGCGCATGAGCGCGCATGTCAGCGGGTGAACGAACCGCCTGACGAGGAGAAACCATGCCGCTGACCGATCCGTTCCACGCCGCCGCCACGCTCGAGACACCGCTGGGGAAGCGCACCTACCACAAGCTCGAAGCGCTGCGGCATCTCGGAGCGGTCGGCACCCTGCCGTACTCGATTCGCGTGCTGCTCGAGAGCGTGCTGCGGAACCTCGATGGGCGCGTGTACACCGAGGAACATGTGCGCGCCATCGCTGCGTACGACCCGCGCCGCCCTGGACAGGACGAGATTCCCTTCATGCCCGGGCGCGTGGTGCTGCAGGACTTCACGGGTGTGCCGTGCGTGGTGGACCTTGCCGCCATGCGCGATGCAATGCGCCGGCTCGGTGGCGATCCCAAGCGGGTGAATCCCCTCGTGCCATGCGATCTGGTGATCGACCATTCCGTGCAGGTCGATGCCTTTGCGTCGGGCGCAGCGTTGACGATCAACGGCGACTTGGAGTTTGAACGCAACCGCGAGCGTTACCAGTTCCTCAAGTGGGGGCAGGGGGCGTTCACCAATTTCCGCGTGGTGCCGCCTGCAACAGGCATCGTGCATCAGGTGAACCTCGAGTACTTGGCGAAGGTGGTGTGGGAGCGCGACGGCACGCTGTTCCCGGACAGCCTCGTTGGAACGGACAGTCATACGACGATGATCAACGGCCTCGGCGTCGTGGGATGGGGTGTGGGCGGCATCGAGGCAGAAGCCGTGATGCTTGGGCAGCCCGTGTCGATGCTGATTCCAGAGGTTGTCGGTGTACGCCTGTCCGGTCGGCTGCCGCAGGGAACGACCGCGACGGATCTTGTACTGACGGTGACGCAGATGCTGCGAAAGTTCGGCGTTGTGAACAAGTTCGTGGAGTTCTTCGGACCGGGACTCGATGAGATGACCCTTGCCAATCGCGCGACCATTGCGAACATGGCGCCCGAGTACGGTGCCACGATCGGGTTCTTCCCCGTGGATCGTCACACGCTCGATTACATGCGATTGTCCGGGCGTGACGAGTCGCTGATTCGCACCGTCGAGCAGTATTGCAAGGCCAACTTGTTGTGGCGCGATGAGTCTGCGGACATTGCCTACACCGCTGTCATTGATCTGGACCTGGCATCCATCGAGCCGAGCCTTGCGGGGCCAGCGCGTCCGCAGGATCGCGTGGCGCTGTCCGCCATGCGCTCCTCGTGGCGCACTGAATTGCCGCGCATGCTCGAGCGTGCCGCGGCCGGCGGGAAGTCCGTGGGCGCAGCGGGTGGCGGAACCGCGGTGGCGCAGGCGCCCGCGGAGGTGGCCGTGCGCGATGACGATGGTCATGAGTTCGCGCTGACACACGGCAGCGTCGTGATCGCCGCCATCACGAGTTGCACGAACACGAGCAACCCAAGCGTGATGATCGGCGCAGGATTGGTGGCGCGCCGTGCCGCGGAGCGTGGGTTGAATCGAAAACCGTGGGTGAAGACGAGCCTCGCGCCCGGCAGCAAGGTGGTCACGGAGTACCTGCAGAAGGCGGGGCTGCTCCGGTCGCTCGAGCAGATCGGGTTCCATGTGGTTGGCTACGGATGCACCACCTGCATCGGCAACAGCGGACCGCTTCCCGATCACATCGGCAGTGCCATCAAGGAAGGCGACCTTGTGGTGGCAAGCGTGCTGTCGGGGAATCGCAACTTCGAGGCGCGCGTTCATCAGGATGTGAAGGCGAACTACCTCGCGAGCCCGCCGCTTGTCGTGGCGTATGCGCTTGCGGGCACCGTGGACATCGACCTCGCGACCGAACCGCTCGGTACGGGGAGTGATGGAAAGCCCGTGTTTCTTCGGGATATCTGGCCGTCGCAGCAGGAGGTGGACGCCGCCGTGGCAGCGCATGTCACGCGCGAGCAATTCACGCGCGAGTATGCGCAGGTCTTCGCGGGCAGCAGCGCGTGGCAGTCGATCGAAAGTGCTGCAGGTGAGATGTACCGATGGGATGAACGCAGCACCTACATCCAGAATCCCCCGTACTTCGATGGGATGACGATGGAAGTGCGACCCATCGAGTCGGTGCGCGGCGCTCGATGCCTCGCATCGCTCGGTGACAGTGTGACCACCGATCACATTTCGCCCGCGGGCAACATCAAGACGGACTCACCGGCGGGCAAGTATCTCGTGGAGCATGGCGTGTCACCGGCGATGTTCAACAGCTACGGCAGCCGCCGCGGAAACGACCGGGTGATGACACGCGGCACCTTCGCGAATACGCGGATCCGCAACAAGATGACGCCAACCCGCACGGGCGGGTGGACTCGCGACTTCACCGCGGATGGTGCGGAGAAGCCGATCTACGACGCGGCGATGTCGTACCGCGCGGTGGGAACACCGCTCGTGCTGCTCGCGGGGCGCGACTACGGCATGGGGTCGAGCCGCGATTGGGCAGCGAAGGGCACTTCGCTGCTCGGCGTTCGCGCGGTGATCGCAGTCAGCTATGAACGCATCCACCGTTCCAACCTCGTTGGGATGGGCGTGCTGCCGCTGGAGTTCATGGCTGGGCAGAGTGCCGAGTCGATTGGACTCGATGGGACGGAGACCTTCGATGTCGCCATCGATGACCGCATCGAGCCGCGCCAGAAGGTGGAAGTCGTGGCAACGCGCACCGACGGCACGAAGGTGCCCTTCGAGACGCTGTGCCGTATCGACACGCCCGTCGAAGTGGATTACTTCCGCAACGGGGGCATCCTGCAGACGGTGCTTCGTCGCATGGCGGCAGGGCGCGACTGATCGCGGCGGAATTCGCGGCGGAAAACCGTCGATGCCTGCGCAGCGCGATAGGGTGTGCAGCGCATGGATCTTGCACGCCGTTGGTTGCATCTTGGCACGCTGCTCGAGCGCGAACTGTTCGCGTCCGTGCGTCCCATGCGCATTCCCGCGGCGGATTCGCCGGGATCGTGGTGTCTTCGGTGCGGAGCAACGCTGCACGGCATGAACGCACCGCTGCATTGGCCGCCCTTCGCATGCGCGAAGTGCGCGGGATCGTCGTGGCCGTTGTCGGCAGTCGTTCGGCTTGGCGCGCATGGAGGCGGCTGGCGTGACGCGGTTCTTGCAGTGAAGTATGGGCGGGATCGCCGCTGTGGCGAGCAACTCGGAGAACGCCTCGCGCAGCAGTGGGGACGCGTGCTCGATGCGCTGCCGTCGATGAGGCGTGAATGCGGCATCGAGTGGTGCGTGGTGCCTGTGCCCATGCCTTGGGCGCGGCGGGTGGAGCGCGGCATCGATCATGCGCACGTGATCGCGCGGGCGTTTGCGCGAGCGACTTCGATGCAGATGATGCGCGTGTTGTCGCAGCAGTCCGGCGTGAATCAAGCGAAACTCGATCGCTCCGCTCGCGTGGCGCGCGGCGGGCGAATGAAGTGGCGAACATCCTTGCGTGGCATGCGCCGCTCCGTCGATGCGCTGCGCGCAGCATCTGTGCAGCAGTGGATCATTGTGGATGATGTGAGAACGACGGGCGCAACTCTGCGGGAAGTCGCTGAAGTCCTTCGCGCGCACACCCCGCATGCGCGCATCGCTGCGGCGGTGGTCGCCGTCGCATGAGGGCCGTGTTCAGAAATGCATGTTTCACAGGTGTTTATGAACTCATGGAGGTCCGAGAACCGCACGGGGATCGTGCCGCGCCACCGTCTGTACCGCTCGCGATTTCGGTTTCGCCGCACCAGTGTTCTCCACACGAATGCATGCAGTTGACACGCGCCTTCGGTCCTGCTACATTCATCGGCCCGACTCATTTGAGCTCGGGACCTGCGGTGTTTCGGCACCAACGGATCATCTTTGACAATTGAGTTGTTGGATCGCCGCGAGGATGTGGCTTCGTTCGCCGACTCTCACAGGGTCTGCGCGCGAAGAAACCCTCTCCCGCCACAGCGGGAGAGACTGAACATCCTCTGTGATGTCCAAGTGAATGGTCATTTCCGAAGACCTTTCCCTGCGTCTGGGCCGCAAGGCAACAGACAACGGGCAAGGATGTTTGGTCAAACCCAGCAATCGCCAAATGCTGGCATCGGCTCGGACCGATGAAGACGACCGACCCATCCTCGTGATGGGTCGCCAGGCAACCTTCTTTCGAAGAATCAGGCGCAAGCCTGTAAAATCAATTGAAGAGTTTGATCCGGGCTCAGATTGAACGCACTACCTGCTCGGGGCCACGAGCCGGATGGGTCATTGGTTCAAGGTGCGGCCGCAACTGTGGCAGGCTGCGCTCGTGCATGCTCTGATCTACAAGCCGAGCATCAAATATTCGAAG
>SYGP01000047.1 GCA_005799495.1 Planctomycetia bacterium
GCGCGTCGTTGAAGTACGCGGGCACGGTGATGACGGCCCGTTCCACCTTCTCGCCGAGATACTCCTCAGCAACCTTCTTCAGGTCGCGGAGGATCATCGCAGAGATCTCCGGTGGGGTGAGTGCCTTGCCACGGATGTCGACCTTCACGAGTTCGTCTGCGCCGCCCGTGACTGTGTATGGAACGCGCTTCTGTTCCGACTGCACTTCAGCGCCACGGCGTCCCATGAAACGCTTGATGGAGAAAACGGTGTTGCGCGGATTCGTCACTTGCTGATGCCGAGCCGGCTGACCCACGAGTTGCTCGCCCTTTTCGGTGAAGCCGATCACGGATGGGGTGGTGCGGTTGCCCTGCTGATTGATCAGCACCTTGGGCTGTCCACCTTCCATGATGGACACGACCGAGTTGGTCGTGCCGAGGTCGATGCCGATGATCTTTGAGTTGGTTGTCATGATGTTGGTTCCTTCCTTCTGATCGCCGCGAGGGGCGAGCAGGGGGCGGTAGCAAACTCCGTGCCATGCAAGCTTCGGCCTGCCCGAGCGGGAATCAAGCCTATTCTCGCGGAATGCACCAGATACTCGCGAGCGACGAGCGCGTTCAGATTGCTACCGAGGCGATCTTGGCTGGGTTGCGCGCGTTGCAGGTGGTCCTGCGGCATGCAAGCGCGCGAGTGCCGATCACGAAGCCCGATGGATCGCCGGTCACGGCCGGAGACCTGGCGGTTCAGATGGCTGTCGCGTCTGTCCTTCGCCGCCGTGCCGCGCAGTGGACGCTCGTTGGCGAGGAGGGTGAGGGCAGCGTGTCTGGCGCGGAGGGCGGGGTCCTTCTCGAGCGTGCCGTTGCTGCGGTGCGCGAGTCGCTTGGAAGCGAGGCGCCGGCGGACCCCACAGAGTGCCTTCACGATCAGGCGAGTGCGCCTGGCGATGTTTGGTGGACTGTCGATCCCATCGATGGAACCAAGGGCTTCCGCAGCGGGCGGCACTATGCGCTTTGCTTGGCTCTCGTCGAGCGCGGTGAAGCAACCGTCGGTGTTCTCAGTTGCCCAACGCTCCAGATCGGACGCGATCCGCTGGAGATCGGTTCGGACAGTCAAATGGGGACGGTCTATGTTGCCGCGAAGGGTCAGGGCGCGTGGAAGTTCGCGCCGCGCGCAGGGGATCGTCTCTTGCCTGCAGCGTTGCTGCCGGTCGTTCGAAGCGCGCGGCGCGATGACACTTTGCCGTGGCGCGTCTGCGATTCGATCGAGGGTGGTTCGCGAGCAGAACGCATGCGAGCCATCATGAGCCGCACGCCGCTGCGCTGGGAATCCGTGTCGCTCGACAGCCAGTGCAAGTACGCGCTTGTGGCCGAAGGAGCAGCGGACTGCTTCATGCGCGTGCCGGGTTCGCGGGGCGCGGAAAAGGTCTGGGACCATGCCCCAGGCGCGGTGGTGGCGAGTGAGGCGGGAGCATGGGTGGGCGATCTTGTCGGTGCTCCACTGCGGCTGGCCGGCGAAGCGCTCGACCAGAATGTCGGAACGCTTGCCTGCGATCGGGCGATCGTGGCGCATGTGCACGAAGCGGCGAGCGCTGTTCTCTCTGCCTCTGCATCCGCGCATCCGGGGCGCGGAACTCTGTCGTGATTCGCGCGCTCACACGTGGAGCACGCGGGTTGGCATGGCTGCTCTCGTGGGGGTTCACTCTGGCTGCCGCATCCACAGCGGTCCTTTGGGGCATTGGGCGTGTGCTGACGGACACTGTGTCGGCGGTGCAGTACCTGCACTGGATTCCAACGGTCGCCGCGCTTGCCGTGACAGTCATGGCGGTGGGATTCCTGTGGATCGCTGCACGGAGCGGAGCCCTCAGGCGCTGGCGGAGTGCGCTATGGATCGTCGCGTGCCTCCAGGGTTCGGTGTTGTTGCTCCAGGACTGGAGGCCTCTGTCGCACGCGATCGATGCGCCCGTGGGCGCGGGGGCTGCCGCGCCCATTCGAATCTCGCATGTGAACGCCAACTGGCCGGGCAGCGAATCAGTCGAGCGTGCGCGCGCCTACGGGCGTTGCATTCGGGAGGCGTGGGGCGAATCAGGGGCCGATGTGCTGTTCGTTTCAGAAACGGGTTCGATCCTCTCCACGGAAGCGCAGATCGCTCTCGTGAGTGCGGATTGCAGCGTCACCTTTGTTGGGCGGTTCGGTGTCGTCAGCCGTGTTCCCGTGGTGCGTGCGATGCCGCTGATGGACGATGGAAAGACTGCGGCAAGTTGGGTGGAGTTCGGTTCGTGGAGGGGGAATGCGCCATTTGCCGCCCTGTTGGTCGATCTGCCCTCCGACCCAGCACTGTCGCGGCGTGATGTATTGACGCGGATGTCCGTCTCGCTGAGGGGCAGGATGACCGAAGAGCCCGATCTGATTGTGGGCGATTTGAATGTCGCGCGCGGCAGCGGCTCCATTGCGTCCACCTGGCCAGGGCATCGCGATGCATTCGCCGAGCAGGGAAGGGGGTGGGGCGCGACTTATCCACGGCAGCTTCCCCTCTGGCACATCGATCTGATGTTGACGGGCGCGCGTGTGCGATTGCTCGACTACCGCGTGCGCGATACTGGTGCTGGGAAGCACAGCATGCAGTGCGCAGCGATGATTTTCGGGGTTGCGGGCGTCCGTCCGTGAAGCGCTGCTCGTGCCGCGTCACTCCGCCTTCGCGAAAAGTTTCCAAAGTTCGCGGTAGGTGTACTCGGGCGCGGGGGCATCGCCTTCCACCATGTTGATGGCGTTGCGAAGCCTGAACTGGCGGTCGTGCCAGAATCGAACCGAAAGATCAGATCGGAGTGTGTTGGTGCCGTAGCGATGATTGATGTCTGCCCGATCTCGCATTCCATCGACCACGACTGCCGCTTCCGGCGCGAGCATGAAGAGGCGCCGATGTGCCCCCGTCTCTCTGTCTGTGTCGCCGATGAAGTGGTAGTTGCAGTAGAAGCGTTCCATCGCCGATGGGTCCCAACCATCCTCGTATCGCGAGAATGAATGATTGCCCCGATGGCACGGGCAGTAGAGCAAGTGCAGGTTCTCGATCAACTGGACTTCGGGCGAGACAAGCCATCCGAGTCCATCGGCGCTTGCGGCAAAGTTGGGAATCGGCGCCTGTCCAGTGTTGATTGCCATCATTTCCTGAGCTGCTGCACTGCCTTCGTCGTCGAAAATCGTCGAAGGGAGTTGGTCTCCGTACAGCGCCGAGTATCCGTAGAGCGCGAGCCCGATCTGCCTCAGGTTCGATGTGCAGACCATGCGGTGGGCACTCTCCCGCGCTGCGCGAAGACCTGGCATCATGATGCTCGTCAGGAGCGCGATGATCGTCAAGGTGACCAGGAGTTCAACGATGGTGAACGCACGGCGAACTTTGCGTGAAGAGGACAGCGCACAGTTTGGTCGTGGATGAGCGAGTCGCACATCTCGGCTCCGAGTTGGGTCGGAAATCTTCGAGAGCACCGTTCACTCCTTTGCCGCAGCGGGAAACTCCCTCCCGCCGTACGGGGGATTGTGCCACGGATCGGGAGCGATGCGAGCGGGTGGAGGGGAAAATTTCACGGGAAACGAACTTTTCCGTTTCGCGTCGGGGTCGGAAAGCAGCAATTGGCTTGCGAAGTCTGCGAATCTGAGGCATTCTTGAGGGGTAAGGGTGGTCATCGGGCAGCTCGGCTGCGTAGAGGCTTGGGCTGGTCGGTCTGTGGCAGAGCGTGCTGTGCATCGGGCGCGTGGAGGAATCATGAATCAGCCGAACGAGGACAAGACCTTGATGAACGGCGTGGCTGCCGGTCACGAGGTGTCGCTTCGGCTTCTCTATGAGCGCTTTGGCGCATTGGTCTTCCGGAATGCGTGCCAGGTCCTTGGATCAACGAGCGAAGCCGAAGATGCGGTCCAGGACGTCTTTGTCCAGATTTGGCGCACGGCAGATCGATATGACCCGAGTCGATCCAAGCTGATTACCTGGGTGATGCTGATTTCCAGACGGATGCTGATCGATCGCCTTCGGCGGCGGATGATTCGCCCGCCGATGGGGGCACTTGATGAAAACATTGGTGTACCCGCGCCGCAGGGGGCTTATGCGTCCGCAATAGACCCAGAACTCACGGAGCACTTTGCGAAGGTCACTCGCCGCATGGGGGAGTTGCCAGAGTTGCAGCGGGAGGTGATTGACCTTGTGTACATCAAGGGTTTTTCCCTTCAGGAGGTTGCGGAACAGCGGAAAATGCCCGTGGGCACTGTCAAGAGTGCGCTGAGCCGAGGGCTTCAGCGATTGCGAGAGAAGTTTGGAATTGAGGCGGCAGGATGAGCAACGCTCAATCCCGTTCTTCGCTGGTCCTGAGCAGTGCGGAAGTCCCGCTCGGGATTTGTGCATGCCAATGCGACTCTGCCGCTCTTTGTGGCGTAAGGGGGGGTGGAAGCCTGACGGTAGCGCGTGCTGCCTGCCGGGGTTGTTTGAGCAGTTCATCGGTGGAACTCCGAGCCAAGACACAGTGTGGGTCGAAAGGTCAGTGACGTTCATGACAGATCACGACAGCCAAGGCGGAGATTCGGCGGGGGCAGACTGGGGTGACCATGCCGATCTCTTTGAGTTGGCGAACCTGGAAGTGACTGGCGTGCTGGAGTCGCATGATGCCGTGCGGCTTGAGCGATTGTTTCGTGAGTCTCCCGAAAAGGTCCAGCGTGAGGTGATTGAACTGCAGGCAGCGTTGGCTGCGCAGGTGGTGTTGCTGCCCGATGTCCAGCCCGACCGTGCGCTCATCCATGAGGTCCTTGCTTCCGTTCGGCGCGATATTCGTAAGAGCGATTCCGATATGGCGCCGATTGCGTCGATCGGTGTGAGGCGTGCCGCGGAGTCGGCAAGGATGGCGGCAGTTTCGGGTGGGAGTGTGGCACACGCTGATTCAATTGACGAGACACAACACGATCCGACTCTGGAGGTACGGCGTTCGGAGGATCTCCGCTGGAAGCGTGCGGCGAAGCTGTGGCGCGCGGGTTGCCTCGCCGGTCTTGGTGGGATTGTCGTGGCGTTGGTGCTCCATGTTTCGACCTACCGTCAGGCCGCGCGGATCAGCGAGCTGGCACTTCAGAACGTCGTCAGCACACAGTTGACGAGCATGATTGGTGCCGGGCTGCCCGAGTTTCTTGATCAGCGGTGCGTCGTGCGTGGACTCGTCGGCACAAGTCCGCGCGAGAGCGGCTCGGTTGCGGTCATGATTTCGCCGAAGTTTGATGCCGTGCTCGTGGCGTGGATCGATCTGCCAAAGGACCGCGCGCTGCGTCTCGAGGCGGTGGACTCCGAAACGGCCAGCGTGACCCCGATCGGTGAGTTCACGGTTGTGAATCCTGTGGGGGGAACGCGGCTGCTTCTCCCGGCAGGTGCCGCGAATCTCGGCACCGTATGGCGTGCGGTCGATCGTGGCGGAACCGTCGTCTTCACGAGCGCGCCTGCCAGTCGCTGAGCGTTCCCGGGAGGTCTGACGGCGCACATCCGCCGAAATCCGCTTCGGATCACCGAGGCATGGCAGTGGATGATCACGTATCCGCGTCTGCGTTCGGCACCGCGTCCTCCTCGGCAGCGCGTCGCAACCACTCTGATTCGAATTGCTGTTTTTCCCGCTCCGTTGTCGTCCGACGATCGAGCAGTTCGTTCGTGCGCGCACGATCGCCGTAGATCTGCGGATCTGCGAGTTTCGCATCGATGTCGTTCAGCGCCGCGTTGAGTGCGCTGATGCGCGCCTCGAGTTGATCTGTCGCAAAGTGCGACAGGGGATTGCGCGAATCCTTGCGGTTCTTGCTCGCTCCCGTCGACTTCGGTGTCGCTGGCTTGCGCGAGACTGGCTTCGGCGTTGCCAGCTTTGGGGTAGTCGGCTTCGGAGCTTCGGACTTCGCCGCACCGGCCCGACGCTGTTCGTCGAAGGCAGCGTAGTTGCCGTTGAAGAGCGTCCAGCGACCATCGCCTTCCAAGCAGAGGATCTGCTGGCAGGTGGCAGACAGCAGCGCACGATCGTGGCTGACGAGGATCAGCGTGCCGTCGTATCCACCCTCTTCGGCGGGGAGCGACAGTGCCTGCTCGAGCCGTTCAGCACTGGGGATGTCGAGATGGTTGGAGGGCTCATCGAGGATGAGAAGGTTGTGTGCTCCTGCAACGAGTCCTGCGAGCACCACGCGTGCCCGTTCGCCACCCGAGAGCGATCCGATGCGCGACTCCTGCGCGCTGCCGGAAAAGAGGAACGCGCCCGCGAGATCACGCGCTTCCTGTTCGGTGAGTCGTGTGCCGTTGGCGCGCGGCGGGACGGTCAGCTGCAGGAATCGCCAGACTTCGAGCGATGGATCGATGTGATCCTGATTTTGACGGAACCATCCGGTGGACAGGCGGGGCGATCGCTTCAGGGTGCCGTGGTCGGCGGCCTCGTCGCCGAGCAGGATGCGCAGCAGTGTTGTCTTCCCAGTGCCGTTGGCGCCCACGATGCCCAGTCGGTCGCCTGGCTTGAGCGTGAGTTCCAGTTCCCGCAGCAGGACGCGCGGACCGAAGGCCTTGTCGACGCCTTGCGCGGAGACAACGATGTCGCCGACGCGCTCGGCTCGCGGCAACTGCAGACGCATGACATCGAAGTCGATGGGGCGCTCCACCGCTTCATCGCGCTGGTAGCGCTCCAGTCGAGTGGCGCGTCCGCGCGCTTGGCGCGCGCGTTGGCCCGCGCGGTAGCGAGCGATGAACGCCTCCTCGCGCGCGATGCGATCACGCTGCTTGTCATGGAGGCGCTGCTGCGTGAGAGCGCGTTCGCGGCGCAGCACGGTGAAGTCCGCGTAGTTCCCTGGGTACTCGCGAATGGAGGCATCGTGGATCTCGATGATGCGTGAGACAACGCGGTCGAGCAGCCAGCGATCGTGGCTGACGATCACGACTGCGCCGCGAAACTCGTCCGCGAGGAAGTCTTCGAGCCATCGCCGACCTTCGATATCCAGGTGGTTCGTCGGCTCGTCGAGGAGGAGGAGATCCGGTTCCTCGAGGAGCAGCCGCGCCAAACCCGCACGCGCCCGCTGCCCGCCGCTGAGCTTCGAAACGGGTGTGCCGAACTGCGCATCGGAGAACCCAAGTCCATGCAGGACGGCATCGATCCGGTGATCGACCGCGTATCCGCCAGCGCGCTCGAGCGCATCGTCGAGTGCAGCCTGTCGCGCCAGAAGGCGTTCCATTTCCTGCGGATCGCTGGCCGTGGAGAGGCGTTCATAGACGCCGTCGAGTTCCGCGCGAATCTCATGAAGCCGCTCAAACGCGCGTGCCGCGGCTTCGCGCAGCGTGTCGGTCGGTGAAATCGAGGGATCTTGCGTGAGGAAACCTGCGCGCGCACCCCGCTGCAGCGAGACGCTGCCACGGTCGGCGGCGAGCTGGCCTGCGAGCATTCGCATCAGCGTGCTCTTCCCGCAGCCGTTCCGCCCGACCAGACCGATCTTCTCGCCGGGTTCGATCGAGAGCGTTGCATCCTCGAGCAGCAGGCGTGTGCCGTGTCCGAAACGGACATTCGTGAGCGTGGCAATGGGCACTTTTTGATCGTACCGAGTTAGCCTTCACCGCTGATGCGACGCGCAGTGAGCGATGGGCATTGGTCGAGCGGACGTCGCTGGTTGCGTGTTCTCATGATGCCGATGGTGATCCTCGGTGCGGGGCTGTGGATCATGCAACAGCAGCAGACCACCATGCAGAGTGATGCGGTTCGGGTGAGGGTGCAGGTGGTGGACATGATGGAGAGGACGCTGCGCACCGATTCGTGCGGTCCGATGATCGATGCGACCGATCCGATGCTGCGCGAAAGTGTTGCCGCTCGGATTCGGCGGGCGGTGCGGGGTGCGGACGGATCCGCACGAGTGGTGGTCGTCGTGGAGAGCGGTGATCAGAGCGGGCAGGGGACACCCGCAACTCACACCGCGTTCGCTGGCATGTGTGGCAGCGAGCCCGTTGGCATCGCGGTGATGGTGCCGCGCGGTTCGGGCATCGCATCGATCGTGAGCGTGTTCGATCTCGGGGCGCAGGCACGTGTGCGTTGGCAGGCGGAGTGTGACATCGCGGCGAGTACATTGCCGAGCCCATGACGGCACTGCAGGTGTGGCTGAATGGACGGTTGATGCCCGCCGCGGAGGCGCAAGTCTCGCTTTTCGACAGCGGCTTCCAGCACGCCGTTGGTGTCTTTACCTCGATGACGGCTCGGCATGGCGCCGTGTTCAGGCTGCAGGAGCACTTGGAGCGCCTGCAGTCATCGGCGGTGTCGCTTGGCGCCGTGGAGGCGCTGCACATCGGACCGCTCGCGCAAGCTGTGGGATCCGTGTTGGCGTACAACGAGTTGTCCTCCGCTCGCATTCGCGTCAGCGTGACCGCGGGAGACCTGAAGATGCTGCGTGCGCCCGGCGCGTCACGCCCCGCGAAGCAAGGCGACCCCACGGTCGCAATCGTCGCGCAGCCCCCCACGGAGTATCCCGAGGAGTACCTGATGAAGGGCGTACGGGTGCGTGTGTGTGATTGGCGTGTGCCTGCACAGGATGCATTCGCGGGTCACAAGACGCTGTGGTACTGGCCGCGCTTGGCGGAGTTGCAGGTCGCTGCGAGCGTCGGATGCTCGGAGGGACTGGTGTTTACCACTGCGGGTCGGTTGAGCTGCGGCTGCGTCAGCAATGTGTTCCTCGTGAAGGACGGCGAACTGCGGACTCCACCGTGCCGCACGGATGCTGGGCATGAACGCGCGCCCGTGCTGCCTGGCATCACGCGGCAGGCGATCATGGAGTGTGCGCAGGATCGCGGCCTGACGGTGCGTCGCACGGAGTTGACCGTGGACGATGTGTTCGCTGCGGATGAGGTTTTTCTGACGAACTCAAGTTGGGGAGTCCTGCCGGTGACGGCAGTCGAGCAAACTGCGATCGGCTGTGGTGTGCCGGGCACGATCACGCGGGACTTGCGAGATGACTACATCGAGATGCTCAACTTCGAGACGCGCCATCAGTCGGCATGACCGCGGACAGGTGCCTTCGCGGCATGAACCGTGAAGTGTTCGCTCAGTCGCGGCGAATGACGCGGACATTTTCCCGCCCCTCGCCGTCGTGAGCGGGGATCGGTGGTCGCGCGGGTGGTTCCTGCGAGGATGCGTCAGGCGATCGTGGCGCGCCGCTGCGGAATGCGCTGCGAAGGAGCGCGATCAGCAGCAGCACGACTGCCACGGCAAGCACAGCGGCGATCAAGGCGAAGCCAGCGATCGCGAGGACAATCACGACGGGAAGTGCTACCAGCGCCAGCAGCACCCGTGCAAGCGGAGCATTGGACTGTCGCCCGCGTGTGCTGCCGGAGTGCGGAGGGAGCTGCTGCACTCCGTGCACGATAGATGCGCGGGCTTCCGCGCGGTGGATTCGCTTCCGTACCATCGGAGACCCATGGCGGGCGAGTTCGTTCACCTTCACCTGCACTCGGAGTATTCGCTGCTCGATGGCGGCAATCGCATCGAGGCGCTCGTCAAGCAGGTGAAGGCACTTGGGATGGATGCCGTGGCGGTCACCGACCATGGCAATCTGTTCGGCGCCGCCGAGTTCTATGACGCTGCGCGGAAGGTGGGGGTGAAGCCGATTCTCGGCATCGAGGCGTATGTGGCCCCCGATCACGATGGGCGCGAGGGCGATCGGCGCAGCCGAGTTCCAACGAGGATTCAGGATGGCGGGTTCCATCTGGTGCTGCTCGCGATGAACCTGACTGGTTGGCGCAATCTGATGCGCCTTTCCAGCGACGCGTTCCTGAATGGCTTTTACCACCGCCCGCGCATGGACAAGTCCACGCTGACCCAGTGGAACGATGGACTGATCGCGATCAACGGTCATCTCGGCTCGAGCATCGCCTGGCATCTGACGAACTTCGTACAGACGGGACAGGCGAGTCACTGGGCGTTGGCCTTGGAGGAAGCACGTTGGCACGCGCGGGTGTTCGCTCCGGACGCGCATGGCGAGCCGCGGTTCTTCATCGAACTGCAGCGACATGTGGTCGAGCAGGAGCGAATCAATCCACTGCTGAAGAAACTCGCCGCGGAGCTGCGGCTGCCGCTCGTGGCAGACAACGATGCGCACTTCCTTCGCGCGCAGGATCATGAGGTCCATGACACGCTCTGTTGCATCTCCATGGCGAAGAACAAGGACGATCCTGATCGCTTGCGGTATCCCCCCGAGCTGTGGGTCAAGAGTCCAGCGGAGATGCATGCGCTGTTTGCCGATGCGGACGAGCAGGAGGCGCTCGCAAACACGGTGCGCATCGCCCATCGCTGTTCGGTCGAGTTGCCGCTCGGGAGCAGCCATGCGCCGCTGGTGCGGGTGCGCGTTCCCAAATCGTTGCCGAGTGACACGAGCGGCGATCTGACAACATGGTTTCAGGATGTGTGTTCGCGATTCGAGTTGAGTCCAGTCGGATCGGATGATGCGGCGGAGCAGAAGCGCGCGCGCGCCGAGTGTGACGCAGCGCTCGCGAAGTTGTGCGAGGCGGGATTGGTGTGGCGGTATGGGCCGGGAGGCGTGACGCCGGCGATCCGGTCGCGGCTGGACCGTGAACTGAAGATCCTCGCGGACAAGTCGATCAGTGCCTACTTCTTGATCGTGTGGGACTTCGTGAGCTGGGCGCTCCGTCAGGGGATTCCTGCGACGGCGCGTGGTTCAGGCGTTGGGACGATGGTGGGCTATGTGCTTGGGCTGTCGAACGCCTGTCCAGAGCGGTACGGGCTGCTGTTCGAGCGATTCACGGATCCCGATCGAAGCGAGTATCCCGACATCGACATCGATATCTGCCAGGACGGGCGCGCCCGCGTCTTGGAGTATGTGCGCGGCAAGTATGGACATGTGGCGCAGATCATCACCTTCGGGAGGCTCAAGGCGCGTGCAGCGATCAAGGATGTCGCAAGAACGATGGGCGTTCCCGTGGCTGAGGCACAGCGACTCTCGGATCTCATTCCGCCTGAACTTCACATCACACTCGAGCGCGCGCTTGAAGCGGAGCCGGCCTTGCGTGCCGCGCGCGACGAGAGCCCGCTGATTGCGAAGGTGCTCGAGCATGCCCAAGGGTTGGAGGATCATGCGCGCAACAGCAGTGTGCATGCCGCGGGCGTCGTGATCTGCACCCAGCCACTGGAGAACATCGTGCCGCTCTGCCGTGCAACAAGCGGCAGTGACGAAGTGATCACCCAGTGGGATGGTCCCACGTGTGAGCGGGCAGGACTGCTGAAGATGGACTTCCTCGGTCTTCGGACGCTTTCGACGATGGAGTGTGCCAAGCGGCTCATTCGAACCACGCTCTCTCCGGAGGCGATTTGGCGCGCGGTGGGCCGTGGAGAGGAATGGTCCAAGGGACCGGCATCGCGCGGGGCGGATCCGCTCGATCTCGACCGCATCGACTTTGCGGACCAGAGGGTCCTCGCGCTCTTTCGCCGCGGCGAAACCGGCGGCATTTTTCAGTTCGAATCGGGCGGCATGCGAAAGACGCTGATGGAAATGCAGCCGGACAGGCTGGAAGACCTGATCGCGGCGAACGCGCTCTTCCGTCCGGGACCGATGGAACTGATCCCTGACTATTGCCGACGCAAGCTGGGACGGAGCGCGATCCCGCGCGTGCATGAGGTCGTGGATCGACTCACCGCGGAGACCTACGGCGTCATGGTCTATCAGGAGCAGGTGATGCAGGTGCTGCATCAACTCGGCGGCATCCCGCTGCGCGCTGCGTACTCGATCATCAAGGCGATCTCGAAGAAGAAGCATGAAACGATCCAGAGCGCGCGCACGGATTTCGTGCGCGGTTCGGGAGCTCAAGGTCTGCCGGAGGGCAAGGCGCAGGAGTTGTTCGACCTGATCCTCAAGTTCGCGGGGTACGGCTTCAACAAGAGCCACTCCACGGGCTATGCGATCATCGCGTATCAGACGGCGTATCTCAAGACCTTCTTCCCCGCGCAGTACATGGCAGCGGTGCTGACCTTTGAGAGCCAAGCGCAGAAGGTGGAGGACTGGGCGGTCTACCTCGAAGAATGCAAGCGCATCCCGTGGCCCGATTCGACGCAGGAGCGTCGACATGCGGGCATCGAAGTGAAGCCACCCGACATCAATCTTTCGGTGACTGACTTTTCGATCGTCTTCGATCCCGACGAGCCGCAGGACAATCTGCATGGACATGTTCGATTCGGGCTGCGTGCGATGAAGGGCGTTGGAGATGCAGCGATCGCAGCGGTGATCGAGGAGCGGACGCGCGGGGGTGCATTCAAGGATCTCTTCGACCTCTGCAGCCGCGTCAGTTTGCGTGCCGTCACGAAGTCAACCATGGAGAGTTTCATCAAGGCTGGCGTGCTGGATTCGCTGCATGGCACTGCGCAGCGCGCGTCGATGCTTGCGTCACTCGAGGATGCCATTCGGGCTGGACATGCCGCTGCACAGGACCGGGCTGCAGGCCAGATGTCGATGTTTGGTGGGTTCGGCGCGGAGGAATCCCCGGCGGCGGGTCGTATCAACACGGCGGTCGAGGTGGCAGTTCCGCTCCGAAAGATGGAGCCTTGGAGCCGGCTGACGGCACTGCAGCATGAAAGGGAGGCGCTCGGCTTCCATGTGTCGGGACATCCGCTCGATGAGTGGGCGGGGGAGATTCGCTCGTTCTGCACCGCGGACAGCATGACCCTTGGGCAGCAGGGCGGCTCGGTGCTGATCGCCGGGCTCGTGACGCGCATTCGACAGATCATCACGCAGCGCGGGTCAAGCGCGAATCAGCGGATGGCGATTGCAACGCTCGCGGACAAGGGCGGGACTTTCAATGCGGTGCTCTTTGCGGAGACCTATGCGGAGTTTGGTGAGATGCTGCAGGAGGGCTCGGTCGTGGTGATCGTCGGATCGCCTGACAAGTCGCGTCCGGAGCCCGGCGTGATCGTCGATCGACTCATCCCCATGGATGCCGCCGCCGCACATCTTGCGAATTCCATCGAGATTCGTCTCGATGCGGAACGCGCCGCGCTGAGCGATGAGGATGCTCGTGGGGCGCTGCTGGGAAAGGTCCGCATGCTTGCAGGCGCCCTTCGGCAGGCATCGGGCAGTGTGGCAAGCCTGAAGGGGAGACCCGTGGAGGTCCGCGTGCAACTTGGTGTGGATGGAGGATCGGTGGCGTTGCTTCCACAGGGTGTGCGGGTGGTCGCGGATCGCGATGTGCTGCGGAGGCTGAGCGACATCGTGGGGCCTGGGCGCGTCGTCGTCCGCGGCGGCTATGTGCCACCGCGTCGCGAACGGGGCGGGCGGGGACGCTTCAGGGATACAGACGACTGACCGTCCACTGGTCGCCACTGCGCCGATACACGATCCGGTCGTGCAGTCGCGCGGGATGACCCTGCCAGAACTCGATCGATGCGGGGCGAATCCGAAAGCCGCCCCAGTGCGGTGGGCGCGGCACGACACCACCCGCAAATCGCTGTTCGAAGGAGCTGTAGCGCGCGTCGAAGGCAGCGCGGTCGGCGAGCGGCTGACTTTGCTCGCTCGCCCATGCACCGAGTTGATTCTCGCGCGGTCGTTCACGGAAGTACTGGTCGTTGAGCGCGTCATCCGTGCGCTCGACCGAACCTTCGATCCGGAGTTGACGGTCGAGGTGATCCCAGTGCATGAGCAGCGCAGCATGTCGTTGCGCGGCGAGCTCGCGTCCCTTGCGGCTTTGGTGATTCGTGAAGAAAACCGCGCCATGCGCATCGAATGCGCGCAGCAGGACGGCACGGAGCGAAGGCTGTGCATTCGCGTCGACCGACGCGACATAGACCGTATTGGGATTGGGAGTCGGCAGGTGCAGCGCTTCGTCAATCCAAGCGCGCGCGGCCGCGAGAGGATCGGCGGGAGGATGGTCGAAGTCCATCTGCGACGGCGTGAATGACAGAAGCGTCGGCGCTCGCTTGGGAGGGTGGATGAAAGGCGTGCTTCCGTTCGCAGCGTTCATGCGCGAAGGGTAGGTGCGATGAGTCATCCGAGGGTGCGCGGAGAGCGGCGATCATGCGGTCGCTTGTGCGCGGGCCCCTCGCGGGCTGCACGCGCGAGCCTCTCGAGGGCCTGCGGATCGTCGAGGCCGAAGAAGGAGCGCCAGGCGTCGACGGTCTGCGGATCAAGCGTCGGCGTTTGTGGTCGACTGCGGAGTGGTGTTCGTGATTTCGCGCGGACGGTGTGATCGCGCGTCAGGATCTCGAGGAACTCGGTTGCGTTCAGGACGGGGCAGCGGCGCTTGCGTGCGTCACGCAGAATCGCTCGGTCACCCGAGACAACGGTGAGGCGGCGCGGTGCAGTGCACTGCGCAACGAGAATGGCGATCACTTCGTCCGCGGTCTTCCCCGCACCGGAGTAGCGCAGCGCGATGCCTGCGATCGGCCCAACGGGGCGGTTGCGGCGCGGTCCATCGCAGACGAGGCAAACCGCGTCGCCCCGATAACGACTGTCCGCGATCAGTTGGGCCAGCCCCTCCTCCTCCACGCCCGCAAGATCGGGTGGCAGAACCCCCGTGACATGCAGGACATTGTTGGCATCGATGAGAATGGGCATGGTTCGAGCGAGGCAGTGTCTCATGAATGCCCAACTTGGGGACCTGCTTGCATTTCCCGCGGAAACGTGGTTCAATGAGCGGCTCGATTTCCCCCCCCTCAAGGACCCACAGAGCATGCCCATCCGAGTCAAGACCCGAGGCAACGAGACCGCCGAGCAGATGCTGCGCCGCTTCAAGAAGTTGTGCGAGCGTGAAGGCATCACCAAGGATGTGAAGAAGCGGCAGTACTACGAGAAGCCATCGGAGATCCGACGACGAGAGTCGATGCGCCTGCCGCAGAAGCTCTTCGCGATTCGCATGGAGGCCGCTGCCGCTGCAGTTCGCGGGGGTGGCGGAGGTGCTCGAGGCAAGTCTGCAACCGGCAGTCGTGCAGGGGGTGCTCGTGGGAGTCGTTCGGGTGGGCGATCGTCAGGTCCTCGGTCGGGCGGTTCGCGCGCGTGAGAGCAGTGCAATCCATGCGGCACGGGCGTTCGTGCGCCACGCATGACCTGACCTGTGGCACGGAACTTCGGCGCTGAACTCCGATTGTGGAGCCTGTGACCGATGGTTCGCCCCTCAACAAAGAACAGCCCTGAGACGGCGCGTGTGTTCGCCGTGAAGGCGGCCCAGTTGCTCGCCGACCTCAAGTGCACCGATGTCATCGTGATCGATCTCGTGGGCCGTTCACAGGTGTGTGACTTCATGGTTGTTGCTTCGGGCACGAGTGCGCGGCAAATGAAGTCAGTCGGCGAGTCGATTGACAAGCTTGGTTCGCAGATGGGATCGCCTGCATGGCGGATGGACAGCGATGCCAACAGCAGTTGGATCGTCGTGGACTTTGTCGATGTGGTAGCGCATCTCTTCGAGGCGCGTCAGCGCGCGTTCTATGACCTCGAGGGACTCTGGCGCGAGGCGCCGCGTCTGGCGTGGCGGTCCGCGGATCGCACCGCCGCAGGGTGATGCCGCGCGGCGATACGATTTTTCCATGATCGCCGCTCTTCTCATCGCCGTCACCGCTGTTCAGACGGTCGCGCAGCAGCCGCCCGAGACAACTCCTTCCAAGCCTGCTGCGCCCGCAGCGATTGTGCGCGAGGGAACGGAAGTGGTGATCGATGGCCCCGCAGGAAAGCTCGCTGGAACGCTTCTCCTGCCCAAGGGTGCGCAGGGACAGTTGGCGCAAGGTGCAGCGAAGCCACCTGCGGTGGTGTTCATCACGGGGAGCGGACCGCAGGACCGTGATGAGACGATTTTTGGTCATCGCATTTTCGAGCCGATCGCTCTCGCCATGGCGGCGGATGGCATCGCGTCCCTTCGGTGCGATGATCGGGGTGTGGGTGCATCCACCGGGGACTTGTCCGCGGCGACCACCCTGGACTTTGCGGCGGACACGCGGGCACAGATCGAGTGGCTCCGAACGCAGGGGCAGGTTGATCCTGCCCGCATCGGAGTGGTTGGACACAGCGAGGGCGGGCTGATCGGCACACTGCTTGCCGGAAGCGAGCCTCCCGCGTGTGCGTTCGCTGTCCTGCTGGCTCCGCCTGCAGTCTCGGGTCGCGAGATCCTCGGTCAGCAATCGAAGGACATCCTGCTTTCGATGCAGGCGGACACTGCGTGCGTTGCCTTCGCGACGGAGATGCATGGGTTGATGATGGACGCGGCGATCGAGGGCAAGTCGGAGGCGGAGATGCGCGAGGCCGTCGCGGCATGTGTCAGCGCGCAGTTGGCATGCAACAAGAGTTTCGCCGCGACGGATGCGATGATCGCGGTGGCGACCGATCAAGGAGTGCAGCAGATGCGTTCACCATGGATGCGGGTTTTTTTGACGCTCGATCCACAGGTCTCCATCGCGCGGCTTGGCGTGCCGACGCTGGTGCTGTTTGGTCAACGGGATCTCCAAGTGAGTCCGGAGCAGAATCTCCGCCCTTTCGAGATGGCCGCTTCGCGTGCGCCGGTGCGGCCCGTGATGGAAGTTGTCCCCGGAGTCAACCATCTCTTTCAACGGTGCAACCGCTGCACGCTCGATGAGTACGCGCGTCTCAAATCGGGGGTGGATCCGGATGTCGTGAAAAGGATTTCCACATGGGTGGCGAAGACTGCAGGCGAGGCGTCGGCGCCACTTCCCGCCGAACCAAGGTCATCGCGTTGAAGGTGCGACCTTCGCGTGTGAACTTTCGTTCGTAGTTTGTGCCGACCACTTCACCAGGTCGTGCCGATGCTGGCGGGATGAAGGGGCGCCGTTCAAACAGGCTTGCATGCATCTCGGCGTGGCGTTCGTACCACTGCCAGAGTGCAGCATGATCAGTCACGAGGCGAAGTTCTCCGCCTGGTTCGAGGACCCGGTGGAAGTGCGAAAGCGTGTCGGTTTGCACGACGCGGCGCTTGTGATGGCGCCCTTTCGGCCAAGGGTCGCTGAAGTAGATGTGCACCGCATGCGCAATGCGGTCGGCCAGTCGATGGCGGAAGAGATCGCTGGCATCCGTCAGCAGGATGCGGACATGCTCGAGTTTGTTTCGTCGCAAGCGATCCGCCGCGGAGCGCCAGAAGTCTGCAGTCCATTCGATGCCGAGAAAATTGCTGTCAGGCTGGACGGCTGCCTGTTGACAGAGAAAGGTCCCCTTGCCGGATCCGATCTCGATTTCCAGCGGATTCGACGGACATGCGAAGAGAACACGCGGATCCCAAGCGCCGGCGTCGTGGGGTGGTATGTCGGCATCACGCAGGCCAAAGTGGCCGATGTCGAGGCGCTTTCCGCGTGCAGGATCCATCGAATCACTCGTCGGTAGACGCATCTTCCTTGTCGCGCGCGACGGCCCGGGAGGCAAGACGAACGCAACGAAGGCAGATGAAGGCTTCGGGAAACGCTGGGCTTTGGAAGATCCGATCGGTCCGCTCCTCGAGGCACATGGTGCACCGTGTGGGGGCCTCATCGGGGCGGTCACTGGATTGGGCATTGACCGTGAGCGCCCACGCGGCACGCAGACAGTTGCCACAGATGCAGGAGCCATGGTGCCCCTCAACCATCGGCCGGTCGAGCGTCCATGGCGTCTGGCAGAAGTCACAGAGGACATCCTCCATTCGGACATGGTTCGGATCGGTGCCTTCGCGTCGCACACAACGAGCATAGTTGCGGACCTGCTGCGCTAGTCTGTGCGGCGATGTCACGAGGACCATCCCTCGCGCAGAAATGCCAGTTCGTCTTCGCGGCGGCTGCCATGCTGATTCTCGCTGGCGCGTTGGTGGTGCCGTGGCTCCGCCTCGAGTGGGTCGTGGACGAGAGTCAACGCGAGACATCCCGCCAGTTGGCAGAGACCTGGGTCCAGAACGGATTTGCCCTGACGCGCACCGCCGGCATACCGATCCCAATCCGGGTGGTGCAGGTTGATCAGATGGAGAGCAGTGGGGTCAGCGATCCATTCGTCGAGGCTGCCGGGCGAGCGTTCTTCGCCAACCCGACCCAGACGGAAGTCTTCGAGGCAGTGAAGTCCTCGCAGGGCATGGTCTATCGATATGCGCTGGCGCTGCGCGAGACGCAGTGGCGTGCAATCCAAGATCGGCAGTTCGTGGACTTCGCGGCACGCGCCTCCGATGTGGCACTTGGCGATCCGCTTCGTGCGGTGCTCGTGATCGAACGCACCAGCCAGTTTGCCGCGAATCAGATCGCATCGAACCGCTGGTATCTGGTCGTGAGCGGCATCGTGGCTGTCGTTCTTGCGGTGTTGGTCTTCTGGTGGATCCTGACACAACTGATCTTTTCGCCCGTTCGCCGCCTGCGCGACAGCATGGAGCGGGTGCGTCGCGGCGATCTCACGGTGCGCAGCAATCTGCGTACGGGCGACGAGTTGGAGGAACTGTCGCGGGCATTCGATCAGATGCTTGACGAACTGGATCGCGTCCAGAAGTCGCTTCGGGCGATGAACGAGTCGCTCGACTTGAAGGTGGTGCAGCTCTCGGAGGCGAATGTCGGACTCTTCGAGTCCAACAGGCTCAAGAGCGACTTTGTGGCGAGCGTGTCGCACGAACTGCGGACACCGCTCAATTCGATCATCGGTTTCGCGGAACTGCTGGAGGAGATGGCGCGGAGGGATGCGGATGCGGATCCGAAGAGGCAGCGATATGCAGCCAACATCCTCACGAGTGCACGAATGCTGCTTGAGATGATCAACGAGCTGTTGGACATGGCAAAGATCCAGGCAGGACGCATGTCCGCAAGCGTGGTGACATCGAGTATTGCGGATCTCCTCGAGGGGCTCCAGGCGATCATGAAGCCGCAAGCGATGGCGAAGCTGATCGAGTTGGAATCGCAAGTGGAGCCGGATGTTCCATCGGTCGAAACGGATCCTGGAAAACTGCAACAGATCCTCTACAACTTCCTCTCGAACGCGATCAAGTTTTCTCCTCCCGGCAGCACCATTCGAATCGAGGCGATGTGCACCACGCTCGAGTCGCGCCCTGCCGTTCGGATTGCGGTGGTGGATCAGGGGCCAGGAATCCCTTTTGACCTGCAGGAGACGGTGTTCGAGAAGTTCAGGCAGATTGATGCAAGTCACACGCGCTCGCATGGCGGCACGGGACTCGGCCTTGCGATCTGCCGAGAACTGGCTCAGATCCTGGGCTGTACGGTTGGGCTGATTTCGGAGCCTGGGCGCGGCGCAACGTTCTTTGTCACGGTCCCGCTGCTGTACCGCGTGCGTGAGCGAAAGCCGCTGCTCTCGACGGCAGCGGAGGATGACGAACGATCGCGTTCTGCGCCGACGGGTTGAGTCCGTCGGCTTGGCAAGGCACTCTCCGCTGTCGTCCGCCGCAGGCTCGCTTGGTGACCGCGAGAGCCGCATGCATGCCGTACCTTCTTGGCGTGCAGTTCCTGATGGAAACGCTTCGGCTTGGTCTGTCGAACCTGCGTCGGCACGCGCTTCGTTCGATTCTGACGTGTCTCGGCATCATTCTTGGCGTGGCAGCCGTCATCGTCGTGGTTGCCATCGGCGAGGGGAACAAGCGAGCTGCACTTCGAGACATCGCTGCGCTCGGTGCACGCAACATCATTGTGCGGAGTTCGAAGCCGCCCGATGTTGCCTCGACCACGCAAGCCCGCACATTCCTGTCGCGCTACGGGTTGATGTACGAAGATGCTCGGCGCTTGGAGGCTGGACTGGATGGTCTTGTCATCGTTCCGTTGAAGGCAGTGGGCAGCGAGATCAGCCGAGGTGCGTTTCGAACGACGGCTCAGTGCTTCGGCACGGTGTCTGAATTGGCGCAGGTCGCCAATCTGCAGGCGCAGGTCGGTGGGCGGTACTTGAGCGATCAGGATGTGGCGACGCATGCACCCGTGGCGGTGCTGGGTGACGAGATTGCGCGGCAGATGTTCCCGGCGCGCGATGCACTCGGACAGGACTTCCGAATCGATCAGCAGGTGTTCCGAGTGGTGGGGGTCCTGCAGCCGCAAGGCCTGTCGGGCGGAGCAGGCAGTGCGCTCGTGGGTCGCGACCTGAATCGAGACATCCATGTCCCCATGACGACTGCCGAGCGTCAGTTCGGTGACATCGTGCAGCGGCGATCGTCTGGATCCTTCAGTGCGGAGGAGGTGCAGCTGAGCGAGGTGTACGTCACCGCTCCGAGCACAGACTCGGTGGGCGAGGTGGCTGCGCGGGTCGAGCGAGTGATCGAGATTGCACACCCTGGAATGACCGATGTGCAGATCGTTGTGCCGTGGGAACTGCTGGAAAATGCGCGGCGCGCGATGGTGGTGTGGAACATCATGCTCGTATCGATTGCGGCGATCAGTTTGCTTGTTGGTGGAATCGGCATCATGAACATCATGCTCGCGAGTGTCACGGAACGAACCCGCGAGATCGGCATTCGGCGTGCGCTCGGCGCAACGCGGCGGCATATCGTGCTGCAGTTCCTCGTGGAAACCGGATCGCTCTCGGCGGTCGGCGGAGTGCTGGGCATCCTGCTGGGCATCGGCGTCGCCTTCGGGCTTGGGCAGCTTGTCGAGTTGTTGCGTTCATTGCCGCTGTTCCGCGGGGCGTTCGGACGGGTGTCGCTCGAGCCCGTCATCACGCTTTGGTCGATCGTTGTGAGCTTTGGCGTCGCCGCAGCGGTTGGACTGGTGTTCGGCACCTATCCCGCGCTGGTCGCGAGTCGCAAGGACCCCGTCGTCGCATTGCGGCACACCTGAGAGCACTTCGTCGGGGTGCGTGTCCGCATGTTGGACTCGCCTCGCCTACGCTGCAAAAGATGAGTGGGCGTATTCCCCCAATATCAAACGTTCCCGTGACAGGGGAGAGCCTTCGTGCGCTGATCGGTGTGGGTGCGAAATGTGTGCTCGAGATTGGTGCGCACCATGGCACTCACACGCTCATGCTGCTGGATGCGTTCCCGGTGGCGTCTGTGCATGCCTTCGAACCAGATCTGCGCGCGCTGGAGAAGCACCGAAAGTCCGTATGCAGTCCACGAGCGACGCTGCATGCGATGGCCATCGGTGCGGTGAATGGTCGCGCAGACTTTCATGTCAGCAGCGGCATGCCCCCTGGGATCGATCCGATGACTGCGGCGAACTATCCGAAGGGGTGGGATCAGTCCGGCTCGCTTCGCGCCCCGAAGGAGCACCGCAACGCTCATCCGTGGTGCCGATTCGCCCGCACCATCTCGGTCGAGGTTCGGACGCTCGATGCATGGGCGGCCAAGCACGCGCGCGGAGCGATCGACTTCATTTGGGCGGACATGCAGGGGGCGGAGGGCGATCTTGTGCGTGGCGGTGCCGCAACGCTGCAGCGCACTCGCTTCCTCTACTGCGAATACAGCGATCAGGAACTCTACGAAGGCGAGCCGACGCTCGCGGCGCTCCTCGACATGCTTCCAGCCTGGGAAGTGGTCCGCCGGTTTCCGAACGATGTGCTCATCCGAAACATGGCGTGTCTCTGAGGTGGTCACCGGCGTCGGTAGACGATCACATCGCCGTTGTCCCAGTCCACCCAGCCACGCAGCCGACGGACTGCCGACCAGTTTCGTTCGAGCGCAGTTGCAGCATTCTCATCGATCGTCCGTGGATAGAGCACAATGAGCCAACGGATGTCCGCATCGAGCGAGTCAAGGTCCCGTCCGCTTGGGCCCGTGGGCACAATCTCGATCTCCCGCACGACCGCGTAGTACGCCAGCACATTGTCCGCAAGCCCCACCGTGCCGAGACGGACAGTGGTCGGTTCCTTCGCAAGGACCCACTCCACCGCATCGCGCAGCGGCTGTTTGGGTGGCAGTTGGAGTGTGTGAACGGTCCACGGAACCGTGACACCAAGCACCAGGACAGCGGTGATGAGTGGGCGACGGATGGATCGCTGTGCTGCCGGCGTTCGCCGAATGATCCATGCGAGGATGTCGTTCGCGCCAAGCACCAGTGCCGTGATGCACCCTGGAAGTGCGAAGAGACCGAAGCGTGCGTACATCCAACTGCCACCAAGGTCCGTACCGATCGCCACGAGAGGAAGACCCAACAGCATCAGTGCAAGTGGCACGCGGCGGGTCGCATCTCGGAGTGCGCCGAAGAGTCCGACACAGACCAGCATGCACGCGGGAAGCGCCGTCCAACTCCATGCGCCGCCCAGACCGAGCAGCAGATGAAGTCCCTCGGCGGACAGGAGCGATGGCTCGTTTCCGTCGAGCGCGGCGAACTCTCGGCGGATACGAAGCATGTCAGGAAGCAGCGGCGTGAGCAGTGTGCCTGCGGTCACTGCTCCCAAACTGAGTACCGCCAGAGCCGCCGAGGGCGTCGTCAGCGCCGAGCCGCTGCGCCGAGCAGCAGCGATGCAGAGGAGGAGCGTGATGCATTGTCCGAGCGGGAGTCCTGCAAAGACCAGGTGCGACCAGATGCCGAGAGCGGTGACGAGCGCGCACGACATCAGGCACGCAACGCTCGAGCAGCGCATGCCACGGAGCAGCAGTGCAGTCGAAGTCGCTGCGCAGAGGATCATGAGCGAGTAGCCGCGCGCCTCGCAGGACTCCAACACCACGATCGGTGCAAGCGCGGCTGCGGCAGCCGAAGCCGCAGGAAGCACGCGGGACGGCTGCCGCATCCAAAGGCAGGTCTCGTGCAGGAGCCAAGCCGTTGCTGGGATGACAAGGATGCCGGCGATCAACGCGGGCGTGCGGAGGATCACCTCATTGATGCCGCCCGACACAGTGAGTGAACACCACGAGAGCAGAGTGTGCAGAACATGGTTCGATTGGACAAAGTAGGTGCCGATGATGGGGCCGGGGCCATGTTGGGCGTAGTCGATCAGCGCGGAGATCTCGTCGTACCAAAAACTCTCGGTGATTCGCCAAATCCGTTCGATCACACCGAGGGCGATCAGACCTCCGACGATCAGCAGCGGGCGTCCTGCCAGAGGTATCACGGGGCCTGCTGCCGGATGTTCCACCGTGCGGCTCGGCATCGCGCGTGCGATCAGCGAGCCGACGATCCACCAGGATGCCGCGCATGCAACTGCCGCGATTCGCCACCAGTGTGCTCCCTGCAAAGTGACAGCACGAATGTCGACACCTTGGCGTTCGGCGACAACAGGATGTGTCAGCCACGCAGCAAGAGTGGCCGTTGGCGTCCACGCAACCCACGCGCAGAGTGCAGTCACCGGGAGTGCGAATGCCATCCAAGTTCGGTTCATGCGCCGCTCTCTCTTGGATAAGTCAGCGAGCCATCCTCCTGTGCGGTTATCCCGAGTCGCGCCGACGGCGACCTGCTGCCGGGTCTCCCCTCGGGAACCCGCCGCAACAGCGGGAGCATCGCGACGCGTGCAAGAGATGATGCCAGAAAGAGCACTGTGTACGCACTCTCATGCGAACCCATCACGCGCAAGATCCAACCTCCGAGCAATGATCCTGCAAGAAGAGCGCCCGCGTTCAGGAAGAGATAGGAGGTCATGAGGCTCGTGCGGTCCGTTGGGCGTGAGACATCGAGCAGCAGAAGGAATGTGGCGAGTTCATAGGCAGCCCATGCGATCCCGGCGCCCGACATGAGGAGCAGTATGGTCCACACGCCAGCGGGCATCGACATCAGAGCTCCATGGGTGGCAAGGAGAACGCTGCCGAGCACAAGAACGCGGCGCGCACCATGCGCCGCCGCCATGGCACCGAACACGGCCGATGCGATGCTCTTGCTGAGGAACATCACGGCGACCGCGACGAAGTACATCGTGTTGGAAAAGTGCAGGTGTCCGATGAGATAGGACCCGACGAAGGGGCTTGAGACTTGCAGTGCAATCTGGAACAGGAGCATGAACAGAAGCAGGTTCCGCTCTGGGCCCGCGAGGGGGCGCAGTGGAAGGTGGAGAGGACTGATCGCTTTCTGATTCCAGTTTCCAGCAGGCGGTTCGCTCTGAAGCCACAGATATCGAGTGGAGATTGCGCGCCCCAGTGCGGCGAGCAGGAACATGCCAGCGAATGCAAGCAGTTCCCATTGGCCAGTGTGCATGGTGCCAGGCTGAAGATCCGACGGGGATGCATCCTTGCCGCGTCCGAGCCACAGGAGCACGCCCGCTGCACAAAGCCCGCCGAGCGTTGCCAACTGGCAGATGCGCGTTCGGATGCCGAAGTAGCGCGGGCGAATATCGCCTGGGATGAGTGCTCCAACCCACGCGGTCCATGCCGGGCCTGCGCCGAGAGCAGTGCCCCAATAGACCGCGAGCGTTGCGAGCAGCATGGGCATCGGGATCGATCCCAGCCATGCGGCAACGATGAGGGGAACGAAACTGCACGACTGCACCGATGCACACAAGATGACCCAGCGGCGTGGGCTCCGCAGGAGATCGATACCCCACGGGGACACCAGCTGCAGAGTTGCTCCAAGGAGGAAGGGGATGCTGAAGCAGAGTCCTGCCTCGACTTCGCTGAATCCGAGTGCAAGGGCAAATGGAATGAAGAACATCTCGCCCACGCCGACCATGAAGGAGTACAGCGCGCCATCCGTGGTGCACACCGAAAGATCGGCACGGAGTTTTCTGGACCGAGTCAGCATGCGAGGGGGCAACCTACGCCAAGCAGGCAGGATGCTGTCCGCCCTTCGCCGTCCTTCATTCAACCGTGTGAGGCGAGCCGAGACCCGCGGAACGGTTGGTCGCAATCAGGGGCCGAGGCCGCCGCCTGTCGCACCAGTGGCTGAGCCGGTCGAGAAGCCTCGCAGCGTCGCAAAGCTGAACGGCACCGTCATGGACACATATCGAGGTCCGCCACGGCTGGACTGCCGCGGTGGGGGCAGAAACGAGTAACCGCCGAGTGCTCGGTGAACATAGTCAGGCGCGCGAACGATCAGCGACTCCTGGTAGTAGTCAATGAAAGCCCAGTCCGCTTCCCATGCTTCAGGTTCGACGACAGACTTGATGAGTTGGATCAGTCGGCGTGCTGCCTCTTCAGCAGTCTCGCGCGGCCCGCTATCGCCGCCGTTTCCAAAAAGGCTGCCGCCACCACCGCCACCACCGCCAACACCACCGCCCCCACCCAAACCCGCCCCACGCCACCGCCTTCGCCATCGCCAACGTCGATATCCCCTCCTGCCTCATCCCTGAGGCTGAGGTTTTCCTCGGTAAGATCGGTGTCGCCGAGTACAAGACCCCCGGTACTCAGGCCAACTCCGACGAGGTCGGCGAGGTCGGCAAGGACCACCAGGCCGTCCTGATGCAGAACCACGGCGTGATCGTCTGGGGCAAGGACGTCGAGGATGCCTACTGGAAGATGGAGAACATCGACTCCTATTGCCGCACCGTGTGGATCGCGGCCGGCCTCGGCGGCGGCCTCCATCGCTTCACCGGCGGCCAGGCCAAGGAACTTATCAACCTGCGCCAGAAGCTCGGCATGCCCGACCCCCGCGCCGGCCTCAAGGAGTGCGAGCTCTGCGACAGCGCCGATTTTCGCCCGGGCGTCGTCTGTGCCACGCCCGCGGCCCCGGCCGACACCGCGTCCGCCGCGCCCGACCCGCAGATCGAGGCGATCGTCCAGGCTGTCACCGAGCAGATCCTCAAGCAGCTCAAGGCCTGAGTGGGAAAAGCCGGGCAACCTCAGACAGACACGGATGACACGGATTAAGGGGATCAATCGCGCTGGCCGGTCGTACGGTTAACGCCGGGCCAGGATGCGAGTGCTGCGCTGATTCCCTCACTCCCTCATCCCCATCGCCTTTTTCTCCCCCTTTTCCCTCTCACCCTCTCTTTCCCTTCTCTCCCTGAAAGTCTCCATCATCGGCGGCGGCGGCCGCGTCGGGTCCAACGCGGCTTTCGCCCTCCAATGCGCGGGCATCGTGTCCGAGATCCAGATCCTTGACGCCAACGCCGACCTCGCGGCCGGCGAGGCCCTCGATCTCCTGCATGGCGCCTCTTCGATCGCCGACCAGCGCATTTACGCCGGGGATTACGCCAAGGCGAAGGACAGCGATATCTTCGTCATCACGGCCGGTCTTCGCCGGAAGCCCGATGAGTCACGGCTCGATCTCATCAACCGCAACGTCGCGCTGTTTTCCGGCATCCTCGAGAGCATCAAGGCGGCCGGGATGCGGAAGGAGGCGCTGATCTTCGTCGTCTCCAACCCGGTCGATATCCTCACGCAGCTCGCGCAGTCGCGCCTCGGCTTGCCGTGGCAGCAGGTACTTGGCCTCGGCACGATGCTCGACACCGCGCGCTTCCGCTCGCTCATCGCGCAGGAGCTCGGGCTCGCCGCGACGCAGGTGAAGGCGCTCATCCTCGGTGAGCATGGCGATTCGATGTTCCCCGTGTGGTCCTCGGCCACTTACGCCGGCCTGCCGCTGACGAAGGTCGCCGGCTGCACGCCGACCTTCCAATCGCAGATCTTCGAACGCACCAAGGGCAGCGGGGCCGAGGTGATCCGCCGGAAGGGCGGCGCCGGCTGGGCGGTGGGCCTCACCATCGCCGAGGTCATCCACGCCATCGCGCACGACAAGCGCCAGGTGCTGCCGGTCGCCACCGTGCAGCAGGGCGCCTACGGCCTGCGCGGCACGGCGATCAGCGTGCCGACCGTCGTCGGCCGCCGGGGAGCCCTCGCGCACGTCGAGGTCGAGCTCTGGCCGAAGGAATTGCAGGCCCTGCAGGCCTCCGCCCGCGCGCTCAACGAGACCTTCGCGAAAGTGAAGGCCGGCTGACCGCCGGCGACCGGGAAACAGGCGAGCGTTAGGGGCATCGTAAAATTGCCGGGGGAGCCCGCCCAAGGCGGGTGAACACCCCCGGCTACACCGCAGGATTTGCGGCGCGAAGTTCCGCGCGGGTTTCCCGAACGAAGCGCGTCCGGTGTAGCCGCGGCTGTCTGCCGCTGACCTTGTTCTACCGCCGTTCTGCTCCGGGCCTAACGCCTCTCATTCGTTTTCACCGGTTCCGCGACGCATGAAATACGCACGCTCGCGACCACCTCGTCGACCAGCGGCGTGAGCTTCTTCAGCAGTCCGGCGTGGAACGGATCGTTGGTCCCGGAGCCAAGACCGATGTAGAGGATGAAATCGGGCGAGATTTCGGTGTAGTGCAGTATCGAGCTGATCTTCTCCGGCTTTTCCCTCGGCCGGCAGATAACGTGGAGCCACTCGCGATCTCCGGCGCGTTTGGCCGTCGTTTCCACGAAACGACCTCCCGATGAGAGATACAGGCTGTAGTAGTCGTTCAGAGCGCGGACTGAACGATCCGGCCTCAGTCCTTCCGGGGTGGGGATCACCCCC
>SYGP01000048.1 GCA_005799495.1 Planctomycetia bacterium
CAGCCAAGGCTTGAGGCTTGCTGTCCAAGAACAGACATCAACGAACCGACCGCTGCTGCGCTCGCCTATGGACTCGAGAAGAAGAAGAACGCCCGCATCGCCGTGTTCGATCTCGGCGGAGGAACTTTCGACATTTCCATCCTCGATGTCGGTGACGGCGTTTTCGAGGTGCTCGCCAGCAACGGTGATGGGCACCTCGGCGGCGACGACTTCGATCAGCGTCTGATCGACTTCATCGGCGAGGAGTTCCGCAAGAAGGAAGGCATCGATGTCCGCAAGGACCCGATGGCGTTGCAGCGGCTGAAGGAAGCGGCGGAGAAGGCCAAGATTGAACTCTCCACGCAGCTCGAAACCACCGTCAACCTCCCTTTCATCACGGCAGACCAGAATGGACCGAAGCATCTGCAGGTCTCCGTGACCCGCGCCAAGTTCGAGGAACTGTGCGCAGACCTCTTCACGCGCCTGCGCGGACCGTGCGAGGCGTGCCTGAAGGACGCCAAGTTGTCCGCCAAGGACATTCAGGAGGTCGTCATGGTCGGCGGTTCCATCCGCATTCCCAAGGTGCAGGAGATCGCCAAGGACATCTTCAAGACGACGGAACTGGACCGCAGCATCAACCCCGACGAGGTGGTCGCCATTGGCGCCGCCATCCAGGGCGGCGTATTGCAAGGCGAGGTGAAGGACGTGTTGCTGCTGGATGTCACGCCACTTTCGCTCGGCGTCGAAACGCTTGGCGGCGTGATGACCAAGTTGATCGAGCGCAACACGACCATCCCGACGAGCAAGAAGGAAACCTTCTCGACCGCCGCGGACAATCAGTCATCGGTCACCATTCATGTGTTGCAGGGTGACCGCGAGTTTGCGGCAGACAACCGCAGCCTCGGGCGCTTCGACCTCACGGGTCTCCCGCCGGCTCCGCGCGGTGTTCCGCAGGTCGAGGTGGAGTTCTCCATCGATGCCAACGGCATCATGAACGTCAGCGCGACCGACAAGGCCACTGGCAAGAAGCAGGAAATCCGCATCACGGGTTCGAGCGGCCTCAGCAAGGAAGAGGTTGATCGGATGCGTCGCGAGGCAGAGGAGAATGCGGCAGGCGATCGTCAGCGCCGCGAACTCGTCGATATCCGCAACAGTGCAGAACAGTTGATGTACGCCACACGCAAGGGTCTCGAGGAGCACGGGTCGCGCATTTCGGCTGAAGCGCGATCGGGCATCGAGAGTGCAGTCTCGAACCTCGAGACGAAGGTGAAGACCGATGACCGCCCAGCCATCGAGGCAGCGATGAAGGCGCTCAACGAAGCGGCAGCAGAACTTGGAAAGGCGGCCTACGAGGCATCGAAGTCCGCCGGCGGCGCTGAGTCGGCGGGTGGCTCGACAGCCAATGACTCCGGCAAGGGCGGCAGTGGTGCCGCCAGCGGCGGGAAGGGTGATGTGATCGATGCTGAGTACGAAGTCAAGGACGGCAACTGATCTGCGCCGCACACTCGCGTGACACACGGGCCTCGGCATCTGCCGAGGCCCTTTTCTTTTGACGGACACTCTCGACCAGATGCGTCGTCCATGAACTGATCAGACCTAGCATTCCAAGAAGGAGTTCCGATGCAAACAGCGACCAAGCCGATGAAGTCCGACTCGCCCCCGTCGATCCGAACGCTCGCGGAGCTTCGGGAGTCGGGGTGGCAGAGTCGCAGCGTGAAAGATGAGATTCGGTCGAACTTTCAGCGGCAACTCGCAGCGGCGAGCGCCTCGGGGGAGCCGGCCGCCTCTTCGCTCTTTCCTGGCATCGTCGGCTATGACGACACCGTCTTGCCGGAACTCGCGACAGCGATCATCGCAGGGCACGACCTACTCTTTCTCGGCGAAAAGGGGCAGGGCAAGAGCCGCTTGATGCGCACGCTTCCCCGCTTTCTGGATGCGTGGATTCCATTCCTCGATCTGCCGAACTCCGCTGTCCACGAAGATCCCACCCGTCCGATCACCAGTGCGGGAAAGGCGTTTGTCGCGTCGACACCGCCCGAAAGCGTTCCCATCGCTTGGTGGCATCGGTCGAAGCGGTATGCAGAACGCCTCGCTCCAGGCACGAAGTTCGCAGATCTGATCGGTGAAATCGACCCGGCAAAACTTGCGCTCGGCACAAGTATGGGCGCCGAAGACGCGCTGCACTTCGGACTCGTGCTTCGCATGCACCGCGGCATCTTCGCGATGAACGAGCTGCCGGATCTCGATGAACTCGTGCAGGTCGGGCTCTTCAACATCCTGGAGGAACGCGATGTGCAGATCCGGGGCTACCCAGTCAGTTTCGATCTCGACGTTCTGCTCGCATTCAGCGCAAATCCATCGACCTACAACCGATCGGGCAAGGTGATCCCGCAGCTCAAGGACCGCATCGGCAGCACGATCGTCACCCACTATCCGAAGGAACGCGATGCCGGGATCGCCATCACTCGGCAGGAGGCAGGTCTCGAACTTGGCGGCGAAACGCCCGTCGTCGTGCCGCCGTTCATGGACCGCGTGATCGAGGAGATCTCGATCGCCGCGCGACGCAGCAAGTTTGTGGATCAGGCCTCGGGCGTGAGCGCGCGATTCAGCGTGTCAAACTGGCGAACCATGGTGGCGAGTGCTCGGCGCCGCGGCATTCAATTGGGCGAACGCCCGGCGGTTCCGCGCATCAGTGACCTCGCACACCTCCACGCTTCAGCGATCGGCAAACTCGAACTCGACCTCATGGGCAGCCACCAGATGACGGAACGACAAGTCGTGGATGCGATTCTTGCAGAGGCGGTTGCCAGCGTCTTCAACGAATATGTCGAAGAGCATGGGTTGCCCGCGATCTCGGAAGCGTTCTCCAAGGGTGTGCGCGTGGAAGTCGGCGATCTCGTGCCAAGCAGCGAGTACCTCGCACGGCTGAGCAGCATCCCCGAGGCGTGGCAGAAGGCCTTCGAGGTCAACAGTGATTCCCAGCCGGCGGTGCGCGCTGCATGCGCAGAGTTCGTGCTCGCGGGGCTCTGGGCGACGGACCGCCTGAGCCGAACCACGCGCCACGGGCGCACGGCATACGAATGGAAGTGACATCCGCTGATGGGGATCGCTTGGAACCCGCGCGGTCGCAACCGCTCGGCGGCGTTGTCCAGTCCTATCTCGGCTATGACCCACTGCGCTTCGGGAGTGCGCAGCCCGCCGATGCCGGCGGTGCCGCGCGCGGGGCACTCGAGCACATGCTGCACAGCGGCTCCATGCGGAGGTTCAGCGAAGAGGATCTCGCGAATGCGGTGGAGATCGATCCGTCTCAGATTGCCGGGCTTGGCCCGAGCATCGATGCACTCATCGCCACGCTGGAGGAACGCCGCCGCATGATCCTGGGGCGCTACGACCCTTCGCGCGCCATGGACGATGCGCGCCGTGCGTTCCGCGAGGCGGCGCAGCGCGTCGGAGATCGGCGCGATGACTCCCCCGTTTCGCGCGCGCTGCACCGTGCCATCGCCGGCGAGCAACTTCGCGATCTGGAGCGGCTCTGGTACCGTTTGCCCGAGAACTCGCCGAGCCAGCGTGCCCTCACCCAAGCGCTCGAACGCCTCCGCGAGAAGTACGAGCTGGACCAACTTCATTCGGGCTGGGAGTGGCTTGGACGCGAGCGGCTTGATGTGCCGCACGCGCTCGAAGTGAAGGCGGAACTCGATGAGATCGAGAGGCTTCTGGCGCAGCTTCGAGAGGCGCGCAAGAACGCGAAGCTCGCGATCATCGACCTCGAAGCGCTCGCGCAGTTTGCACAGCAGGAGCAGATCGACTCGCTGCGGGAGGCGCAGCAACGTGTGCGCGACCTGCTCGAGCGACTGGCGCAGGAGGCTGGGCTGCAACGCGACGAGGAGGGCGGCTACTCGGTGTCGCCGAAGACGATGCGCCTCTACCAGTCGGGACTTCTCGCGACGATCTTCGGCGACCTTCAGGCTGCTCGGAGCGGGCGACACGAAGGCGTGCTCTCCTCCGATGGCGCAGTCGAACTGCCATCCACCCGCGCATGGGAGTTCGGCGACAGCCCTGCAGCGCTCGATCTGCCGCAGAGCATGGTGAACGCCATGCTGCGCGAAGCAGCCACGCGAAACGCGGGCGACCCCGTTCGCATGCGCAGCGAAGACATGGTCGTTCACAACACGCGGCAGCAACCCAAGTGCGCCACGGCGGTGATCATGGACATGTCAGGATCGATGCGCTCGAGCGGGCAATATGTGCAGGTGAAGCGCATGGCGTTGGCGCTCGATGGGCTCATCCGAAGCGAGTACCCGGGCGACTTCCTGCAGTTCGTGGAGATGTTCACCTTGGCCAGACTGTGTGCGCCAGGAGAAGTGATGACGCTGCTGCCCAAGCCCGTCATGATCCATGATCCGGTCGTGCGGCTTCGAGCGGACATGTCGGATCCAGAGATCTCGGAACTGGATCTGCCACCCCACTTCACCAACATCCAGCGCTCTCTCGCGCTGGCGCGGCAGTGGCTCGCGGGACGGCCAACGCCCAATCGTCAGATCACGCTCATCACCGATGGCCTGCCGACTGCACACTTTGAAGGCAGTGATCTCTACATGCTCTACCCGCCCGATCCGCGCACGGAACGCGAGACGCTGCGCGAGGGGCTCCGCTGCCGAGAGCAAGGCATCACCATCAACATCCTCCTTCTCCCAAGTTGGAATCAGGACGAGAACGACATCCGATTCGCACACCGCCTCGCGGAATCCACCGCTGGACGCGTCTTCTTCGTTGCAGGCGGAGATCTCGACCGCTTCGTCGTCTGGGATTATGTGCGCCGTCGGCGCTCCATTCTGGGCAATCGCCCCCGCTCATCGGATTGATTCCCGATATCTGAACTGGACTCTCCGCGCCTCTCGGCTACCTTTCGTTCATGGCCTGCAACCGTTCGAAGATCGTGCGGAGTCCGATTGCTGAAGTGGCCGCCTGCAGCGCGATTGCGCTGATCTTTGGGATCTGTGCCGCGTCGGCGCAGAGCCTTCTGCTCGTGCCCGACTCGCTTCCAAACTCGTCTGGTGCGAAGGTGTGGGCTTTCAGTGCGGTGGACGGATCCGTCGTCAATCCGGACTTCATTGCGCCAGACGCACACCTGTCGCAGCCGATCGAGATCGTGGTCAGTCCGGCGGGCACGCTGCTCATCACCGACGAGACTGCCAATGCGATCTTCGAGTATTCGGTGGGTGGAAGGTACATCCGCACCATCGTCGGCCCGTCCGAGGGCATCGACCGACCGTATGGCATGGAAGTCGTCGGCGAATGGATCTATTTCTCTATGTCCATCACTCAGGGCAGTGTCACGACAGGTGTTCTCAAGCGCGTGCGTTTGGACGGCACAGGCCTCGAAGATTGGTGCGTTCTGCCGCAGGTGGTCTCTCCGCGCGACATCGTGCACATCGGCAACGGCGAGTTTCTCGTTGGCGATTCAGGGTTGCACCCCGGCGGCGAGGACATCGAACGCATCGGTCCCAACTGCTCCATTTCGGCGGGACCGTGGCACGACAGTGACGGCATCAGCGGCATCGACTTCCCACAGCAGATCACTCTGCCCGGCGACGGCACCGTGCTTGCAGCAGGATTCTCCGATCCGTACGGGCTCTTCACATACGACCTGCAACTCGGACTGGAGATCGCGCGCGTCTCGAGTCTGCTCTTGTCTCCGCGCGGCGTTCATCTGATGCACGATGGCCGTTACTTCTACACGGGCGGAACGCGCGTGACGATCTGGGATCCCATCGCCAACCAGAACATCGTGATCGTCAATCAGGTTTCGCCTACCGCCAGCGTGGCAAGTTTTCGCTGGGTCACACCCATCACGATCGCGCCCGCCTGTCCGACAGATCTCGACGGTGACGGCACAACGGGGGGCAGCGACCTCACCGTGCTCCTCGGCGCCTGGGGATCCGTGGATGGCGATGTGAATGGCGATGGGATGACGGACGGCTCCGACCTTTCGGTGCTTCTTGGCGCGTGGGGCGTTCCCTGCGATTGAGCCGCCGACCCATCCGGGCACACTGACCAACAACAACGCCGCGCGCACGAACGGTGCGCGCGGCGTTGACTCTTGAAACCGCCCCCATCCCGAAGGCGGGTGGCTCGTGTCTCCGGCGTCAGCTCAGCGGCGCCGACGCGCGGAAAGTCCAGCCAATCCAATCAGAGCGATTGCGCCTGGGGCGGGCACGACACTGAAGGTGGCAACGCTTGTCGCCGTGGTCGATGAGCCAGTGGAAACGAACCCAGACCAGACATTGAACGTGAAGGTCGTGCTGAAGGAAATGCTGTAGGAGCCGTTGCTCAACCCCGCAGAGAGGTTGGTGTTCTGCGCTGGGGCAGAGAGCTGCCAGAAACGGTTGTTGCCGCTCACGCCAGTCTGGAAAAGTTCATAAGAGTTGCTCGAGATGACATTGCCACCCGACATCACGGTGACGGCGAGGGAGGCAGTGTTGCTGCCGTCGAGCCAGTTATCGTTGCTCAAAGCGCCAGCTGGGATGTTCCCGCCGTTGTAGGCGTAGTTCTCGAAGTACCAGTTTCCCAGAATAAGCGGTGCGAAGGGCTGAACGTCATTAAAGATGAATTGATCGAGGACCGGGTTGTAGGGCGCTCCGACCGCGGAAACGTAGGAGGTCGATGACGATTCACCGAAGCGGAATGCGCCCGTTGCCTCCACGACGCCGATGTCGGCTGCGGCAAAGTTGCCAGCGGCAAGCAAGGTCGAAACGGACACGAAAGTCATGGATCGATTCAATGTGCTCATGGGAATTCACTCACTTGGGTAAGAAAGTTCTGAACGGAGGTAATGAACTGATGGGAGCTGAAAGTTCAGCGACGACGACGAGAACCTACAAGCCCGGCGACGCCGAGCAGCGCGAGCGCGCCAGGGGCAGGAACCAAGTCCCCGCTCACAACGACATTGTCGATGCGGTTCGACCCAGTTGCTGCGCCAGCAACCAGGGCGCGGAAACGAATCAGGAGTTGATTCGCATTTTCAGCACCCGCCAACGCCTGCGAACTGGTGTAGAGCGCGCTGTAGGTGCTCGAGCTCCATGTCGCGGGAGAGCCGCCACCACCAGATTGCAGCACCGTGTAGTTGATCCCAGTCGACCAACTCGCTCCGCCATCGACACTGAAGATCAGCTCAAACGACGACGGACCTGTGGAACTTCGGGCCTGATCCCAAGACACCGAAATGTTCTGGTAGTTCGATGTTGACGCCCGTGCCTCGTAGTAATCGCCGATTGACCAGTTGTTGCTGCTGAACGCATACTGAGATCCGTTACCCGAGGGAGAGGTGTATGTCGCCGCGGCAAGTGTGTGGAAAGAACGCAGTTCGCTGCCTGCAGTCTGCTCACCTGCGTCCGCAGCGCCAACCGAATAGTTCTGCCCAGTTGGGACTTGCCCGGTGCCGGTGGGGAACGCAGTCGTGATCGACCAGCTCGCGACGACCGCTGCGCTCGACGACATCGAAGCGCCTGCAGCGACAACAACCGCAACAACTGAGGACATTTTGGGGGACATGGGGGAAGGGCTCCAAGGAACTTGCGCATCGTTCCAATCAGCCCGCGCTGATTGCCCTAACACCGCCCCGCCGTGCAGCGAAAGTAACACCACAACAACCAAAGTCAATCCAAATCGCCACCTTTCGAGACTTTCCTGGTTGCCGGTCCTTGCTGATTCGAGTACAACTGCCCAGCGACAAGGGATAGGTTCCCCTTTCCGCATTGACCGTTGCTCTGGGTTCTGGATGGTCTGGAACCGCAGCGACTGACTCAAGCTTCGGAGAGCCAACGCTTTGGAAGCCATCAAAGGAATCGGTGTCAGCCCGGGGATCGCGATTGGACGCGCCTGGATTCAGGAGGAACACGACCGCCGCGTGGCATTTCGCGTCGTGGAGCAGCGACACGTTCAAAGCGAACTTCAACGGATTGATGATGCGATAGAAAAGTCGAAAGAGGATATTCTGCGACTGCGGAACAGGGTTCACAGGCGAGCGGAAGCATCGGCCGCGGCAATCTTCGACTTTCATCTTGAACTGCTCTCGGACTCGAACCTCATCAGCCCGATCCGAGGCGACATCGAGCGTGAGTGTGTGGTCGCTGAGTACGCCGTCGCCGAGAACTTCGGCAAGTTGGCGGACCGACTGCGCGAGGTGGGAAACGAGATGTTCGTGCAGAAGGCGATCGATGTACTCGATCTTGAGCGGCGAATCCTGACGCATCTGGACGGATCTGGATTGGAAGAGCTGGGCGACCGAAAGGGATCGATCGTCGTGATCGCCCACGAATTGACGCCAAGCCGCGCGGTCGAGTTGCATCGCGCGCGCATCGTGGCTTTTGCCACCGACGGTGGTGGACAGACTGGGCACACCTCCATCGTGGCACGCGCACTTTCCATGCCCGCCGTGGTGGGCTGCACCTCGGCCACGCAGGACATCTCCGATGGCGACACCGTCATCATCGATGGCGATGGCGGACTGGTCATCGTCCGTCCCGACGATGCGCTGCTCGCTCGGTATCAGGGACTGGCTCGCGAGGCAGAACATCGCCGCACGGCGCTACGCAACGATGCCGCACAACCATCGCTGACCCGCGACAGCACCGCCGTGACTCTTCTGGGAAACATTGAATTCCCAGAGGAAATCAGCTCAATCCAAGACAACGGAGGAACGGGCGTTGGGCTCTATCGAACGGAGTTCATGTTCCTCACGGGCGAGACCCCGCCGACCGAGGAGGATCAGTACGACGCGTATCGCAAGGCGATCGAGTTGTCGCATGGCCGCGCGCTGACGATCCGCACGCTTGATCTCGGCGCAGACAAGTGGACCCAGGAGCATCTCACCGAATCCGAACGCAATCCATTCCTCGGCCTTCGCAGCATCCGATACTGCCTCGCTCACCCGGACATGTTCAAGACGCAGTTGCGCGCGCTGCTTCGAGCGAGTGCGCATGGCCCCATCCGCATCATGCTGCCGCTCGTGACCCATGTGATGGAACTGCGTCAGACCAAGATGATGCTGAACGATCTCAGCGAGGAACTGGAGGAAGAGGGGATCGCGTTCGACCGCAACATCCCTCTCGGGATCATGGTGGAGACGCCGGCCGCAGCGCTCATGGCGCGCGCTTTCGCGCACGAGGCGGCGTTCCTGTCGCTCGGCACGAATGACCTCGTTCAGTACACGCTGGCGGTCGACCGCGGCAACGAACGCGTGGCAAATCTCTACAACGCCGCGAACCCGGCGGTGCTGATGCTGATAAAAAGCGTGGTTCGGACCGCAAGGCACGTGGGAATCGATGTCAGTGTCTGCGGTGAGATTGCGGGACAACCTCTCTTCGTGCCATTGCTCGTTGGGATGGGACTTCGTACACTTTCCATGTCTCCAAGCCAGATTCCCGCGGTCAAGCGGGTGGTGAGGGGGCTCGACATCGAGCATTGTGAGTCTCTCGCGAGGCGCGTGGGCTCGTTCGAGTCGGATCGGCAGGTGCTGTCGTGCCTGCGCGACGAACTTCGGAGAATCGACCCCGAGGCACTTGTCGGTGCAGAGCACGGCTAGTCCTCATCACCCAGAACGGTCACGAACAACAGGCACACTTGTCCTCCGCAGGACCCGCGAGCGATTGGCCCATTCGGCGCCCGCTCGGCCGCGAGGACCATGGGACGGGATGTGCGGACGGATCACAGCGAATGCGGTTTGAACAACCTTGGACTCCAGCGGCCTTGTCGGTCGTGCGTGGCAGATCAGTCGGGCAACGCCCGCTGCTGTCCCCGGTGTCCCATCTCCTGTCGATCCGTCATGAACCGCCGCGACAGTGCGGCAGGATCTTGCAATGCAACTTGACGGAACAGACGGTCAGCCCGCGGACGAACGCGGCGAACTGAATCCCATTTCGAATACACCGACTCGGTCGGACAGCTCCCCACCCTCGGCTTTCGTGCCCATGGGTGATGCCCGCCCGGCTCCCCCGCCGCCGCCGGCAAATCCTTCCGACTATCTCGAGGAGGCTCTGGAGAGATCCGCTCTCGACGAGGCGCGGCTCCATCACGAGGAGTCGGAAACTGATTCGGATTCGGACCCCAATTCGGATTCGACCACGGATGTGGAACGCGCATCGTTGCGCGCCGAGAACGATCCTGATGACGCGGCAGACGCGTCCGGTGAGACAGACGAAACCAAGGATGGCGGCGACGGCGGTACGGAGGCCCAGGAGTGGTCATCTGCCGCCGAAGGGCTTCCAGGATCCGATGGCGAGTCCGACCCTGATCTGCCGCCGCGAGCCGAGGGCTCCGAAGAGGATGCGGCCGAGGACGAGGAGTCTGCGGTCGGCTCGGGAGCTGCTCGCGCAGCTGCGCGCGGCCTCAAGAAACACGAAGCCGCCTTCGCGAATCGGCGTGTCACGCTTGTGGTGAACGACGAACCCGGAGAGGAAACGCGCATCGCGGTGCTCTCCGACGGACGGCTCGATTCCTACTTCGTTGAACGGGAAGCCACCGCAACGAATGTCGGCTCCATTTACAAAGGTCGCGTGATGAATGTCGAAGCCGCGATTCAGGCGGCCTTCGTGGACTTCGGAAGCGGACAGAACGGGTTCCTCCACATCAGCGATCTGCATCCCAAGTACTTCCCAGGTGGTGGACAGACCGAACGCGTGGGCAAGAAGATCGGGCGAAGTGAACGGCCGCTGATCCAACAGGCCTTGCGCAAGGGACAGGAAATCTTGGTGCAGGTCATCAAGGAGGGGCTCGGCAGCAAGGGGCCAACGGTCACGAGTTACCTCAGCATTCCCGGGCGCCTGTTGGTGATGATGCCGGACATGGATCGCGTCGGTCTCTCGCGGCGTGTGGACGACGAGGATCAGCGGCGCGACATGCGACGCATTCTGGACTCGCTCGAGCTGCCCGATGGATTCGGCTTCATTCTTCGTACCGCAGGCTTTGACGCATCGCGGACGGAGCTGCAGCGCGATGCGGCGTATCTCCAGCGCCTGTGGGACGCGATGGAGGCGCGCAGCGAGAGGACGGGCGCGCCCTGTGAGCTGTATACGGAGAGCGATGTGCTTGTCCGAACGCTCCGCGATCAAGTCGATGCGACCGTTGAATCGATCGTGGTCGACAGCGCGGGGTCGTTCGAGCGCGCAAAGACGTTCCTCGATGTGATCGCACCGCAGTCCACGGACAAGGTGCAGTACTACAACGGCCTCGTGCCCGTGTTTGAGGCATTCGGCGTTGAACGACAGATCGAAGAGATTCACTCGCGCATCGTGCCGCTTCCTTCAGGTGGCGCGTTGGTCTTCGACCAGACCGAAGCGCTGGTGGCAATCGATGTGAACAGCGGACGCAGCCGCACCGCGCGCGACTCCGAGACCAATGCGTTCCTCACCAATTGTGAGGCGGTCGAGGAGGTCTGCCGACAGCTTCGCCTTCGTGATCTCGGTGGACTCATCGTGATTGATTCGATCGACATGCGACAGATGCGTCACCGCCGCGAGATCGAAGATCGCCTCGCCGCACTCCTGAAGCTTGACCGTGCGAAGACATCGTTCGCACCGATCAGCGAGTTTGGAATGATCGAGATGACGCGCCAGCGCATGCGACCGAGCCTGCGCAAGATGAACTACGCGGACTGCCCCAACTGCGGCGGCAGCGGCGAGATTCGGGTTCCAGGAGCCGTCGCGGCGGACGCCATGCGACGCATTGCCCTGCTCTTCAGTTTCGACAAGGTTCGGCGGGTGGAAATCGTGTGCTCGGTGCGGGTGGCGGCTGAACTGCTGTCCAACCGCAGGCGCGCGATGCACGAACTCGAGGACCGCTACTCCAAGCGCATCGATGTCCGCATCAGCGAGGTCTTCGCCGCGGATCGGCTCGACATGTACGCGTACGAAGCCGATGGAGCGGACATCGAAATGGATCGCCTGCCGCGCCCAAGTCGTCCGAGCGCCTCCACGCTGCACAACGACCTGCCCGAGTTGGATGCAGAGGATCTCACGCCCGCGGAGTCCCTGTCGCGAAAGCGAAGGCGCAAGCGGCGACCCGCACCCGCGGATGCCACCGCAATCGCGATGGCTGGCGGGTTCGATGACCTCCCGCCCATTGTTGCGAACGAAGGCTCGCTGCGCTCCTCCATGGGACGGACAGCGAGCGCGAGTGATGATGATGTTGGCGACGAGAGCGGAGATTCCGCCGATGGTGGCGGTCGACGCCGCGGTGGTCGTCGTCAGCGCCGCGGCCGGGGCGGAGACCGTGATGGTTCGGAACGCGGTGGCGCGCAGAAGCCGCAGAAGGTGAATGCCGCGCCGCAAGCGGCTGCACAGCAGGACCAGGGCGCGCAGGGGTCGCGGCGTGATGGCGGCAGACGTCGGCGCGGGCGTGGGGGTCGTTCGGTCCGCTCGCTCACGGACATGGCGCTCGAGCAGGCAGCGTTCGAGACGGCGCGCGTTGCAGACATCGCAGGCGTATCGGTGGATGACCTGCTTGCGCGCCTGCGGAGCGCGGTGGATGCCGACACTGCTGCGCTGCTGCTCCCGACGACATCGATGCTTCCGCCCGAGATCATCGGCATTGCCGCCTCATTGTTCGAACCCACAGATTCCACGGAGGCAGGCGAGAACGATGACGCAGGTTCGCGAAGCGCAGACGCTTCGAGCGATGGTGACCGTGATGCTTCTGCGTCGGGATCAGGCGATGAATCAGGCGAAGGTCCATCCCGTCGGCGCCGCCGCGGACGCGGGCGCGGACGCGGAGGTCGCGGTCGTGAGGGCGGCGCGGCGGGCGGTGCTGCATCGCAGCCAAGCGAGCATGCGGCATCCGATGGTCCGCAAGGTGACGCTCCGGTGACCAAGGCTCCAGCCATTCCCGAACCACCACCTCCTCCCGGAGCGGCTCCCGCAGCGGAACAGCCGCCCGCGAAACCGAAGCGACGTTCGCTGTATGGGGCGGCGGTTCGACTCCTGTCGTCGATCGAGCGCTCGAAGGCGAAGGGACGCTCTGAGTAGGTCGCGAGAGAAACAGATGACTTCGCCGAGGCGAATCCTGATTCTTGGCTCGACGGGATCGATCGGTGTGAACGCCGTCTCGGTCGTGGAACACCTTGCCTCGAATGGACGACCGCTGCAAGCGGTCGGACTTGCCGCTGGTCGAAGTGCTTCGCTGCTTGCCGAGCAAGCGCGCAAGTTGCGCCCATCGGCCATCGCGCTCGCGTCTGAATCGGACGCTGCGCTGCGCGATGTTCCAGCAGGGACGAAGGTCATCGTCGGGCCAGGGAGTGCGCTCGAACTTGTTCGCACCTGTGCACGCCGAGGCGACCTCGTGCTCGGTGCGATGGTCGGAGCCGAGGGCATTCCACCGCTGCTCGCGGCGATTGAAGCGGGCTGCGACATCGCTCTGGCGAACAAGGAGACGCTTGTGGCTGCCGGCGAACTCGTGACGACGGCAGCTCGCCGAGCAGGGGTCGAGATCATCCCCGTGGACAGCGAGCACAGTGCGATCCTGCAGTGCATGCGAGGCGGCAGTCCGCAGGAAGTGGAGCGCATCGTTCTCACCGCAAGCGGCGGACCATTCCGCCGTTCCACGCGCGAGCAGATCGAGTCCGCCACCCTGGAGGACGCGCTGCGACATCCAACCTGGTCCATGGGGCGGAAGGTCACGATCGACAGCGCCACGATGATGAACAAGGCGCTCGAGGTGATCGAAGCGCATTGGCTCTTCGGGCTGCCCGCCGAACGGATCGATGCCATCGTGCACCCGCAGTCGATCGTGCATTCGTTCGTGGAGTACCACGATGGCAGCGTTCTTGCGCAACTGTCGCCACCCGACATGCGCCTGCCGATCGAGTTGGCGCTCACATGGCCCGCACGCGCAGCGCGCTGCACAACAGCGATGGACTGGCGAACCCTGCGCACGCTCGACTTCGAGCCTGTCGACCACGATCGATTCCCTGCGATCTCGCTCGCCTGGCAAGCGATTCGCGCTGGCGGCTCATCGGGCGCAACCCTGAACGCTGCCAATGAGGCTGCTGTCGAGGCGTTCATCGGCGGGCTGATCCGGTTCGGCGAGATCACGAGGCTCGTTCGCGGCGCGCTCGAAGCGCTGCCCGTCACCACGGTCACGACGCTCGATCAAGTCCTCGCGGCTGATCGCGCGGCACGCGCGTGGGTGCTCTCCCACATCGCGGCAACACCCGTCGGTCGCTGATCGCGGTTGTGCACGATCCGACCGCAAATGGGTGCGGCAACCCACAGCGGTACGCAGCGACCCCCCTGCGTCTACCCTTCCACGACCTATGGAGTGGCTTGGCACCAGTACGAACTTTGTGATGGTCGTCATCGGCTTCGGTGTGCTGATCGCCATCCATGAGTTCGGGCACTTCATCGCCGCAAAGTGGGCGGGGGTGCGCGTCGACAGTTTCGCCGTCGGCATGGGGCCCGTGGTGATCGCCTTTCGCCGCGGGATTGGCATCCGCTTCGGATCGACGGACGGCGAGATGCGCCGTCGTTTCGGCAGTGAGTCAATCGCCGTCGATCCGCAGCGTCTTCAGGAAGCGGGCGTGGATGAGACGGAGTATTCCCTCCGACTCCTTCCACTCGGCGGCTTCGTCCGCATGCTCGGGCAGGATGATTTGAACGCATCCGCCATGAGCAGCGATGCGCGCTCCTACACGAAGGCGCCGATCTGGAAGCGAATGGTGATCGTCTCCGCAGGCGTGATCTGCAACATCCTGCTTGCGATCGTGTTGTTCATGATCGCATTTCTCGTGGGCGTTCGATTCGATGCACCTGTCATCGGCTCGGTCGCACCCGGCAGCCCTGCCGCGGAGGCGGGATTGCTGCCCGGTGATCGCATCGTCACCATCGATGGCCATCCCGCCACGACATTCTCCGATGTTCAGATCGCTGCCGCGATGGCACGACCTGGCAGTGCCCTGTCGATCGTGGTGGAACGCGGCGCGGGAGCTGATGTCCAGTCGCGAACGCTGTCCGTCACACCGAAGCAGAACGCCGCCGCAGGCATGCTGGCCATCGGCGTTGCACCAGCATCCAGCACGCAGCTGACCGATGAAGCGGAGGCACTGCCGTTCCTCCAAAGTGCCCTGCAGCGCGCAGGCTTTTGGGAGCACACGGCGCTCGAGGGCAGCACCGCGTGGGGCATTCCACCGGGCATCCTGGCGACGACCGTCGGTGGGCCACCCGACACTGCGAAGTTCGCGGCGGCTTTCCAAGGCGCCCAGCTTCTGACCATCCACGGGAAGCCCGTCTCGACCTTTGAGTCACTCGCAACCGCTGCCCAGGGCAGCGGCGGTGATCCGATCCCCACGCGCTGGATGATCGATGGCATCGGTGATGTCGACATCGCGCTCCGCACGGCGCCGACATGGCAGGCTCTTTCGTACACGGAAAGGCCAGCGAACGCGCCGCTCGATTATGAACTGGGCTTGCTCGGCATGACGCCGCTCGTTCGCATCGGGCGCGTGCCGGAGGAATCGGGATGCTTTGGGCTCCTGCTTGACGGTGATGTCGTGCTGCGCGTGGCAGACATCGATGGACCGCGACAGGTCGACTTCCGAAGCAGCATCGCACAGCACGCGGACGGCATGATCGGCCTGCGCGTCCTGCGTGGTGGCAAGTCGATCGACCTCGCCGCGCCCGTCTCGCGTGAAGGTCGCCTCGGGGTGGAGATCGGAAGCGCGTGGGATCTGCCGCTGATCGCGCGCCCTTTCGACACAGTCGGAGTGCCGCCGGGTCAGCCAACGCCCGTGCGTGCATGCCAGCTCATGCCGCTCAGTCGTCTCGAATCGCTCGAGGGCACTGCCCTCGCCAACTGGAACGACCTCTTTCGTGTGGCAAAGTTGGCCATCGCAGCGCAGCCCGAGATCACACGCCTGGTGCTCGTCTGCACGCCGCCCACGCCAGATGCGCGGGCAGAGCCCTGCGCGGTTGAACTCGCTGCATCGGATCGCGACGCTCTTGCCGCACTTTCGTGGAGATCAGCGCTCGGTCCCGAGTGGTTCCAACCCGCCGAAGTCACGCTGAACGCCGGCGGGAGTCCCGTGCGCGCCATTGCGTTGGGCTTTCACGAGACGCACAAGCTGGTGCTGATGACCTACCTCACGCTCGATCGGCTCTTTCGGGGCAGCGTTGCGGTCTCGCAATTGCGTGGTCCAGTGGGGATCGTTCACATCGGCACGCGCATCGCGGACCGCGGCGTCACCTATCTCGTTTTTTTCCTCGCGATGATCAGCGTCAACCTCGCGGTGATCAACTTTCTGCCCATCCCGATCGCGGATGGAGGACTGATGGTGTTCCTGTTGTACGAACGCCTGCGCGGCAAGCCACCCAGTCCCGCGTTCCAGAATGGTGCCATGGTGGCCGGGCTCATCATCGTCGGCATGTTGTTTGCCGTCACCTTCTACTTCGATGTGATGCGACTGGTCGGCTGATACCGACAGCGCACGCAGTGCCTATTGTTGCCACATGAGCAGCGCACCCGTTTCGGTTGTCGTGGGCGGTGGCGGCGGCATAGGCCGTGAGGTTGCGGCACAGCTTGCTGCGCTCGGTCACTGCCTCGCGCTCGCTGGACGCACCGCGGGGAAACTCGAAGATGCCGCACTGGGCTGCTCTGCTTCACCAGGTCTCCTGCTGCACCCTGCGGTCATCACGGATGAAGCGACTGCGGCTGCGCTGATCGACGCGGTCATCGGGCGCTGGGGACGCATCGATCACCTCGTGCACTGCGCGGCAATCGCGCCACTGCTGCCGATTGAACGAACCACGGGCGAAGTGCTCCGCGCAACCTTCGAGTCCAATGTCTTTGGTGCCGCAAACCTGCTTTCGCGTGCATGGCCACACTTCAAGGCGCAGCAGAGTGGACGCGTGGTGCTCGTCTCGAAAGCGAAGGCACTGGATCCGCTTCCTGGGTTCATGGCCTATGCCGCGGCAAAGTGTGCGGTGGAATCCCTCACGCGAAGTGCAGCAAAGGAGGGCGCGCGCATCGGTGTGAAGGCATTCACGGTGGTCCCGGGCGCGACCGAGACGGCACTGCTTCGATCGAACTTCAGTGAACGCGTCGTGCCCGCGGCGAAGACGATGGCGCCAGCAGTCGTGGCAGCAACCATTGTTGCCTGCATCCGCGGCGACCACGATGCGCAATGCGGACAGTGCATTCACCTCACGCAGCCTTGAAGGTGCGTCCAAGATCGTGCGGCGTGTGCGCCGAGCGGCGCTCAGCGGCGGCGATGCATGGCGCGGTCGATGTCGCGCTGAGACTCGCGTTTGGCAATCGACTGACGCTTGTCGACCTTGCTCTTGCCAGTCCCAACCCCGATGAGCAACTTGGCAAATCCATTCTTGAAATAGATCTTCAGGGGAACAAGCGAAACGCCCTTCGCCTGCACTTGACCCGCGAGCCGTTCGATCTCGCGCCGCGAGGCCAGCAACCGCCGTACCCGAGTTGGATCATGCTGTCGGTCACGCCCCGCCGGCGGGTACTCCGCGATGTGAACGCCGTGCAGAGCGAGTTGCAGGGGCGAACCCTCGGCCATCACAAATCCCTCGGCGATACTGACTTGCGAAGCCCGCACGGACTTGACCTCTGTGCCCCTCAGTTCCATACCGCACTCCACCGTTTCGCCGATTGAAAAGTCGTGAAACGCCCGACGATTTTCAATGGTCGGGCTGTTCTTCGGCTGTTTCTCCGAGCGACCCGACATGGTTTCGATCCGTTCCGCAGTCGCGGCGCGACTGCATAAAAATGCTTGTGATTGTCTCAGAAATGTTGCGTTCGTTCAATCTTCGTGCATGCTTCCGCATTCACGAGTCGTAGAGTTTAGGGACTTGTCATTTCGGGGGCTGAGGCTACGGGTATGCGGTACCTCAAGTGTCTGATTTGCGTATCCCCCGTTCTTCCAATCCAAAGACTCCCGATGCCCAACCACACAAAGTTCTTGGTCGCCGTTCCACTCGTCGCAGCATTCATCGGATTCCTCGGCGCGGCGCCCTTGCGTGCGCAGCAGATCGATCTCCGAGGAGCGAAGAATGAAGACATCATTGATGTCGATGCCGCAGCGGCCCAGATCAAGTTCAAGGATGCGCACCCCGCGACCGAGCTGTTCACCATCGCGGATCGCGTGACCTGCCTTTCGGGTCGGTTCTTTTCGCAAGGGACCTCGCCATCGCGCAGCGCCGAAGCATTCTTGCGACAACACGCAGGCATCTTCGGAGCGCGGACGCAGGACATCGTGCCGTTTGGTGCGTTCCCTGATGCCGTGCACTCGGTTGGTGTCCTGTGGGATGAAGCCACGCAGTCCTTCAACTTCACCCTGCTGGGTTACTCGCAAGTCGTGGAGGGGATTCCAGTCTTCCGAAGCGCCCTCAAGCTGCTGATGAGAAACGAAGCCGGGTTCCCCCTCGTTCTCGCGAGCGCCGACCTTCGAGATCTTGGCGACTTCCCTGCGACGCTTGCAGCTCGCCCCACGCTGGCCGATTTCGATCCACGCGTGTGGAGCGGTGAAGCGATCGCGCACCGCGCGCTTGGAGAACCGCAGGAGGCGCAACTCGTCATCTTTGCCGGCGTGGATGACGCGCCCGCTCAGCCCACGCTCGCAGTCAGCTTCGTGGTGGAGCGTGGTGTCCCTGGCACGGGCTACACCAAGATGCTCTATGTCGCAGATGTGCGGACAGGAAAGGTGCTCTTCTCCGAGAGCCAGATCTTCCACGCCGATGTTTCGGGAACCATCGCAGGCCAGGCGACGCAGGGCTTCGTCGCCGATGCGTGCAGCGCGGAAGCGCAGACGGGCATGCCCTACGCCCGCGTGACAGCAGGATCGACGAATGTGTTCGCGGACGTCAACGGCAACTTCGTTGTTCCCAATTCTGGAACGGGCTCCGTCAATGTGACGAGCGACTTTGGAGTCGCGGGCCGATACTTCAAGGTGGCAGACAATGCAGGCCCCGTCTCGTCACTCTCGCAGAGCATTCCGAGTGGCGGATCAGCCACGCTCGTCCACAATGCGGCGAATACCGATGCGAATGTTCGCGCGCAAGTGAACGCCTATCTGCATGCCAACATCGCGCGGGACGCCATCCTCGCGACCAACCCCAACTATCCCGTCATCGCAGGTCAGCAGGACAGCTCTGCGTTCCAGATCAATGTGCAGGTTTCGGGCACCTGCAATGCGTTCTACAACGGGAGCTCGATCAACTTCTATCCCGCGGGCGGGGGATGCAACAACACGGCATTCGCGACGATTGTTCATCACGAGTTCGGGCATCACATGGTCTCCTCAGCAGGGAGTGGTCAGGGCGCGTACGGTGAGGGGCAAGCCGATGTGCTCTCGGTTGTCATCAGTGAATCCCCATTCCTTGCCATTGGGTTCCAGTCGTGCAGCACTGGTCTTCGGAACGCGGACAACGACAATCAGTACTCAGCGTCAGGCTGCTCGACCGCAGGGAGTGCGGTCCACACCTGCGGCACGCTGCTTTCTGGATCTGTGTGGGATACATGGCTGAACATGCAGACCGCAGAGCCTGTGAACTACCGCACGATCATGAGGAATCTGGCGGTCAACAGCACGCTTCTTCACACGGGCACCAGCATCAACAGCGACATCACGCGGCACTACCTCACGCTCGATGACAACAATGCGACCCTGGAGGATGGAACGCCGCACTATGCGCAGATCAACACGGGATTCTCGGATCACGGGTTGCCTGGTCCCCCGCTCTCCCCTCTTGCGTTCTCGGTGGCTGGTGGCATTCCCGCCTACGCCGATCCAGCATCGACTCGCAACCTGACGGTCACGGTGAGCGCGCTCGGTGGACAGCCGCAGGCTGGTACGGGGCGTCTGTTCTGGCGCGCAGGATCGAGCGGTGCATTCACGGATGTGGCCATGCCGCAAGGCGCCGCCAATGCCTACACCGCATCGCTTCCGATGGGGGTTTGTGGCAGCATCGTCCAGTACTACTTCCAAGCCCAAACAACGAGTGGGACGACAGTCACGAGCCCGGCAAGTGCGCCGACCTCGGTGCATTCCACTTCCGCTGGATATGGAGACCTTGGTGTTGTGTTCGCCACTTTGGAGACCGATCCAGGGTGGACCGTCGGCATTGCGGGCGACACGGCAACTGCTGGTCAGTGGACTCGCGTGGATCCGAACGGAACGCAAGCTCAGCCTGAGGACGACTTCACCCCTGCCCCAGGAACCGTGTGCTTCATCACGGGTCAGGGATCTGTCGGTGGAGCGCTTGGGGAGGCTGACATCGACGGCGGCGTGACCACCCTCATGACAGCCGCGTTCTCGCTGACGGCCGTTGCTGAACCGCAGATCTCCTATGCGCGTTGGTACTCCAACGACAAGGGAGCGAGCCCGAATGCAGACTCGATGCCCGTGGAGATCTCCAACAACAATGGAACGACTTGGGTGCAATTGGAATTGGTCACGGAAAATCTGAATGCGTGGTCTGTGAAGACCTTCCGCGTCGCTGACTTCGTGACGCCGACTGCCACCATGCGGGTCCGTTGGCGTCCGAGCGACCTGGGAAGCGGCTCGTTGGTCGAGGCGGGTGTGGATGACTTCCGTGTGTTCGGCATCGATTGCACCGATCCAGGCAACCCAGCGGATTTGAACGGCGACGGATATGTCGACGGATCTGATCTCGCGGCTCTTCTGAGTGGTTGGGGCACGGCGACAGGCGATGTGAACGGCGATGGCACGACGGATGGCACTGACCTTGCCGGTCTGCTGTCGGCGTGGACCAACTGACGCGCTCACGGACCGATCACCTCGCGCCTCGATTGCGACTTCGTATACTGCTCCGTCCGTTGCCCAGGTGGCGGAATTGGCAGACGCGCCAGCTTGAGGTGCTGGTGGGAGAAATCTCTTGGAGGTTCGAGTCCTCTTCTGGGCATTCAAACGGGCGCCGCCCACGGGCGCCCTTTTTCATGGACCGTGCGCTGAAGACTCCTTCGCCATCGAGACTCCCGTGCCCCTGCGAATCAACGAGATCTTTCACTCTGTGCAGGGCGAGTCGACATGGATGGGTGCACCCTGTGTGTTCGTGCGCCTGACGGGCTGCCCGCTTCGCTGTGGGTACTGCGATACCGAGTACGCCTTTCGCCAGGGGGCCATGCGAGAGCGTGCCGATGTGCTGCGCGAGGTGCTCTCCTACGACTGCGATCTCGTGGAGATCACTGGCGGCGAACCCCTCGCACAGCGGGAAGCGTTCGACCTGATTCGCGAACTGCTCGATGCAGGCCGTACGGTGCTGATCGAGACATCGGGAGCGATCGGGACTGCTGGCGTGGATCCGCGCGCGCACATCATTCTGGACATCAAGACACCTGGCTCGGGCGAGGCGGCCCGAATGGACTGGTCGAATGTCGATCGGCTGCGAGCGCACGATGAAGTGAAGTTCGTGATCTGTTCGCGCAGCGACTATGAGTTTGCACGAGAGGCCACTCGAACGCACCGCCTCGTCGAACGCTGCCGCTGCGTGCTGTTCTCACCTGTCCATGAACAACCGCGCGGAGTCGAGATCGGCGGCATGCAGGGGCTTTCACCACGCGATCTGGCGGCGTGGGTTCTCGCTGATGGGCTTCGAGTGCGGGTGCAGATGCAGCTTCACAAGATCATCTGGGAACCGCAAACGCGCGGCGTCTGACGGCCTCGCTTCCTCAGTCCGCAAGCCGAGGGTCTTTCCACAAGCCGAGGGGCTCGCGGTCCGAACATCGATTCAGTACACCCAGCCTTCCACGAGCGCCTCGCGTGGCACGACTGTCACCTGCGGTGGCGTCAGGAGCAGGAGTGCGTCGAGTGTGTCGCCCTCTTCGTCTTCCTCCGCTTCCGCAGCGATGCGAGGTGGCACTCGAAGTCCCGTACCCATCAGCTTGTGCAGAATCGTCTGCCGAACTTCGCGCGGCGGACCTCCAGAGCCCTTGTAGCCGCGCGCTGGCCAGCCGCGGCGCTGCAAGACACTTGCGGGACATCCTTCGCAGACCATCGCGTTCGATGCGCTCGGCGCCATCGGCACGATCGAGACACCAGCGTCGTGCAGCGGCAACAGCACTTCGCACATCAGCGTCCATGTCTGCTTGAAGATGCGGAGATTCATCGGCGCCATGGGAGTCCGCGCCTCGATGTCGGCACGGCGGCGAGGCTCTTCTCGGGAAACCGATCGCATCATCGACCGCCATGCGCGAGGCGAGCCGCTCTCGAAAGCCCACTTCGCGGACGCGAGCCACTCCTCAGGAACGCCGTGCGCTCGCAGCGTGGCGAGTGGCAGTCCCACGGGCGCATCGATGCGCCAGATGTGACGCGCCGTCCCAGACGCTGAGTCGATGATCGCTCGAAGCAATTGCCCACGATCCGCGCGTCCAAGCCGAACGCTGCCCGACTCGAGCGTGGCGATTCGAATCTTGTGGACGCCACCCTGGTCCGCCCCGGAAAAGTCCACGCCGTGCAGGATGGGCGCGTTCACTGGCGACCGCACGCCGACTGTGGCTTCCCGCACGGGCAGCATCCACCGACATGCACATGCGGCGCAGCGGATGTTCCACCTTCCGCGCCCGACACGCCGAAGGTGCTCAGACGACGGGTGAAAGTCCTGCCCTTGCCCTCGGGATCGGCAACGGGGTCGTCCGCCTGCGCCATGGGTCGCAGCAGCGTGATCACTTCGCCGTCGTTCTCACAGACGTATTCGTATTGCGGCATGTCGGGAAGTGTAGGGAACGACCACCGCGACATCATCGAGATCGACCGCGAAAACCACTCTTGCGACCGCGCTGGTCTTGTCTGCCTGCACGGAAGTTGCGGGTACCACTGGCGGTTTGTGCTCCCGCCTTTCCTGCACGGAAGTCGCGTTTCCCACCTGGAGCGCGGACAATGCGCTGCGCGCTGCGCGTCTCGCGTGGCATGCGATCGAGTGCATGCAAGGCGCGTTCGCGGCGCTGACGAATCGCCGCCGTATCGGCAAACGCAGCGGAGCGCAGTTGCGCCAGTTCGCCCCTCGTCAGATCGCGCCACTCACCGACGGCCAGCCCGCGCAATTGCAACGGTCCGATCCGAGTGCGCTTGATGCGCTTCACAGGGCGACCGATTTCGGCCAGCGCGTCGCGGATGGTGCGCTGCCGCGGCTCGTTCACCTCAATCGCGAGCAGGGTGCGTTCCCCCTCGCGGCGCAGAATGCGCACATGCGACAGTTGCCCACCCTCCGCCGACCTTCCCGCAGCCGCACCGAACAGCGCCTCCTCGATGTGCGGCACATCAGCCGCCTGCACATCACTGCGCACAAGCACTTCATATTCCTTCCCGATTTCGTAGCGCGGATGCGTGAGGCGGTTGATGAGCTCTCCGTCATTGGTCAGCAGCACGAGACCGATGGCGTCCACATCGAGGCGACCCACTGGGTTCAGCCGCGCACCACTCGGATGATCAACCAACGCAAGAACCGATGCGCGCCCCTCTGGATCGGAGCGCGTCACCAAGGAGCCTCCAGGCTTGTGCAGCATCACAAACACATGCTCCTGCGCTCGCTGCATCGGCTTGCCATCGATGGTGATTCGGTCGCGTGCGGGGTCAACCCACGCAGGGAGCGCCGCCACGATCTCGCCGTTGACGCTGACGCGCCCCCCTTCGATCATCTGCTCCGCCTCACGCCGCGATGCAGCCCCCGCATCAGCGATCACCTTCTGGATGCGAACGCCGCGCGCAGCATCCGTGAATGCATGAGTCGGCTTGGTTCGGCGTCGCCGCATCCCTTGGAGGGTAGTCGCTGCGGACATTCCTATGCTTCCGTCATGCGACTTGCCTGCACATGGCTGACCGTGACGATCGTCGGCTGTGCGAACCTCGCTCCCCCGCGGACCGATCCTGCCGATGCTGCGAGCTCTCGGCGTCCTCCGATGACGCTGGCCGACGCGGCAGAAAGAACGACCGCCCTGCTTGATGTGCAGAGCGAGTCATCGCCCGTGACACGGGCGTTCAGAGCGCGCGGTCTTGCCGATGAAGCGCGGGCCACGGAACTTCGCGTGCAGGATGCACTGCACAGGCACGCCGATGACCGCATGTGCGTTCCCATGCACGGCATCGCCGCGAAGCCGAGCCAAGCAGCATCGATTGCCGCCCACATGCTGGTGCCTTGCGTCCCCACGACAGATCAGTCATCGCGCAGCTCGCACATGCGGCGTGCCGCAGAGTTCGTCTGCCGGACATGGCAACTCGATGCCAGCCTGCTCCCACCACCACAAGGCTCCGTTCCTGTCCCAGGCGCGCAGGGCGCGATTTATGCGTTGGATTTCCTGTTGAATACGCCGCGGCTTCTGCTGGAAGAATCACTTCGCGACCGCCCGAACATCGAGGATGTGGAGTCGATCGCCCGCATGCTCCGCAACGAAATCAGCCCGTCGTCCGAAACGCGCACTGCGCTTCGCGCTGCATCGGACCTGCTCGGCGAGCGGCTGCGCGGTGAAAGCGGCTTGATGTGGGCAATCGCGCGCGCCCTCGCCCATGTGGATGCGGAGTTCGGCATCACGGCTGATTGGAGCAAGGAAGAGTCAGAGCCCGTTCCGCCGGAGATTGCATCGGCGATCGAAGGGACGGTGTTCACGGCGCAGGAAGTGCCCGGCATCGGTTGGATCGTCATCGGTGGACTCGGTGACAACCGCTACGACATGTCGCGTCTTGCAGGCGTGTTCGATCCGGGCGGGAACGACCGCTATGTCTGGGGAACGCTGCGAGAAGGAAATCAGGGCATCATCGACTTGCAGGGCAATGACCAGTACGAAGGCAGCGCAGAACAGGGCGCTGCAGGTGCATGGCGTGGCGTATCGATGGTGCTCGACGTTTCCGGCAACGATCGATATTCGGGCGGGCGGCTCAGTGGCGGATGCGGATGGCTTGGGGTCGGACTGCTGATGGACCGCGCAGGCGATGATGTGTACGACTGCGGCCCATGGGCACTTGGAGCGGGGCTTTGCGGCGCCGGATTCCTCTTCGATGATGCGGGGCGCGATGTGTACTTGGACCGTGGTTTTTCGCAGGGAGTCGGCGGGCCAGTCGGCATCGGCGTGCTGATCGATGGCGCGGGAAATGATCTGCACCACAGCCGCGGCATGACGGCCGGCGCGGATTCGGTACCGGGTATCACGCTCAGTTTCTCACAGGGCATGGCGGTCGGCGCACGCAGGCTCTTGTCGGGCGGAATGGGTGCGCTCGTGAACATCGGCGGCGATGATCGCTATGAGGCGGACGAGTTTTCGCAAGGTGGCGCCTACTGGCTCGGACTCGGTGTCCTCTTCGACTCGGCCGGGCACGATCTCTACCGAGGCAGCCACTACTCCCAAGGGGTCGGCTGTCATCAGGCGGCAGGCGCGCTCATCGATCTTTGCGGGGACGACACCTACTGGTCGACAGTCAGCGCCGCGCAAGGCGCAGCGTGGGACGAGGCGGTCGGTGTATTGATCGACGCGGACGGCAACGACACCTATCGAGGAGGCGCGCTCGTTCAAGGTTCTGCCGCGCAAAGTGCGCTCGCTGCGCTCATCGACTTCGGCGGTCGGGATCACTTCAGTGCCGCGGGCCCGTACCGTCAGGGCGAATCGGGACCGAACACCTATCACCCCGATCACCGCAAAGCGCGTTCACTGAGTCTGCTGCTGCTGGGCGGCACGGATGCATTCTGCAACAGTGGACCGTGGACGGGTCAGGCGGTCTGGCAATGGCCGGAGATCGGCAGTTCCGCTCCACTCGAAGAGCCGATGATGGGAATGCGGGCGCGCGGCATCACCGATTGAAGCGCTTCCGATGCTGAGAATCCTGCTCGGGATTCAACGGCGAATCGTTAGGATTGACCCGTGGATATCAACCTCGTACGCACCTCGAGCCGCGGCTGGTCCATCGCCCGCTACTGCGCGCGGCACCTCAGCGAAGTCCGCGCGCCAGACATGGCAGCCGCACTGTCGTTCCGAACACTCTTTGGGATGATCCCCGTGCTGTTCGTTGCCACGCTGCTCATTCGGGCGCTCACGGGTGATGAGTTTCCCAAGTTCGTGACATCGATGGCATCGATGGCTGGACTCGATGAGATCGGCGTGACGGTCGCCAAGGACGGCACGGGTGCGGAGCAGCAGCCCGTGAGCGCTTGGATCGAAGAGTTGGTCCGCGTCTCCGGAACGGTCGATCTCTCTGCGCTTGGATTCATCGGACTCGGCGTCGTGCTCTTCTCAGCGATTTGGCTGATCGTTGCAATCGAGAAGACTTTCAACATCGTCTGTCGCGCACCGAGTGATCGCCCCTGGCACCGACGGCTGCTCGTGTACTGGACGATGCTCACTCTCGGGCCCGTCCTTCTTGCCACGCTGCCGTTCGTCGACGGTGAACTACGGCGTGTGATGGATGGACAGCCCACATTCCCCACCGCATACAGCTATGTGCGTCCCATCCTCGGCTTCGTGCTGCTGCTGGCGGTGTTGCTGTTGGCCTATGGGGTCATGCCGACGGTGCGGATGCGATGGAAAACACTCCTCGCTGGTGCATTCGTGGCTGCCGTGGGCATCGAGTTGGGACGCAAGTTCCTGGCCATCTACATGGAGCGGGCATTTTCGGGGAATCGACTGTACGGCTCGCTCGGACTGGTGCCACTCTTCATGTTCTGGGTGTACGCCATGTGGCTCATCATTTTGTTCGGACTCCAGGTCAGTTCGCTGCTGAACGCGCTGCTCAGCAACGACCGCGTCCGCAGCCAGTCGTCGCATCCGCTGCGCACGCTCGATCCTGCCCTCGTGGTCAGTGCCATGGAGCACATTTGTGCCCGTCATCAGGGGGGGAAAGCGGCGACATTCGATTCCCTGATGGACGAGCTGGCTGTCGAATCCGAGGCTGCCCACCAGCTGTGCGGATTGCTCGCTGCGCATCAGTTGGTATTGCTGATCCCAGAGACGGGACAGGTGGTCCCCGCCCGATCCGCGGATCAGCTACGAGTGGCGGATGTACTGCGGATCGGCTTCGATACCGCCGCGCCGAACCGACGGACTGCGTCGGGCGAAATGCTTGGATCACTCCGCGCTGCGCAACTCGAAGCCGTGGGTCACCGGACATTCGCGCAGGACGGCGGTTGCAATGGCGAAGAGTCGACTGCACAATTGGGGGTCCACGCACGATGACCCCAACACCTTCCCCATCCTCGACCGACGGAATCGTGATGGTGCAACATCGGAATCGGCACGCCATCGTTCGATTCGACTCGATCGCGATCGGCGCACGCGAGGCGGCGATCATTGCGGAGGAGGCGTACAAAGCGATTGATTCCACGCCTCGGGGGAAGTGCATGGTCATCGATCTCTCCCGCTGCCAGTCGTTGTCGAGCATGGCGCTCGGTCTGTGCGTCACGCTCGCCAATCGAGGCAGCGAGGCTGGACTGCGCCCCGTGGTCGCGGGAATGAATGTTCAACTTGCGGAACTCTTTCGACTGATGCGCGTCGACCGCATGTTCACGACCGCCACATCGACGGCTGATTTGGAACGACTGCTGCTTTGACAGCCGCGCTGCCCGAGCGCCTACACTTCCGTCATGGGTCTTGAAACCGCTCTTCCGTCCGACAGCGTGCTGACCACGAGCCTCCAGCGGGTGGTGAACTGGGCGCGGCGTTCCAGTGTCTGGCCGATGCCATTTGCAACGGCATGCTGCGGCATCGAATTGATGGCCACCGCTTGCTCACGCTTCGATCTGGCGCGTTTCGGTGCGGAAGTGATGCGCTTCTCGCCGCGTCAAGCAGATCTCATGATCGTGGCTGGGCGCGTCAGTGTGAAAACGCTCCCGGTGCTGCAGCGCATCTACGAGCAAATGGCGGAACCCAAGTGGGTCATTTCGATGGGTGCCTGTGCATCGACGGGAGGTGTGTTCGACACCTACGCCGTGGTGCAAGGCGTCGATCAGTTCATTCCCGTGGATGTCTATGTTCCCGGCTGCCCGCCCCGACCCGAAATGCTGATTGAGGGGATCATGGCAATCCAGCGCATCATCGACGAAGAGGGCATCCCGCGTGATCCGTCTGGACATCGTCGCCCACTCAACATTGCACTGAGCCCGAACTACGAGCCGCGGGCACAGCCTCTTCCGGTGACGATCGGCGCGACCTGAACACTGGGTCGGAACTCTGCCTCGCAGTGTTCCGTGTTTCTGCTTCAGCGCGCCCGATTCAGCACTTCAGTTGGCGTGGGAAGTCGCGTGCGCACCCTGGAGCGAACGAACGAAGCGATCGAGTCGCAGCACGCCTTCGGTGAGCTGCGCCTCGCTGCACGCGAAGGAGAGCCGAACATGATGGCGAGCGCATGTGCCGAAGTCCTCCCCCGGCACGACAGCAACATGGGCCTCGGCAAGCAGAGCATCCGCGAACGCCTGCGCTGAATCGATGCGAGTGCCGAGGGGTGTCTGGCTGCCGATCCATGCGGCGATGCTCGGGAATGCATAGAACGCACCCGTCGAGCGCGGGACCTGAAGTCCGGGCACACGCGACAGCAGTCGGTGGAGCAGACCCGCGCGCGCCGCGAACGCGGCTCGCATGCGTTCCACTTCGGGTGCGACCCTGGCCGAGAGCGCCTCCACCACGGCGGGCAGGAAGAAACTGGGAACAGAGTTGGTCATCTGCCCCTGCAACTTGATGATCTCTCGGATGAAGCGCCCCTGATCGCCAGGAGCACAGAGGTATCCGAGTCGCCATCCAGTCATCGCGAATGCCTTGCTCATGCCGTTCACGGTCACCGTCCGCCCTGCCACGCGCGGATCACTCGCAGGAGACCAGTGCGTCAGCCCTGGCTCGATCTCCGGGAAGATGAGTTTCTCGTAAATCTCGTCGGACACGATGCTGATGCGAGGATGATTCGCCACCACGTCGATGAGCGAACGAAGCTCGTTCGCGGGATATGTCACCCCACAGGGATTGCTCGGCGAGTTCAGCAGCAGTCCGACCGTGCGCGGTGTGATCGCTTCATCCAGCTGCTGCGGGGTGATGCGAAAGGCGTTCTCGACGGAACCCGCGACCTCCACACACACGCCACCGGCCAACTCGATCAGCGGGCGATAACTCACCCAAGCAGGCGTCGGCAGGATGAACTCATCGCCGCGACCTGGCTCGATCAGCGCCTGAAGCGCCATGAAGATTGCATGTTTGGCTCCCACCGTGATGGTGACATGCTCCGCCGCGCAGTCGATCCCGTTTTCGCTTCGAAGTTTCGCGGCAATCGCTTCACGCGATGCCTTGTCGCCGGGCGTTGGCGCGTACTTCGTCATCCCAGCCATCAGTGCGTCCGCTGCGCGTTGCTTGATCGACTGCGGCGTATCAAAGTCGGGCTCGCCCATGGCGAATCCCACGACATCCACTCCATTCGCCTTCAGAGCCGTCACCTTTGCTCCGACTGCCAGCGTTGCGGACTCCTTCATCCTCGAAATCTGCGTGGCAACATGCATCGCAAGAGAGTACGCCCTCTCGCAGCGAGAGCGATGTTGCACTAGAGTGCCGCGCTTCCGAAATCCACACTCGCTCCCCTTGCCCGCCACGAACCTCCCATGAGCCCAGACTCCATCCGCCGCATCGGCATCCTGACTGGTGGCGGCGACTGCCCAGGGCTGAATGCGGTCATCCGTGCGGTCGCCAAGACGGCCATCCTCCAGTACCGCATCGAGGTCCTTGGCATTGAGGACGGATTTCAGGGGCTGATCGAAGATCGCATCCGCCCACTGAGTTTCCGCGATGTTTCCGGCATCCTGACGCGCGGCGGAACCATCCTCGGCACCAACAACCGCTGCAATCCCGCGCGCTGGTGCACTGGGTTTCACCCAAACGGTGAACCGATCTTCAGCGATGTCACCGCAACATGCATCGACAACATTCGCAAGCACCGAATCGATGCGCTCATCGTCATCGGCGGCGACGGTTCGATGAAGTGTGCGGCGCCGTTCGTGGAGGCTGGCATCAATGTCATCGGCATCCCAAAGACGATCGATAACGACCTGTATGGCACGGAGATCACCTTCGGGTTCCTCACGGCAGTCAATACGGCGACCGAAGCGATCGATCGGCTGCATTCGACAGCGGACAGTCATCACCGCGTGATGGTCTGCGAGGTGATGGGGCGCAATGCGGGATGGATCGCGCTCACCGCGGGCGTCGCCAGCGGATCGGACATGATCCTGATCCCCGAGATCCCCTTCCATGAGGATGCGATCGAAGAGTTCGTCGGCAGCCGCATGAAGGGTGGACCTGGATTCGCGATCGTGGTCGTGGCGGAGGGTGCAACTGCTGCAGGCGGACAGCAGACGATTGCTCGACTCGATCCCACAAGCCCAGATCCCGTTCGGCTCGGCGGCGTCGGGAACCATGTCGCCGAAATCATTCGTGCACGCACAAGGGCGGATGTCCGGACCACGGCACTGGGGCATGTCCTCCGTGGTGGCTCGCCGATTGCGGCAGACCGAATCCTTGCCACGAACTTCGGTTACCACGCGTTGGCGATCCTCCTCGAAGGAGCGCGCGGCAGGTTGGTCGTCCGTGAGAGCAATGTGTTCACGGATGTCGATCTGTTGGTTTCCGCGGGCAATCAGCGGCTCGTTCCGACCGACCATGCGCTGATCACGGCTGCCCGTGCGCTGGGGACTTCCTTCGGCGACCACGAGATACATCGCCTCGGCACGCGGGGTCAGTCGACCACCGTGTGACGAGGGCTGCGCTAGCCTCTCGGCAGTGCAGAGCGCCGTCTTTCTCGACCGCGACAACACGATCATCGCCAACGACGGCGATCTCGGCGACCCCTCGCTCGTGCGTCTGATGCCGGGGGCGGCGTGGGGCATGCGGGCGCTGCACGAAGCCGGCTATCTGCTCATCGTGGTGACCAATCAGGGAGGTGTTGCTCGCGGCGCGTACGGCGAAGTCGATGTGGATGCCGTTCACCAGCGCACTGCGCAGATGCTCGAGGACGCCTGCGACTGGAAGCGGAGTGTTCCACTCGTACGCGACTGGATCTCCTGTCCGTTCCATCCGCAGGGAACGGTCGACGCATACCGACGCGAGCATCCATGGCGCAAGCCCGCACCCGGCATGCTGCTCGAGGCGGCGACACGCCACGGCATCGACTGCACACGCAGTTGGATGGTGGGCGATCAGGACCGTGATGTGGAAGCCGGTCGAGCTGCGCAGTGCCGAACCATCCGACTGCGACGCGCGGGCGAGGACGAGAAGGATGTGCGCGCCTCGAGCAATGCAGACTTCGTGGAAACGGACCTGCTGCACGCGAGCCACCGAATCCTCCGCGCCGATGGCAAGGACGGCGCCCCACGCTGGGAGTCCACCAGTCACACGCGAATCCTCGCGAAGGATGACATGCTGCATGCTCCCGCGACGCGCGACATCATTGCCGCCACCGCGCACGCCATCGCCGAGCGCGAGGGAGTTTCGCTGCTGCGCTTGGATGTCGAGGCGTGGGGAGTGAATCTGGAAATCGCGGGTCCAGAAGTTGTGGCGATGGGGCTTGCGGCGGAACTTCGGCGCAACACCAACCTGTGGGCTGCTGCGCGCGGACTTCCATCCCTCTGGGCTGGCGAATGAGCACCACGCCTGAATCCCCGACTTCACCATCAGCACACGTGCCACCATCGGTGGAGCGGCTGCTGATCGTCCTGCCCTCGTGGGTCGGAGATGTCTGTATGGCAACGCCCGCCATCGCTCACATTGCATCGCATCACCCGCGCGCAACCATCGTCGCGCTCGGTCGTCCAAACCTCCGTCCACTCATCGAAGGCTTGCCGTTCGTGAGTGCGTTCGAGGGCGGCTCGCTTCGCATGACCGATGGCGGACTCCGCGCACGCATCCGCGCGCAGCGAACCGAAGCGGTTCTCCTGCTCCCGAACTCCTTCCGGAGCGCGCTGTTCACGGCTCTTTGTCGCGTCCCGCGGCGTGTCGGCTTTGCAACGGATCTCCGCGGACTGCTGCTCACCGATCGTGTACCGCGCCGTGATGGTGTGATGAACACGTCATCGATGTACGGTGATCTTGCCGAGTGGTGGACGGGCACGACACCTCCCGCGTGCGTTCCACGACTCGCCGTCACGAGCGCCGATTCGAGCGAGGCAGATCGCCTTGTCGGTGCGCCGCACAATCCACTGCGGCCTCTCGTCATCCTCAACCCTGGGGCAAATCGCGCCGACAAGCGTTGGCCGAAGGAACGGTTCGTGGAACTCGCGCAGCGAATGACATACCGAGCGCGCACTGGCACGGCACCGCTCATCGCCGTGAACGGATCACCCGCGGAGGCAGAACTTTGCGCGCTCATTGCTGCGCAAACGGGTGGCATGGACCTCGTCGCGCGCGGCGTCACGCTTGGTGGGCTGAAGGCCCTGCTGCAGCGCGCTGCACTCCTGATCACCAATGACACGGGCCCGCGCCACATCGCGGCAGCCTTTGGAACGCCCACGCTCGCATTCTTTGGACCGACGGATTGCCGTTGGACCCCGACGGACTATCCGCATGAGCGCATCATGGTCGCCGATCCATTCCTCGAAGAGGGACTTATCGCCAACGACCATCCGCTTCGCTGCGCCATCACGCGAATTCCAGTCACGGATGCATGGAACGCCATCGAGTCACTGCTCGATGCACCAACCGCACGGAAGTAGGATGTCACGGTGAACGCATGGCCTTGGATCATGGCGTCGCTCGCAGGATTCACTGCAGGGAGCGTTCCATTTGGACTTCTCATCGGTCGCCTCAGGGGCGTGGATGTCCGCGAGCATGGATCTCGAAACATCGGCGCGACAAATGTCGGGCGTGTCCTCGGGCGACGCTTCGGCTACATCTGCTTCGTGCTCGATGCGCTCAAAGGGGTCCTGCCCGTGCTGCTCATGGGTTCACTGCTCAGCGACCATGTGCCCGACACGCAACGAACAAGCCTGCTGATGCCGCTCACCGGCATCGCTGCCATCCTTGGTCACATCTATTCGCCGTGGGTTGCGTTTCGCGGAGGCAAAGGCGTCGCCACGAGCTTTGGAGCATTGCTGGCGATGTGGCCGCTGATGACCTTCCCGGCGCTTGGTGCGCTTCTGGTGTGGATCGTGGTCGTGAAGGTGACCCGATATGTCTCCGCTGCATCGATGCTCGCAGCGCTGGCGCTGCCCTTGCTGCTGCTGGTGCGCGCGCTCGCATGGCCAGGTCGTGAACCCATGCAGCGTGCGGAGTATCTGCCGCTGCTCATTGCCGTGACGCTGCTCGCTGGACTCGTGATCTGGAAGCACCGCGCGAACATTGCACGCCTGCGCGCCGGAACGGAACTCCGTATCGGCGGCGCGAAGGGCGCGAGCGCCATGAACGCACCACGGCAGCCTCACGCACCATCCACGCTCCCCTCCGATACGCTTCGGTCATGAGCGCAGCGGAACCCGAACTCGGCTACCGATCACCGCTCGAGACGCGCAACGCCACTGCAGCGATGCGTGGCATCTGGAGCGAGCACCGCCGTTTCACGACTTGGCGCCGCGTCTGGTTGGCACTGGCGCAGGCGCAGTCGGAACTTGGACTCGGCGTCTCGCTCGAACAAGTCGACGCGATCCGATCGCAAGTCGACCGCGTCGACATCGCCGCTGCCGCGCGCCACGAGCAGCGTTTGCGCCATGATGTGATGGCCCATGTCCATGCGCTGGCGGATCAGGCGCCTGCCGCACGCGCCATCATTCACCTCGGCGCAACAAGCCAGGACATCGTGTGCAATGCCGATGCGATCCTCCAGCGCGATGCACTGCGGCTGATCGCGGGTCGTCTCGCGCGCGTGATCGATCGGCTCGCCACATTCGCGGCGAAGCACCGTGATCTGCCCGTACTTGGGTTCACCCACTACCAGCCTGCGCAGCCACTCACCATGGGTCGCCGCGCGGCGCAGTGGGCGCAGGACTTCGCCACTGCGCTGCATGACATTGAGCAGCGCATCGCCGGCCTGCGCCTGCGCGGACTGCGAGGTGCCACAGGCACGCAGGCATCGTTCCTGTCGCTGTGCGGCGGCGACTGCAGCAAGGTCGATGCGCTCGAGAGGCGTTTCTCGGAATTGCTCGCGGGCGCCGACGCCACGACTTGGACGCTCACCACGCAGACCTATCCACGCCTGTGGGATGCGCAGATGCTCTCGTCGCTGGCGACCGCAGCGGCGGCTGTGCACAAGTGCGCAAACGACATTCGACTGCTCTGCAATCTGCGCGAAGTGGATGAGCCATTCGAGAGCGAGCAGATCGGATCGAGCGCCATGCCCTACAAGCGGAATCCGATGCGATGCGAACGAGCCACCGGGCTTGCCCGCTTCGTCATCTGCATGCCACAGAACGCCCTCGACACAGCTGCGACACAATGGCTGGAACGCACCCTCGATGATTCCGCCAACAGACGCCTGTCGATTCCTGAAGCTTTCCTGGCTCTCGATGGAGCGCTCGAGGTGATGGCGGATGTCTGCGGCGGTCTCGTTGTCCATCCCTTGCAGTGTGCGCGCCGCATCGAAGCCGAAATCCCCTTCCTTGCCACCGAGGAGTTCATTCTTGCCGCCGTGGCACGCGGTGGCGATCGCCAGCAGGCACATGAGGCGATCCGTCATCATGCGCAGGCGACGGCCGCGCACATGAAGGCGACAGGTGCAGCGAACGACCTCGTGGCACGCCTCGCGGCGGAGGCTGCGTTTTGCGGCATCGACCTCACCGCACTGCTCCGACCAGAGCGTTTCGTCGGGCGATCCGCGGAGCAAGTTGATCGTTTCCTCGCCGATGTGGTCAAACCCATTCGCGCTCGTTACCCACGCGAGATCGCGGATACGCCAGCGCTCCGCGTGTGAAGATGCCGCCCGCCCGCATGCATCCAAGCACCACGGCGCTGCTGGTCATCGACATCCAGGATCGCTTGCTGCCGACCATCCACGCACGCGATCCGATGATCGCTTCGGTGCGGGGACTGATGCAAGGCTGCACGCTTCTGGAGATGCCCGTGATCCTCACGGAGCAGTATGTGCGCGGGCTCGGACACACATGCGAAGCGGTCTCGCAGGCGCTCCCTGCACGCGCACCCGTCTTCGAGAAGATGGCGTTCTCGGCGCTCAGCCCGGAGGTCCTCTCGACCCTTCGCGCCGCGCGGTGCACGACACTCATCGTGTGCGGCATCGAGGCGCATGTGTGCGTGCTGCAAACGGTGCTCGACTGCTGTGCAAACGGTCTGCAGTCATTCCATGCCACCGATGCGATTTCCGCGGGACAGCCAGATCAGATCGAACCTGCCTTCCGCCGGATGGAGCGCGCGGGCAGCATCCCGACGGGCGCCATCAGCGCGCTCTACGAACTGATGCACTCCTGCGAGCATCCCGCGTTCAAGCGGATGCTGCCGATCGCGAAGGACATTCTCGCTTCACGCAGCAGCGTCTGACCGCGGCGAATCGCGCCGTCACTGCGCGGCGCGGCGAGCATCGTGCCGTGCCGCGAGCGACTCCCAATCGGACCCGAACGCCCACGCATAGTTCTGCCATCGACCGATCGAGGATGCGTTGATCGGTGCCTGCACCTGCGCATGGCTCAAGGTGAACACGGTGCGGCGGTTCGCCTCGGGTCGCAGCATGGTCTCCGTCAACTCAAGTCCCATCATCTTCAGGCAGTGGTTCGCTTCGCCCGCTGGATCCTCGACCAACCGCTCATACACGACCGTCGCGTATTCAAGACCGTGGAAAGAGAACGCACTCGGCAGCACGCTGTCGACTGCCTCCAAGACGCGCCGAATGGAGTCGAGCGATGCAGTCCAACCATCCGAGTACGGATGGAAGTACGACAGCAGGATGCTGATCGCCGTATCGCGCGGGTCGCGCACAACATGCAGACAGCGCGTGCCCGGCAACACGGCGGCGAGTTCGGGCAGCAACCGCCATGCGCGAAGGTTCTTGTCGACCATCCACCGCGAACCCGCCCGCTGTCTCCGCCGCGCGTCCGCCATGTACTCGCCCTGCAAGCGGAGCGCATCCTGCAGTGGAACATGATCGATCGAACGCCCTCCATACCCGAGTGACTGCGCTGCCTCACCCACGAAGCGAAGTCCGTCGTACTCGCCGATGCCACTGATCTGAGGATGCGCATCGAGCATCTGCTCCAACAAAGTCGTTCCACTGCGCGGAACGGCGACGAACATGGCAAGTCCATCCACCGCTGGAACCGCTTGCGCAGATGGCTTCTTCTTCGCCGAACGCGTTCGTTCATCCAGCACAGGCTGCAGGAACGCGTCGAGGTCGAAGGGCAGTCCCGTGAGGGCATGAGTCCTTTGCGCGAGATCGAAAGCCTCTCGATACCTCCCCAGTCGATCGAGGAGACGAACTGCATCGAAACCAGCGAGGCGCCGCACGGAAGGTGCCACCTGCGACTGTGCAACCACAGCGAGCTCCGCCGCGGCGCGCGCAGGATCCGAATGCGAAATGCAGCGTGCGGCATGAAGCGCGTGACGCGGATCCGACTTCCACGGTCCGGTGCGCGCCACCTCTTCCGCGAGTTCGGCAGAACGCCCAGCGATCCAAAGGCTGTCGACAAGTCCCATCCATGCCTCAGTTGCGTAGGGACCGAATCGTCGGGTCAGTGGACGCAGGCGAGCGATCGATGCATCGAGGCGGGCAAGTTGCTGGTCCGACAATCCCTGTAGAAAGACCACTCGGTCATCCATCGGAGCGAGCCGCGCAGCCACTTCGAGGTCCCGGTCCGCGGCATCGATCCTCCCGAGTCTGGAATGTGCAGTCGCCCGAGCTAGCCAGGCCCCCACCTGCTGCGGCGACTTGGCGCACCAACGATCTGCTACTTCCAGTGCACGCCGCGCATACCCCTGATCAAGCAGCGATTGCACCTCTGCCGCCAGCTTGGAATCCGCTGCCTGCATCTCCGCGATGCTATGGCGCAGCGATGCCGCCCCGAGCCCGGCACGATGACGATCAGGCTGCGGGCGGCTGCTCGCGGCCCGAGAGGATCGCTTTGCGAACCTCTTGTGCGGCTGCACGCACCGTCTGCATGTGCTTGCGGGCGCGCGTCCCGGCAGCACGGTTGCCGCCATGAGCCTTTTCGATGTCCTCACGGGCTGCGTTCACGACCCGCAAGAGTTCCTCATAACTGTTCATGATCATTGGTTCAGATCCTCCTTGGAATGCGGAAATAGTAACGAATTGTTATCTTGATGCGAGTCCCGAGGCACGAAATGGCTGCCGAACTACTCATCCCCATCGACAAGATAGACCTCAGCGCGACACTTTGCGACAAGACGGAGGTCGATAAGTACCTGCCGCAGACTGGGCATATGCGGATGATCGACCGGGTCATTTGGATCGCCCAGGATGGGACCTCCGCCATCGGCGAGCGCATGATTCGCGACGACGAGTTCTGGGTGGAAGGGCATATCCCGGGCCGCCCGATCTTTCCTGGGGTACTGATGATTGAGGCTGCTGCGCAGATGTGCAGCCTGCTCCACACGAGGCTCGGCCGAGCCAACGGATTCCTTGGATTTACCCGCTGCAATGATGTGGTTTTTCGCGGGCAGGTGCTGCCCGGCGACCGCCTGCTGCTGCTCTCACAGGAAATCGAGTTCAACCGCCGACGCTTCATCAGCAAGGCGCAGGGCGTGGTGGGCGACAAGCTCGTGTTTGAAGGCACGATCACCGGCATGGTGATCTAGGCCGAAGCGCCGCCGCATGATTCACCCGCTGCTCCTGACGCCTGTCTTCCGCCATCGGGTGTGGGGCGGCGATCGGTTGGCAAAGTGGCTGGCCGCAGGCGATTCAACAGCTGAGGCGTACGAAAGGGCGCGGGCGCGCGGGCGCATCGGCGAGGCGTGGGTGCTCGCGGATCTGCCGCCGACGATCCTCGATGGGAAGAGCCGCATTGCCACCGGTCCGCATGAGGGCAACAGCCTCTCGGACCTTCTTTCAGCGCCGCCCCTGCGCCGCAGTTTGATGGGACACGCAAAGAGCGGTTCGGCAGGTGAAAACTGTTTCCCGCTGCTCGTGAAACTGCTCGACGCTTCGGAGAACCTTTCGGTCCAGGTTCACCCAGATGCTGCGTTCGCGCACCGAAATCCCGATACGCACATGAAGAGCGAGATGTGGCTGGTGCTCGATGCCGAACCGGGTGCGGTCATCTACCGCGGCATCGATCCCGCAGTCGACCGCGATGCGCTTCGCCGCCGAATCCTCGACGACACGCTGCTCGATGCGATGATCCGCGTTCCTGCGCGCGCGGGCGACTGCTTCTGGCTTCCGTCTGGAATCTGCCACGCGCTCGGTGCGGGCACACTCGTGGCTGAAGTGCAGACGCCCAGCGACACCACCTTTCGTGTGTGGGACTGGGGACGCAACGATCCGTCGCGTCCGCTGCACATTGAGCAGGCGATCGAGTGCATCCTCCTCGGTGACGAGCAGCAGATCGATCGCCTCGAGGCGCCACCGCATTCCCCCGCGCTGTCCGGCGAGCGAATCGCGATCACGGGGCTGGTTCGCACGGACTTCTTCGATGTGGAACGCTGGACAGTCTGCGCCGACACCACGATCGAACATGGCGCGGCGGGCGTGCCGATTTCGTGGACCGTGCTCGCAGGTGAAGTACGCATCCCTGTGCTTCCCACGCCGCTGCGCACAGGGGGAACCATCGTGATTCCTGCGGAATCGCCGCCTTGGGAGGCGATCGCCGGCCCATGCGGCGTGGAACTGCTGGTGACGACGCTGCCCGCGCCCGACTTGATGCACCGATCACACGGCGGACTTCGGCTCGCGTGACCCATTTGGGGAGCTCCCCCTTTCGTGGACGCGGTGGCACGCTGCGGATATCCTTCTCCCCCTCCAAGAAGTTGCCCGAAATCAGCCCGCGAAACCCTCAGCACACCATGTCCACTTCCAATACAGGCGTTGTCACCCAAGTGATCGGATCGACCTTCGATGCGCGCTTCGCCGAAAACGCGATGCCCGAGATCTACAACGCAGTGACGATCGACTTTACCCTGCGTGGAGTGAAGTCGACGCTCGTGGGCGAAGTCGCCAAGCACCTCGGTGGCGGCATCGTCCGCTGCGTTGCACTCGCGTCCACCGACGGACTTCGCCGCGGCGATGCGTGCATCAACACGGGTGCGCCGGTGAGCGTTCCCGTGGGTGAAGCAGTCCTCGGACGCGTATTCAATCTTCTCGGTCAACCCGTCGATGAGCGTGGTCCCGTCCATACAACGGAGCGCGCACCGATCCACCGTCTTGCGCCGACGCTGACCGACCTCAACCCGAAGACCGAAGTGCTCGCCACAGGCATCAAGGTGATCGATCTCCTCTGCCCCTTCGTGCGCGGCGGCAAGATCGGGCTCTTCGGCGGCGCCGGC
>SYGP01000049.1 GCA_005799495.1 Planctomycetia bacterium
CCACCGCCGCCGCCACCGCCACCACCGCCGCCCTGGTTGAGCGCGGCATCGAGATTGAAGTTGGGCGCGTTATCGAAGTAGGGAACGATGTACAGAAGATCTCGGATGTCATAGACAACCGTGACCCTGCGGAGCGCAAGTTCCGTCGCCGAGGCGATGACAACCATGCCGCCTTCCACCATCCAGTCAGGGCGATTCGCTGCACCATCTCGGTTCGCTGCGGCGTCAGCGTCCTCCGTCGAGCGAAGCACCATGTCCAGCGCCGCAGCCCATGAAATGGGCGCCGGCACTGTCAGCGTGACGGTCGAGTCGCGCTCGATGATCGGCTCTGATGCGCTCAGCGACTTCCAGTCCACATAGAAAGGAAGTCCGGTCTCCGTTTGGAAGAACTCGATGACGGATGAAAATGGAGACTCTGGGAAATCGACTGTTGACTTCTCGAGCAACTTGGCGATTGCCTTTCGATCCCCGTCCGAATCGCGGTAGCCAGATGCCGCATACGCACCCTCGCGTCGCACCGACAGCGCCGGCCAATCCTCGGGATAGGACATCTGCGCATCAAGGCTGCGGGGCCCGGGTCCACTGAGGTTGATCTTGGGTGGGACGAAGGACGCCTGAGCATCCACGGCAAACTCGGAGAAAGCGAAGGATCGCCGCCGCTGAAGTTCGGAGTAACGGCGATACAAGATGCCAGACTGAAGCACATCTCGCATGGCGAGTGCCGACGCGTTGGTTGGATCGAGGAAGAGAATCTCATCGACCACTTCCAGCGCCTCTTGGTACTTCATCTCTGCCTGCAGCTGCCGGACTCGCACCATTCCCTCATTGATCGTCCTCTGCCGCTGCTCCAACTCCGCCTTGCCCTGCGCTGCAACTTCCCGCTGCGACTGCGCAGTCTGCGCAGCACTTGCCAGATCGGATTCCGCAGACTTCCCTGCATTGATGCGAGTGAGTTCTTGCTCGACGCGCCCCATGCGTGCGTCGAAGTCTGCCGGGGCGAGCAGCGCACGGTTCTTCTGAAGCTGCGCCCTGGCCTGCTCCGCAACGCGTCCAGCTCCCGCATAGTCGCCTCGATTGAACAGGTCTCCGGCGCGAATGAGTTCATTGTCGAACTCCACCTGCACTTGCTCACGGAGCACTGCGTCGTCACCAACCACCTTGTCGATCGAAGATCCCTGGTTCAGGGCGGCCTGCGCGTCAGAGAGTCCCTTGGTTGCCTCTGCATCGCCCGGTGCCTGCGCCAAGACGGCCGCCCACAGATCGAGCGCCTGAGCCCACTGGCTTCGAGCCATCGCCTGACGCGCCTGCGCACGGAGCAGGGCCGCATTTGCATCCCCCGCCATCGCTGGTGCCGGAGGCTGCGGCGGCGCGGGCTGGTCCTGAGCCGATGACGGCGATGCCGACACCAGCACCGCCAAAGCGGCGGCAGGCAGAGAAACGAACGGGACGACGCGGCGTGAGAGACCAAGAGACAGGGTCATGCAGTACTCCACTGACGGGTGTGAGAAACAGTTGCCATGGTGGGCAACGCGTTCGGAACTCTTGTTGGGGATCAGGTCGAGGTTCGTGGTCGATTGGGGGGGGCGGCATCCTTGCCATGCTTGAGTGCTTTGCATGCACCCCGCCTCGAGGCGAGCGACAAGAGTAAACGCACCGCCATCAGTCCGCAAGCGACCTCGGGGTATCATCGTCGGTCCATGGAGAAAGAGTCGGCGAGTTATGCGACCGCACATCCGCGCGCGCGCTTGGTGCTCGCCGATGGCAGTGTGTTTGATGGCATCGGCTTCGGCAGCGTCGGTTCGTCGGTGCACGCGCTTGGTGAAGTCGTTTTCAACACCGCGCTGTGCGGCTATCAGGAGGCATTGACCGACCCGAGTTACACAGGCCAGATCCTGACGCTGACTGCCACGCAAATCGGCAACTACGGCATCACACCCGATGACATCGAGAGCGCTGCCCCGACCGTGCGTGGCTTCGTGGTCCGCGAAGTCAGCCGCGTTCGATCCAATCAGCGCGCCGTCGAGGATCTCTCGCAGTGGCTCGCGCGGCACGACATTCCAGCGATTCACTCGATCGACACCCGCGCACTTGTTCGAAGGTTGCGCAGCACAGGATCGATGAACGGCGTGCTGAGCGGCGATTCGACCAGAACCGACGAGGAACTCGTGGCGGCCGCGCGCGCAGGCGCCTCCATGGCGGGACAGGATCTCGCGAGCGTGGTGAGCCCGCGGACCACATCAACATGGGAAGAACGCCTCGGCGAATGGGCGCCGCGCAGCAGCGGTTGCATGCGGATTGCCTCGCGTCCGCTGCATGTCGTTGCCATCGACTGCGGTGCGAAGCGCAACATCTACCGAAATCTCGCCGAACGCAACTGCCGAGTCCAGACCGTTCCGCTCGATGCGACCGCCGACACCATCCGCGCCATGCGTCCGGATGGGCTGTTCGTCTCGAACGGCCCCGGCGACCCCGCGGCCGTTGCCGCAACGGTTGCGACACTTCGCGAAATCGCAGGGGAGATACCCACCTTTGGCATCTGTCTTGGCCACCAACTCCTCGCGCTCGCCCTGGGCGCAAAGACCTACAAGCTGAAGTTCGGGCACCGCGGATCGAATCAACCTGTCCGCAACCTGCTCTCTGGCAAGATCGAGATCACCAGCCAGAATCATGGCTTCTGCGTCGATGAGGAATCGCTCCGTGCAGCGGGCGGCGAACCCACCCATGTGCACCTGAACGATCACACCGTTGCAGGGTTCCGCCATCGGAGCAAGCCGATCTTCAGTGTGCAGTACCACCCGGAAGCTTCGCCAGGACCGCACGATTCCGACTATCTCTTCGACTGCTTCGTGGAACTGATGGAGAGCCGTCAACCGCTCTCCGAGACCACGATGCGCGAATCCCAGGCACGCACCGCACTGATCGTCGCTGGCGAAGTTGGCGCGAGATGATCTCGGGGCGGTCGGCGGCGAACGCCACGGCGACATCCTTCGTGCGCGTCGCCGTTGGGCGCGGCATCGATCGACATCCTGAGGGGCTGGTGTATTCGGTGCCTGCGGATGTAGGCACCCTCGATCTGGGAGATCCCGTTGCCGTGCCGCTCGGGCGCGGTCAGCAGTTGGTGGACGGAGTCGTTGTCGCTGTTGGCGGCGCGGAGTTGGCGGGCCCGGACATCCCAGCGGAAAGGATCAAGTCCGTGCGCGCGGTGCACCGCGACCAGCCTCCGCTGCCGCGGACACTCGTGCGCTTGGCGCAGTGGGTCGCGTCGTACTACTGCGCGCCGATCGGGCTGACGCTGCAGTCGATCACGCCCTCTGCGGTGCGCGCAGGAGTCGGACGGACCACGCGACTGATGGTCGATCTTGCACATCCGCAGCCGGACATCAGCGTGCACCCATCGCGCCGCCGAATCCTCGATGCGATGGCAGCGATGACCACCGCTCAGCGCCCGTGTGAGGCGCGCGAACTTGCCGCAGCCGCGGGCGCGCGAACGCTCGCGGGCGTACGCGCGCTGGTGCAAAGTGGGCATCTCACCGCCGTTCATCAGACCACCGTTCAAGCAAAGTGGCGTGATGGGCTTGACATGGATGGAACGCCACCCGCACTCACGCCCGCGCAGCAATCGATCGTGGACAGTGTCGGTGGCGTGCTCGGTTCCTTCAGCCAGCATCTGCTCTTTGGCGTCACTGGTTCGGGCAAGACCGAGGTGTATCTCCGCTTGGCAGAGCGCGTTCTGCAGCAAGGGAAGTCGGTCGTGTGGCTCGTGCCCGAAATCGCGCTGACGCCGCAAGCCGCGGGCCGCGTGATGGCGCGCCTGCCGAAGCACCGCGTTGCGATCCTGCACTCGGGACTCACGGCCGCGCAGCGACACCAGCAGTGGCTCGCTGCGGGAAGCAATGAACCGAAGGTCGTGCTCGGCGCACGCAGCGCCATCTTCGCGCCGCTTCCCGATGGGCAACTCGGGCTCGTGGTTGTCGATGAGGAACATGACAGCTCGTACAAGCAGGATCAGGCGCCGCGCTATCACGGGCGTGATGTGGCGATCCGTCGCGCGCAATTGGCGGATTGCCCTGTGCTCCTTGGAAGCGCGACGCCGTCGCTGGAAAGTTGGTGGAACGCCACGCGCCGCAGCGTCGCCCATCTGCATCGACTGCCCGAACGCGCCCCCGGGCTTGTCGTCCCCCGTGTCGATGTGGTGGATTTCCGCGTGGAATCGATGCTTCACACGGATCGGCGCGTGCGGCTCATTGGTCCTTCGATGGAGCATGGGCTGCGCCGAGCGCTCGAGGGCGATGGACAGGCAATCGTACTGCTGAATCGGCGCGGCTACGCGAATTGGATTGCGTGTCCCGATCATGCGTGCGGATGGACGCTGCAGTGTGATCATTGCGAGGCAGGCATGGTCGTGCATCACCTTCCCGAGGAAGGCGGGCGCCGAATCACGCGCTGCCATCACTGCGGCGCGGAACAGCGCGTTCCATCGCAGTGCCCGCGGTGCAGCAAGCGAGTCAGCATCTTCGGACTGGGCACGCAGAAAGTCGAAGAGGAACTGCAGCGCATGTTCCCCGCGCTCAACGCCGAAGGTGGCATCGCGCGCGTCGACAGCGACACGATGGAACGCGCCGAGGACTTTCATCAGGTGCTCGGACGCTTCGCACGCGGCGAGATTCGCCTCTTGCTTGGCACACAGATGATCGCCAAGGGGCTGGACTTCCCCAAGGTGCGGATGGTTGGAGTCATCAGCGCGGATACCGCGCTCAACATGCCTGATTTTCGCGCGAGTGAACGCACCTTTCAGCTCGTCGCTCAAGTCTCCGGTCGCTGTGGGCGCGGCAGCGGCGGCGGACGCGCAGTCATTCAGACGTTCCAGCCAGATGCGGACGCAATCCTGTCGGCGGCTCGCAGCGATTACGAAGGGTTCGCGACGCGTGAAGTGGAACTGCGCGAACGCCACGGATTGCCTCCCGTGCATCGCATGGCGAGGATCGTCGTGCGTCATCCTTCACAGACCGAGGCCAAGCGCATCGCCGCCACGCTCCGTGCGGGCCTCGTCGGGCTGCCCGAAAGCCGTGGAAGTCGCATCCGTGAACCCGCCCCCTGCCCCATCGCGCGAATCGCCGATCGTTGGCGCGTTCAAGTGGAAGTGCTTGCGGAAACCGCTGGGGCACTGCAGCGACTGATCGCCGCCGCGCGCTCGCGAGGTGTCGTGAAGCCCGGCGAAGTGATGGCGGTGGATATCGACCCCACGGCGCTGCTTTGATGCGGTGAGAGTGACGCAAACACTGAAGGTTCCGCGGCGATTCTGCTACACTCGTCGACCGCGGATCGGCGCTCGTGCTGACCGCCAGAGACCCCAACCCTGCGGAGCCATCCGTGACCAATTCAGGGCACGACAAGTCGGAATCGAATCGCGCCACACGGCAATCAGTCAACAGTTGGGACGCCGCGTTCATCGACGACCTGTACTCCAAGTGGTCAGCCGATCCGGACTCGGTCGAACCATCCTGGCGGCAGTTCTTCTCGGGCTTCGACCTTGGGCTTGCACGCCCTGCGCCGACGGAGGGCAGCGCGGGCGGGGCAGCCGGAGCTGGAACCGTTGCGGGCGGGACCATCGATGGGCAGCATGCCGAGGATCAGCGCCGCGTGGATGCGCTGATCAATCGCTACCGCGAATTCGGGCATCTGGCCGCGTCTCTTGATCCACTCGGCACAACACGCCCGTTCCCGGATGCGTTGACGCTCGAGAGCTTGGGACTGAACGACGCGCATCTTGCCCAGACATTCGATGCCGGATCCCTGCCCATCGCCTCTCCGTCGACACTCGGCGCGATCATCGAGCAACTGGAGCGAACCTACTGCGGGCACTGTGGCGTGGAGTACATGCATGTGTCGAGCCTCGAGCAGCGACAGTGGCTCGAGCGACGCATCGAACAGACGCGCGGGCGCTGGGGCTCGGGTCCTGATCAGCAGCGGCGCATTCTGGCTCGGCTCGTCGATGCCGATGCGTTTGAATCCTTCCTGGCGATGCGATACGTCGGCAAGAAGCGCTTTGGGCTCGATGGCGCCGAGACGCTGATCCCGATGATGGACAGCGCGCTTGAAACGGGCGCAGCCCTCGGCGCGCGCGAGTTCTGCTTCGCGTTTGCACACCGCGGTCGAGTCAGTCTGCTCTGCAATGGCCTCGGAAAGTCCTACGAGCAGGTCCTCACCGAGTTCGAGGAATCATGGACCGAGTCGTTCGCGCGCGGCGGCGGCGACGTGAAGTATCACCAGGGCTTCAGTGGAACGCGTGCCACCGCTTCCGGCGAGGTGCGGGTCACTGCATCGGCAAACGCGTCCCATCTCGAATTCATCAACGCCATTGTGCTCGGCCGAACGCGCGCCAAACAGGATCTGCGATCCGATGGCGAACGCCGGGAAGTGATCCCCGTGTTGGTGCATGGCGATTCATCGTTCCCCGGACAGGGCTCCGTCGCTGAGTGCTTCAACTTCATGCTGCTGAAGGGCTACACCGTTGGTGGAGCACTGCACATCATCATCAACAATCAGGTGGGCTTCACGACCAACCCGGAGTGCACCTTCGGTGGCGCCTATTGCTCGGATCTCGCCAAGGGATTCGGCGTTCCCATCTTCCATGCGAATGGCAGCGACCCCGAAGCGTGCGTGTGGGCGGTGCAGATGGCCGTCGAGTTCCGTCAGGCTTTCGGTGTCGATGCGGTGGTCGAACTCTGGTGCTACCGCAAGAACGGTCACAACGAAACAGACGAACCTGCGTTCACCCAGCCACTGCTCTACAAGCGGATCCGCGCGCACACGCCTGTGGCGACGAGTTACCGCGATCGACTCGTGTCGCAGTCGGTGTTGACTGCCGACGAGGCGGATGCGCTTTCGAAGTCCGTTCATGAGAGAATGGATGCTGCGCAGACCGCCGTGCGTGCGAAGCCCGTGCGCCCGGGCGTGCCACCCTTCACGGGACACTGGAAGGGACTCACCCATGGCTACGGATGGGATTCCGTCGAGACGGGCGTTCCACTTGCCTCCTTGGTGAAAATTGCAGCAACGCTGTCGAAGATTCCCGATCACATCACGCCGCACAAGACAATCGCGCGGCTCATCGCGGGGCGCGGCAAGCTGGATTCCGACACGCGCATTGACTGGGCGCTCGCGGAGCTGCTGGCCTATGGCACACTGCTGCACGAGGGCAAGTCCGTTCGCATCAGCGGGCAGGATGTCGAACGCGGGACATTCAGCCATCGCCACGCCGTCGTGACATGCCAGGAGACTGCTGGCACTTTCTCGCCGCTCACACAGCTTGGTCGGTTCGAAGTCTGCAACAGTCCCCTGACCGAGAACGCGATCGTCGGGTTCGAGACTGGATATGCGCAGACCGATCCCAACGCGCTGGTCATTTGGGAAGCACAGTTCGGTGATTTCGCCAATGGTGCGCAGGTGATCTTCGACCAGTTCCTCACGAGCGCGGAGATCAAGTGGGACCGCGCATGCGGCCTGGTTTTGTTGCTGCAGCACGGCTACGAAGGACAGGGTCCCGAGCACTCCTCGGCACGACTGGAGCGGATTCTGCAACTCGCCGCGGACGACAACCTGGAGTGCGTTTATCCGACGACGACCGCGCAGGTGTTCCATGTCTTGCGCCGTCAAATGAATCGCCCCTTCCGAAAGCCGCTGTTCGTGATGACGCCCAAGAGCATGCTGCGCCTTCCTGCCGCGCAGAGTCTGGGCGAGGAACTTGTGCAAGGTCACTTTGCGCGCGTGCTCGATGATGCGGAGGCGCAGCGCGGCGGAATGGTCTCTCGCGTTTTCTTCTGCACCGGCAAGATCTTCCATGAACTCGATGCGCAGCGACGCGAGATCGGGGACCGCGGCAGCGCATTCGTGCGCCTCGAACAGATCGCTCCTTTCCCCGCGGAGGAAGTCGAGTCGATCCTCAAGCGCTACCGCGGTGCCGAGATGCACTGGGTGCAGGAGGAACCGCGCAACATGGGTGCGTTCCGCTTCGTGCAGGCGCAGATGCTGGACCGATTTGGCGTGAACCTCAAGTACATCGGCAGGCCTGATTCCTCGACCCCCGCGGTCGGATCAACCAAGTTTCACGAGAAGCAGGCAAACGCGATGCTTCTCGAGGTATTCCCTGCGCTGGCGGCGGCGAAGAAGAGTGATGGCGATCGCAAGGCAGCAGCGAAGGAATCGGCTCACAAGCCCGACACGGAAGGAGCCGCTGACGATCCTGCTGGGACATCTGCTGGGGCGGCAGAGTCCGATCCAGCCGCGGATGCGCCTGCTGCCGACAAGGGTGAGATGAAGGGCAAGCGATCAGGCACGGGTCGCCGAACGACCGCACAGAAGCGTTGATGCAAGGAGCAGCACATGGTTGATGTCACGATTCCAAGCCCTGGCGAGTCCATCACGGAGGTCACGCTCGGCACATGGCGAAAGTCGGATGGCGAGTGGGTGGAGAAGGATGAACTGCTGAATGAGATTGATTCCGACAAGGCAACGCTTGAACTGCTTGCGCCCGCAGCGGGTGCGCTGAAGGTTGTGGCCAAGAGTGGAACGGAGCAGAAGGTCGGCACGCTCGTGGCGAAGATCGATGAATCAGCCGCTCGCCCGGCTGGCGCTGCGGCCGTACCCCAACCCAAGGGCAAGGTGATGGAGACAAAGCCAGCCGAGTCCGTTGGATCTGCCCCTGCCGCGGCGCGCTCATCAGGTGGATCGCGCGCCTCCGGTGTTGCGCGAAAGATGGCTGCGGAACGAGGCATAGACCTCGGCACCGTCGAAGGCACGGGGCCGTCGGGGCGCGTGATGAAAGCTGATCTCGAGGCTGTCCCAGCTGCCGAGTCCGCGCCTTCTGCACCGCGCCGTCTTGCACCATCTTCGCGCGGCGTTCGCCGGGAGAAGATGACACGACTGCGTCAGAAGGTGGCTGAACGCCTCGTGCAGGCGCAGCGAACCGCCGCCATGCTCACGACCTTCAACGAAGCGGACATGAGCGAGGTGATTCGTCTGCGAACCGAGCACAAGGAAGCGTTCGAGAAGGCTCATGGCGTCGGACTGGGTTTCATGGGTTTCTTCGTCAGCGCATGCGTGTCAGCCCTTCAGAAGTATCCGCGCGCGAATGCGTTCATCATGGGGGACGAGATCGAGTACCACGATTACACGGACATTGGCGTGGCCGTCGGCACGGACCGTGGACTGGTCGTCCCTGTCCTTCGGAACACCGAGAGCATGGGCTTGGCGGACATCGAACGTGAACTGAAGTCGCTTGCGCTGCGTGCGCGTGACGGCAAGTTGTCCGTCGATGAGATGACGGGTGGCACCTTCACCATTTCCAATGGTGGTGTCTACGGATCCCTGATGTCGACGCCGATC
>SYGP01000050.1 GCA_005799495.1 Planctomycetia bacterium
CACGGCGTGATGTTCATCAACGATCTGTTCGCCAAGGGTGGGCCAGCGCGCGGCGACAAGTCGCTGTGGCGATCGACCAAGATCGGATCGCGGGTGTCGCTTGGATCGAATGCGACAATCCTGCCGGTGAGCATCTGCGACGATGTGGTCGTCGGGGCGGGTGCCGTCGTGACGAAGGACATCAACCAGCCCGGCATCTATGCGGGCAATCCAGCACGCCTCTTGAGAGCGATTGAAGGGAAGTCTCCATGAATGTTCCATTTGTCGATCTGCATGCGCAGTACCTCGGAATCAAGGGCGAGATCGATGAAGCCATTGCGTCGGTGATCCGCGAGTCGGCATTCATCCGAAGCAAGTTCGTCACGGACTTCGAGCAGCAGTTCGCGGCGGCAGTGGGCGTGAAGCACTGCGTGAGCTGCGCCAATGGAACGGATGCCATTTACATCCTCATGCAGGGGCTTGGCATCAAGCCTGGGGACGAGGTGATCACGACGGCACACTCCTGGATCTCGACATCGGAGACGATCACGCAGGCGGGGGGAAAGGTTGTCTTCTGCGATACCGACGCGGAGACATTCACGATCGATCCAGCGCAGATCGAGTCGAAGATCACACCGCGAACGGTGGGGATCATCCCCGTCCACTTGTACGGGCAGCCTGCGGACATGGACCCGATCCTGGAGATTGCGAAGCGGCGCGGCCTGTGGGTGATCGAAGACTGCGCGCAGGCACACATGGCTGAGTACAAGGGACGCAAGGTGGGCACGATGGGCGTCGCCGCCAGCTTCAGTTTCTATCCCGGCAAGAATCTCGGTGCGATGGGGGATGCAGGCGCGCTGGTGACCAACGACACCAAGTTGGCCGAGTGGTGCGAGTTGTATGCGCGGCACGGGGGCAAGGGCGAACACAAGATCGAGGGGATCAACAGTCGACTTGACGGGCTACAGGCCGCGATCCTGTCGGTGAAACTGCCCCATCTCGGGCGCTGGACGGAGGGTCGCAGGCGCGTGGCTGCGCAGTATGACGCGCTGTTCGCGCCGCACGCAGCGGTGCGCACGCCGAAGATCGCTCGCGACCGCACGCATGTCTATCACCTGTACGTGATCCGCACGGAAAACCGTGATGCACTGCAGCAGCACCTGAACAAGGTGGGCATCTCGACGATGTTGAACTACTCGAAGGCGTTGCCGTTCTACCCGGCGTATGCGCGGCTGAACCACTCGCCGGCGGATTTCCCCAATGCGTTCCACAACCAGAGCCGGATCCTTTCCATCCCCATCTATCCCGAGATGACCGAGGAGATGGTGCGGCATGTGGTGCATGCAGTTTCGAGCGTCGGGCCTTGATCGATCCGAGGGTCCAATGACTGAACTGTCTGGTGAGCGCTTCATTCTGTTCACCAAGACTGAGTGGAACGAACCGCCCCGTCTGAGGCATCAGTTGGCTCGCCTGCTTGCCGCATCCGGGCGTCAGGTGATCATGGCTCAGCGGCCGCGGCGATTCGGCATCGAGACGGTGGGTACTCCGGTGGAACCAGGGGTTTCGCTGTTTCGCCACAGGGAGCTCATCCATCATCGAATCAGGGTGTCGTCGCCGGTCCGGGCCCTCGATGCGATGTGGACAGTGCCTTCGATCCACGCCGCACTCAGGCCGCTGAGCCCAACTCCTCATGATGTGATCCTCAACTTCAACTACGAGTACTTCTTCTTGCGGGATGCGTTCCCAAAGAACCCAATTATCACAGTCATCAACGATGACTTTGTGTCTCGCGCGCTGCCAGGCTGTCGTGGCTCCCTGCTCCGTGCACAGCGTGAGACATGCCGAAGCAGCGACGCGGTACTCACGCCTTCCGTGGTGATCGCAGACCAGTTGCGGGCCTTTTCGGATCCCCACCTCTTCTTGCCGTGGGCAAGCCATGGTCAGGCAATCCAACCAGAGGGGAGCTGTCGGAGGATTCTGCTGTACTGGGGCTTTGTGGACTGGCGAGTGGACTTGGACTTCGTCCACAATCTCGCAATCACCCTCCAGCATCGAATGCCATCCCTGGAGATCTGGATGGTTGGGCCAAAGAACAAGTCACTGCTGAAACATCCATTGTTCGCGGACATGAAAAATGTGCGCAACAAAGAGTCAGCGACGCTGGATCAATTGCCCATGGCTGAGGTCATCGGCGGACTGATTCCATTCAAGTCAGGTGTCGAGGGTTGCGACGCGATTGTCCTGCCCAACAAGGCGCTCCAACTTCTTGCCTGCGGACTTCCGCTGCTGATCACTGGAATGCCGCACTTTGCCAAGGAATCCTTCGTGTTCAGACTTGACCACGGATCTGCTGAGTCGATGATTCGGCAGGCGCAGGCGCAGTTCGATTCGCTGCAATCGAGTATCAGGGAGTTTGTCAAGGAGCACACGCCTGAAGCGCGACTGCGTCAGTTCCTGTCGATCGTCGAAGAGGCGCGAGCGAATCGTTCGAGAGCGTTGGCTCGGGATTGATCCCGGCACCGCCTCGGTCCCGCCGCGCCCGCGTGTTGGGTCGCTGAGTTATGATTCGGGTTCCCCCTGTCTCCCAACGGAAACGCTCGAATGTTCAAAGACAAAGTACTGCTTGTGACTGGCGGCACCGGCTCCTTCGGCAATGCCGTGATGCGCCGATTCCTGAAGAGTGACATCGGAGAGATACGGATCTTCAGCCGTGATGAGAAGAAGCAGGACGACTGCCGCAAGCGGTACCAAGACAAGAAACTGCGGTTCCTGATCGGCGATGTGCGGGACTACGGAAGTGTCTTGAACGCGATGCGAGGCGTTGACTTCGTTTTCAACGCCGCAGCATTGAAACAGGTTCCATCCTGTGAGTTCTTTCCGCTGGAGGCGGTGAAGACCAACATCCTCGGCATCGAGAATGTCCTCGAGGCAGCGGTGAACTGCGGGGTATCTCGGCTTGTCTGCCTGAGCACCGACAAGGCGGTGTATCCCATCAATGCGATGGGCATCTCGAAGGCGATGATGGAAAAGGTCATGATCGCCAAGGCTCGGACGCTCGCCGGGAGTGGAATGACTGCGTGCGGGACGCGATATGGAAATGTCATGGCATCCCGCGGTTCCGTGATTCCCTTGTTTGTCAATCAGGTGATGAGTGGCGAGTCCATCACCATCACCGATCCCGAAATGACCCGCTTCATGATGACGCTCGACGATGCGGTGGATTTGGTGCTGTTTGCGTTTCAACACGGCGGCAACGGGGACATTTTCGTCCAGAAAGCCCCTGCAGCCACGATTGACACCCTGGCTCGGGCGATCGTGCAGTTGATGGATCGACCAGATCACCCGATCCGAGTCATCGGCACGCGCCATGGAGAGAAGGTCTATGAAACCCTCTTGAGTCGGGAGGAGATGCTTGCGTCGGAGGACCTGAAGGACTATTACCGAGTTCGCCCCGACATGCGCGATCTCAATTACGGCAAGTACTTCGATGAAGGCCAGACGAAACTTGCGGCCAGCGAGGATTACAACTCACACAACACTGCGCGACTCGATGTGGAGGGGATGAAGCGATTGCTCCTCAAGTTGGACTTCATGCGTGACATCGTGGAGGGAAGGACACCTCAGGTGGTCGACTGAGCAATGCGTGCGCTCGTCACAGGCAGCGACGGGTTCATCGGCACGAATCTCTGCATTCGCTTGGGGGAAGCATCGGACCGAGAGGTCCTTCGAATTGATCATCAATCATCGGATCAGCAGCTCGTCGAGGCAGTCGAGGCGTGTGACATCGTGTTTCATCTCGCAGGGGTGAATCGCCCAACGAATCCCGATGAGTTCATGGTTGGGAATCGGGACTTCACGGCGCGAGTCGCGAGCCTCGTGGCGGCAAGGGAACGACCGATCCCCGTCATCTTCGCGTCGTCGATTCAGGCGGAACGCGAAAATCCCTATGGTCAAAGCAAGAGGGCTGCCGAGGCCGCGCTGCTCGCGGCGAGCCCCGATCCGCTGCGATGGGTGCACATCTATCGACTTCCCAACGTCTTCGGCAAGTGGTGCAAACCAAACTACAACTCCGCCGTCGCGACGTTCTGTCACAACATTGCCCGCGGATTACCTATCACCATTCATGATCCGAGTGCGCCGCTTCAACTGGTCTATGTGGACGATGTCATCACGCACTGGCTCGCGCTCGCGTCAGCCCTGTTGAAGGGGCACTTGGTTCCTGATGGTCCCTACAGGTCGGTGACTCCGGTCTACGCGACCTCCGTGGGGGAGGTCGCTTCGGCAGTCGATGGATTTCACAAGACACGCAAGGCCCTTGGTGTGGAGCGAGTGGGGAGCGGACTGATGCGGGCGTTGTATGCCACCTATCTGAGTTCCTTGCCGCCAGAGGATTTCTCCTATCCAATCGTGAAGCATGGTGACCCACGAGGCGTATTTGCCGAGATGCTGCGCACCACGGACTCTGGACAAGTTTCGTTCTTCACCGCCCATCCCGGCATCACGCGGGGCGGTCACTATCACCATACGAAGAACGAGAAGTTCTTGGTGGTGCGTGGTCGTGCAAGGTTCGGCTTCCGACATGTGGTGACGGGAGAGCGTTTGGTGATGGATGTATCCGGTGATGACTTGCGGATCGTGGATACCGTGCCTGGATGGGCGCATGACATCACCAATACAGGTCAAGAGGAGTTGGTCGTACTGCTCTGGGCAAACGAGGTCTTTGATCGAGAACATCCGGACACGATCAGTGCAAAGGTCTGACATGACGAAACTGAAGGTCGCAACCGTTGTCGGTACCCGCCCCGAGATCATCAGGCTGTCGCGCGTGATGGCAAAGCTGGATGCTCACTGCGAGCACACCTTGATCCACACGGGACAGAACTACGACTACGAGCTCAACCAGATCTTTTTTAAGGATCTGGGAATCCGCAAGCCCGATCATTTCCTCGATGCAGCCGGGGTATCCGCTGCCGAAACCATCGGGAAGGTCATCATTTCGGTGGACCGAGTGCTGGAGGCTGTTCGCCCAGATGCTCTCTTGGTGCTCGGTGACACCAACAGTTGTCTCGCGGTGTTGCCTGCGAAACGGAGGAAGATTCCCGTCTTTCATATGGAGGCTGGGAATCGTTGCTTCGATCAGCGAGTGCCGGAGGAAATCAATCGCCGGATCGTGGATCACACTGCAGATGTCAATCTGACCTACAGCTCGATTGCACGCGAGTACCTGCTCGCGGAGGGATTGCCACCGGACTTGGTGATCAAGACGGGGAGTCCGATGTACGAAGTACTGCACCACTACAAGGCAAAGATCGAGGCTTCGGATGTGCTTCAGCGCCTTGGACTGCACGAGGGGCAGTACTTCATGGTTAGTGCCCATCGCGAGGAGAATGTCGATGGTGATGCGAGTTTTGCGCGGCTTGTCGCGATGCTCAATACCGTCGCGGAGCATCACGCATTTCCTGTGATCGTGTCGACTCATCCGAGAACGCAGAAGCGGGTCGACGCGACGGGGAGCCGTTTCCATCCCAATATCCGCCTCCTGAAGCCACTGGGTTTCAGCGACTATGTCAGGCTGCAACAGTCGGCGCGAGCCGTTCTATCGGACAGCGGCACGATCAACGAGGAGTCATCCATCCTGAATTTTCCCGCGCTCAACATTCGGGAAGCGCACGAGCGGCCAGAGGGAATGGAAGAGGCAGCGGTCATGATGGTGGGACTCAGCACGGAGCGGGTGATGCAGGGGCTCGAGATCCTTCGGTCGCAGTCGAGGGGAGCCGAACGCACCCTCTTGCGGGTTGTCGACTACAGCGCCCCCAATGTGTCGGAGAAAGTTGTGCGAATCATCCACAGTTACACCGATTATGTGAAGCGAGTGGTGTGGAGGCAGACTTCCGTTTGAGAGTGCAGGGACTCCGATGCGACTGATCATCATCGCGGATACCTATCCGCCCCTGCGGATTTCAGGGGCGGTCCAGATGCGTGATCTTGTGCGCGAGTTCGTGGAACAGGGTCACTCCCCAACCGTCGTCGTTCCGACACAAGGGTTGACCGAGCCATGGCTCATTGAGCGGTGCGATGGCATCACTCACTTGCGGGTTCGCACGCCGCGCACGAAAGACATCGACTATGTACGGCGCACACTGAACGAGATGCGGCTGCCGCATGTCCTGCTTCGGGCCTTGCGGCACAGCGGTCTCAACACCGAGGCCTGGGATGGCATCGTCTGGTACTCGCCGACCATTTTCCTCGGACCGATGGTGCGCGCGCTGCGTCGGGAGAGTCGGTGCCGCAGTTACTTGATACTCCGAGACATCTTTCCAGAATGGGCTGTCGACATGGGATTGATGCGGCGGGGACTGGCGTACCGTTTCTTCAAGTGGATCGAAAGGGAGCAGTATCGGGTGGCCGACACCATCGGAGTCCAAACGCCAGCGAACCTGCCGTATCTGAACGATTGGTCAAAGGGTGCGGGGCGTCAACTCGAGGTCCTTCAGAATTGGCTGAGGCCGGCGACCGATCAGGGGTGCCGTATTCGGATCGACGCCACATTGCTGGCGGGCCGCAGGATCATTGTCTACGCAGGAAACATGGGGGTCGCTCAGGGCATGGATGTCTTCGTGGATCTCGCGATTCGGATGCAACACCGGCGGGATGTGGGATTCCTCTTTGTGGGACGCGGAAGTGATGCTGCGCGGTTTGCTGCCGTTGCCGCCGATGCTGGCCTCGACAACACGCTCTTTCACGACGAGATTGAGCCTCAGGAGATTCCTGGACTGCTTCGCCAGTGCGATGTGGGAATCGTTGCGTTGGACCCACGGCACCACTCTCACAACATTCCTGGAAAATTCCTGACCTACATGCAGGCTGGCATTCCGGTGCTTGCTCGAATCAACCCAGGCAATGATCTCGAGAGGATGATCAACGAATCCAAGGTAGGGCGCGTCAGCATCGGCGGTGATGCCGCCGAGCTGCAACGACTTGCCGAGGATCTTCTCGCAGATCCTCACGCGGTCGAAGATGCGCGACGGAACGGGCAAGAATTGTCTGAGCGGCTCTTCTCCTCATCGGCAGCGGTGAAGCAGATCATCTCTGCGTTGGAGCCACTTCGTGAGCCCACCACATCGCCCATCAGTGTCCTTCTCGTGAACCAAGGGTTTTGGCCCGATGTGGCGGCAACGGCACAGCACGGGCACGACCTTGCACGCACCATGGTGCAGAGAGGCGATGCGGTGACGGCACTTGCGTCACGGAGTATCTATGGTGAGTCGGGGGGTGCGCTCGTCGCGGCGGAGAGTGTCGATGGCATCCAGATCGTTCGAGTGGCGAAGAATGCCTTCGGAAAGGATCGAATCGCAGGTCGCATCTTCGATTTCATGGCCTTCTATCTCGCCGCAACGGCCAAGGCCTTGCGACTTCCGAGGCCCGATGTCGTGATCTGCTTCACGACCCCCCCTTTTGTCGCTCTGATCGGGGTGCTCCTGAAGCGCCTGCGCGGCTCCCGCTTCGTGTTCTGGGCCATGGACCTCTATCCCGAGGTGCCGGAGGCGGCAGGGCTGGTCCGCAAGCGATCACCGTTTCAGCGTTTTCTGCTCTGGATGGACACGGCGTGCATGCGGTCGGCGGATGTGGTGGTCGTGCTTGGTCGCTGCATGCGCGAGCGCGTCATCGCGCGGGGCATCAAGCCGAGTCACATCGAAGTGATCAATGTGTGGGCGGATCCCACGGAGATACCAGTGCGATGCCAGGCTGACAATCCGCTGCGCGAAGCGTGGGGGATTTCCGATGAGTTTGTGATCGAGTACTCGGGGAACTTCGGAGTCGGTCACGATGAGCGTGCCATGCTTGCTGCCATGGGTGCATTGAAGGATCAGACTGGGTTGCGATGGGTGGTGGTGGGAGGCGGCACGAAGAAGGCAGATGTGGAGAACTTTGTTCGCGAGAATCGCATCACAAATGTCATCCTTCGAAACTATCAGCCGCGGGAGCAAATCAGCAATCTGCTCGCGATGGGTGATGTGCACCTGGTGACAATGGCGGCCGAGTTCGAGGGCCTGATGGTCCCAAGCAAGTTCTATGGGGTGCTCGCGACGGGCAGGCCAGTGATCTTTGTGGGGCCGTCCGCATCTGAAGTGGCACGCGTCATTGAGGAGGAGCAGTGCGGAGTCATCGTGGAGCCCGGCGACGGGAGGGGACTCGTGCGCGCGATTCGTCGGCTGCGCGAGAGCCCGCAGGAAGCCGCCGCCATGGGCGCGCGTGGTCGGGCAGTCCTCGAAAGACGCTACAGCACAGCAGACGCATGCAGGAAATGGCATCGACTCGTTCATCGCATCGTGGACATTGCTCGATGAGACCGCTGCCCATCACCGTGTCGATTCCCGTTCGAAATGAGCGTGCCGGGTTGCCCCTTTGTCTGGCTTCGGTCAGAGGGGCGTTTGAAGATGTAGTCGTGATCGATTCCGCATCGACCGATGGCACTCGAGAGATTGCGCTGGCGCACGGGGCACGGGTCGTCGACTTCCAATGGAACGGGCGCTTTCCAAAGAAGCGCAACTGGTTCCTGCGGACGCATCCGCCGACGACTCCGTGGGTCCTGTTCCTCGACGCCGACGAGTTCGTCGACGCTGCGTTCTGCGATGAACTCGCGCGGGTCCTCCCCACGACAACGCACAGTGGGTTCTGGCTCACATACGACAACTGGTTCATGGGACGCCGTCTGCGTCACGGCACCCCCAACCGCAAGCTGGCTCTGTTCCGCGTCGGCGCGGGCGAATACGAACGCATTGATGAGGATCGCTGGAGTCACCTCGACATGGAGATCCATGAGCATCCGATACTCACTGGCACCATTGGAGAGATCAGCGCGCGCATTGATCACCGAGATGACCGCGGTCTCGAACATTGGAAGCGACGTCACGAGGCCTATGCAGCCTGGGAGGCCGAGCGCGCGCTGCGCCTCGATGCCGCGGCGCTTGCGGCTCTCACCCCGCGGCAGCGCACCAAGTACAGATCGCTTGCTCGTCGCTGGCTGCCTATGGCGTACTTCTTTGAGGAGTACCTCCGCCGCTGCGGATTCCTCGATGGGCGCGCGGGATTCTGGCACGCGTGGCACAAGGCCCTGTATTTTTCCGACATCGGTCGGCGCATCCGTGGTGCCGTTCGCGCGGAAACTCGGGCGCGCTGATGCGCTTTGGCGCAGCGTGCCACGCCGAAGATCATTGGCAGTCGATGCTCAGCCATGACTCGGGCCGCCTGTTGATTGGCGGGGTCTGTGGGATCACGGCGCGTTGCACGGACCCCAGACGGCGAGCAGGGTGCTGAGGTCGGCGCCGTCCACCCTGCCGTCCACGGTGAGGTCCCCGAGAACGGTTCCCGCATCGCCTTGGACTCCCCAGGCGCTCAGGAGCGTGGCGAGGTCCGGGCCGTCGACCGCGCCATTGCCACTCCAGTCCGCTGGGCAGGGCGGATCGCATGCGAGTTCGCTCACCACGACTGCGTGCAGCGCCACTGGGTCGCCCGCAGGCGCGACCAGTGGCCCGAACGCCACGCGGTCTCCGACCCAGCGAACGAATCCGGCGGGTGCCGGCGCGCCGTTGATCGTCGCCGCGAGTGGACCGCAGGGCGACGCGCCGACGAGGCTGATGGTGGTGGCGAGTGACTCCGCAGTGCTTGCGAGAGCAGGATCCAGACCCGATGCATCCAAGCGGCGCACCACAACTGTGAGTGGCGACTTCGGCGACAGCGACAGTTCCGCCCACGGCAGGTCGATGCGCACTTCGTTCGTGCGGCACACCGAGAGCTCGAGCATGTTCTGGGCAGGTGCCGCCGCCGCGCGCACGGCTGCTGGTTGCCCCGTCCACGGCACGGCGCTCTGCACGCGGAGCCAGTGACTTCGCACCGCCGTATCGGTGTAGGTCTTGTAGAAGACCGTGCGGGGATGGGCGGGCCGAACCGCGGCGTCGAAGTGCGCGAAGATCTGTGCAGCCCACTGCTGGTCCAGCGTGTGGCCGATGTTGGTGAACTTGTAGGTCCACGAATACAGGCCGGGATTGGCGGTAGCGAGGTCACTCAGCGTGGGGGTGTGACCGAAACACAGGTCCGAAGCGCCGTGGCAACCGCTGAAGGAGTTGTCGTAGAGCATGCACGCGCCGTGTCGGTAGCGCGTGGGAGCGGTGATGATGTTGTAGGCCAGGCTGTCCAGCGTCCCATGACTGTGGTGCACGGGAAGGTTCATCGCGTTCTCGATGAGGAACCGTGCGCTGGTCTGGAAGTACATCGAGTCGGTGGCCCCGCTGGCATGGGGCACGAGCCCCCCGGCGCCGTCGTGGAGCATGAAGCGCTTGCAGAGGTCGGGCGGGTTGGGGTCCGCCACGAAGATCTCGAACATGTCCGACGCAGGCGCACACGGCGCGATCGCCGCAAAGCGATCTGGATTGCGCAGGCCGATCTGGTAGGTGCCGCGTCCGCCCATCGAAAAGCCAGTGAGGTAGACGCGATCGGGGTTGATGTTGAAGGTATCCATCGCCCAGTCGACCGAGTCGAGGATGTCCTGCTCGCCAGGGCCCACCAAGGGATCGAAGGGGTTGTCGACGTACGCCGCCGATGTGCACCAACTGCAGGTTCCCGCGGCATTGGGATTGGTCGGGCACAGAGCCGGATCGGAGAGGCCCCACTCGCGCCCATGCGGGGCGACGAGGATCCAACCGCGATTGTTGAGGAGCTGCGGCCATCCGACCGGAACAATGCCGAGCCCGCCGCCACCGTGCAGGTACACGACCAATGCCGTCGGCGGGCTCGACTGTGAGTAGCCGGATGGGACAAAGACCAGGCCCTCGAGGGGCTGCCCGTCGATCGAGGACGAGTGCGAGTAGGGAGCGCCGGCCCCGGAGCCACCCTGCGCGACCGCGATGTCGCAGGGAAGCACACTCGCGAGGAGCACGGCGACAACCCAGAGCGGTAGGCGGGGCAAGACAGCCACGGGACGGATGTGCCGAGCAAGGCTGATGTCGGACAGAACTGGCGTGAATATCCTTGCTCCGGGTAAAAAGTGTCCCGTATTGGGACACTTTTTGCCGCGAGCAGGGGAAAGGGCGGTGGCGAAGTTCCGCCTGATGTGTCGGAAATGCCTCCGCGCAGTCCTAGAGTTCATCTGCCGGTGGAACCCGACATGCCTCTTTCTTCTCGGCGCCGCGGAGTTCTCCTGCCCACCACGCACGAAGTTGCCGTTGCACATGGCGGACTCGTCGACCGGCGCACGCTGGTGGGGCTTGGCCACACATTCAAGCAGATCCGCACGCTCATCGCGCGTGGGAATCTGATTCCATTTCGAGGGGTATTCCGGCTCGTCAATGCCTGCCCTCCGTGGCTGGCGGCGCGCCCACCTGTCGTTCAGGACGCGGCGCGCTCCGCCCACGCGATGCGACTCCTCTTTGGATCCGAAGCCATCGTCACGGGCGCCGACGCTGCGATCCTGCAAGGGTGCTCGTCATGCACGTCCGATGGATCGTGGGATGGGCGGTTCGACCGGCACGCATCGACGGTCTACTCGCGCTACCGCGCGCCGCGTGGCGTTGGATCAGTCGATGTGCTGCGCGGGACCTTCGATGGAACCGTCGTGCGCCGAATGGGACTGCTGCTGGCTGATCGCGAAACAGCGCTGCTGGACATCCTCGATGCGCGGCAACAGATGGAGGGGAGAACGGGCGAGCTGTCCTGTGCAGCAGTCGAGTTCCTCGATGGCTGCCTCCAGCGACGATGGCTCACGCACGCAGGGCTCTCGGATCGGCTGGCGCGTAGGTTGGCCACGGGACGAAAGGGGTTCCGACGAACCGCGGCGCTGAAGTTGGCGGTTGCGCATGCCGCTGCCGGCACGCAGTCCGAGGCCGAGCGTCGTATGGCGGCGCTGCTGCGCAGCGGGGGACTCCGCATGGGGGGACCCAAGGGTTGGCGTGCGAACTTCCGGGTGCAGGGCTTGGATGCATTGGGAGCATGGCGTTGCCGTGTCGACTTTGCTTGGCCGACCCGCAAACTCGCGGTGGAGATCGACGGCCGGGCGTTTCACGCATCCGCCGAGTCCTTTCAGGCGGATCGCGCACGCGCCGCGCGTCTGGTGGCCGCTGGATGGACGGTGATCGCATTCACTTGGGATGACATCGTCGGACGCCCGCGCTGGGCGCTCAGTGTGCTCAAGGACTTGCTCTGCCGCCTCGGCCATTCGCGTGCGAAACCCTGCTCCATGTAAAAAGTGTCCCATTTCGGGACACGTTTTGCCCGGAGCAGGGCATTTGGGCCGACCCCGAAACGAAGAAGGCCAAGGCGCTTTGGCCTTGGCCTTCGGAGTGAAGAATCGGGCTGGCGGGATTTGAACCCACGACCTTTTGACCCCCAGTCAAACGCGCTACCAAGCTGCGCTACAACCCGTGATGGACCTCGGAGTGTAGCGGCTTGCGTCAGTTGTCGCGGGCTTGGGTGCGTTGCCGCGGCGCGTTTCTCTGCGGTGGGAGGTGCGTTCATGGCTTGGGAATGGGGTGATTGCCGATATATTTGGCGGATGCGGTCCGCCTTCTTGCCATTCTGCCGCCCCTCGATCAGCGAGGAGGACATTGCTGCGGTTGGCGATGTGCTCCGCAGCGGCTGGATCACCACGGGTCCGAAGGTGGCGGAACTGGAAGCGTTGGTCGCGCAGCGGACAGGCGCCGCCGAGGCGATTGCCGCCACCTCTGGCACCGCGCTCATGCAACTGGCGCTCGAGGCGATGGGAATCGGTCCTGGGGATGAGGTGGTCGGACCATCGCTGACTTGGGTCTCGACGCCGAATCTGGTGGAACTCCGTGGTGCGACCAATGTGTTCGTGGATGTCGACCCCGACACGCTGCTCGTGGGTGCTGACGCGATCGATGCCGCGATCACTCCGCGCACGAGGCTGGTGATCCCCGTGCATTATGCGGGCGCACCCGTCGACCTCGATGCTGTCCGCGCCGTGTGCGCAAAGCGGGGCGTTCCCATCCTGGAAGATGCCGCGCACGCCATCGGCACGCAGTACCGCGGCATCGAAGTTGGCGGCGGCGACACGGCGATCTTCTCGCTGCATCCGATCAAGAACATCACCTCGGGTGAGGGCGGCGTGCTGACGACGAACGACCGCGCGCTCGCCGCGCGCATCCGCGGGCTGCGCTTCCACGGGCTCGCGGTGGATGCGCACGACCGTGCGCAGCAGGGGCGTTCACCGCAGGCGCAGGTGCAGTCGCCCGGATACAAGCAGAACATGGCCGACATGAACGCGGTGCTTGCGGTGCGGCAGATGCCGCGTCTCGATGCATTCATCGCGCGGCGCGAGGCGATCACGGCGCAGTATCGGCGGCTGCTCGCCGAGGTGGATGGCGTCGACCTGCTCGCTGATCCTGCATGGCCGCACCGTCACGCAAGACATCTGGTGGTGGTGCGAGTGGATGAGTCGCGCTGTGGCGTCGATCGGGCATCGTTCATGGATGGCCTGAAGGCGCGCAACATCGGGACGGGGATCCACTTTCTCGCGGCGCACACGCACACCTGGTACCGCGAAAATCGCCCGCACTGGACGGGGCGTTTGCCCGTGACCGAGTGGAACTCGGCGCGCATCTGCACGCTGCCGTGCTTCCCCGACATGCGCGAGGCGGATGTGCATGATGTGGTCGCTGCAATCAAGGATGTGCTGGCGGGCGCGCGAAGCGTCGTCGCTGGGGGGCGTTCATGAGCACCGCCTCGGTGACGGTGGTGATTCCCGTCTTCAACGAACGGGAGAACATCGCCGAACTGGTGGACCGCACGATCGCCGCATGCCGTTCGCTGGATCGCCCTTGGGAAGTGATCTTCGTCGACGATGGCAGCCGCGATGGTTCCACCGAAATGCTCGTCCAGGCGGCTGCCGCGCACGCAGGCAGCGTGAAGGCGCTGCTGCTCAACCGCAACTATGGGCAGCACAATGCGATCCTCTGTGGGTTCGGCGCGGCACAGGGCGACATCCTCGTGACGCTCGATGCAGACCTGCAGAACCCTCCCGAGGAGATCCCTGCGCTCGTCAGCAAGATCGACGAGGGATTCGATGTGGTCGGCTCCGTTCGGCAGGATCGGCAGGATGCGCTCTTTCGCAAGGTCTTCAGCGGCGTGATCAATCTGATGGTGCGGCGCACGACAGGTGTGCGGCTGCACGACTACGGCTGCATGCTGCGCGCGTATCGGCGTCGCGTGGTGGAGGCGATGCTCAGCTGCCGCGAACGCCACACCTTCATTCCAGTGCTGGCGAACCTCTTTGCGCGGCGCGTCACCGAGATCCCCGTGGGGCACTCTGAGCGCGCGCGCGGCACGAGCAAGTACACGCTGCTCAAGCTGGTGAACCTGCAGTTCGACCTGCTGACCTGCATGACCACCGCACCGCTTCGCCTGCTGTCGTGGCTCGGCGTGGCGGTGTCGATGCTGGCGATCGGATTCGGCGCCCTGCTGCTCGTGCTGCGCTTCATCTACGGTGCAGAGTGGGCGGGGCAGGGTGTGTTCACTCTGTTTGCCGTTGCCTTCTTCTTCATCGGTGCGCAGTTCGTTGCGCTGGGGTTGATGGGCGAGTACATCGGTCGCATCCACGCGGATGTGCGTGAACGCCCGCGCTACATCATCGACCGCGTGATCGGCGAAACGCTCGGTGAGGCCGCGGATGGTGCAAACGATGCGGCGACGGGTGCGCGTGGGACGGGGCGTGATCGCCCTCAGGTTCGGAACTGAGGGGCGCAAGTCCCCCTAGAAGGAGTGCAGGATGCGGACAATCGTCTTGGCGTATCACGAAATCGGTGCTGCAGCGCTTCGGCAGGCGATCGCGAGCGGGCTGCAGGTGGTGGCAGTCTTCACGCACCGCGACGATCCGAAGGAAGGCGGCTGGTACGCCAGCGTCGCGCGGCTCGCCGCGGAGCATGGCATCCCCGTTCATGCGCCGGCGCGAATCGATCATCCGATCTGGATCGAGCGCATGCGCGCACTGAAACCAGAGCTGCTGCTGTCGTTCCACTATCGAAACATGGTCGGTCCGGCCGTGCGCGCGCTGTTCCCCAAGGGCTGCATCAATCTGCACTCGGCGCTGCTGCCGAAGTATCGCGGCCGCTGCCCGATCAACTGGGTGCTGGTGCATGGTGAACGAGAGACAGGCGTGACGCTGCACCACATGGTGGACAAGGCGGATGCGGGCGACATCATTGCGCAGCGTTCGGTCGCCATCGGGGCCGAGGAGACCGCATGGGAACTGACGCAGCGGATGTGTGCGGAGTCGGCGAAACTCCTCGCGGAAACGATTCCGCAGCTTGTGGCGGGCACGGCGTCGCGGCGCGCGCAGGATGAGTCGCAGGCCACGGTGATGGGGCCACGCACGCCTGCGGACGGCGAGATCGACTGGACGCGCAGTACCGCGGAGATCTGCAATCTCGTGCGCGCCGTCTCGCATCCGTGGCCAGGTGCATTCACCTTTGCCGGCACGCGCAAGCTGATGGTGTGGAAGGTGCGCCGCGTGCAGACGCCCGCGGGTGAAGCGGCTGCGCCGGGCGAATTGGTTTCGGCCGCGCCCCTCATTGTGGCCGCGGGCGACGGCGCGATCGAGATCGTCGAGGCACAGGGTCCCGATGGCGTCTGGACCACCGGCCCGCAAGTCGCGACCGAGATGAACCTGCGTCCACGCATGCGACTGGGGAAGCGGGCCGCCGTGCGCCGACGCCGCCGAACTTCGGTTCTCATTCTTGGCGTGAATGGGTTCATCGGTAGTCATCTGTCGGAGCGCTTGCTGCGCGATGATGGGTTCGAGGTCTACGGCATGGACCTCAACTCGGAGAACCTCGGCGCGCTCACCGAGCATCCGCACTTCCACTTCCTCGAAGGTGATATCTCGATCAACCGCGAGTGGGTCGAGTACCTCTGCGACCGCATCCCGCTCAAGCGCCCCGGTGCGCCCGACGACCTTGCCGGCCCAGTCGTTTTCCTGTCTTCGGAAGAGAGCCGCTACGTGACCGGCCCGACCGTGTTGGTTGTCGGGGGCATCAGCACGGGTGCTACTCGAGCCACGGTCGCCCCGCCGAAACCCTGATCTCCCTGCGCCA
>SYGP01000005.1 GCA_005799495.1 Planctomycetia bacterium
ACATGCCACGATTCCATCCCCAACTGCAGCAACGAGCCCGCGATCACTGGTCCCGAAACGGCGCAGAACTGGAAGATGCCGCTGTTCCAGGCGATGGCGCTCTCCACCGTGTCGGATGGCACAAGCAGCGGCACCAACGAGTGGCGACTCGGACCATTGAACGAACGCACGCATCCCGACAGCGCCAGCAGCGCGTACCAGATGTTGGGGCCCGCATGCTGCCAGCTCGCCCATGCAAAGCACGCTGCGATCCCGATGAATGCGGTCTGCGTGCTGATGAGGATGCGCTTGCGGCTGAAGGTGTCGGACGCGTGCCCCGCAACGAGTGCAAGCGCGATCACGGGAAGTGCGCGCGCGAGTCCGGCAATGCCCAGCACAAGCGGATCTTCCGTCTGCGTCCACAAGTCCCACAGGACGACCGTCGCGAGCATCTGCAGCGCCAGCCCGCTGCAGAGGAATGACCCCGCGAACAAACGGTAGTTGCGCACCCGAAGCGTTCGCATCATCGAATCGGGGAACACGGCGCGAAGGTACTGGAGCGAGTCGGCAGCGTGTGTTCTGCTGCATGTCTGTGCGCGTGACAACGAGATCGCGCGCACCACTACATTCCGCACGATGCCGACCGATGCCCAGCGGCGAAGTGCAGCGCGACTCCTGTGTGTGGGTTGGGATGCAACCGAAGTCACCAGTGGCCTCGAGGAGATGCTGCGCGCGGGTGTCGCGGGGGTGATCCTCTTTGCCCGCAATGCGAACTCGCGTGATGCCGCAACGATGGTCGTGCGTGCAGTCAAGGCGTGCGCTCGCGGTGCGGGCAACGCGCGCCTCTTCGCCTCGATCGACCATGAAGGTGGTCGAGTGGTCCGACTGGCTGATGGCATGACGAGGGTGCCGCCCCTTCGCGATGTCGGTGCGCGACCTGACTGCGTGGAGGAGTCTGCGCGGATGGGCGACCTGTTCGCGCGCGAGCTCCGAAGTTGCGGCTTCGACCTGAACTTCGCGCCTGTGGTTGATGTGGACAGCAACCCAGCCAACCCAGTGATCGGCGCTCGGTCGTTTGGCGCGGATCCTTCCCATGTGGCGCGGTGCGCGTGCGCGTTCATCGAAGCACAGCAGCGCGCGGGTGTTGCCGCGTGCGCCAAGCATTTCCCTGGTCACGGAGACACGGACCGCGACAGCCACCTCGACCTGCCACGGTTGCCGCATTCAATGGATCGACTCCGCACGGTGGAACTTCCCCCATTCGTGGCGGCAGCGCGAGCGGGGGTCGCATCGATGATGAGCGCGCATGTGGTGTTCGATGCGGTCGACCCTGGCGTGCCTGGGACGCTGAGCGCGAAGGTGATCGGCGGCGTCCTTCGCGGCGAAGTCGGCTTCGACGGTGTGGTGTTCAGTGATGACATGGAGATGGCGGCGATTGCCGACCGAATGCCGATCGGCGATGCGTGCGTGCGCGCCATCGAGGCAGGTATCGACTGTCTGCTGATGTGCCATCGGCTCGATCGGCAGCGCGCCGCGATCGAGGCGCTCTCCGAAGCGATGGCATCGGGTCGGATCGCACAGCAGCGAGTGGATGAATCGCTCGCGCGCCTCGACGCCTTCGCGCAGCGCTTCGTGCAGTGAGCGATCAGTGGGGTGCTGCGCGCGGTTCGCGCGACATGCTCCACACGGTCGATGCCACCAGCCTTGCGACATCTGCCGCGAGCGCAGCATCGATCTTCTCCACATGATCGGTGACTTGGTGGTAGTCCTCGTGATCTTCCACCGAGAACAGCACCGCAGGAATCCGCTTCTCCAGAAACGCTGCTTGGTCGCTGCGCGGCAGCCAATCGGCGTGCTCATCGATGCGCAGCGTGAGCCCGATCTGCGCATTCCCCGTTTTCAGGCGTTCGATCAGCGGCGCACCGACGGCGCCTCCATCGATGAATATCTCGCGCGGCCGTCCGCGGCTGATCATGTCCATGTTGAACACGCCCCGAACCTTCTCGATCTGCAGTGGCGGCTTGGCGACGAATGCGTTGGATCCGCGGAGCCCCGCTTCCTCGCCGTTGAATGCAATGAAGACGATGGTGCACTGCGGCGGACGCCCCGCATCCGCGAGCGCCTTGAGCGCGCGAGCCACGGCGATCATGCCAGCCACGCCCGATGCATTGTCGTCAGCGCCGTTGAAGATGCGATCTTCCCCCGTGCGTCGCGGGCGCAAGTGGTCATAGTGTGCGCTGACGATGATGAAACCATCACTCGCGGGCTTCGGCGCGCTGTCGGCTGCGGTGCCAAGTGGCGCGGAAAAAGCGAGCCGCGCAACGATGTTGGGACCTGTCTCTGGTTCGTCGTCGATGCTCATGCGCATCGTGTCGAGGCCCTCGAGCGGTACCAGTCCCGCGTCCTTGAATCGCTGCTCCACCCACGATGCAGCCTTCAACGCGAACGGACTTCGGAAGAAGCGTCCACCCATCTCGTCGCTGCTCAACTGCGCAACATCGGCGCGGAGGAGATCCGGCGTGATCGTGGTGGAGATCAGCGCCGCGGGTTCGGGGGCTGGTGCAGCAGCGGGGGACTTCGGTGCATCATCGGGGGTGGCCACCGCAAGCGCGATCGCCAGAGCTGCCATGCATGCATGCAGTGTCATGCTGAACGCTCACGGTACCGCAGAAGTCGCAGCGCGTTGAACGCGACGACCACCGTGCTTCCCTCGTGCAGCACGACCGCTGCGCTCAGCGGCACGACACCGACGGCTGCGAACGGAATGAGCATGGCCACCACTGCCATCGAGATGGCCACATTCTGCCGCACGATGGTCCGAGCCCGCCGACTGAGACCGACCGCGAATGGCAGCTTCGACAAGTCGTCAGCCATGAGTGCAATGTCCGCGGCTTCGAGCGCAACATCGGTGCCGCTCGCACCCATCGCCACGCCCACCGTCGCCATCGCGAGCGCGGGAGCATCATTCACCCCATCGCCGACCATCGCAACCGACTGCCACTCGCCCAGAAGCCTCCGCACTTCGGCGATCTTGTCCTCAGGCAGCAGTTCAGCGCGGATTTCGTCCACTCCCAGCGGCTCGGCGACGCGCGCGGCCACCGTCCGGTTGTCGCCCGTCAGCAGGACGAGTCGTGAAATGCCGAGCGATTTCAGTCGCGCCAGGATCTTCTGGACATCGGGGCGCACCTGATCGGACATGGCGATCACGCCGATCACTTCCGCTGCGCGAGTGACCACCGAGACCGTGTGCGCAGCCGACTCGAGGTCCGCGATCTGCCGAAGCAACGCGGTCGATGCGGTCGGCAATCCATCGCGACCGAGTGC
>SYGP01000006.1 GCA_005799495.1 Planctomycetia bacterium
CTGACCGGCGCAGTCAGCGTTGAGCGCGGCCTTCAGGCAGCGGATCGCCAGCGGCGACTTGGCGAGGATTTCGCGCGCCCATTGCACGGTCTCCGCTTCGAGGCGGTCGAGCGGCACCACGCAGTTGACGAGCCCCATCTGCAGCGCCTCCTGCGCGCTGTACTGCCTGCACAGGAACCACATCTCGCGCGCGCGCTTCTGCCCGATGAGCCGCGCCATGTACGACGCGCCGAATCCGCCGTCGAACGATCCGACCTTCGGTCCCGTCTGCCCGAACACCGCGTTGTCCGCTGCGATCGTCAGGTCGCACACCATGTGCAGCACATGTCCTCCACCAATGGCGAAGCCCGCGACCATCGCGATGACTGGTTTCGGGCAGGTGCGGATCTCCCGCTGCAAGTCGAGCACATTCAGCGACTGCGTGCCGGAGTCGTCGGCGTAGCCCGCCTCGCGCCGCACGCGCATGTCGCCGCCTGAGCAGAACGCGAGCGGTCCCTCGCCCGTGAGGATCACGACGCCCACCGATGGGTCGTGCCGCGCTTGCTGCAGCGCGCTGCGCATGGACTCGACCGTCTGCGGACGGAACGCATTGCGCACCTCTGGCCTGCAGATGGTGATCTTCGCGATCCCTTCCCAGACTTCGAAGCGGATGTCGGTGAATGTCCCTGCGGACTTCCAATGCGGCGTGCGAGGTTCGAGCGGTGTGGTTGGCGTACTCATGGGATTTCCGTTCCGTGCGCGGCGAGGTTGCGTTCGCCCTCTGCGGCACCCTGTGCGATCCAAGCCGCCGTGAGGCGTGCGAGCGCATCGGGCTGCTCCGTGGGGAGTGCATGCCCTGCATCCTTCATCATGCGCGTGGCGATTCCAAGCTGCGAACTGCGTTTCACGACGGCACAGTATCGCGCATCGAGCTCGCCCGTGACAACCATGCATGCATCGCCCGCCGCGCGCAGCGTGTCCCACCGCGGTTCATTCGCGCCCGGCGAACACCCGCCCACAATCTCGGACCAGCACCGCGCGATGTCTCCCGAGGCGAGGTCGTCCTGGCGCCGCTTCAGAATGCCCTCGAACGCAGGCGTTGCCGTGAGCGGCGCGAACATCGGCATCGCAAACCAATCGGCAAGCAGCGATGCGATGCGGGAGGCGCGCTCCGCCGGGAGACGGGCCGCATCGATACCAGCGAGTCGGTCCGAGAGTTGCGCATCCACACCTGCGCGCCGAGATCGTTCCGCTGCATCCTCCATCCCCGGGTCAGCCGAGGCGAGCATCAGGCGGATGTCGAGAGCACTTGCGCTGCCGTTGCCGCGCTGCACCAACCACTCGAGCGCCACACGCCCGCCCATCGAGTATCCGACCGCGTCAAAGCCCCCCTGCAACCTCGGGTCTCGCCGCAGCGATTCGAGCAGCGCACACGCGAGCCGCGGCAGCGTGACGCGCCCCACACCCGACGCGAGGACCCCGCGGGCGGCCTCCACGAGATCAGCGCGAACGGTCGGGGGTGCATGCGGGATCTTCCCGAGCGCACTCTCGAACGCGCCCCAGTCGTCGGGCGATCCGAGGAACCCATGAATGAGGACGAGCGGTCGGATGGGTGGAGCGTCGTGGGGCGCGCCATGTACCTCGCGATCGGGGTGCGTGCCGCTCATGGTTGCGCGCCCCGAGTGCGCTCGGCGCAGGCCTGAAGGCGGGCGATCACCTTGGCCTGCAGCGTTCGGTGGAACGCGAGATTGTCCGCACGATCCGTGCGCACTTCGATCAGCGAGCAGCACCCGTCGCGCGCTTGCGCGATCGCCGAGGCGAGCGCACCGCGAAGGTCCGCACGCCGCTGCGGCTGCGTGAAGGACATGCCGAAGATGCGCGCGGCCGCGGCGAAATCCGCTCCCTGCGGAGCCGTACTCCACGGCTCGAGGAGCGCGGGGTGCTTCTGCAGCGGCAGGAAATGGAAGATCCCCCCGCCATCGTTGTTCACGACCACGATCACCACCCCCACGCCGCACGACGAAGCGAGCGCGAGCGATGACAGATCGTGCAGCAGCGTGAGATCGCCCAGCAGCGCGATGGCAGGCTCGCCCGTCGCCTTCGCATGCCCCACGGCGGTGGCAAGCATGCCGTCGATGCCGCTCGCGCCGCGACTCACCGCGATGTGAACGCCCTCGGCCATCGACGGCGCGTGCATGTCCGCATCGCGCACAGGCATGCTGTTGCCGAGCAGGAGCGTGCAGCCCGGCGGCGCGACCTCGGTCAGGATGCGTGCCACCGATGGCTCATCGAGAACCGCACCAAGGTCCGCATCGAGTTCCTCGCGCAACAGCGTGTCGACCGCATCATCCGCTGCGATCCATGCGGCGGCGTTCGCCTGGGGCGAAGGCACTTCACGCACGGGCATCGCCGCGCATTCACGCACCGCATGCGGAAGGTCCGCGCGCACATCGACCACCACTTCGGTGCCTGCAGCGCGGTCTGGGTCCGCAGGTTCCGCCGTGCTGCGCACGAGCATCAGTCGCGCTCCCTGCCCGAGCGCAGCGGAAACCCACTCGTTCACACGGCGGCTCGAGTGCAGCGAACCGATGCGCACGACGGCGTCGGGGGCTTGCGGCGCGGCGACGGGATCGAGCACGATCAAGTCCGCATGTCGGATCGCGCTGGGGCAACTTCGACTGTTGCGGAGACCGCTGCCGATGTCTGCCAAGACAGGCCAGCCCAGTGTCGCCGCCACGCGCTGCGCCACCGCGCGCATCCCCGGCGAATAGAGCGGTCCGACACACAGGATCGGCTGCTGCGCCTTCGCCGCGAACACCCGCGCTCCTCCGATCACCTTCGCACTGACGACCTCCACACTCTCCTGCGCGATCGGCTCGCGCCACGGCGCGCTGCCACCCGTCCAGCGATCGATCTCGCCAAGCGAGGCGCGATCCCACGCTTCGACGATCGGTGCGAGCGGCTCGCGGAATGCCCAGTTGATGTGAACGGGCCCCGCCGTGTGCGACGGCGCATGCGCGCGGTCCCACGCCTCGCCGGCCGTGGCGAGAACCCAACTGAGTTGCACATCGGGTCCCGCGCAGGGCATGTCGATGGCCCACGATGCAAAGGAACCGAAGATGCCTTGCTGGCGGATGCACTGATTCGCGCCGCAGCCGTGAAGTTCAGGCGGTCGATCCGCGGTCACGAGCAGCAGCGGCGTTCCAGTCTTGGACGCCTCCACGGCAGCGGGCAGCAGGTTTGCAACCGCCGTCCCCGATGTCGTCACGATCAGCGCTGCGCGGCCCGTCGCTCGCGCCGCGCCGAGTGCGGCGAACGCCCCGCCGCGCTCGTCATGTGCGATGAGCGTTGGCACGCCGCGCAGTGCGGCCACCGCGGAGGCGAGCGGTGCGGACCGCGAGCCTGGGCATACCACCGCGAGCGAGAGTCCTCGCCGTCTCCACTCCTCACATGCCAGGTGCGCCCAGAGCGCGTTCCAGTTCGGTGCGTCCGCTGCACCCGCTGACTTTCGCGCTGCGCTCACTGCCCTGCGGCCATCCTGCGGCCGCTCCAGGCACCTCCGGTCTCGCGCGTCTGCCGCGCGTCATCGCCCCGCGCGTTCTGGAGATGCTGCGCCTGCGCGCGCGCGACCAGCGAATCGAACGGCGCCAACTTCCGCTCCGTCTCCAGCCACTCCGCATCGGGATCCGAACCGCGCACGATGCCTGCACCCGCATAGGCAGTGATGTCCGTCCCATGCACGAGCGCGCCGCGGATGGACACTGCAAACTCGCTCAGTCCACCCGTCATCACGCCGACGACGCCCGAGTACAGACCACGGTGCATCCGTTCATGATCTCGGATGAACGCACGCGACGCATCGATCGGCAATCCGCACACCGCGGGCGTTGGATGCAACTCGCGCAGCAACTGTTCATCGCCGATGCCGTCGCGCAGGACCGCCGACACACCAGTCGTGAGATGCTGCACATGACGCAGCCGCATGATGGTCGGGGATTCCTCCTGCGTGACGCCGATCACCAGCGGAGCCAGCGCCGACTTGATGCGGCGCACGACGATCTCATGCTCCCGCCTGTTCTTGTCGCTGCCGAGCAGCCGCCCAGCGAGTCGATCGTCGCCGCCGCCGTCGGGACCTCGCGCGCAGGTGCCCGCCACGGCTTCCGTGCGGACCTGCAGTCCCTCGCGGTGGAAGAGCCGCTCTGGACTTGCGACCACGAACGCGCTCCCTGGGTTCGGCTCGACCAGGCAGTGGAACGCACTCGGCTCTTCACCTTGCAGCGCGGTCAGGACGGCACAGGGATCGATGTGCTGCAGCGCGCTGTAAGTGCGCGTGCGTGCGAGCACCACCTTCTCGAGGCTGCCGGCCGCGATCGAACCGAGCGCGGCATCGACTGCGTCCACCCACCGCGACAGATCTGCATCGCCCGCGCAGCGAAGTCCCTGCGGCAGCAGCGGCATCGGCGCCGGCAGCTCCAGTTCTTCCAGTGCGCCGAGCGTCTTTCTCGCGTCGCCCACCACATGCGCCGCCAGCGTGACCGCCGTACCCACGCGCCGCAGTTCCACCAAAGGCAGGCGCATCTCCGACCGTTCGAAGCCTGACCACTCGGGCGCATGCTTTCCGACCGCCCCGGGATCGAAGAATGCGCAGTAGTACAGCGCCGGTCCGCACAGTCCGGTTGGTCCCGCATTCGCCTGCGAAGCCAGCAGTTGCTGCACGGCGGGATCCTTCCACTCGCTGCGGCGCAGCGCACACCCGACCCCTGCGATCGCCCATCGTCCATCGCGCGAACGGAACGAAAAGCGCTGCCCTGCCCGCTGCGAAGCGAGCCAACGAAGCGGATCGATCAGTTCGACACCGACCTCGAATCGCTGCACGCGGTGAGGCGCTGGGCTCATCGTGGCGGACGACACCAGATCGACCAGTCTCGAGCGTGCATCTGCGAGCGGCAGAGAATCATCGTCGGGATGTTGGGTGTTTGGCGCAGAGGAAGTGAGGGTCATGGGAGTGCGCCTCGGCGTTCAGTGCCGAAGCGTCAAATGATAGGAGCTTCGACCCGTTCCGACCCACTGTTGTAGCCTCTGCCTTTCGATGAGTCTGCGCCGCCGAAGAAGGTCCATGCACCACGCCGAGGCGCACGCCACCGGCGGAACGGTGCGGCGTCCGCAGTTGCAGGACCCGCTTGTCCCGCAGGGCGAGCCAGAGATGCTGACCACGCCCGAGGCCCTCGAAGAATTCCTCGACCACGCGCGTGCCGCCGGCTCGTTCGCCTACGACACGGAGTTCATCGGCGAGGAAACATTCTTGCCGCGCATCTGCCTCGTGCAACTCTCGACGACCGAGAGGATTGCCCTGGTGGACCCACTCGAGCTGCCCGAGGATGCGATGCGCAGCCTCTGGAAGGCGGTGTGCGATCCGGCGCTGCAGACCATCGTGCATGCGGGTGGACAGGATGTGCTGATCGCACAGCGCGGGGCTGACGCGAGTGCAGAGGCCGTCATCGACACGCAGATCGCAGCGGGCATGACCGGCATGCCCTGGCCGCTCAGCCTCGCCAATCTGGTCGAGTCCCTCGCGGGTGTTCGGCTGCCCAAGGGGCACACCTTCACCGAATGGGACAAGCGTCCGCTCAGCAAGGCGCAGATCGGCTACGCGGCAGACGATGTGCGATTCCTGCCGTTCGTGTGGGCGAAGCAGCGCGAGCGGCTCGATGCGCTCGGTCGCACGGCGTGGGTGATTGAAGAGACTCGCGAAGCAACGCGCCAAAGCCAAGGCTTCGATCCCCAGTCGCAGGTTCGACGCGCATCGCGCGGGTTGACCTTGCGCCCTCGCGAGATGACCGTGCTGCGAGAACTCGTGCTGATCCGTCAAGATGTGGCGCAGGCGCTCAACGTGCCGCCGCGCACGGCGCTGCCCGACGGTTGCATGCTCGATCTCGCCCGCATTGCAACGCCCAGCGCCGATCGCATCGCGCAGGTTCGCGGCATTCCCCGTTCGACGCTGCAACACTTCGCGCGAAACATCGAGGACACGATGATCCGGGCGCGCGCCCTGCCTGCCGAGGAAGACGCGCAGTGGACCCCGCGACCCGAAAACGCCCAACAGCGCACGCAGCTCGATGCGCTCTGGTCGATCGTGTCGATGCGTTCGATCGCGCTCGGGATCGCAGCGCCTCTGGTGACCTCGCGAGCGGAGCTTGCTGGATGGTTCCTCTCCGATCCCAGCGAGCGCCCGCCTCTTTTTCCCGCAGGTTCGTGGCGACACGAGTCCATCGGTGTGTGGCTCGAGTCCTTCCTTCGCGGGGAGTGCCACCTGAATCTCCGATGGCAAGATGGAGGGCCAACCGCCCATGGCTGATCACGCGCACTGGGATCCGCATCCGCCCCTTTCACACGGCATCGGCGACCATGATGTACCGCGTGACTCCGATCATCTCGCTGGCAAGCATGTCGCGCTGCTCGTGACGGGTGGCATTGCGGCGATGAAGAGCCCAATGGTCGCGCGCGCGCTGCGCCGTCATGGCGCGCAGGTGACTGCCATCGCCTCGAGCGAGGGGCTCCGCTATGTCACCGAGGACACGCTCGCCTGGAGCACCAACCGTCCAGTGGTGACGCAGCTCAGTCCGCGCGCGGAGCACCTGTCGGGCAGTGAGCCGTTCGATGCGTACCTCGTCGCGCCGGCGACCTACAACACGATCAACAAGATGGCTTGCGGAATCGCCGATGGAACGGTCACTGCCACGCTCGCGTCTGCACTCGGCCGACTCGAGCGCGGCGGATGCGCAGTCCTGCTCTGCCCCACGATGCACGGCTCGATGCACACGCAGATCCTGTCGGACAGTCTCGTTCGGCTGCAGAAGCTCGGCGTGCAGGTGATCGCTCCACGCGACGACTACGGCAAGCACAACCTTCCAGACGAGGAACCGATCGTGCGGGCGGTCTGTCGCGCACTCTCGCGTTCACCGCTTCGGTCACTGCGCGTGTTGGTCACGGGCGGTCCCGTTCCAGCGCCGCTGGACTCGGTCCGCCGCATCAGCAGCCGGTTCACGGGCGCGCTTGGCATCGCCATCGCATCGGAGCTGGACCTCTGCGGGTGCGAGGTCGATCTTGTGCTCGGCAGCGGCAGTCTCGCCGCGCCCGCATGGATCCGTCACCACATCGCGCGCGATGTCCCGCAGTACCGCTCCCAGGTCTTGGAGGCGCTCGAACGCCCCGCACATGCTGCGGTGCTTTCTGCCGCCGTCGCGGACTTCGCACCGCGTGAAGTACGCGAGGGGAAGGTGCCGAGCAGTGCAGGACCGTGGAGTGTGGAACTGCAGCCAACCGAGAAGGTCATCGATGCGGTCCATCGCCTTCACCCGTCGCTGCCCATCGTCGGCTTCAAGTACGAGGAGCAATGTGAACTCGAAGCGCTGCTCCAGGTGGCGCGTGCGCGCGCGTCCGTTCACGGCGCATGCGTGGCAAACCGCGGCGAGGACACGCCCGACAGCGGGGTTCAGTCGGCGTGGTTCGCTGTCGCCGGCCATGATCCGATTCGCATCACCGGGAAGTCGCAGATCGCTCGCGCCATCCGCGAGCATCTCGAGCGCGTCAGCGAGTCCCATCCGATGGCGACCAGCGCGCGGTCCTGAATCGAACGCGGCTATCCTGCGACTTGATGCCGCGCACACTCACACTGTTCACGGGCCAATGGGCTGACCTGCCGCTGGAACGGCTCGCGCCCATGGCGCAGTCGATGGGATACGACGGTCTTGAACTCGCGTGCTGGGGGGATCACTTCGATGTCCTGCAGGCAGCGGAGTCGACGGCATACTGCGAGAAACACTGGCAACTGCTGGGTGACCATGGATTGACCTGCGAGGCGATCTCGAACCACCTCGTCGGGCAGGCAGTGTGCGATCGGATCGATGAGCGGCACCAGAGCATCCTGCCGCCCGAAATCTGGGGCGACGGCGAACCCGAGGCCGTCCGCCAGCGCGCCGCGGAGCGCATGCGACGAACTGCCGCCGCTGCGCGCGCGTTCTTCTCCGTCAAGCCGGCCTCGCTCGGGACGGAGCATCGTGTCGTCGTGAATGGGTTCACGGGTTCGTCCATCTGGCACATGGCGTATGCGTTCCCATCGACCACGCAGGAGATGTGGCAGCGCGGCTACGACGATTTCGCGCGCCGATGGATGCCGATCCTGGACGCGTTCGATGCTGCCGATGTGGACTTCGCCCTCGAGGTGCATCCGACGGAGATCGCATTCGACACGGCGACTGCGCAGCGCGCCTTGGATGCCGTGCATGGACACAAGCGGTTCGGCTTCAACTTCGACCCTTCGCACTTCGCGTACCAAGGGGTCGATCCCATCGGCTTCATTCGCCGCCTCGGCGCTCGCATCTTCCACACGCACATCAAGGATGTCTGGTGGAACCGCGGCGACGGAACGGTCGGCGTCTTCGGCGGCAATACATCGTTCGGCGACCCACGGCGTTCCTGGGATTTCCGTTCTCCTGGGCGCGGCGACATTCGCTTCGAGGACATCATCGTTGCACTGAATGATGTCGGCTACCGCGGCCCGCTCTCGGTGGAATGGGAAGATGCCCGCATGGACCGCGAGCACGGTGCAACCGAAGCAGCAGCATTCGTGCGGCGACTCGACTTCCGCCCCAACGGGACGGATCTCGACAGCACCTTCGCTCGTGCGCGGCGCCAGGCTGATCCCTCCGCACATCCGCGAGCCCGCGCATGACGACTGCCGCCTCCGCACGCAAACTGCGCATGGGCATGGTGGGCGGCGGGCGCGGGGCATTCATCGGCGCAGTCCATCGCAGCGCGGCGGCGCTCGACGGGCGGATCGAACTGGTCTGCGGCGCGTTCAGTTCAGATCCCGCGTGTGCGCTCGCCTCTGGAAGGGACCTGTTCCTTCCTCCCGCGCGGTGCTACCAGTCGTTCGCCGAGATGCTGTCCGCGGAATCTGCGCTGCCCGTCGGCGAGCGCATGGATTTCCTGTCGATCGTCACGCCGAACCATCTGCATGCGCCGATGGCGCTGGCCGCCGTGCAGGCTGGATTCCCTGTGATCTGCGACAAGCCGCTGGCCGTTTCGCTTCGTGAGGCAGTCGAACTCCGCGATGCCGTTCGCGCAGCCGCAGTGCCCTTCGCGCTCACGCACAACTACACCGGCCACCCGCTCGTGAAGGAGGCGCGCGCCATCGTGCGCAGCGGACGCCTCGGCGCAATTCGCAAGGTGGTGGTCGAGTATTCCCAGGGCTGGCTCGCGACTTGCCTCGAAGCACAGGGCCAACGCCAGGCATCGTGGCGTACCGATCCGATGCGCGCTGGTCTCGCGGGATGCATCGGCGACATCGGAACGCACGCGGAGAGTCTTGCTGAGTATGTGACGGGGCTTCGCATCGAGGAACTCGCCGCCGATCTCACTTCGTTCGTCGATGGTCGAAGGCTCGACGACGACGCGAATGTGCTGCTGCGATTCGAGGGCGGTGCCAAGGGTGCCTTGATCGCGTCGCAGATCGCCGTGGGCGAAGAGAACAACTTGAGTCTGCGTGTGTGGGGCAGCAGCGGCGGCATCGAGTGGCATCAGCAGGAACCCAACTCCCTCTGGCTGAAGAGTGCTGATCAGCCTGCGCACCTGCTTCGCACGGGCATGGCGGGTCTGTCCCCTGCTGCGGCTGCGGCGACTCGACTTCCCGCGGGGCACCCTGAGGGTTACCTCGAGGCTTTCGCGAACATCTATCGCGCGTTTGCGGTGCAGGTCGCGGCGCATGTGGGCGGCGTGTCGCCTCCACGCGATGCGCTCGACTGTCCCACCATCGATGATGGCGTTCGCGGCATGGCCTTCATCGAAGCGGTCGTGGCGAGTTCGCGCGCAAACGGTGCCTGGACGCCACTCGCTTCGGACAGGCCCCCGAGCGATGCGGCGAGTACGCCTGCCGCCCGTGCAGTGCATGGACCGCGATGAGCGCACGCATTTGGATCACGGCGGATACGCACTTCACCCACGCCGAGGCGATCGGCCTCTTTGCGCGGCCCGTGGCCGCCGGCGATGTGTCCGGGATGGACGACCTGCTCATCGAACGCATCAATGACCGCGTCGGCGCGCGCGATCGCCTGATTCACTTGGGCGACTTCCTCGGTCCGCGTGATTGGAAAGGCGAAGGGCGCGAACAAACATCCGCCGACGCGCACGCGCTTCGCGAACGCATCCGCTGCAAGCATGTCGAGCTTGTTCGCGGCAACCACGACCCTGGCCCGAAGCGCCTGCGCGGACTCTTCGAGGAAGTGCATGACATTCTGTCGATCAAGGGTTGGAGCGGCGGACCCGAGCGCATCGTCTGCTGCCACTATCCGCTGCGATCTTGGCAGGGGATCTTTCACGGTGCGTTCCATCTGTACGGCCATGCGCATGGCGCGATGTCGCAGCACGGACGCAGCTGCGATGTGGGCGTCGACTGCTGGGATTACGGACCCGTCCTTCTCGATGAGATCCTCAGCGGGCTTGCGCAGGTCGCGCCACCCACGCTGGCGAGAGTCGCGCCGCGAGAACAGCCGATGCGAACGCCCCGCAGTGGACTCGTTGAGCGCCGCTAGCATCTTGCACCATGATGGATTGGCTTTCCACCTCCGCGATCGCGCGCCACCGACGAATCCTCCCGTGTGTGGTGCTGATCGCCCTCGCCTCGGCGACGGGCTGCGTGTCGGATGACCCCATGAACACGACAGGCGGATCGTCGCGGCTTTCGCAGGCTGCGAACAACGCATCGCAGTACACAGGTTCGTGGGATTTGCAGACGACGAACATGGATGAACGGTGGAGCGAAGATCCCACCGTCATGGAACCGGATTATCCCTACGCGGGAATGCAGCCGGGATTCGGCTCGTCGGCGTTCACCCAGTACGGGTCTTGATGCGAAGGCCTTGAACCCGCGCGCGCGGGATCAACGCACAACTCGGCGCACTTTGCCCGATGCGGCCGGCAGATCCGTGGGAGCCATGCCCGGTCGCCAGACTCGGTAGAACCATTCCTCGCTGTCGGCTCGCTCGAACGAACTGCGCCAACCATCTGCCCACAGGATGGTCGCCACGCCGTTGTCGACGCGCCAGAGTCCAGGGTCGTACGCCTCGCATGTCTTCATCGCCATGCCATCGGAGCGCAGGGCCATCGTGACTTCGTAGTGCGTCGTCTCGCCTCCGCCCGGCACCGTCCACACCCCGACGAACGGCAGTCGATCACCCGTCACCTTCACCGCGCTGCCGTCGTTCGCGGGCTGATCCTGCGAACCCGTGCCAGGAGCAAGTCGCGGCGGGTAGCCAACCTTGCGATGACCGAGGGCACTCCGCGAAATGAGATCGCGCCAACCACTGCCATAACGGATGTCCATGCAACCGTTCACCAACTCCCATCGACCGCGTTCACCCTTGGCACCGTCGGGGCCCTTCCAGTAGGTATCGACGGCTGATCCATCGGGGGCAACCACGACATTGAAGAGTTCGTTGTCGCCGTCGGTGAGACTCCATGTCCCCACGGCCTCTTCACGCGACATGCCGCCTGCTGCGGGCATGCTGCCGCCCTGGCCCGAAGTGCAACCGACGATCCCATGAAATGCCGCGGCGAGCAGCGCGGTCGTCGTGATCAGCGAGAGGGGCAATCGACGAGAGCATCCATGCTTCATGCAGTGAACGCTACCACGCCGCAGTTCTTACCATGGCGCCATGGCACGGCAGCGCGCATTGGTGGGCGTCATCATGGGTTCTCGAAGCGATTGGGAGACGATGCGTCACGCGTGCGAAACGCTCGCGATGCTGGGCATCCCCCACGAACAAACCGTCGTGAGTGCGCACCGGACGCCGGCACGGCTGTTTCGATATGCGGATGCAGCGCGCGGGCGCGGGCTGCGCGTGATCATCGCAGGCGCAGGTGGTGCGGCGCATCTGCCGGGAATGACGGCGAGCTGTTGCCCCCTGCCCGTCCTTGGGGTCCCCGTGGAAAGCAAGGCACTCCGCGGACTGGACTCGCTGCTGTCGATCGCGCAGATGCCCGCGGGCATACCCGTGGGCACATTGGCCATCGGCAAGGCAGGCGCGGTGAACGCCGCACTGCTCGCGGCGTCGATCCTTGCGCTGGACGATGCGCGCATCCGCGCGGCGGTCGATGCGTTCCGCGCAGCACAGACCGAAGCAGTCCTTGCGCACACCGATCCTGCCGCGGAGATGCCCACGCGGAAGAAGCGATCTGGGAAGAAGTCGAAGAAAGCCCTTCCACGAAGGGCTTCCTCGTGAAAGTCGGGATCGTGGGAGGCGGACAACTCGGGCGAATGCTTGGCCTCGCCGGTGTTCCTCTGGGCATGCAGTTCCGGTTTCTCGAACCCGCCGCGGATTGCCCCGCGTCGCGTCTGGGCGAGATCATCCGAACGCCCTACGACGACCCCGAGGGACTGGAACGCTTCGCGCAGGATCTGGGTTTTGCCACCTACGAGTTCGAGAATGTGCCCGTGCAAACGGCGCGATGGCTCGAGGAGCGCGTTGCCCTCGCGCCCGGTGCGCGCGCTCTCGAAGTGGCGCAGGACCGCATTCGTGAGAAGACGACGCTGCGCGATCTGGGCGTTCCCGTGCAGGCGTTCGCGTCGATCTCGAGTGCAAGCGAGATCGCGGCGGCAGTCGAGCGGGTCGGCTTGCCAGCCGTCCTCAAGACACGCCGCATGGGCTATGACGGAAAAGGCCAGCGCGTCCTTCGTGGGAACGGCGTGGGCGTGGCGAGCGTGCAGCAGGCGTGGGATGCACTCGGGCGCGTGCCGTGCATCCTGGAGGCGTTCGTGCCATTCGAGGCGGAGGTCTCGCAGGTCGCCGTCCGCGCTCGCCGAGCAGGAGGCGGCGCGCATCATGCATTCTGGCCTCTCACGCAGAACGAGCATCGAGCGGGCATCCTGTGGAAGAGTGAAGCCCCCGCTCCCTGCGATCGCGATGGCTCGCTTGCTTCGTCAGCGCGCACGCATGTGCAGCGTTTGATGGATGAACTCGACTATGTCGGCGTGATCGCCGTCGAGTTCTTTGTCGCGCACGGCGCCCTCGTGGCGAACGAAATCGCCCCGCGCGTTCACAACTCGGGACATTGGACGATCGATGGCGCCGAGACCAGCCAGTTCGAGAATCACCTTCGGGCGGTGACGGGTCTGCCGCTCGGTTCCACGGACCTGCGCAGCGCGTGCATCATGTTCAACCTCGTGGGGAAGTTGCCGCTGTCCTCGCGTGTGCTGGCACAATCGGGCGCCCATCTGCATCTGTACGGCAAGAGCGCGCGCGCAGGGCGCAAGGTCGGCCATGTCACGCTGACTGGGCAAGACCCCGCTGCATTGCAGCAGGCTGCCGCTGCACTCGCGGCGGCCCTGCCGTGGGATGCGTCAGGCGCAGAGCCTCTTGCTCCAGACGCCCTCGCGCAATCGCCAGCGCATCTGCGCTGATGTCGATGCCGAGCGCGCGTCTGCCGCTGCGCACCGCTGCGACGAGCGTCGTTCCACTCCCGCACGTCGGATCCACCACCAATCCATTCGGACGGCAACACGCGCGCACCAGCACATCCAGCAGTGCCAGAGGCTTCTGCGTCGGCCAACCGGTGCGCTCCAACGCCATGTTGTTGAGTGCGGCGATGTCGAGCACATCCGTGGCCTTCTTCGTGCGTCCGCGCAGGCGTGCACTGCGTGCGGGAACGCGCGGCGCTTCAAACCAGTACGCCGTGCTTCGCCCGTACAGCAGGATGTCATCGTGCTTGCGGGCAAACGACCGAGGTCCGGAACCACCCAGTCCATAGGACCACACGAGGTGATTCACGAAGCACTCGGCGCCGAAGATCTCATCGAGCATGCAACGCGCATGATGGCTCGTTCGCCAATCGACATGCAGCAGGAGTGAACCATCCATCGCCAGCGCGTGGTGCGCGGCGCGCAATCGGGGTTCCATGAACGCCCGCCATGCGCCGACATCGTCGAAACGATCGGCAAATGCGAGACCACCCCGCCCTTGTCGACGCACCCCCGTGTTGAAGGGAGGGTCGATGTAGATGAGTGATGCGTGCCCTTTGGGGAGCGCTGCGAGCGCCGTGAGACAGTCCGCCTGCTCGAGCCTCCACACGGGCGCGAGGTCCTGCATGGGATGCTCAGGATGCTTCGGCGCGCGGGTGAGCTCTGTCATAGGCCTGCCGCATCCGAGCCGTGGTCAGGTGCGTGTACACCTGGGTGCTCGAAAGCGACTGGTGTCCGAGCAGTTCCTGCACCGCACGCAGATCCGCTCCGTTGTCGAGCAGGTGCGTCGCGAAGGAGTGTCGGATGGTGTGCGGCGAGATGTCCGGATCCAGTCCCGCGATCTTCAGGTACTTCGACACCTTGCGCCGCACCGAGCGGCTCGAAAGACGCGATCCAAGCTTGTTCACGAAGAGCGCGTTTTCCGCACCCATCGGCACCTTTTCAGACTCCGCACGAAGGATGTAGCGCGCCACCGACCCCAGCGCGTGCGAACCAACGGGCACCGCCCGTTCCCGGCGCCCCTTGCCCTTGACCTTGAGCAGTCCTGCCTCGAGATCCAGATCGCCGCGATTGATCGCGACGACTTCGCTGACGCGGATGCCCGTGGAGTAAAGCATCTCGAGGATGGCGCGGTCGCGCGCGCCCAGCATGTCGCTGTCGCTCGGCGCTGCGAGAAGCTTCTCGACCTGATCCACCGTGATCGCCTTCGGCAGGCGGCGCGCCTGCTTGGGAGTCTTGACCAGCGTCATCGGATTGTTGGCGGTGAGCCCAGCCTTCTCCATCCACTTGTGGAACGACCGCAATGTGGCGATCTTCCGTGCGGTGGTGGCTGCGGAGTACTTCTGCTCGGCGAGGTGCGCGAGGAACCCGCGGATGGAATCGATGTTGGTACTCAGGATGTGCCCGCACACGGTGTCGAGCGCCGTGCCGTCGCGCCGTTCCGTGACCTGCTTCTCGCGTGCGTCATCGACCTTCAGGTCGTACTCGGCGACGAGGAAGTCGGCGAACTGACGAAGATCGAGCCCATAACACCGCGATGTGTACGGACTGAAGCGTCGCTCATCGATGAGATAGGAGAGGAATCTGTCGATCAGTGGAACGGTCGCACTCATCCTGATGCCCTTTGTCTTGCGTCACCTGCGAGGGACCCGCCTCGTGCGGAGCCCGACGCGACTTCGTTGGATCTGGCAGAACGCCCTGCCCGCCCCCAACGGTTGCATTTATCGGCGTTCCGTGCCCTTGACAATAATGTTCGTCTGATAAAGCCCGAAGCCGCAGGAAACGCGGGGAATCGGCGATCTTCGCACTCGGGAGGTGGGTGGCGGCGGTGGCTCGGTACACTTGTCCATCCGCCATACGGGCTCTCGATTGCGTAGCTCAGCTGGTAGAGCAAGTGGCTTTTAACCTCTAGGTCCTGGGTTCGATCCCCAGCGCAATCACTCCCCTTCCCGATCCGCAGCGCCCCATGTTTGTTCTGCACGCCAACTGGGCTGGTTCCGCACTGCACCTTTGGGGCGAATCCGTCGATGCAGCCCGCGGCGGGAAGAGTTCTGCACGATCGCAGGCGCATCCTTGGAGCACGCCGCCGAATGATCTGGCGAAGGCGCTCGATGCACTGAAGGCAGGGCTTGGATCGGGTACTCCCGACACACTTCGGCTCCTGCTTCCGCATCTGGCAGGTGCGCAGCCGCAGGTACTCCCGTCGAGCAAGCTGGCTGCCTTGCTCGGCCGCGTGAACGACGATGCGCAGTCGCTGACGCTCGAACCCTGCACGGTGTCGACCCTGCGTGTGGCCGCGCCGCACGCGCTCGATTGCATCCTCACGCTGCGCGATGCGATGGCCGCCTCGAGTGGCACGACAGCGATCGCCGCGGGGCATGAGCTGGAGTGGTGGTATGCGCTCGCAGACTTCAGCGTGAACGCCGTCGCGGATCAGCGCGTCGTGCCCACGGTGATCCAGGAGCGCAGCGGTTCGTTCCGCGGTCAGTGGCGTCCGTGGCTGAATGATGGCGAGACGAATGAGTCCGTCGCAGACCTCACCGCCAGCATGCCTGCGGTGGTGCGAGCAGTCGATGGCGCGGACGGCCAAGCCTGGCCAATCATCGATGGATTTCTGGCTGCAGCGACCGACTCGCTTGTGCGTGACTCGCTCGTGGCGGAGACATACGAGGAGTCGATCGAAGCCTGCGATCCGACGACGGATCCGCATGTTGCATGGCTCTCGGGCTTGGTGCGTTCCACGAATGCGATTGATGCGGGGCGCGGGGGCGCGTTCGATCTCCTGCGAAGTGCGCGCGGCTGGCTCGGGCTGCTCGACGATGCGCGCGAGTCGCGAGCGCTCTCCCTCGGACTGCGCCTGGAGGAGCCAGCGCTCGATGCGGCGGATTCGGGCATCGATGCGACCTGGCGCGTGCACTTCTCGCTGATCGATCCCGAGACGAATGAGACGGTGATCGATGCATCTGCGCTCTTTGCCCGCGGCGAAGGTCGGCGGCGCGGTGCGGCACAGGCTCGCGACGAGGAGTTGTCGGGAACGCTGCTGCAGGAACTCGCACGGGCGAGCCGCATCTGGACGGAACTCGACGAGGCACTCGAAGAGGAGTGCCCAACCGGCATCGATCTCGACACGCGCCGCGCCTACCAGTTCATGCGCGAGGTTCGTCCCGTGCTGCTCGAAGCTGGCTTTGTGGTTGAGATTCCATCGTGGTGGGGCGAGTCCACCAGCCGCATCAACGCCCATCTCCTCATCGACTCACCCGATGAACTGCCGCCGATGATGTCGCAGGGCGCACGGGGCGCTGCGCTCGGTGGTGGGCTGCAGTCGCTCGTCGGCTATCGATGGCAAGTCACGCTCGGTTCGCAGATTGTTTCCGTCGACATGCTCGAACGCCTCGCCGCGAACAAGGCGCCGCTCGTGCGGATCGGCGGACAGTGGATTGACCTGCGTCCCGAAGACATCGAATCCGCGCTGCGATTCCTTCGCGGACATCCTGGCGGCACCATGACGCTGATCGAAGCACTTCGCATGGCCAATGGCATCGATGGTCCGCCGGAAGCCCTGCCTGTCGCCGGCATTCAGGCGACGGGTTGGGTGCGACAACTCATCGCCGGCACCGATGGCTCGGAATCGTTCCGACTCACGGAGGCACCGGAGGCGTTCAAGGGAACGCTGCGTCCCTACCAACTCTCGGGACTGAGCTGGCTCGCATTCCTCGATCGACTCGGACTCGGCGGGTGCCTTGCGGACGACATGGGACTCGGCAAGACGATTCAGTTGATCGCCCTGCTGCAACATGAACGCGCGGTGAGCAATGGGCAGCCCGTTGGACCGACGCTGCTCGTGACACCGATGTCCGTGATGGGCAACTGGCGGCGCGAATTGCAGCGGTTTTCGCCTGAACTGCGCGTGCACATCCAACATGGGCTCGATCGGCCCGCAGGTGAGCGGCTGCGCAGTGCGGTGGAGTCCGCCGATGTGGTGCTGACCACCTATGCCATCACCGTACGCGACAAGGATGATCTGCAGACCATTCCGTGGCGCCGCGTGGTGCTCGATGAGGCGCAGTACATCAAGAACCCACCGACGAAGCAGACCGCGGCCATCCGCGCGATCCAATCGCAGTCTCGGATCGCGCTCACGGGAACGCCGGTCGAGAACCGTCTTGCGGAGCTCTGGTCGATTCTGGAGTTCTGTTGCCCCGGATATCTCGGCAGCCAGCCAGACTTCCGACGAAGGTTCGCCGTTCCCATCGAACGCAATCGGGATCCCAAGTCGGGTGAACGCCTGCGCCATCTCGTTCGCCCATTCGTCCTGCGCCGACTGAAAACGGACCGGACGGTCATTTCCGATCTGCCACCGCTCGTGGAGGCGCGTCAGCACATCACGCTCTCCGAAGAACAGACGCGCTTGTACGAACAGGTCGTCAAGGCGATGCTGCAGCAAGTCGATCAAGCCGAAGGCATTCGGCGTCGCGGGCTCATCCTCAGCGCGCTCGTCAAGTTGAAGCAGATCTGCAACCATCCCGCGCACTTCCTCGGGGAGGCTGCTTCGGGAGTGCCAAAGAAGAACGACAAGGGTTCGAATGGTTCCGATGCATCGCCAAGCAAGAAGTCCGGCAAGCGCACAAAGACCGCGGCACAGGCGCCATCGGCGAACGACGCACTCGATGCGATCGAGGCGGAGGCGGATGCGGCCGGGCCGATCGTGCTGCCTCCCGATGCGCTGCTGCCCGCTCGAAGCGGCAAGACGCAGCGACTGATGGAAATGCTCGAGGAGATCGTCGCCGCCGGCGACTCGGCGCTGGTGTTCACCCAGTACCGAGCGATGGGTCACCTGCTTGTGGCGATGATCCGTCAGGCGCTCGATGTGGACGCGCTCTTCCTGCACGGAGGCACGCCGCAGGGACGCCGCGACGAACTGGTCGAGCGCTTCCAGCGCAGCGACGGCAGCACACCCATCTTTGTGCTCAGTCTCAAGGCGGGTGGCGTCGGTCTCAACCTTACCGCGGCCAATCATGTCATTCACTTCGATCGCTGGTGGAATCCGGCAGTCGAGAATCAGGCGACGGATCGCGCGTTCCGCATCGGACAGACGCGCACGGTGAATGTGCACAAGTATGTCTGCACGGGAACGCTCGAGGAACGCATCGATCAGATGATCGAACAGAAGACGGAACTGGCGGCGAACATCATCGGCGCCGGTGACGCGTGGCTGACGGAACTGTCGACGGGCCAGCTCAAGGACCTGCTCTCGCTTCGACGCACGGGCATGGAGGGTGGTGAATGACGCAACTTCCCGACCAGAGTCGTCCACGGCAGCCCGAGAATCCCCGCCGCGTCATTGGAGGATTCCGCTTCAAGCGCAAGGGAGGCATCGAGAACTTCCCGTGGCATGCCGATCCGCTGCTGCGTTCCATCCTGACGGCGGCGACCCCGGAGACGGCCGAAGAGGGAAACCGATACGCCGCCGCAGGTCAGACTGCCACGATGATCGTGTCAGCGGGCAAGGTCACGGCGGGCGTTCAAGGCCGTGCCTCGCGCCCCTATCAACTGGAATTCCATTTCCGCGCCTGGACGCCGGAAGAATGGGAGAAACTGATCTCTGCGCTCAGCGCGGAGGCGCAGTACTCCGCTCGCTTTCTCGTGGATGAAATGCCGCCTGGCGTTGCGACGCTCACGCAGTCGCTCTCGCTTGGCGCACCGCTCGTTCCATCGAAGCCTGGCGGTAAGGCGACGAATGACCCTTTCATCACCTGCGCCTGCGGCGGAAAGCAGCCGTGCAAGCATGCGGTCGCGGCCATGCACATCCTCGTCGAGCGGCTCGAAACCGAACCGCTGCTGCTCTTCACGCTGCGCGGCATGCCGCCGAAGCAGGTGATCGAGCGCATCCAGGAACGCCGCACGCTCTCGGCGCGCGGCGAGAGCCATGCGCATCCACTGCCGACCGCGGCGTCGGACAGTTCACTGACGCCTCCGCTGACCTCTCAGTTGGAGGACTTCTGGCGACCCGGCCGACGACTCCACGACTATGCGGCGCGCCCCGCCCATGCCCATGTGCCGCATGCGCTGCTGCGCCGACTCGGTGCGAGCCCGCTCGGTGGCAAGTTCCCGCTCGTGGGTCTCTTGGCGAGCATCTACGACTCGGTCCGCGCGCGCGGACTCCGAGTGCGCGACGGCGATCCCACGAACGGCGCGTAAACGCACGCCACAACTACCATCGCACCGTGGCGGTTCCTGCTCATCCGACTCGAGTCCGACGCGCCAGTGCACGAACCGCACGCGCCCTGTCCGCGAAACTCCTGCCCGAACTTCGTCGCCATCACACGCTGCCGAACGATGTCGCCGTCGCCTGGGCTGGCAGTCGCTTGTGCGGGGTACTGCTCGGGCTGCAGGGCGTGGCGGGCGAATCACGCGCCGAGGTGATCGACGACTGCGTCGACATTTTCGAAGCTGAAGTGTGTGCCGCATTCGAAGCGGCGGGATCGGGTGAACGCCTCTCGTTGGCGAAGGCGCGCCGCTGCATGCGTTCACTGTTGGCTGCGCTTCCCACCATTCAACGCACGCTGATGCTGGACCTGCATGCTGCGTTCGAGCGCGATCCAGCTGCGACGAGTCGCACGGAGATTGCGCTCGCGTACCCAGGCATCCGCGCGCTGTGCATCCACCGCATCGCCCACCAATTCCATGTGCAGGGCGTCCCACTCGTGCCGCGCATTCTCGCGGAGTCCGCGCATGCATCGACGGGGATCGACATTCACCCTGGTGCGCAGATCGGTGGCGGATGCTTCATCGACCACGGCACCAGCGTCGTCATCGGCGAGACCACCGTGATCGGCCGCAACTGCACGCTCTATCAAGGAGTCACGCTTGGAGCGCGCCGCTTCGATCGCACCAAGAGCGGCTCACTCCGACGAGGATCCAAGCGGCATCCAACACTGCGTGATGGTGTGACGGTCTACGCGAACGCGACCATCCTCGGCGGCGACACGATCATCGGCAGCGGATCGACGATCGCTGCGAGCGTGCTCGTTCAGGAAAGCGTGCCGCCGCGGTCGATCGTTCGCCCAAGCAAGAATGAGATTTCGGTTGCTCGAAGCGATACCAAGCGCGGCACCCAAAGCGGCGCGCAGCGCGGCACCCAGCGCGGACGAGCGAAAACATCGGCGCGAAAACGCTCCGCGTCAAAGCGCGCAGCGGCGCGAACGCGCTAAGGCCGTACTCCAACGAGTGTGCGGAGCGCGCAGGACGCCCGCGCGAAGGAAGATCAGTTGGTGCCTTGCGGAGGCGTTCGATTGCCGCGACCGCCGCCAGGACCACCGCCGCCAGGGCCGCCTCGACCTTCGGGGCCGCCGCGCATATTGCGGAAAACCGCCTCGCGTTCATCCTCGTCGATCACGCCATCCTTGTTCTTGTCCGCTGCCTTTGCGGCCTCCTGAAACTGCGGCGGCAGATCAGCGATCTTGCCAGTGCCGAACGCGCCTGCATTGCGGCCGCCATCACGACCCTTCGGGAGTTGCTCCTGCTGCGTTGCCGTCAAGAGACTGCGCAACTGGTCGAGATACTTCGTCCCCATCTTGCCGCGCTCGTCCATGAGATCGCCCACAGGATCGCTCATGCCACCCATGAACCGCCCCATCATCATGGTCGGTGGCATCGTTCCTGCCATCACGCCGATCAAGCGCTCTGACTCCTCCAGACGCTGCGCAGGCTCGTCCTTTCGCGTTGTGGCCACGATCTTCTCGTTGGCAGCACGCAGCTGACTCTCGTACTCCGCCTGAAGCGCGGTCACAGCGATGCGCTGCTCGGGCGTCAGATCCGCCAACTGAAGCGCCTTCTCGAACGCCTCCGAGGATCGCGTGGGCCGGAAGACGCGGCGATACGCGGAAAGCAACGCAGCCTTCTTGAACTTCGCGCCTTCGTCGGGCGACATGGACTCGGCAATCTGCGTGATGAAACGGTCATTGACATCGCGAACACCCTTGCGCAGCGCGATCTGACGCTCCGCCAGTGCTCGCGCCGCATCGGCGTTGCCATCGAGCGTCACCCGCATCATCTTCGGTTCGCTCTGCTCGATGAACGAATCACGCGCCACGAGCGCGGAGTCCAGCTCGACCTCGTACACATCCAAGATCTTTCCGGCCGCATCGATGGAAGGCTGCGAGAGTTCCGCTTCGTCGATCACGAGAAACAGGTTCGTTCCCTCGCCCGAGAGCGCTGCGTTGCCCATCGTCTTTTCACGGCGCAGAAATCGCTCGAACTTCGGGAAGTCGGTCTTCTGCGTCGCCGTCAGGAGCAACTCGATCGACGAAACGACTTCCTTGCGCATGCGCACCTTCTCCGCCGTCCATCGGTTCACTTCAGCCACGATTTCTTCGAGGATTGCCTTGGTCTCCAGGTCCGCCCCGGTTGCCTTGCGCTCTTCCATCATCTCGTTGCCGACCTTCTCCATTCGCTGCCGCCAGAACGCGCGCCGCGCCTCTTCGGTCAGCGGTGCGCCGTTCTCGACTTCCATCTGCTCGAGATCTGCCTCCACCGAATCGCGGACCCCGCGCATGCGCTCACGCATGTCTCCCTGCATGAAGGTCTGGAACATGCGCATGCCCGCTTCCTGGATCTTGCCTTGCGACTCCTCCGCCGCGGGGCCAAACGCCGTGTCGTAGTCGTTCACGAGCGACTCGACGACTTCCATCTGCTGATCGTCGAAGTTGAGCTGCTCTCGAAAGAGCGGCACATCGCGGCGCATGAAGTCGGGCTGGAACCTCGTCATGAACGAGGCGAACGCGCCCATGCCTCGGCCAGCAACGCCGCCGCCGCCGCCGCCACCACCGCCCCACCCACCACGCCTCTCGCCGCCGCCCTCACGCCCACCACCTCGTTCGCCACGCTCGCCTTGCGGCGGCGCTGGTCGATCGCCCGCACCCGCACCCTGCGGCGCAGCCGGAGCCGCGGGAGCGGCAGGCGCCTGCGCAGCGGCGTTCAAGGTGAAGAGCGCTGCCGAACCAACGCACAGGAGGACTGAACGGATTCGAGCGGACGCTGCTGAAGTGAAGATCATGGGTTGCTCCGAGGAGGACGGACTGTGCTGCAACGAGGTCGCAGCCATTGGGGGGGGCTTGGGACGAAAGTCCAACAAGAATACGGCGATCCACCGCACTTCAGAGTCGCCGCATCAAACAAATCTGCCGCCGAGACGCCACTTGGGACAAAGAATCCGCTCCCAACTCGGCGGATCGGACCTTTCCGAACGGCTCAGTCACCCGCCACGATCTTGAAAATCATGCCAGGGCCGTCGGCTCCAGGTCCAGTTCCGCAAACGAAGAGCGTTCCATCGTTGGATTCGCCGAAACTTGCTGGGCAGAAGCCGCGCTTGGTCACCACGACCTTCGGCTGCACCTTCAGCGAACCGCCCTCCGCGCGCAGTCCCCAAATGGTGCCGAACGCATAGTCCGCGTAGAGGTAGACGCCGGCAAGCTTCGGATACTCGCTACCGCGGTACACGAAACCGCCCGTGACCGACACGCCGTCCTTGTGTGGATACTCAACGAGCGGCTCGATGAAGCGGTCGCTCGCCTCACTCGCATCGGACACTCCATTCGTCGGATGGAATCCCTCCCGAGGACGCCAACCGTAGTTGCCGCCCTTCACGATGATGTCGATCTCCTCCCATGCGTTCTGTCCGACATCGCCCGCGTACAGCTCGCCCGTCTTGCGATCGAAGGACATTCGCCACACATTGCGCAGTCCGAAGGCGTAGATCTCCGGTCGCATCCCCTGCTTTCCCACAAACGGATTGTCGCTCGGGACCGAGTAAAGCCTGCCGTCTGCGGCGCGATCGACATCGATCCGCATGATGCACCCCAGAAGCGTCTCGGTGTTCTGTCCATTGCCCCACGGATCGTTGCCTGAACCGCCGTCGCCACTCGACACATACAGCATTCCATCGGTACCGAACATCACCGTACCGCCGTTGTGATTCCACTCAGGATCCTCGACGGTCAGCAGGACTTCATGCGTCGCCGGATCGATCGTGCCATCCGCCGCCATCGTGAGCCGCGCGAGTACCTCGCGCGCGGGATCGTTGCCGCTCTTGCGGGCGGTGTACCAAACGAACACCTGGCGATTCTGCGCGAACTTCGGATGGAACGCGAGCGACAGAAGCCCCTGCTCGTTGAACTTGTCGTGAACGGGTCCCGTGAGATCGAGGACCAACTTTCCCTCGTGCTCTGCGTTCGAGAGATCGAGTTCCACCACGCGCCCCGCCTGCTCCACCGCGTACATCAGGCTCGGCGAGTCTGGACGCGCGACCACCTGCACCGGACGCGTGAGTTTGGCCTTGGGAAAGACCCTCTGCAAACGGATCTTCGGGATCTCTCCACTCTCGGCGATCGGCCCAGCCTGCTTCGCATCGGCGGGCATGGGCCGCGGATCAGACGACTGCTCCTGCGACACGGAGAGCGAAACCGCCAGGAGCACGGAAGCAGAAGTCGCGATCAACATGAGGCAGAGTGTAGGCGTGACCACTGCACACTCTGCTGCGTATTCTGCTCCCATGCGCGTGTTCGTGGCGATGATCGTCGGACTCGGTGCTTCGCTCGGAAGCGCAGCGATGGTTCACCCTGTGGCGGACGCCACCGCGGTCAGCCCAACTGCATCGGACGATGATGACAAGCGAGTCGTTGCCCCGCCGCGGCAGGATTCGTTCCGCAAGATCTTCACCGGCACCGATCTGAGCGGGTGGCAAGGTGACACAGTCGGCTTCATCGTGGCGGACGGCGAACTGCAGTGCCTGCCCAAGGGGAAGAACCTCTGGACCACCAACCGTTACGGTGACTTCCATCTCCGCTTCGACTTCAAGCTGAGTCCTGGCGCCAACAATGGACTCGGCATTCGCATGCCGGCCGAAGGCGACGCCGCCTACATGGGCATCGAGCTGCAGATTCTCGACGATGGTGACCCGCAGTATGCGAAGCTCCAACCTTGGCAGTACCACGGTTCCGTCTACGGGGTCATCGCCGCCAAGCGCGGGCACTTGAAGCCCGTCGGTGAATGGAATGCGGAGGAAGTGATCGTGCGTGGCTCGCGGGTGAAAGTCATCTTGAACGGCGTGACGATCGTCGATGCGGATCTCCAACCGCTCGCCGATGGAGGGACCCCCGACGGCAAGGAGCACCCCGGGCTTCGGCGACAGAGTGGGTTCATCGGATTTCTCGGGCATGGACACAGCGTGTGGTTCAAGAACATCGAGTTGAAGGAACTGAAGTGAGTGCGCCGCAGGGAAAGGGGGCAAAGGCTCATCACCCCAGTGGCGCGGTGGAGCGTGCGCTGCGCGGCGAGATTGCGCGCATCGAGCGAGCGCTTGCGCAAGGCGGTTTTCTGCTCGGCGAAATCTCGGTGGTGGATGAAGGTTCTTGGGGGCGCTTGGATGCGGTACTGGAGGGAACGGAACACTCGGGAAAGCTGCAGATTCATCTCAACAGCAAGGGACTCGTGCGAATCGTGCCGCAAGGCAGCGCTGCACGCAGCATTGCCCAGGCGCTCGAGTCGGCCGGTATCGACTGCGCCGCGGCCGCGCACCGCGACGCGCCCCGCGACGCGCCCCGCGAATCCTCGACAGTCGCGCCCGCTGCACCCTTGGCGCGCGGCGTGGACGGAGAGCTTGTCGTCGACTGCAGCAAGTTCGGTCGATCACTGATCGGTCCGACCGAGTGGCGCGGCATGCTGCACCAGGGCGGTGCGTGGCGCGAGGTGTTTCACAGCCCGCGGTTCGAACGCGGCCACAACAATCTCGGCGAGTTTCTTGCCATCGTGGATGCGTGCCGTCGAATCGAGCGCGGGGCGATCGCGTGCTCGGCGCTCCTGAGCGATTCGCGAACGGCCATCAGTTGGTTCACGAAGGGACACATCCGTACATCGATCCCCGTCGACGAGGCATGCGATCCGATCTTTGCACAGGAGCTTTCGAGCGCGAGGCAGTGGCTCGCCGCATGCGACCGCGTTCGCTGGAGCAGGCTGCTCTCCCACTGGTCCGTCAAAGTCCGCGGCGAGAACCCAGCGGACTTCGGACGGAAGTGATCGATCGCGCGCTCGCCACTGCGTCCCCAGCGGCGTTCTGCCGTCGGCCCACCCGCCGCAGGCCGCGTGCACCCGCGTCAACTCGGCGGCGGCGGAGCGATGCTGATGAGCGGCGTGAGTTCTGACACGGGGATCGACAGGAACGCCCTCCCGAATGTCGGATCGAAATGCGTTCCGAGGCAGCGCTCGATCTCCTCAAGCACCTCCCGCACCTGGCGCGCGGGGCGGTAGAAGCGCGCGCTGGTCATCGCATCAAAGCAGTCCGCGATGCACAAGATGCGCCCGAGCCTGGAAATGCCCTCGCCAGCGAGCTTGTTCGGATAGCCGCGACCATCCCAGCGTTCGTGGTGCTCGACGACTCCACAGATCAGTTCGCGCATCTGTGGAATGTCCTGCAGGATCGACGCGCCAATCTGCGGGTGGCGCTGGATCCGTGCAAACTCACTGTCATCCAGCTTCGATGGTTTGCGCAGGATCTCCTCTGGAATCCCGATCTTGCCGATGTCATGCACAAGACCGCAGAGCCGAATCTGCTCGATCGTGCCTGCATCGAGTTGCAACGCCTTCGCCAGCAGCACGCCGAACGCACTCACTCGGTCGGAATGCCCGCGCGTATAGGGATCCTTCGCGTCAATGGCCGAAATGAGCGCGCGCATCGTGCCACCGAACATCTGCTGCTGCTCGAGGTCGAAGCGCTGCTGCATTCGCGTCCGCGCGATGTTCGAAAGCGAGAGCCCTGCAAGCCGCGCAATGGCCGCAGCGAACCCCGTCACTTCCGCTTCGGGCGCAGGCTGCGTGCGCGACGCACCGCGACGCTGATCGAGGTAGATCCATCCGAAGAAGACAGGGCCTGCTTCGACAGGCACACAGATCGCATCCGAAATCGAAAGCGACTCGATGCTCGCAGCCATCGATGCGGCACCGCCCGCGGCACGGTGCACATGAGTGCCATGCCGAGCGCGGCGCAGAAGGCTCCGGCTGATCTGCACCTCACCTCCTCGCCCAGAAACCGCCCCCGCCTGAGCAAGGACTTCCACCGCCGATGGATCCGCGTTCGCCTTCAGCAGCGCCACATTCGCGTAGCCCGTGGCGGATGCGAGCGCCTCCACCGCTGCCGCTGCGGTTGCCTGCTCATCGCGCGCGGTCGCCATTGCCTCACTCGCAGCGAGCAGACGAACCAGCATCGACTGTGCCAGCTCCGACGGACCCTGCACCTCCCCAACCGGCACGAAATCGTCTCGGTCATCGCCGGCCATCAGCGTCTGACCGAAATCTGCCTGCGCCGATGCAGAAGGCGCCGCGACCGTCAATGTCCACGGTTTGATCTCGATCACATCCCCGTGCGCAAGTTTCACTTCCTGCTGCGCCGCGAGTCGAACGCCGTTCAGCAGGGTTCCCCAAGTCGAACCGCAGTCACGCAGCCGCCAATGCCCCCGCTCACCACCCGCGGCCGACGCCCAGTGCACCTGTGCATGAAGGCGCGACACCTTCTGCTGGGGAAGCGCGATGTCCCGGTCAGGGTCGCGCCCGATGCTGACCGAATGCGGCTCCTTCAGGGGGAACACCCGCTCTGCATCCTCGCAGGCCGCGTGAAGCCGCCAGTGTGAAGTCGGAACCAGGGCGGAACCGAATGCAGAACCCATGCGGAGGATTATGACAGAGTGGCCGTGGGCGCGTAGCCGCGCACCGAAGTACGCAGGAGGTGCCGCACTTCGGAGAAGTCATGGCGGTCGATGGCCGCCTCGAAGCGTTGGATGATGCGCTCCAGTTGCTCCCACGGGGTGAATTCCTCATTGGCGCGCAGGATTCCTGGGTGATCTGTCGGCTGGCAGTCCTTGCCGATGAGGAGCTCCTCAAACAGTTTCTCGCCCGGCCGCAGTCCCGTGAACGAAATCTCGATGTCGCCATGCGGAGTCTCGGCGGTTCGTTCGGTGAATCCCGTGAGCCGGATCATGCTTCGCGCGAGATCCACGATGCGGACTGGCTCGCCCATGTCGAGCACGAAGACATCGCCGCCGCTTCCCATCGCACCCGCCTGAATCACGAGGGATGACGCCTCCGGGATGGTCATGAAGTAACGCGTCATGTCCGGATGCGTGACGGTCACAGGTCCGCCGCGGCGGATCTGCTCCGTGAACTGGGGAACCACCGATCCGCTCGATCCGAGCACATTTCCAAACCGCACCATCGTGAAGCGCGTGGGACTCCGCGAGCCCGAGGCTCCGTCGGTCATTGGGCGCGGTGCTGCCGAGAGCGCCTGAAGGATCTTCTCCGCAAGCCGCTTGCTTGCGCCCATGACGCTCGTCGGTCGAACAGCCTTGTCCGTCGAGACCAGCACGAAAGAAGACACGCCACAGCGCAGAGCAGCCTGCGCCGTGCGCAGTGTGCCGATGGCGTTGACCCGCACCCCTTCCACTTCGTTCGCCTCCACGAGCGGAACATGCTTGTACGCAGCCGCGTGGTAGAGCGTCTCGATCCTGTGCTCACGGATGACCTGTTCCATCCGTACTTGATCGGTCACGCATGCCATCACGCTGACGATCTGCGGTCCCGCCGTCGACCCGAGCACGCGGCGCAATTCCTCTTCGATCGTGTAGAGGTTGAACTCGCCATTGTCGAGCAGCACCAGTTTGCGTGGTCCCTGCTTCAGGACCTGCCTCGCGAGTTCACTGCCAATCGATCCGCCCGCGCCCGTGATCAGCACATTCGCCGACCCGGTGTGCCGGCACAGCAGTTCGGTGCGCGGCGCCACTGGCGCACGCCCGAGCAGATCCTCGATCTGCACTGGACGAATGGCGTCCACGCGCGCGGTGCCGTCGGCAATCTCCGTCAGCGTAGGAACGAGCAGAACCCTCACCCCGATTGCACTGATTTGATTGAACACCTCGCGGCGGCGGCGGCGGGCATGCTCCGGCAGCGCCAGCAGCAACTTGTCCGCTGCCAACGACCGTACCACCTGCTCCACGTTCTCCGCCGAACGCACAGGAACGCCGCGAATCATCGATCCAACCCGCGAAGGGTCGTCGTCCACGAATGCGACCACTTTGCTGCGGTGATCCTGAGCGAGCAGCGCCACGAGGCCAGCACCCACATCGCTCGCTCCGTAAATCACGATGCGCGACGCTTGGACCGGCACGGCGAAGCGGAGCAGCGTTCGTGCAATCGCTCGGGCTCCACCCACGCCAATCAGCGACAGGAGCCAGAAAATGACGAGCGCGGTTCGCGGCAGGCCCTCGCCACGGTCCATCATGAAGGACTCGAACCCGACGAGCAGCGTAGTGATCGTCACCGCAGCGGCAACGCGCACCGCGAAGCGGAATCCGATGTAGCGGGTGATCTCGCGGTAGAGGCCACTTCCCCATGCACAGCCCACGCCAGCTGCACCGGCCACCAACATGATTCGCCAAAGGCTGTCGCCAAGGGTCTCCGGGAACGGAGTATCCAGACGCAGCGCCACAGCACCCCACATCGCGCAAGCGAAGATCAGGAAATCGACGGCAACCGCTATGAGTTGCTTTCCACGCCGCGGAAGCTTCGTGAACCACCCAGACATCTCGCCGCAGAGCGTACGAGACGGACAGCCACTTGCAACAGTCCGCTTCGTTGAATCGTCGGATCCGCATCTCCGCGCTGGCTTGGTCAGGAACCGATAAAAACCAGCGGCGAGTAGGCCTGCTGGGACTCGAACCCAGATGAGCGTGAACTCCGCGGATTTTAAGTCCGCTGCGTCTGCCAATTCCGCCACAGGCCTGCAGGAGCAGACTACCGACTCCCCTCGCGGGGAAGCCCATGGAATCGACCTATTCTTCGGAGCAATGCCCTCCTCCTCATCGGGCGCGCCGCTGCACGGACTGACCATCGTGGACCTTGGGCGCGTTCTTGCTGCACCCTTCGCAACTTCCACGCTCGCATCCCTTGGCGCACGAGTCATCAAGGTCGAACGCCCGGGAAGTGGCGACGATGCACGAGCTTTCGGTCCACATGTCGATGGGCAGAGTGTGTACTTCGCGAGCGTCAACTGCGACAAGGAGTCGATCGCGCTCGATCTCGCTCGAGCGGATGATCGCGCCGCGTTCGAGCGACTGCTCACGCATGCGGATGTGCTGGTGGAGAACTTCCGACCCGGGACGCTCACTCGGCTCGGCTACTCATGGGAAGCCCTGCATACCCGCTACCCCCGCCTCATCTATGCGGCCGTTTCTGGATTCGGCGCCACGGGGCCCCTCTCCAAGAACGCCGCCTACGACATCATCGCCCAAGCTCTCAGCGGGATGATGAGCATCACGGGAAACCCAGGCGCGCCTCCCGTCCGCGTCGGTGCATCGATCGGCGATCTCGTTGCGGGGCTCTATCTGGCCCTCGGCATCGTGAGTGCTGTCCACCGAAGGACAACGACAGGGCGAGGCTGCATGATCGATGTGGCAATGCTCGACTCGCAGGTGGCGTTCCTTGAAGCTGCCATCACCGCACATACTGCAGCCGGCGCCGATCCGAAGCCGCGCGGTACGCGACACCCCTCGATCGCCCCGTTCCAGGCCTTTGAGTGCGCGGATCGCTGGATCGTCATCGCGGCTGGGAATGACGGTCTCTTTCGAGATCTCTGCACGGCGATCGGCCGCTCCGAAGTCCGTGTCGATCCGAGGTTTGCGACCAACGCCGACCGACTCGCCAACATCGATGCACTCGACGCGGAAATCACCCAGACTCTTCGGACCGCTCCAGCGCAGCACTGGATCACTGCGCTGCACGGTGCGGGCGTCCCCTGCGCGCCGATTCAGTCGATCCCCGAAATGGTTCGAATGGAGCAGGTCCGAGCACGGAACATGATCATCCCCATCGACGACCCGCAGATGCCTGGCGCGAGCGTTCCAAACACGCCGATCAAGATGAGCGACTTCGAAGGAGCGACATCGCGCCGACGACCGCCGCGACTCGACGAGCATGGCGATGCGCTCCGCCGCGAGTTCGATCTTGGTTGAACGCGGCTCGGCGAGCACGCGTGCGTCGTGGCGAGTGATGAAAAATGTTGACGAGCCTCTTGCAGACTGCACGGCGGAAGTACATTCCCCCGCAGGAGGATCGACCATGGATGGCGACCTGTCTGTTGATTATCTCGGCGACGGCTACTACGCACTCTTCCGTCAAAGCCAGGACCGGCGAATCATCGAGTGCATCGCACCGCGAGTGACCGACATCTTCCGCACGGTGGCGCGCCGATTCGGCAACGACCACCCCGTTGAGATGTCATACGCCGCGCACCTCATTTTCAAGCTCGAAGCGGGGATCGACATCTGCACCGATCTCACCGAACCGTTCGAGGCGGATGTCGATATCGACGACACCCCCTCGAGCACCTGAGGGCGGGATCTGCTCGGCACGCTCCGCGCGTTCAACCGCGAGGCGGTTACTTTCGGCTGCCGAACATCTGCGCGAGGCGGAAGACCAGCTTCAGTGCCTCGAGGTACACCCACGCAAGGGTCACCACGAGTCCGAATGCCAGGAACCACTCCATCGACGCGGGTGCGCCTGCGGCCACCGCATCCTGAATCTGGCGGAAGTCCACCACCATCCAGAGCGCAGCGACGATCAGCACCACGGCATTGATGCCAAGTCCGATCCACGCCGCATTGCCGCCCGCCTGCGCACCTTGGAGCGAGAACCAGGACATGTCGACACCGAAGAGCCCCATGATCATGGCGATCAGGAACGTGAAGAAGATGCCAAGCGTTGCAACCGACAGCACGGAGGTGAACATCGCTCCGCCTTTCAGGATCCCGAAGCGGAAAAGCGTGAGCATCGCGACCATGAGCCCGACCACGATGAGGAACGCCTGGAGCGCGATACCGCCCGGAACCTGGATGCCTTGCTGCTCAAGCACATTCTGCAGAATCATGCCGAGGGCGCCGAGCACATAACCCTGCGAAACCGAGTAGAGCACCGCGATCGTTGCCGCCATGCGGGGCGAACTCCGCACGAGAAAAATCGATGCAATCGACACGAGGAGCGAGACGATGAACGCCGCCATGAGCGACGCTGGATATGCCTTCGTGACAGGAATCGAAACTGCGCCCGAAACCACGGCGAGCAGAATCAGTCCCGTCGTCTTGTTGATCACCCCGTTCACGGTGCATGTGCCGCTGCCGGCACTCTGTCGAACGGCGGATCCCACGACGCTGTCAGCGAGAATTGGGTTGGAAGAAACAAGTGACATCGTTCAGTGCTCCGAAGCAGGCGCCGCCGAAGCCTGTGCGCTTCGCATGGCATGTGCGACTTGATCTGCCACCGCCTGCTGGTGCGGCAGATGAAAGGTGAAGTCAAAGGATAGTCCAGCGTAGGTGCGCTGCGAACTGTCGAGGTGCGTGTGGACCAACTTGCCCGTCACGCAAATCGGCAGCGGAGCGTTCTTCCCCAGCGCGATCTGCATCCAAAAGACGCGGTGACGCCCCAACGCGGCGGCATCCGCACTTTCGACGCGAAGCCCCGCGCCACCGCCGCCGATGTTCACGAGGACTGCGGGAAACTCCGGACCGACCTGCGGCAGTGGCATCGCCGCGGGCACGGGCACGGGCGCTCCCGTGTGCAACGCGTCACGGGCTGCGTTCCATGCCGCATCGCTCGCCTGCTCCGCCGCTCCCACGCTCCGCGGATCCAAAAGGGGCCACACGCGCACGAGCGGAAGGTTCAAACCGCCCGCCTCGTAGCGGGCGAAGCGGCGCATGCAGCGCTCCACCTGATCCGGAAGCCGCAGCCGAAGCGCAGGAACACGCGCCCCGGGCAGCGAGATGTTTTCCAGCTTCTCGGTTTGGAAAGTCCAACGGTTCTGCCCGATGGTGATGGCACCGATGAGCTGAACGCCATCGGTCATGGGAATGTGCTTGCCGAGGAGGACAGGCGACTCGACAACCACAGACTCTTCCTCGAGCGCCAGAATCTTCAGGCGCCAGACGATGTCGCCACCGGGCGAGGCGTCGGCCGATTCGCCCTGGGTGGCGTTCTCGGGGCGGGACGCGGCCACAGCGACTTCGAGCGTTCCACCACGCTCAAAAATCTGCTGCATGCTGCGTTTCCACTCTGCGGTTCTCGATCGTGATGCTGGCATGCGCGCGATGGTAGTGAGACGCTCATCCATCTCGTCGCGATCCGAAGTGCGGTGCGCCGCCGAGGAGCGCCGCACGCAACTGCTCGACGAGCGCGGCGTCCTGGTGTCGACGCGCAGCATCCGGTCGCTGCCCAGCGAATCGGATCAGGTAGTACCGATCGATGATGGCATGGAACGCCTTCGCCGCTGCAGGACGATCCGACTGCAATGCATTGGCGAACGTGCGCGGCGACTGCCACGCGGGTCGTGCACAACCGACCTGCGCAAGCAGTGCAAGCGCATCGGCGTAAAATGCGCCGTCGCGAAGCGCAATCCGGGAGCGCAAGCGTCCTGTTCGCGTGATGCCGAGCAGTTTCCTTCTCCGCTGCAGTCGCCGCCAGACCAGAAGCGCTGCACTCAGTGAGAATGCCGCCCCCACGACGACTGCAGCGATCCAGACCACTCCCGCAAGCGGGATGCCGGTCCTTTCGGCGAGCGACTCGGCCGTCGCCCCAGGCCATGCGCGTGCCTGGCGATAGGTCCGCACGATCCACTCGTTGAAACTGCGGACAAACTCCTCCTGCGCAAGCGAATCGAACCTCTCGATCTTGTCGCGCCAGACTTCCTCGAGCGGACCAAGGAAGAAACGCAGTACCTCTCCCCAGAGGCCACGGTCGGACGCGAGCGATGTGTCCTCCGCCATCGGCGTTGGATCGAGCACCGTCCACTGCACATTCCCGCTGCGAATCTCGACCCAAGCGTGGGCATCCGCCTCACGCACCGAGTACCGGCGATTGCTCGTGTCGTACTCGTGCACGATGAACCCCGTCACAATCCGCGCGTCGACGCCGACGGATTGACAGAGCGCACACAGCGCACTCGCGAAGTACTCGCAATGACCAAGGCGGTATTCGTTCAGGAAGAGATCGATCGGATCGCGCCCCTGCAGCTGGATGAAGCTGCGCAGATCGAGGCTGTAGTTGAAGCGCGTCGAACGAAGGCGCTCCTCGAAGGCTCGGCCGATTCTGATGTTGCGCGCCCATCGCCCATCGTCTTGCCCCGATGCCGTGAGACTGCCCAGTCCAGCTTCCTCGATCCACTGCAGCGCGGTGGTGCGAATCACACCCACGGGGAAGGTCGGCGGTGGTGGAAGTCGCTGCGGGTTCCCCTGCAACGCGGAGAGCGCCGATTCCGACGGAAAGGGTTGAACGCGCGCTTCGTAGCCACGAACCACTCCCGCCGTGTCGATGTCGACGAGCTTGAGTGTGCAACTGCTCGGTGCGTATCCGAACACCTGCGGGTTGAGTCCGCGGACCGAGATGGGCACCCACGGCGTGAAGAGGATGTCCGTGTAGAGCCCTCGGAAGTTCACCTGCAAGGTGTGTGTGTTGACGCGCTCATCGATCGGCGACAGAGCCAGTGGCGAGCGATCCACTCCGTTGTTGATGATGAAGCGCTGACTCGGTGCGATGCGAGTGAACCAGCGGAACTCCACTGGGTCATAGCGATCGAGCACCTGTCCGCGCAGACGGAGCGTTTCGGCAACGGCAGGTGGCTTTCCATCGGGTCCTTGCCAGTCCACGGACAGCAGTTCGCGGTCACCCATTTCGATCCACTGCGGCGATCGCAGCGAGAGATCCGAGGGGAACCCAAGGCGCGACCCACGCCCCGAGCCGAAGAGCGGCGCACCCGGATTCGGGTTGCGCGGCAGGATCACGAAGATCGCCGCGCTCGTCAGCAAGGCGAGGACGAGCGCGGCGATGATCACACGGCGCAGATCGCGTTCGGCCGGAGTCTTGATCCGCGGTGCACGCAGGCGACCGCCGCTTGGAGTGCGCGCAAGTGCGTCCGATGTCAGCAGCCGAAAGCGAATCACGCAGTCCACGGCAAGCGCCGTGCCGAGGAGGATCAGCAGACCGACCGCGAGATCGATGCTGTGCAGCCCAGCGGCGACCAGCAGAACCCCCGAGAGCAGCACGACCTGACGCTCGTCACTGATCGTCCTTCGCGCCCACAGTCGTACCAGCATGCCCAGAAACACGCCCAAGCCGATCCAGCGGGGAATCCGCACGGGATCCAGTCGCGGATACACCTGGCTGATCACTACCGCCGCGACGATGGCGACGAGCACGACGACGATATGGGGATGCAACATGCGGCGCGTGCATCGACGAGTCACCCACCAACTCGCGCCTGCCACCACAATGGCCGCAAGTCCAAGCGCGAGACTTCGCTGACTGAGCGCGAAGGCGAGCAACGACACCATCGCCAACCACAGCGCATGCCGTCGGCAGGTGATCACCTCGCTCATGGAAATCTCCCCGGGACGATCCGCAGTGCGATTCCCGAAGCGACTTCCGTCGTGCCGCGCCACGCAGCATGCCGCGGCGTGATGAGATCGATCACTGCCAGCGCATCGAGTTGCGCGGCAAGGCCAGTCACGACTTGTTGCCCCGCGCTTTCCGCTGCAAGTCCCTCGATCACCAGTTGCACGCTCCATCCATCCGCATGGGCGCGAGACAGCACGCTTGCCGTCCATTCGATCGCGTTCTCCTCGGCGCTCTCCGTGGCAGTGCCCTCCGTTCGGGTGAGATCGAGCGTCAACCACAGCACCTTCCGCGATGGGATGGCACGCTCAATCACGACGGGCTCCATGAGCGCGGCGCTCCGCCGCCAAGCCACCTGCCGCACCGAGTCACCGCTTCGATACTCCCGCAGTCCGATGAAGTCCTCCACTCCGCCCGAACGCTGCTGTGCACCATGCGCGCCAGGGGCTGAACCCACGAGCGTCCGAAGCACCAGCGGATCGACCACTCGTTGCCGCGGATGCACGAGGACATCACACGGATCAATCCACTCCACCGACTTCAGGATCAGTCCAAATGGAAATCCGCTGACGCAGCGGAATCGATGAAGCCGCAGGACGCCGCGCCGTGCTGGCGTGAGCGTGGACCGAACCTGCGCATGACCGCCGCGCGGGCAGTGTTCAAGCCGCGTCGGCGACTGCACGGTTTCGGCCACTTCACGGATCTCGACATCGAAGATCGGCCACAGCCGCGAGGCGCTCGCCACCTCGTAGCGGATCTCACATGGTTCACCGACCCGCGCGACCCGTGGCGCTCGGCGGCGGACGCGAAGCGCCATCATCATGCCTCCCGAGATGATGCCCGAGACCACGATCCATGCGAGCATCGATGCGAACACCCACACGAGCATGTTCTCCGTCCGCTGCGCGCTCGCGGCTCCGATGAGCAGCGCAAGCCCCGCGAACACCAACCCAGGCCATCGAATGTGATAGCGGCGGCGCGGGCTCACATGCACTGCCCGAGAAGCGCGAGGACACCGAGCACGATCGCGGCGATCGCCAACACACGCCCCGTCTGCGCCAACCACCGGCCACTCGCAGTGAACATCCCCTGCGCGCCGAGCCTCCGGGCAGCATCATCCTCCTCTCCGACATCCACGCTGTCCCAGTCGACACTGTCCGCGAGATACGCGTTCGCGCGCAGCACCCCCTTCGCACGCTCGATATCCCCCGCGCGAACCTGGACGGGCACTCCGCCGAGGAGACGACTCCCCGATCCCGTCAGTCCGAACGCACCAAGCGCAGCACCGAATACAGCCGCCTCGACGCCACCATCCCGCAGTACCGCTGCGATCGTCTGCGCCTCGAAGTCGCTCGAGGCGACATGCACCGTCACCAGTTCGGAAGGATCCGCGGGATCGGAGGATTCATGCTCCATGGTCGGCACCATCGTTCCCGTCCATGGGCAGATCACGAATCTTGTCCACCGCCTTCAACAGCTGCTCCGACACCTCCGGGTCGAACATGAACCCGATGAGTTGCACGCGCCAATCCGCCACCGACTGCCGCGTCACCGTCAGGAGGTCACCAGGCTTCAGATCCGCACGCGTTGCAGGCTGCTCCAACACCTTCACGCGCACGTGATCATGGTCGATCGCCTGCACGGCCATCCACGAATGTTCCACGCGTCCAGCCTCGCCTGCATCGAGCGGCGCCTGCACCACGAAAGCCTTGCGCGCGAGCTCGACCCACCGCGGCACGCCCGTGCGGATCAGATTGGTGAACGCCATCGCGAACGAGGGCCAGGTTGCCTGCGCGCGACGCCCCGCGTTCTGCAGCCAGCGTTCACTCATGTACACCACTGCACGATCGGACGCGATGCGATCCACGACATCCCGCGGCCACGACCACACCTTCGTGTACTGACCTTCGGGCTGCGCTGCGCAAATCACGGCACGCTCCATGCCGAACTCCTCGAAGCCCTGCTGACGGACCTGCGCCCGCCAGGCGGCGGAACCGGCCGTCGTGGGCTCGATGAAACGCACCACATCCTCGACGCGTTGGAGCGAAACCGTCAACTCATCGCCGATCGTGATGCGACCACCAGGCTGTGGCACATCGCCGCCCAGCAGCGTTCCCACGAGCGAGAAGATGATGACGGACGCCTGATCCGCGAGGTCGACCGGCACCTCATCCATCTCCAGTTCAGGCAGTCCGCAGCGCGCAAGCCCCTGCGTGCCGAGCATCACACATGCCTCGTTGCCGCCGGGCAGCGGGCCATACCGCGCCATTTTCCAGAGTGGTCGATCCGTGGGCGTCGCCGCCTCGGCGATGAACTCGTGCTCGAGTTGCTCGCGCGAACTGACCTCGCCCGTCACGACATCGAGCACCGCGATGATGTCCGGCAGCGATCCGCCGAGCAGCCCCATCACCATGAAGTACTCCTCCGCGGCGTCCTCCGTCGCGAGGATCAATTGCAGTCGGATGACCCATGGCGCTTCAATGCCGTCTTCGCTGATCTGCTCCTGGTCACGCGGCGACAACTCGCTTGCCCGCTCGCACCACACGACCATGCCCGACTCGATGCCCGGCACCTGCAAGCGGATCGCCCACAACTCGCCGCGATCCTCCTCCGACTCGACGGCCTCATGCTCGATGTCACCTCCCACCCACGCCTCCACAGCGGCGATGAACTCTGCGCGAGTGCATGCATCTTCATGCGGCCAAAACGCGACGAATCCACTCTCCTGCGGTTCGAGATTCCACTCGCCCTCCGCATCGTCATTCGCCTGTGCCTCTGCCATGCCCCCTACGCTAGCGGTTTCCGCGGGGGATTTCCCATTCCAGTCGATCAGCCGTCGATGACCAGATTGACCATCCTGCGCGGAACCACGATCACCTTCCGCGGCGCCTTTCCGCCGAGCACGGCCTGCACCTTGGCATCGGCGAGTGCGATTCGCTCCACCTCGCTCGCATCGGCACTGGCGGGAACGGTGATGCGCGCGCGAACCTTTCCCTGCACCTGCACGGGCAACTCGACCGTTGGATCCTCAAGCAGCGATGCATCGACCGTCGGCCACGACGCGCCGCACACGCTGCCCGATTCGCCCACTCGGCTCCAGAGTTCCTCGGCGATATGCGGCGCGAACGGCGCGAGCACGCGCAGGAAGCGTTCCATCTGCGAGCGCGTCAGCCCCCCGTCCGCAGGATCCTTCATCTCCGTCGGGCGCGTCGCTGCGTTCACCAACTCGATCAGCGATGCGATCGCGGTGTTGAACGCGAGCCGTTCAATGTCCTGCCCCACCTTGTGAATCGTGCGCGCCAACTGCCGCTCGACATCGGCATTCGCGGCGCGCGCGAAGAGCAGGCTTCCATCGCGCTCATCGATCGCCAGGCGCCAGACCCGCTGCAGGAATCGGAACACACCCGCGATATCACGAGTATTCCACGGCTTCGATGCTTCGAGCGGGCCCATGGACATCTCATAGAGGCGGAAGGTGTCCGCGCCATACTCCGCAATCACATCGTCTGGGTTCACGACATTGCGCAGGCTCTTCGACATCTTGGCGACGATCTGCACCACTCGCTCGCCGCTTGCACGCTCGACGAATGTGCCGTCGCCGCCCGCCTCCACCTCATCGACCGGTACGAGTGAACGGTCAGCGCGCTGGTAGGCGTAACTGGTGATCAACCCCTGATGGAACAGCCGCGCCATCGGCTCCGCGGTGCCGACATGCCCGAGATCAAAGAGCATCTTGTGCCAGAAGCGCGCATACAGCAGATGCAACACGGCGTGCTCGCTTCCGCCGACATACAGATCGACGCCGTTCTTCCCCATCCAGTAGCGCTCCGCCTCGGGATCCACGAACGCGTTGCCGCACTTCGGCGAACAGTAGCGCAGGTAGTACCAGCAGCTGCCGGCCCAGCCAGGCATCGTGTTCGTCTCGCGCGTCACACGCGTCGATGGGGGCAACAGCGACGGATCGACGCCCGCCTCACCAGCCGTCGTGACGACCCACTCGCGTGCCTTCGCAAGCGGTGGCTGAGGCGTATCGCTCTCCACTGGGTTGTAGTCCGCAAGCGGCGGGAGCCGCACGGGCAGCGCATGAACGCCCACGGGATAGTGCATGCCATCCACATCGAACACGACCGGGAAGGGCTCCCCCCAGTAACGCTGCCGGCTGAAGAGCCAGTCGCGAAGTCTGTACTGCACGCGCAGGGATCCCGCGCCGCGTGCTTCGAGCCAGTCGATGGCGGCGCGCTTCGCCTCGGCTGTCCGCAGCCCGTTCAGGCAAAGTCCCACAGCGTGACTCTCGCTGTGCACGCTCGTTCCCTCACCCGTCGTCGCAGCCTTGCCCGTCCACGGAACACCATCGATCTCCACCACCTGCACCATCGGAAGGCTGAACGCCAGTGCAAACTCGAAGTCGCGCTCATCATGCGCGGGCACAGCCATGATCGCGCCCGTGCCGTAGCCGATGAGCACATAGTCCGCCGTCCAGATCGGAATGCTCTTGCCCGTCGCAGGATTGACTGCGAACAGCCCCGTGGCAACTCCACTCTTCTGCTTCGACTCTTGGCGCTCCACATCCGATCGGTTGCGCGCCCAGGCCACATAGGCAGCGAGTTCCTCGCCAGCACCGCGCGCAATGGCGCGCTGCACGAGCGGATGCTCGGGCGCAACGACCATGTAAGTCGCCCCGAAGATCGTGTCGGGGCGAGTGGTGAACACGGTCAAAGGCTCCTGCTCTCCATCGACGACGAATCGGATCTCCGCACCTTCGCTGCGCCCGATCCACTCCGTCTGCATCGTGCGGGTCGATTCGGGCCAATCCACCATTGCCAGATCCGCCAGCAGCCGATCCGCATACGCGGTGATGCGGAACATCCACTGGCGCAGTGGCATGCGGACCACGGGATGTCCGCCGCGCTCGCTGCGTCCATCGATGACCTCCTCGTTCGCAAGAACGGTTCCCAGCTTCGCGCACCAGTTCACCGTCTGCGTGCCCAGATACGCGAGACGGAACGAATCCAGATGCGCTTGGCGCTGCCGCGGAGTGCAGCCGCTCCACCGCGTGTGGACGCCGGGCGCGGTCTCGACCATGCGGTCCTCGGACGCAAGACGGGACTCCAACTGCGCAATGGGACGAGCGGCCTGCACGGTTGGATCGAACCAACTGCCATAGGCGAGCAGCCAGATCCACTGCGTCCAGCGGTAGTAGTCCGGATCGATCGTCGCGAACTCGCGCGACCAGTCGTACATGAATCCGAAGCGCTGCAACTGCCGACGGAAGTTGTCGATGGCTTTCTGCGTGGTGACTTCGGGATGAACGCCCGTCGCGATCGCGTACTGCTCGGCGGGCAATCCGAACGCGTCCCATCCCATCGGATGCAACACCTGAAAGCCCCGCATCACCTTGTAGCGCGAGAGAATGTCCGTTGCCGTATAGCCCTCGGGATGCCCGACATGCAGCCCCGCACCCGAGGGATAGGGGAACATGTCCAGGACATAGAACTTCGGCTTCGAAGGATCGAAGCCCACCTCGCCGGGGTTCGGCACACGAGCGACGCCGCTGCGCTGCCACTCCCCCTGCCAGCGCACTTCCAACTCACATGCAAGGCGCGCGTCGTATCGATGCGGTGTCTGCTGATCGACCATGGAGGACGGCAAAGGCATCGGCAATGGAGACGGCGCAGTGCTGCGAGGAAGAATCAGAACCCAACCGAGTTCTTCGTGCCCTGCTTCGTCATGTCGACGGTCTTGGTCCACGCTTCGACACCCGATCGAATGTTGGTCAGCGTCAAGCGGAATGTGTAGGTGGTCTGCTGGGTGTTGCCGGCCTGACGCTTGACCTGCGTGATCTTGCCAGAGAGCGAGAAGTCGGGAGAGGGCATCCCATCGACGGCGTTCCCTTGGCGGAACGCCTGCGCACGGAGTTGCTCCTGCGCGGTCTTGTCCTCCGCATTCGCGCCGAAGGTGGTGATCACGGTCGCCTGACCGCTGTTCACGAGCTGCTCACGCATCCGGTAGAGCAACTCGCCGACATCGAACTGCGAACTGGTGTCATTGACCACCTTGTCGATCACGAGTTGCGCTGGCTTCGCCTGTGCAGTCTTGAGAATGCCGGTCTCGATGAGCGACTCCAGCATGCCCGAGGATGCCTTGAGGATGTCCTGCATGTCCACATCGCCGACGCTGACGATCGACTCGGGGCTTCCCGTCTCCACATACTTGGCCGGCGAACCACAGCCCACGGCAACGAAGATGCTGAGAGAGGCGAGAGACGCAACTGAACGAATCGCGGGAAATCTCATGGGTCACTCCAGATGGGGTATCGGCGGGCGAATGCTACGGATGGACAGCACAGTTGGGATGAAGTCAAATCACTGATCGGCGCGCCGAACCTGCAGGCGAAAGTCCGTCGCTGCCTCGCTTGGCGCGATCGCACGAATGGTGGTGGAGCCGCCCGAGGGAACATTGCTGGTCTTCCACACGGAAACCTGCGATGGGATCACGCTTCCGTTGGCATCCACCCAGTCAAAGCGATAGGAAAAACCTCGGTAGCTGAAGCCGTTGTTGATCACATCGACCTGCGCCTCGAGCGGACCGCCCTTGCTTGGGAACATGCGTACCTCTCCAGCACTCAAGAAGATCTGCGTGAGGGCATCGTTCACCTGCGTCTTGGTTGGAACGGCCGTTGCCGACGGCGTGGTGCGGGTGTAGGTCGTGTTGACCGAACCACATGCATTCAGTACGGCGGTCGCCGCAAACAAGGCGAATCGAAGTGCTCGGCGCATGCTCATGGCTCCTGTGCAGTCTGTTCGGGCGCCGCTTCGTGCGACACCTCGGGATTCGTGATGGTACGCGGCGCAGCGATCACCTGCGGTGGCGGAGGAATGAACTTCGCCAACGGCACATGCTGAACCACCGGCGGCGCGCCGGCGGATGGCATCGTGACAAAAACGATGTTCGGAGACTTGGGCTGTACGGGGACGCTGCACAGCGGCGCACCGCCTGACCGCCGCAGTTCGATCTGCCCCGTCTCTGGCGTTGCCACACGAAGAAGATCGATGCGCTTTGGCATCTCGCCCCAGCAGCGGAGATCGGCGGCGGTCGACGCCGCTTGATATGCGATTCCCGCAATCTGCACGAGGAGGCCGACAGTGCTGTCGCTCTGCGCGGCCGCGGTGCTCGCTGCATAGGTTGCGGCAGCCTTCGTCGCCGAACTGATGATCTCCTGCGTCACGATCGTGGGCAGGCGCGAATCGAACTCCGCTCGGACCATCGCATCCATATCGGCCAGCGTGACCGACTGGAACGTCGTGCCCATCCCCTGCGCATCGGCACTGGCCGCCTCGATGGCACCGAGGGCGTCATCTCGCACCTTGAGTACGGGGAATGCAGCGGACACATAGTTGACAGGACCAACGGGGATCGGAATGTCCAGACGGAACTCGTCGTAGAAGGGTGCCAACCCGGAGAGAAAGAACACCCATGTGACCGGCATCGTGCCTGCAGCTGGGTCCTCATCGATCAGCGCAATGTCGAGCGCCGCGGGGGCGAATCCAGGAACCATCTCCTCCACGGCACGCAGGTCGGCGCGTGCATTCTGGCGATCACCCAGCTCGGAGGATGTCGACAGCAGAAAGACAGCTCGCAGATAACTCGTGAAGGGGTTTGGCAGCACGGCCATTCCATTCTGCTCTGGCGGATTCCCCTGACGCGATCGCACCTGCGCGAGGGCACCCGAAGCCGCCGATTCGCTCCACCCCTGCTTTCGCCACGCCGCATCGGCACTCGCCTGCTGCGTGGCGACCTCCTCCTGAAAGCGACTCTTCGCATCCATCTGAAAGTCGCGCGCACGGTTCAACTTCAGTCGTGCCGAATCGAAGTCGCCTCGCTCAAGGTCGTTCATGCTGTCGAATGTGCACACCATGATGCGCTCGGGCGGCGTCGCACGGTAGATACGAACGGTCTGGTTGACGACCGTCGTCGCGACCGCCTCGGTCACCTTCGCCTCCGCCTTTTCGTCGAGGTATGGCTTGATCTCGTCGAACGCGCGCCGGTACCAAAGATCGCTGCGCTCCCACGACCCGGCAATCTGCGCCGTGCGCGCTGCAGCCATGAAGTACACGAGTCGATCCTGCTCATCCTTCTCGGCTTTGGCCGCTGCCTCGCATGCGACCGCCTCCGCCTTGGAGTAATCCCCCGCGATGAGCGCAGCATCAATCTGCTTGGTCGTACGCCGAAGCTCCTGCTGGCAGCCGAAGGGCGCGCCAGCACACAGGAGTAACGCGCACACCAACGCAGCAGAAGACGCGCCGGCACCCGACGCGCGACCGCAGGAGCCCGCTGACCCTGCGGCGGACTTCAAGGACCAAGAAGTTGCCACCAAATCGATTGCCCCCCAAGGTTGAGATTCTGCACATTGCTCGTATCAAGCCTGATGTTGCTGTTCTTCAGGAAGTCCGCCACTGCCTTCACCTTGATGATCTCCGCCTCGCGCAACACGGCGCCGTTCTTCAGATCGTTGAAGAAGACTGCGTTGCGTTCCCAGTTGGCACGACCCTCGGGCGAGAACTGCATGGGTATCGACAGCGCAAGTCCCGCCTTCACATTCATCATGCGTTCGACGGGTTCCAATCCAGGGCGCTCGAGCCGAAGCCTGTGCAGCCCAGGCCGAACTGGGATGGTGCCGGGCGTCTGGCCGACCACGATGCCATCGACCATCACCGACACATTCATCGGCTCAAGCTTGTACAGGTTTGGAACGATGGTGTAGTCGCCGTTCGCGCCGCGCACGGCATCCGGCACACTCAAGTCAGCAAGGACGGCGGTGATCTGCACATCCACTTCCGCGGCAGCCGCGCTCGCCTGCCGAACGCCGTTCGAGGCCACCGCCGCCGACAGAGCAGCGGCAATCTGGCTCGCCGCGTCCATCAGCAGCGGATTGATCGTGTCGAGGGTGGTAGCGACCTCCGGCGTATCTCGGACCGCGAGCCGCGCAGGTGCCGTGCCCGACGCAATGCTGCCGCCGTTTGCGCCGTCGAGAATCTGGTAAGTGGCGCGCAGGTTCCACTCCCGAACGAGCGTCTTGGTCTTGATGGTCGGATCGTCGAACGCCCGCTCCGTCTTGTCGTAGGTGGTGATCGCCGCCGTCAGGAGGTAGTCCGCGCCCATGAGCGCGGCGAGTGCCGTCGCCGATGCACGGTCCGACTGGAGTCGATCGAAGAGCTGCGACTCGGGCGGCGCCGTACCGGCGTTCGGTCCCGATGCCGCGAATCGGTTGACCGCATTCATGACATCCTCGCGGCGGATCAGTTCAAACTGGCTCGTCGGAAGCGCGGCGGCGATGTCATCCTCAAACACGCTCACCTTGTCCTCCGGAACACAAATCGGGCGCTGCTTCACGAAGATGGCGACCTTCCGAGGCGCGACCGACGCGGCTCCATTCCCCACAGTGTTTGCTCCCGTGCCAGCGGGAGTTGCACGCGCAGCTTGCGACTCGACTCCGTCGGGCGGAAGCACGCGACCGGTCGGCGGCGCACCCGACGCAGGAGCGCCTGCCCCACTGGCGCTGCCCGTGGCACGACCATTCGGATCAACGCCCGCCGGCAAACCCTGTGAACGCGCGCGCATGATCGAACCGCGGTCGATGCCGAGATCCTCGATCGCCTGCGCGGTCGAGAATCGGCTGCCGGCATCCGTGACCCGAGCCCATCCCACATGCACCTCCTCCGCTCCAAGCGACTGTCCCGTCTCGGGATCGACCATCTCGGCGCCTGCTGCGAGCACCTCCCAGATCTGACCTGTCTCGACGCCCGACTCCTTCGTCCGGTTGAAGGTGATCTGTCCCATCGTGTAGCCGACCACACGCGCCGGCATCAGGCTCTCGGAGATCGCGCGCGAAGCGGTGGTGGCGAAGAGTGCCGTGACCTTGCCAATGAGCGCGTTCGTCTTTCGCCCCGTCTGCTCAACGCCACCGAGGATTTCATCCAGCGCCGCCTCGTTCAGTGCCACGGAAGTCGCGCGCAGGAGCACGCCCGATGAAGTATCGAAGATGCGCACGGACCCCTGCAACTGGATGGTGCGCCGCTCCGCATTCGAGTCGCCAAACTGCCCTTTCAGCACGGTGCGTTCAACCACATCCTGGAAGTTCTCGATCGACACCGTGGCGAGGTAGCGCGCACCTGCCAGCTGCAGTTGCTTGGCAGTCTGCGGATCGAGCGTGTCGACATTGCCGCTCGCCGAGAGGCTCTGCTCGCGAAGCACGGAGGGAAGATCTGCGCGCGCCACGACATCGAAGCGTCCACCCGCGCTGAGTGCGTTGACAAGCTGCGGGTCCGTGCCCTGCGCGATCTGCTCGAGAACATTGACTTGTCCATCTGCAGTTGCCTGCGTCAGCACTGCGCGGGTGGCGGAAATGTCACGCACCGCGATGCGCGGCTTGCCCGAAGCGGCTGCATCCTGCCCCCACGCGTTCGTCGGACCAATGCACACGGCCCACACGGTCATCAGCGCGACAGTCCCGGCAGCCACGAGAGTGTGAACGCCCACGGATCGCCGCGAGCAACGGCGTACGAATGTCTTCATGCTTCACAGAGTATCGGCAGCGGTCGCTCTGCAACATCCGCAGCCCACGCCGCACAAGGGCACAAGGGCGTTCGAGGTACCCTCACTGCGCCGGTGGTCGTCGCAGCTGGAAGAGGTTCGGGTGCTCCTGCATGTGCTTCAGCGCATCGCCGACCACATAGAAACTGCCCGTGACGCACACGAGATCCTCGGGGCTCGCCGCGCGCAGCGCCAAGGCGATTGCCTCACCCGCCGTGCGCGCCACCTGACTCATCTTCCCACTGCGCTCCTGGAAGAGCTTCTGCAACTCGTGCGGATCCGCTGCGCGCGGATTGCCCGTCGCGCGCGTGAAGATCACCTTGTCCGCGCCGAGGTTCAGTCGATCGAGCATCTCACCGACATCCTTGTCCTGACAGCAGCCGAACACGGCCACCATGCTGTCGTAGGGAACATGCGCGCCCACGCAGCGCATCAGGGCGTTCAAGCTCGCGGGGTTGTGCGCGCCGTCGACGAGCACGCGGGGGCGTTCACTCACCAGATCCATGCGGCCCACGATGCGCGTCTTCGCCAAGCCAGCCGTGACGAGATGCTCAGGGCAGTTGAACCCCGCTGCACGCGCCGCATCGATCGCCCCGAGCGCAAGCCCGCAGTTCGTCGCCTGATGCTCACCCGGCAGTGGCACGGGCAGATGCTCGATGCGCGTCTGCTTGGTGTAGAAGCACACGCGCGTGTGCGGTCCGAACTCGGGCGATGTGCAGAAGCGGCTGGAAAACTCGATGTCACGGTTGACGATGCGGAGCTCGGCGCCCGTGCGTTCGGCCGCTTCGGTAAACACGCGGTTCACCTCGGGCTGGGCATCGAAGACGATCGCGGGCACCCCACGCTTGAAAATCCCTGCCTTTTCGAGCGCGATCTTGCCGACCGTGTCGCCGAGGATTCGCGTGTGGTCGAGATCAATCGTCGTCACGACGCTCGCGATGGGCGTGATCACATTCGTCGAGTCGAGGCGTCCACCCAACCCCACCTCGATGACGGCGATATCCACCGCCTCGTTCGCGAAGTGCTTGAACGCCATCGCCGTGATCGCCTCGAAGAAAGTCGGCTCCACCTTCGCGCGTGCAGCGGCCGACTGGACCTTCTTCGCCATCTCGACGAACGCCGGCTTGGAGATCATCTTGTGATCGACCGTCACCCTCTCCCGCACATCGATGAAGTGCGGGCTCGTGTACACCCCAACGGCGTAGCCGCACTCCTGCAGCATGTGCGCGATCATCGCACAGGTCGATCCCTTGCCGACCGTGCCCGCCACGTGAATGGTCTTCACCTCGTCCTGCGGATCGCCGAGCGCCGTCAGGAGGGCCCGCATGCGATCGAGCTTGAACGCACCATCGTCGTACCGCACCGACCGCATGCGCTCGATGTCGGGGCGATCCGCAAGCCAGCGCAGGGCGGCTTGGTAGCCATCGATGACGGTCTTCCGCGGTTTTGGCGCCTCGGGAGGGCGTTGCGGCATCAGCGTGGCCGCGCCTCCTCCGCGTGTCTTGCTTGCTGGGGCGGTTGCCTTGCGGACGGGTCCCTTCGACGCTCGCTTGCTTGACATGGGGGAATGAGTGTAGTCCTCTCGTTCATGAAGTCCAAACACATCAAGGCAGCGCTGCAGCACGAGGCTTGGCGAACGTTGCGCATCATGAGCGAATTCGTGGATGCGACGGACACCATGGTCCGAGTGGGGCCGGCCGTCGCCGTGTTCGGATCGGCGCGCACTCGCCCCGAGCGAGCGGAGTACGCACAGGCCATCGCTTGTGGCACGCAGTTGGTGCAGCGCGGCTTCGCGGTCATCACGGGTGGCGGCCCAGGCATCATGGAGGCAGCCAACAAGGGCGCGCTCGAAGGCGGCGGCGTCAGCGTGGGCCTGAACATCTCGCTCCCCTTCGAACAGAAGCCCAATCCGTATCAGAGCGTCGAGCTCACCTTTCGCTACTTCTTCGTCCGCAAGGTCATGTTCGTCAAACACGCTCGTGGGTTCATCATCTTCCCTGGCGGATTCGGAACGATGGACGAACTCTTCGAATCGCTCACACTGATCCAGACATTGAAGATCGTGCCCTTCCCAGTCGTGCTTGTCGGGACGGCCTTCTGGAAGCCGCTGCTCGAGTGGATGCGCACGACGCTCGCCGAGGAGTTCGGCACCATCTCGCGCGAGGACTTCGAACTCTTCCATGTCACCGATGATGTCGGCGAAGCCGTCGACATCGTGCACGCTGTTCATGCAGGGCGCAAACTGTGGGCGCCCAGGTTGCCGCGCTTCGCCTCAGACCCATCGCCCGCGGAAGAGGAGGGCATTCGCCCCGGCATCCATCCGCGCCGCCACTTCAAGGGCGACGCGTACCTCGGCGTCGACAATTTGGAGTGAACGCGCCGCGCCGCATCACGCGGCGGTCATCGTCGGCACCTGTCGTCAACGCCACTCATGGCGCGGGTAGCGACGGCGCAGTTCGGGGCGCAACTGCGGATACAGCACGCGCCAGAATGCGGGCAAATCGCTCGTGATTTGCAGGGGTCGGCGATTCGGACCGAGGATCTCGAGCAACACCGGAACTCGCCCCCCGGCCACGCAGGGGGACGTCTCGAGCCCATACAGATCCTGAATCTTCGCTGCGCCCCGCACGGGCTGGCCCATCTCATACTGCAGCCGCATGCGAAAGCCGCGCGGCAGCGCGATCTCCGTGGGCGCCATCTGCTGAATGAAGCGTCGATCCTCCTGCGAGAGCGCGCCCTGCAGTACCTCAAGCGATGGACGACTGCGCACTTCGCTCCACCGCGTGGCACCCGCCGCCCACTCCGCGAACAGGATCCGAAGGTCATCCTCGCCGTACACATCGAGCCGACGCTCGGGCACCAATGCAGACACCCAACGAACGCGGGCGATCCATGGAACGCTTCGCTCCTCCCAGTCATCGGGACGCCGACCATCCGAGATCATCTGTGCAGCGATCACATCCGCCGCTGCGCCCGTGTCGCGCGGCGGGCGCACGGTTGCATCGATCACCCACTCATCGAAGCGTCGCTCTTCCACGGACACCACCGCCTCGCGCTCGCCATCCCAGCGCTCCGCATGCTGCGTCGAGAAGCGGTGTGGCAGCGTCGACTCGACCCACGACACATGCAGTGCGTTCACCATGGACAGCACGGTCTGCGCGGCATCGCCTTCGCCGATCTGCCGGACATCGAAGGCAAGGAGCGGACCGGCGCCCTGATGCAGGCTCGAACGGTCGATCGACACCTTGCGCCTGCCGCGCATCGACGCGTGCGGGCGCTGCGCATCGATGCGCCATCCGACTCGGTCGGGAAAACCAAGCATGAACGCCGCCGCGACCTCCGCGTCATCGTCGTGGCGTGCAACGCCGCGAGATGGCGAAGTCTGCACGCAGGACTCCGCAGATCGCTGCAGGTGCGCCGCAGCACGCTCCAGTTCCCGCGCCGACGTCGCGTCCACCCGCCCGCGGGCTCCACGCGTCCACGCTTGCCACGCGCGCTCGCGCGCCGTGACATCCCCGGGCATGTCTCCACGTTCGAGCGCGCCGCGAAGTGCCGCAGGATCTTCCCGCTCGAATGGGTCGCGCTCAGCCAGCAATGCCGCCCACCACGACACGCGCATCGCCACGCCGCGCCGCGCACCCTCGAGCAGCGCCCGTGCAAGCCGCGGATGCGCAGGAATGCGCGACATCGCGCGTCCATCTTCGGTCAATCCACCATCCTCGCCGACCGCACCGCACTGCCGCAGGACATCCTCCGATCGCGCGAGCGACACGGGCGTGGGCGCATCGACCCACGGAAACGCCGCGACATCATCGACCCCTGCAGCCCGAAGCGAGAGCACAGCCTCGGAGAGATCGATGCGGTGGATTTCTGGGGTCTCGTACGGTGCACGCCGCGCATGCGACGCAGCACTCCAGAGCCGCACGCACGCACCAGGGCCCGTCCGCCCCGCGCGCCCTGTGCGCTGCGCGGCGCTCGCCTGGCTGATCGGCTCGACGCGAAGCGCGTTCAAGTCGCGCTGCGTATCGAAGCGGTGAATCCGCGCCACACCAGCGTCGACCACCCATCGGATGCCGGGGATCGTGAGGCTTGTCTCCGCGATGTTCGTGGCGAGAATCACACGGCGTTTCGCGCACGGCGCAAAGACGCGGTCTTGCTCCTCGGGTTGCTGTCCACCGTGCAGCGGAAGCACTTCCATCTGTGCAGCGGAACGAGCCGCGCGCATCACTTCAAGGGTGCGCGCGATCTCCCCCCGACCAGGCAAGAACACAAGACCATCACCACCAAATCGGTCGGCGGCCTCGAGTGCTTCCTGTGCCGCACGCGCGCACGCATCCTCGCCACCCTTCGCATCCGGACGGTGCTCCACCATCACCGGATGAAGTCGTCCCTCCACCTGCAGTGGTTCCACCTCCAGTGAACGCGCCACGCGCGCCGCATCGAGGGTTGCACTCATCACGAGCAGTGCGGGCGCCCCACCGCCGCCCCCCGCCGCGTCTGCGCGCCGCCCCCGCTGCGTTGAACGCGCCTGTGCGCGCAGGACAAGGCCCACCGCGAGGTCGGACGAAAGCCCGCGCTCGTGGAACTCGTCGACGATCACCGTGCGGATGCCATCGAGCCCTCCGCGTCCAGTCGCCAGACGAACGAACAGACCATCCGTCATGAAGAGGATGCGGGTGCGCTCGCTCTCCTTCCTGTCGAAACGCGTTCGCCAGCCCACCAGATCGCCCTCGCGCGAACCCATCTCGTGCGCCACACGCCGCGCCACCGCGCGCGCCGCCAACCGCCTCGGCTGCAGCACCACGATGCGCCCCGCATCCGTCACTCCTGCGCGCGCGAGGATCTGTGGAACCTGCGTCGTCTTCCCGGATCCCGTCTCGGCCACGAGCACCACCCGCTGGGCCTGACGCAGTTGCCGCACGATCTGTTCGGCATGCTGCAGCACCGGCAGTGCCGCCACGAGCGGATCAGAATGCATCCGAGTAGCGCTTGCGCACATCCTGCAGGAAGCGCGAAATCTGCCCCTGCTGCTTGGGCGACGCGGTGACCTCGACTTCGCGCGTCCAGATGCTCATGAACCCCAGCGCGCCGTCCTCGCTCAGCTTCGGCACCTCGCGATCCTTCATGCGTTCCTCGCCGCGCGATGAGTCGCGGCGAATGCGCTCCACACGCTCCTTGTCGCTCACATCGCGCTCCTTGCCCGTGGCGAGGCGTTCACCCATCTTGCTCCACTCGACGACCCAGCGATCGATGTACGCATCGCGCTCGCCGGGTGCGGTGTTGAAGTAGCCGTCCGCGCCCTGCCAGAGAATGTCACGGGCAAGCACACGGACATTCTGCGTCATCTGCTCGCGCACGGGACCCGTCACGCCCGCCATGAAGCCAGCCATCGCGGCGCTCTCTCCAGACTCCATGCCTCGAAAACGATCGCTGAGTTCTCGCAGGAACCGCATCCGCTCCTCGAGGGGCAACTCGTTGAAGTCGTCCATCGCGAGGTAACCCAGCACATCATCCACGGGAGAGTCGAAGATCGATGGCGGCGGCTTCCAACGAACCACCGTCCACCAATACGCGCCGCCGCCCACGAGTGCGAGCAGCAGCAGCACCGCCGCACCGCGCAGCATGGCGCCGCGACGCTCCTTGAGCCCATCGATCAGGTCACGCAGGTCCATGATGTGTGTCGCCGAGCGGCCGAGAGTACCTGCAGACGATCATGGCTCCTCCGCTTCAAACTCCGCCTTGATCGCGCGAGCGGATCCATCGAGATAGACGCCGTTGCGCGGAATCCGCGTGCCACCCGTGTGACGATCCGCGCTGTCGAGCAGCAGCGGGAAGAGCCCGTTGCTGTCCTCTTCGAGCAGCGCCAACACCAGTTTCGACTCCGTCTGCAGACGAAGCTGCTCACGCTGCACCGCCGACGAGTCCTGCGGCATCGCGAGCAGCACCTGCAGCACCTGGAACTGAATCTCCGGCGTGAAGCGGATCAGGCCGGGGAAATAGGTGTAACTCGTTCCCGTTTCAAGCGACTCGCTGTCGACATCGGAGGGGCACAGCCAAGTCGGGCTGTCGACCGCCATGAACTTCGAGAGCAGATTCGGCAAACCGCCCTCCGTTCCGTCGGGCGTGACGACGGGCAGGAAGTCGCACATCGGCAGCAGATCCTTGTTCGCGGTCCGGTAGGACTGCATCGCGGAGTAGTTCTGCCGAAGGTTGCTGAGGCAGCCCGTGTTCTGGCTCTCCCGTTGAATCATCTTGTACGCGGGCACCGTGATGCCCACGAGCAGCACGATGATGCCGATCACCACCAACGCTTCCACAAGCGTGAAGGCTTTCGAAGTGGATGACCGTGCCCGGCGCATCATGCGCCCATGGTAGTCGCGGGTGCCGCAAAAACCGCATCCACGAAGCGTTTGGGATCGAACGGCTCGACATCCTCGGGCTGCTCTCCGACGCCAATCAGCTTCACTGGAATCCCAAGCGCATCATGGATCGCCACCGCGACGCCGCCACGCGCGGTGCCATCCATCTTCGCGAGGAAGAGTCCGGTCACAGCCACCGCCTGCCGGAACGCGGTCGCCTGCACGATCGCGTTCTGCCCGCTCGTGGCATCGAGCACGAGCAGCACCTCATGAGGCGCACCGGGAATCTGCCGCGCAATCACATCGCGAATCTTGGTCAGTTGTCGCATCAGGCTCGCTTCGTTGTGCAATCGACCCGCGGTATCCACCAGCAGCACATCGACCCCTCGGCGGACGGCCGCCTGCGCCGCATCGAACGCGACCGCGGCTGGATCACCGCCCGTGGAACCCTTGACGACTTCCACACCCAGCCGCTGCGCCCAAATGCCAAGCTGCTGAACCGCACCCGCGCGATAGGTGTCCGCCGCGGCGAGCAACACCGAGCGACCGGACTTGCGGATCGAGTGCGCGATCTTCGCGACGCTTGTGGTCTTGCCGACGCCATTGACGCCCACGACAAGCACCACCGCAGGCTTTCCCACTCCCACCGCGATCTCACGCGATCCACCGATGCCACGTGCGAGTCGATCCGACAGGACCCGCTTGAGGTACTCCAGGGCATCCTCCCCGCGGTCCACACGCCCCGCACGAAACTCCGCCCGCAGCGCCCCCACGATCTCACGCGCGGCGTTCACGCCGACATCCGCCGACACCAGTTGTGCCTCGATCTCGGTCAGCACTTCATCGCTGAGTCGGCGGCCATGCAGCACGCTGCGCAAACCAACGCCAACGGCTGCAGCGGTCTTCGACAGCCCGCGGCGAATCGCATCGAACGTGGAAGCGAAGAGCATGGCCGAACGCTCACACCACCCGATCGCCGGGAAGCGGCTGTTCGGCCCGGCTGATCGCGATGCGATCGAGGATCGCGTTGATGAACGCGTAGCTACGCTCGGTGCTGTAGACCTTCGCCAGTTCCACGGCGCCATTGATGGCAAGCGGCGCGGGAACGCCACCGCGCACCAGTTCCCAGTAGCCGATGCGGAGAATGTTCCGGTCCACGCTGGCCTGACGGTTCGTTGGCCACTCGGGTGCAAGCGCCGTCACATCGCGGTCGGCATCCTCGCGCGAATCCCACGCCGCGCGCGCGAGCGTCAGACCGCCCTCGACCGCCTCGGGAGGGAAGTCGCACTCCCACTGGATCGGATCGGTCGGTCGCGATTCACTCGCCCGAGCACGGAATGATCGCGCCAGCAGATCGCAGTCCGCGGGACCGCCGCCGAGATCGAACTGAAAGAGAGCCTGCAGTGCGCAGCAACGCTCCGGGTGCGAAGCGCTCACCGCAAGGATCCTGCGCCGCGCGGCGAGCCGCCCACGGAACTTCCCGAGAGCGAGCGAATCGCGGCGACGGCACGAAGCGCGGCTGCCATCGCTTCCTCTCCCTTGTTGCCCTTCGAGCCACCCGCACGCGCGCGCGCTTGTTCGATCGTCGCACAGGTGAGCACGCCGAAGCACACGGGCTTCCCGCTGTCCAGCCCCACGCGCATCAAACCATGCGCCACGGCATCGGAGATGTAGCGGTCGTGGCTCGTTTCTCCGGTCAGTACACAGCCGATCGCCACGACCGCATCCACGTCCGCCCGCTGCGCAGCCGCCGACGCGATCACGGGAAGTTCGAACGCGCCCGGCGCTTGGATCTGTTCGAGCCGCTCCGAATGCCCGCCAGCATCCTCGAAGGTGCGCCGCGCTCCAACCGCGAGCGTCCCACTGATGTCGGCGTGGTAACCACTGACAACCAGCACGACCGTCATGTCGTTGGCACGAAGGGGCGAGTGTTCCGCAGCATGATCGGACGGCTTCATGGGCTTCATGGGGCAAGCGATGGTAGCCTTGCACCATGGCGGGCGTCGCACGCAAAGTGCTCTCCGCAGTCGAACTGACGCGCACATCGATGGCTTTTGGGGCCATCACCGACTTGTGGCTCATCGTCATCCTCTCGCGCACGCGGCCGGAGTACCACTACATGCCGGTGGCAACCATGCCACTCGCCCAGGCTCTCGCGGCCACGGCCATCATTGCGTTCGGGCTCTTCGCCTTCGGCGCAACACTGAACGATCTGCTCGATGCGCGGCGCGACCGTGTGTTCAGCCCGCAGCGTCCGCTCGCAGTGGGCGATCTCGGTGGAACCCAAGCGCTGACCGTTGCGCTCGGATCGCTGCTCATGGCCATCGCCGCCGCCGTGCTGTTCGGCAGCGGCGCACTGTTGATCACCCTGCTCGTGGCCGGCGGACTCGTCTTCTACAACGGCGCTGGCAAGTACATCCCCGGGGTCGGCATCATGACGATCGGCCTGATTCATGCAGCCCACATGCTGATCCCCAATGACCAGTTCACGTTCACGCTGCCCGCATGGCTCGCGATGACGCATGCGCTCGTGGTCGGTGGCGCCGCGCACATCCTGCAAGGCAAGCGACCTCCGCTCTCGCCCCGCGCGATCGCATCGGTGATCGCAGGCTGGATCGCCTGGAGCAGCATGCTCATCGGTCTTGGCGTCGTGCGTTCCTCGGGATCGTTCTGGCCGAGTGATGCACCGCTCTGGGGAGCGCTCCTGCCCGTCCTCGCTGCGGCGGGCTTCGGCGCGGTCTTGCTGCGCAAGATCCCCCGGGCACTCACTCGACAGATCGCAGCGGCAAAGGTCGTGCGGTACGGCGCACTCTGGCAGTCGGTGTACGCAGCCTCGTGGCTCTTCGCATGGGGGCAGTTCGGGTGGGGATTGACCGCACTGGTCATCGCGGTGTTGGCGTTCGGCATGACCATCGCCGTCAAGGAAGTGTCGACGGCTCTGCACGATCCGCTCGGTTTCCGCGGCTGAACCGCTCCCCCCGTAGCATCCATCCCCAACGATGGCTGCGAGCGATCAGCGACAGACCGACTCCGTGATCATCGCCTCGATGACCATCCTGTTCGCGGTCGTCCGAAGCACCATTGCATACGCCCTTCCCCTGATCACCCTCCTGCTCGGCGCGCCACACGCCGACGGACAGGAACTCCGCGATGTTCCGATCACGGGGCAGTCTCTCGGCGGATTCGTCCTCCCTGTCGAGCCGGTCACAGGCGACATCCGCATCGAAGGCGTTCGCGCATGGACTTGGACGGTCGACGACACGCAGCGCGTTCAACTCGAAGGCGATGTGCAGGTTCGTTTCGGTGGCTACTTCTTCACGAGCACTGATGCGGTCGTCTGGATCAATCGCATCCCAAGCGCCGCGGGACTCATCAACCAGATTGCCATCTACTTTCCCGAGGCAGAGGAACCCACACGCCGTGCGGGCCTCGGCGCCAGCGGCAGTGATCTGCTTGTCACAGGCAGCAGTCGCGGCGAAGTGCAGCTCTCCGTCGTGGCGGTTGAACAAAAGCAGCCGCCAAGCAGCAGCGTGCTCCTGGCCGCGACGGCCCGCGTGAAGCGCTATCTCGAGTCCGTCGCGCGCGGTGCACTTCTCCAGCCCAGGCCGCAAGTGGATGCGCCGCCGCCACCGCCGAGGGATCCACCGCTCGTGATCGGTGCCTCGCCCATACCTGCGCCACGCGAGCCAGCGCTTCCCACCCCCATCGTGCGCGCGGCGACGGACAGCGCGGAGATCTTCAGCCCGCGTGGATCGGTCTCGTTTTCGGCAGGCGATGTCTCCGTCGAAACCGAACAGCACTGCGTGATGCTCGCGGGCACCGTGCGCGTGGACTACACCAGTCCCCCGGGCGAGGGACCGCTGCGCGAACTGCAACTCTCCGCCGACCGAGGCGTGGTGTTCCTGAAGCCCGAGTCCACCCGCGGCACCACCGATGCGAACGCGCTTCTCGACGCTCGTGACATCGCGGGCATCTACCTCGAGGGGGATGTGATTGCCACCGACTCCAACTATGTGCTGCGCGGCAAGCGCGTCTACTACGACCTCGAACGCAACAAGGCCATCGTGCTCGACGCCGTCATGCGCACCACGATGCGCAACGGATTGCTTGCCTATGCGCGCGCAGCGGAGATGCGCCAGATCGCGGCGGGCGAGTTCGAGGCGGACACCGCACGCGTCTCGACCAGTGAGTTCTTCACGCCGCACCTTTCGGTCGGCGTCTCGAAGCTGACCGTGACGGAAGACTCCTCGCCCGGCGGCTCGGGCAGTTTCTTCACGGGGCAGCACGCCACGCTTCGGGCGAACGGCATTCCCTTCCTCTACTGGCCATACATCGCAGGGTCGCCCAACCAAGTCCCGCTCAAGTACATCAATGTCGGCTTCAACGATTTCTTCGGCATGATCGTCAAGAGCGACTGGGATCTGCTCGATCTCATGGGCATCGAGAACGCCGAACCGCTGACGGAAGTGCGGCTGCTGCAGGAGGCGTATTCGAAGAACGCGGCGGGCTTGGGCCTTTCGGCGCAGGCGAACATCTTCGGCAGCGCCGCGAACATTCGCGCCATGGGTCTCTACGACTTCGGAAACGAGGAACAGACCGCCGCGGGGCGGACCATCATCAGTCCGATCCAGTACCGCGGCGATGCGGAGGGCAGTTGGCGGGGCAATCTCGCGAGCGATGTCACGCTCGCCATCGAGTTCGCCGTCTTCAGCGACTCCACCTACGCATCCATCTTCAAGCAGAACGATTACCTGAATCGCCGCGAGTACGAGACGATGGGCTACCTGAACTGGCAGGACGCGAACAACTCGCTCTCGCTGCTGATGAAGTACAACCCGAACAACTTCATCTCGAACGGGTCGATCCTCGCCTCGCGCCCCTACATCACGGACAAGATGCCGGAACTGGCGTACCAGCGCTACGGCGAAGCACTGTTCGGCGATACGGTCACTTGGTCGCAGCAGTACTCGGGAAACCTGATGCGGCTCGACCTGCAGTCGGGATCGCCATCGCAGCTCGGCATCTCGCCGCTCGCGTTCTCGACCTCGGGGCTCTACCCATCCAATCTGAGCGTGAAGGATGCATATGAATCCGCTGGCTACGACGGACTGACCCGCTCGCGCGTCTACACCAGGCAGGAACTGGCCCTGCCGCTCGAACTCGGTTCGGTGAAGGCGGTGCCCTTCGTGCATGGGCAAGTGGCCGCGTACATCCTCAACAACTTCAAGGACTACAACCCCGATGCATCGGACTGGCGAACCCTCGTCGGCGCTGGAAGCCGATTCTCCACCGAGTGGACCGCCAACTACAACTCCGTGCGCAGTTCGTTCCTCGATCTCAATCGTCTGCACCATGTCGTCCAGCCAAGCGCGACGCTGTGGTACGGCTGGAACTCGCAGAGCGTCCTCAGCATGCCCGTGTACGACCAGGAAGTCGAAGCCACCTCGGGCGCTGCCGTGGCGCACGCCGCGATCTCCAACAAGCTGCAAACGATGCGTGGTGGGCCGGGCAACTGGCGCTCGGTCGACTGGCTTGTGCTGAATGTCGGTGCGGCGGTCGACAACCAAGGAAACTCGCTGCAGCCAACGACCACTGCGACGGATCCGCTCGGACTGCAGTATTCGCAGTCGCCCATGCCCACCTTCTATTCGTGGCGCCCCGAGTACTCGCAGTGGGGCGACCATGCCTATGCCAATGCGACTTGGCAGCTGAGCGATGCGTTCTCGCTCTACGGGCAAGGCACCTACCTGCTCGAAGACCGTGGCAACTCGATCAACAGTTTCGGGCTCACCGACCTCGGCCGCGGCACCATCGGCGGCAGCGTGCAGCAGTCGCCCGATGTGCGTGTCTTTGCGGAGTACCGCTATGTGAACACCTTCGGCGTCGCCGGCTATCCAGCGGACGAGTTCCTGCAGGGAGGATTCGCCTATCAACTGAGCAAGAAGTACGCGCTGACCGTTGCCCCACAGTACGACCTCGTGCAAGAGGACTTCCGCGCTTTCTCCGCAGCGCTCACGAGAACCTTTCCCGACTTCTTCCTCTCCATCGGCGCCTCGTACAACAAGATCACCGACCTGACCACCTTCAACGCCAGCATCCAGATTCCAGGCGCGGGCGGCGCCGGACTCGCGCTCGATCCCGAGTCGCTCGCACAGGGTGGATCGCTCGTACCTGGACTCGCCGAGCAGTAGCCGCGGCGGTGATTCGGTCACTCGGGGAACAGGCTTGAGCGATCTTCCGCCGCTGGAGAAAACGCGAGATGCACATGCTTCGCGCCCGCGGCGGTGATGCGCCTGCCTTGCCGCGTGCGCGCGACGAAGCCTGTCTGAAGCAGGAAGGGTTCCACCACATCTTCCAGCGTGCCGCCATCTTCGCCCATGGATGCAGCCAAGGCCTCGACGCCCACTGGACCACCTTGGTACACGCCTCCGAGCGTCGTCAGATACTTGCGGTCGAGCGCATCGAGACCCACCGCATCGACCGACTCTAGTTCGAGCGCAGCATCGACCGTGCCTGCGCCGACGTAACCGTCGCCACGCACGAGGGCGAAGTCATGAACGCGGCGCAGCAGGCGCAGCGCCACGCGCGGCGTGCCTCGACTGCGCGATGCGATCATGCCCAGCGCATCCTTCGCCACCGAACCGACCTCCAAGATCCGCGTGGCGCGCTCGAGGATCGCGAGCAGATCACCCTCCGGATAGAAGCCCAGGTGATGCGTGATGCCGAAGCGCGTTCGAAGCGCCTGCGTCAGCAGACCCGGTCGCGTCGTTGCGCCGATGATCGTGAACGGTTTCAGGTTCACGGTCACCACCTTCGCGTGCATCCCCGAATCGACCGTGAAGTCGATGCGGAAATCCTCCATCGCGGGATAGATGTACTCCTCGACCGATGCAGGCAGACGATGGATCTCATCGATGAAAAGCACATCGCGCTCCTGCATCCGTGTGAGCATGCCCACCAGATCGCCCGCTTTCGTCAGGGCCGGTCCGCTCGTGACGGACGCGTGCGCATCCATCTCGTTCGCGATGACGTGCGCGAGCGTTGTCTTGCCAAGCCCCGGCGGTCCGTGCAGCAGGACATGCTCCATCGGCTTTCCCCGCTGCTTCGCGGCGGCAAGCGCGATGCCAAGCCGCTCCTTCAGCGACGACTGCCCGACATACTCCGCCATGGACCGCGGACGAATCGTTGGAACAGCAGCCGCCTCGTCATCGGGCTGCGCCGTTGCTGACACGATTCGTTCTTTGGCCATCCGTGACCGCTCCTCGCCTACGCCACACTCTTGGGCGACCGACTCGTGTCCGTCAGAACTTCACCACAGGCACCGCTCGATCCGATTCGCCCGCCTTGAAGAAGTCGAATGGCGTGAACCCGAAGAGCCGACCGACGATGTTGGCGGGGAACTGTGCCAGCGTGGCGTTGAAGCCCTGCGCTGATCCATTGAATCCGCCGCGCGACTGCGCGATTCCGCTTTCCAAACCCGACAGCTCGCCCTGCAACTGCAGGAAGTTCTGGTTCGCCTTCAGGTCGGGATAAGCCTCGGCGACCGCCATCAGACGGCCAAGGGCACCGGTCAACTGCGCTTCCGCCTCGCCGCGCTCCGCAATGCTGCCGCCCTTCATCGCGGCAGCGCGCGCCTGAATCACGGCCTCGAGCGTGCCTCGCTCGTGCGCCGCGTAGCCCTGCACGGTGCTGACGAGATTCGGAATCAGATCGTGCCGCCGCTTCAGCTGCACATCGATGCCGCTGAACGCGGCCTCGGTCGCCACGCGAAGTCGCTGCAGCGAGTTGAAGACGCCCATCACATACAGACCAACGACAATGGCGAGCACGACAAGACCGACGACCACGATCACCAAAATCCCGATTCCTGCTGCAAGTTGTCCGAGGAGATTCATCATCGATGTCAACACTCCGCTCAGCGCAGACAGGGTGGCGGACACGCGCCTGCCGGACGCCCCTTGCGCTCGCCCGATGCTACGCCATCACGCCTGCGACGACGAACCGCCGAGTTTCAACACGCGTGCGAACTCCGCCGCGGTCACGGGCGTCACCGAAAGCCGATTGCCCCGCTGCAGGATGCGCATGCCGGAGAGCGCACGGTCCGCGCGCAGCATCTGCAGCGTCACGGGAGCGACAAACCGTGATTCGAAGCGCACCGTCACCGCGCACCAGCGGGGATCGTCGCGCTTCGACGCCTCGTCGAAGCCGTCGCTGCGAGGATCGAACTGCGTGGGATCGGGCTGCGCGACACCCACGACGACTGCCGTGCCGACCACGCCGCTTGGATCACCGCTCGAGTGGTGGAAGAGCACGCGGTCGTTCACCTGCATCGAACGCAGGAAGTTCCGAGCCTGGTAGTTGCGGACGCCGTCCCACAGCGTCGCACCATCACGGCGCAGGTCATCGATCGAATAGACCGCGGGCTCCGACTTGGCGAGCCAGTACTGCGTGGCGTGCTCCGTCGCTTGGCGTGCCACGAATCAGTTCCAGTTCATCCCACGCGGCGGGACGCGCGACTTCTGCGCCTCCGCCTTCGCGATGAAACGATCCATGCGGCACAGGTCACCCCAGATCAGCTTGGCGCGTTCCATCGCATCCCTCTCGGCGAGCAACTGGTAACGAAGAGCCTCGTCGCGCACCATCGCGAACGCCACCAACTCCAGCGCGACTTCATTGGACAGTTCCGGGCGCTCGATCCAATCCACGATCGTGCGCGCCGCGTGCATCCGCTGCATGCGCATGCCGGAGAGCATCGACCGCAGCTCCGCGCGGACCCGCCCGAGCCCGCGCACGCGCCGCTGCGGATTCTCGATCGGGCGCAACATGGCTTGTCGATACCAACGCGCCGCGGTGGGTTCATCCAAACGATCGATCGCGGCTCGGCAGAGTCCCTGCAGCACGATGTCGTATCGACCATCCTCGCGTTCCTGATGCTGCACAATGTGACCGACGCACACCACCGAGCGCAGCGGCGGATTCCGTCTCTCCATCGGCGCATCGGGACTGATGCTCGGCGATGCGCTCGGCTCGATGCTGGCGATCGCGATCGGCAGCGGCTGCTTGCCGCGCGCGACCGGCTCGAGCGCACACGCCACCATTTGGCGGTAGCGCGGCTCGAAAATGTGCAGTGGCAGCGCCGTGTGCGGCAGGAGGCACACCCCCGGCAGCGGGAACAGCGCGATCGGCACGGAGAAGTTGATGGACACCGACTGGCTCACGATGCCACATCCTATTCCTATGCTCCTGCCGATTTGTCGTGGATTGCCGAACATCCTGTCTGGATCCTGCTGCTGTGCGGCGCAGCGGCCGCGGTCACCGCATGGATCGGGCTGCAGCGGGGTTCGCTGCGCCTGGTCGCGTGCGCCTCCGCTCCGCTGATCGTGGGAGGCCTGGCCGCCACGTTCGCCTGGAGCGTGATCACGCCGGCCGAACACGCGGAGGCACGGGTCGAGCGGCTCGTCGCGGCCGTGGTCGCGGGCGATGTCGCCGCGGCGAAGGACTGCTTCAGTGAACGCGCCTCCATTCATGTCGGTCGCCTGAACAGCCCCGGCGAAGGGCGCGACCGGATCGACCGCGCCTTCGACTCGTTCGCCGGACGCCATCGCATCGAATCGAACACGCTGCTCTCGCTCGATGCACGCTCCCTCTCCGACGACGCAGGCGAGGTCGAGATCGCCTGCCGGACGGTGACGGCCTCCTCCGCGGGTGCCGTGCCGACACGCTGGCATTTCGAAGTGGTTCGCGAGCAGGACGGCGCCTGGCGCATCCTTCGGATCACCTGGCTGCGGCTCGGCAGCGAAGTCCCATCGCTCTCGCTGCTGTGAACCGCGCGCGACCGCGCACGCATCCGTTCCGCCGCTACGCAGGGCTGGCCACGGACTCCAACACTTCGCGCAGCAGACGAATCACGCGCGCACTCGAGTCACCGCTCCCACCTGCACGGAGGACAACGCGATGCGCGCAGACGGGCTCCATGCTGTCGACGATGTCCTCGGGCACCACATAGTCGCGCCCCGCGAACCGCGCGGCCGCTCGGGCAGCCTGTGCCAGCGCGAGCGCCCCGCGGGGACTCACACCGAGCTGCAACTGCGGGTGCTGCCGAGTGGCGTGCGCGAGGGAGATGATGTAACTGACGAGCGCGGCATCGATCCGCACAGCGTCCACTTCCGCCTGCAACGCAAGCACCTGCTCCGCATCGAGCACGGGCTGCAGCCGCGTCAGCGCACTCCGCGCGGGCTGCTGCAGGATGATCTGCGCCTCATCGTCCGCCGCTGGATAGCCCAAGTTGATCCGCATCAGGAATCGATCGAGTTGGTTCTCAGGAAGCAAGAATGTGCCCGTGAAATCACTCGGGTTCTGCGTTGCCACCACAACGAACGGATGCGGCAGCGGATGCACCTGCCCCTCCGCCGTCACCGTTCCCTCGCCCATCGCTTCGAGCAGCGCGCTCTGCGTGCGCGGCGTTGCGCGGTTGATCTCATCGGCGAGAACGATGTTGGCGAACACGGGTCCCGGTCGAAAGGACAGCGATCCCGACGCGCGGTCCAAGATGGCAACGCCCGTGATGTCGGTGGGCAGCAGATCGGGTGTGCATTGGATGCGCGAGAACGAACAGCGCATGCTGCGCGCAATGGCCTGCGCGAGGATCGTCTTGCCGACACCCGGCACATCCTCGATCAGCACGTGGCCGCGTGCGAGCAAACAGCAGACGATGCGATCGACCGCCAACGGGTTCCCAAAGAACACCGACGCGATCCCCTGGCGCAACGCTGCAATGGAGTCCATGTCGCGAGGATACGCTTCCGACATGCATCCGAAGGCAGTCACTCACGATCTGCGGTGCGTCGGGTGCGGGCACATCCTTCGAGGGCTTCTCCCGAGCGGCATTTGCTCCGAGTGCTCGACGCCCGTCATGGTGTCGCTCGTCGAGACGCTCGACTTGCCGTCGCAGTCGCTCGCGCGCCCGCTGCACGCTCGGCGCGTCGCGGCAGCGCTGCTCGGCGTCGGCATTGGCATCTTGCTCTGGCTGGTCGCCGTCACCTCGCCGATGCTCGCGCGAGGATTCGCCGAACTCGGGCGCGCACCGCTGCCGCTGGACGGTGGTCCAGTGGATCGCATCGCCGTCGTGCTCTCGTGCCTCGCCGCGGTGACATTCACGGTCTCCGCTGCCCTCCTCGCACGCCGCGACGACGAAGTACTCATGTCGGAGACAGGCGCCGCACGGCAGCGGCTCTTGTGGGGCGTGACGATCTGGTGTGCGGCGGCTTTCGCCGCGTGCGCGGGCGTGTTCTTCGACCTCCAGCCCATCACGCGCCTCTCGAACGCCGGACTCTGGTTCATGTGCCTCACCGTGCAGTTGGTGGCAGCCACCATCGCCGCATCGGGACTCAACCGCTTTGCCGCCGCACTCGGGCGCCGATGCCGCCGCTTCCGGCACGCGGGCCACGCGCGTCAGTCGCTCGAGACGATGTCGGTCACCGGGGCGATCACGCTCGTGGCATCCTTCGGCGCAAGCGTGCTGCCATCGCTGGCTTCCCCCGATCTTGCGCTCGCCCTTCGCACGCTCTCGTTCGTCACGGGCGGACTGCTGATGCTGGGCGGCATCTACCTCGTGCTGAACTTCTGGTGGATCCGTCAGATTCTCAACGCACCGCCGCCGCAGCTCGCGGATGTCATCCGCGTGGTCGAGCCCACGGCGAAAGGTGAGTCGCCCAACTGAGTCGCCAACCGAATTGCACGAACGCGTCGCGTCCGCGCGCAGCGTTCACTTCGGTCGATTCGTGTTGGCGAGCGCGATCACGGTCGCCGCGTCACCAGTCCCTGAAAACACCGCAAGGAACGGCGCTGGATCTGCCGGCAGCGTGTTGAACCCGATCTTCTGCTGCATCGACAGGTTGCAGGTGACGATGGTCAGTTCGCCGCACCGTGTCGTGCGCACATCGTTCAACTTTGCCGGCTCCGTGGTGGCGTGGCTTGCTCCTTGCATGAGATCTGCGCGGACCTTCTGCCCCTTGAAGTTCACCACTTGCAATCCAGGCGCGAGCATCTTCTCGAAAGGCTTCAGGTCCTTTGCCCGCTGCGCATCGAGAAAACGCGCCAACATCGCCGAGCCCTCGGACGCGAGCGCGGACTCGCCGGCAAACGACGGTGCCGCGGGCGCTGGACGCGGCACCGGCTGCTGCAGCGATGCCCATGCGACGATCTTCCATCCACCATCGAAAGGAACCCACACGCCGATGCGCGGTGCCTCGCCGCTCAGGTCTACTCCGCCCATTTTCTGCTGCGCGCGCACGGTGCAGGTGGCGACCATCGCATCGCCCACACGCGTGGCAACCACATTCGAAATCTGAACGCCGCGCGTTCCGCTGCCTTTCACCCGCGCAACCGAGAGGGCGCGGTCGGTCACGCCATCAAACGCAAGAACCTGGGCGCAAGGCGAGAGCTGCGCTTCGATTGCCGCGCCGTCGCCACCCGAGAGCGCATCGAACCAACTGCCGATCACTTTCGTGGCAAGCGCCTTCAGGCCCGATTCGTCGGCCGGCCACGAGGGCGCGGGGGCGACAATCGGTGGCGTCGCGGCTGGCGCAGCTCCCTGCAGGCGCACAGCCAGCGGCTCGGCGGCGAGTGCTACGACACAGAGAAGCGAGGCGGATGCGGCGGGAATGATCAGCGAGAAGCACTTGCGCTTGAAGGTCGGGCTTTGCATAGGAAGGAGAGGCTAACCATGCGGTGCGATCACGCTCTGCCGCCTTGGCAACCACTCCCCACCCCCCCCAATATCGTGACTCGATTTGAATCTCGCCCTGAAGGCGCAGAATGGGCTATTTCCGTGGTGATCCACATGTTTGCTCGCGTTGGCACGCTGTTTGCTAACGGGAACACTTCGCGCCGCTCGGCGCCCGGCATTCAACAGACCGTTTCCCCCGAAGAATCGTCTGAAACCTGAAGACACCTGTAGCAACCCCAAGAAACTGGAGAACACCATGGCAGTCAAGGACCTCACGTTTGATACCCAAGCCCGCAAGCAGCTGCTCGCCGGAGTCGAGAAGCTTGCCAACGCGGTCAAGAGCACCCTCGGCCCACGCGGACGAAATGCAGTGCTCGACAAGAGTTGGGGCGGCCCATCGGTCACGAAGGACGGCGTGACAGTCGCAGAAGAGATCGAACTGCGCAACAAGGTGGAGAACATGGGGGCGAAACTGGTAAAGGAAGCGGCGAGCAAGACATCCGACGATGCGGGCGACGGCACCACAACGGCGACCGTGCTCGCGGAAGCGCTCTTCCGCAGCGGCCTGAAGTACATCGCCGCCGGTGCAGATCCCAACGCGCTGATCCGTGGCATGCGCAAAGGCGTCGAGAGCGTGACGGGAACGATCGCGTCGCTCTCGCGGCCCGTGGCGAATGTCGAAGGCGGCATCGAGCATGTTGCCACGATCAGTGCCAACAATGATTCGGAAGTCGGCACGATCATGGCAGAGGCATTCGAGAAGGTCGGGAAGGACGGGGTCATCACGGTCGAGGAAGGCAAGGGGCGCGACACGATCGTCGATGTCGTCGAGGGCATGCGCTTCGACCGCGGCTACCTCAGCGCGAACTTCGTCACGAACACCGAAGACATGGAGGTCGAGTTCGACAAGGCGCTCGTCCTGATCCACGAGGACAAGATCGACTCGGTCACCAAGCTCGTGCCCTTCCTCGAGAAGGTCATGGAGTCGAAGAAGCCCCTGCTGATCATCGCCGAGGACGTGACGGGTGAGGCACTCAGCACGCTCGTGATCAACAAGATGCGCGGTGTCCTGAATGTGTGCGCGGTGAAGGCGCCCGGCTACGGCGACCGACGCAAGGCCATGCACGAAGACATCGCGATCCTCACGGGCGGCACGGCGATCATGAAGGACCTCGGCATCGAGCTGGACAAGGTTGCCATCTCGCAGCTTGGCCAGGCAAAGAAGGTCACCGTGGATTCCGACAACACCACGATCGTCGAGGGCGCGGGCAGCACGAAGTCCATCCAAGGACGATGCACGCAGATCCGCAGCGAGATCGAGCGCACCGACTCCGACTACGACCGAGAGAAGCTGCAGGAACGCCTCGCGAAGCTCGCGGGCGGCATTGCGCAGATCAAGGTGGGCGCGAGCAGCGAGACCGAACTGAAGGAGAAGAAGGGTCGCGTCGAGGACGCGCTGCACGCCACGCGCGCGGCCGTTGCCGAGGGCGTCGTGCCCGGGGGCGGACTCTCGTTCATCCGAGCGATCCCTGGTCTCAAGAAGGTTCGCGAGCAACTCGAAGGCGATGAAGTCTTCGGTGTCGACACTGTCGCCGAAGCGCTGGTCGTTCCGCTCTCCACCATCGCTGTGAATGCGGGTGAGCGCGGATCGGTTGTCGTGGCGAAGGTTTCTGCGCTCAAGGGCAGCGAAGGCTTCAACGCCCTCACCCGCTCCTACGGCGACCTGCTGAAGCAGGGCGTCATCACTCCCGCCAAGGTGGACCGCGCTGCGCTGCAAAACGCGGCGAGCGTCGCGGGCTTGCTGCTCGCGACCGATTCGATCATCACCGAGGCACCCAAGCCGAAGGATGAAGGCAAGGGCGCTGGCCACGGACATGACCACGGAATGGGTGGCATGGGTGGCATGGGTGGCATGGGCGGTATGGGAGGCATGGACTTCTGATCCCCCCGCTTTGATCACACACGATTTTTCCTGACCATCACAACTGTACGAACCAACAACTTTTTACGGAGAACACACATGAGCACCGTTCGACCACTCGAAGACCGCATCGTCGTCAAGCCTCTCGATCCAGAGACCAAGACCTCCTCGGGCATCTTCCTGCCTGAGACTTCCAAGGAAAAGCCCATGCAGGGCAAGGTCATTTCCGTCGGTCCAGGCAAGCTTCTTGAGAACGGCACCCGCCTGAAGCCCACGGTCACCAAGGGCGACACGGTTGTCTTCGGCAAGTACTCGGGCACCGAGATCGAGATCAAGAGCGTGACCCACCTCATCATCCGCGAGAGCGAACTCCTCGGCGTGATCGAAGGCTGATCGAAACATCTCACGAACCCCAGACACACCATAGAAAAGGCGTACTCACATGTCTAGCAAGCAAATGAAGTTCTCGACCGCCGCGCACACGGAACTGAAGCGCGGTGTCGATCAGATCGCGAAGGCGGTCGCCGTCACCATGGGCCCAGCCGGGCGCAATGTGATCGTGCAGAAGTCGTTCGGCAGCCCGTCCGTCACCAAGGACGGCGTGAGCGTGGCGAAGGAAGTGGAACTGTCGGAGCCGTTCCAGAGCATGGGCGCCAAGCTCGTGGCTCAGGTGGCGAAGAAGACCGCAGACATCGCAGGTGACGGCACCACGGCTGCCACCGTGCTCGCGTCGGCGATCTTCAACGGTGGACTGAAGTTCGTCGCCACGGGCGCAAACGCCGTGGCGATCCAGCGCGGCGTGAATGATGCCGCTCGAATCGCTGGCGAAAGCATCACCTCCTCTGCGACCAAGTGCAAGGGCCGCGACGATCTCACGAAGATCGCCACCGTCAGCGCGAATCACGATGGCGAGATCGGCTCGCTCATCGCCGAGGCGATCGACAAGGTCGGCGCCACGGGCGTGGTCGAGATCGAGGAAGGCAAGACCGCCGACACGACCCTCGACTATGTCGAGGGCATGTGCTTCGACAAGGGTTACCTGTCGCCGTATTTCATGACGGATCCGAAGAAGGCGGAGTGCATTCTCGAGAATGCCCTGGTTCTCGTGTACGAGAAGAAGATCTCCAACCTCGTCGATTTCCTCCCCCTGCTGAACAAGGTCGCATCGGCAAGCAAGCCGCTGCTCGTGATCGCAGAGGAAGTGGAAAACGAGGCGCTCGCGGCGCTGGTCGTCAACCGCCTCCGAGGCGTCCTGCAGATCTGTGCTGTGAAGGCTCCTGGGTTCGGCGATCGCCGCAAGGCGATGCTGGGTGACATCGCCACGCTGACTGGCGGCACATTCTTCGCCGAGGATCTCGGTCGGACGCTCAACGATGTCGAGCTGAACGAGCTCGGTACCGCGCGGCGCGTCGTCGTCACCAAGGACGAATGCACGATCATCGAAGGTGCCGGCAAGAAGAACGCGATCCAGGAGCGCATCGCGCAGATCCGCACGCAGCACGACAAGTCCACCTCGGACTATGACCGCGAGAAGTTGAACGAGCGCCTCGCCAAGCTCACGGGCGGCGTGGCAATCATCCATGTCGGCGCGGCAACCGAGGTCTCCATGAAGGAGAAGAAGGATCGCGTGGACGATGCACTGCACGCCACTCGCGCAGCTGCGAAGGAAGGCTATGTGGCCGGAGGCGGCGTGGCATTCCTGCGCGCCGTCGATGCGGTGAAGAATGCGCGCCGCAAGGCGGAAGGCGACGAGGTCTTCGGCTACGACATCGTGGTCGAGGCACTTCGCCAGCCGACCTGGCAGATCGCCACGAACTTCGGAACCGATGGCGATGTGGTGGTGGACCGTGTGCTCGAGGGCAAGGGTGCGTTCGGCTTCAATGCATCGACGGGCGAGTACGAGGATCTCATCAAGGCGGGCATCATCGATCCCGCGTTGGTGGCCAAGACAGCCATCGAGAACGCCGCGAGCGTTGCCGGTCTGATGCTCACGACCGATGTGCTGGTGACGGAACTGAAGGAAGAGACTGCGCCCACCGAGGGAGCGGTCTCCTGAATCCAATGACTCCACGGCGGAGGATCGCGCGGCGTTCAGCCTCGCGGTCCTCCGTCTTTCTTTGGATCAACGCTGCACGGCGGAGATGAGCCATGCCTGTTGAACGCGACTATTACGAAGTGCTCTCCGTTGAACGCACCGCTTCGGGGGATGAGATCAAGCGCGCGTACCGCCGCATGGCGATGAAGTGGCACCCGGATCGCAATCCCGGCGATGCCAAGGCGGAGGTCGAGTTCAAGGTCTGCGCGGAGGCGTATGAGGTGCTCTCCGATCCTCAGCGGCGCACGCTCTACGACCAGTACGGACACGCGGGACTCCGCCAGGCGCCGGGCCACGACTTCTCGCGGATGCGGCCCGACGACATCTTCTCCATCTTCAACGACATCTTTGGCGGCGGAGGTGGTTTCGGCGGAGGACGGCAGCGGCGCGGCCCCGTGCGCGGCTACGACCTTGAAACGAGCGTCGAGATTTCGCTCGACGATGTCCTGCGCGGCAAGGAGATCGAGGTGAACTTCACGCGCCGCGATGTGTGCGGTGCCTGCGAAGGAAGCGGCGCGAAGAAGGGCACCAAGCCGATCCAATGCCCGACCTGCGGAGGAAACGGTCAAGTTGCGCAGGCGGGGCTTGGCGGCATGTTTCGCATGGTGACGACCTGTCCGAACTGCCGTGGGCGGGGCACGGTCATCAGCGAAGCCTGTCCAGAGTGCCGCGGTGCGGGGCGCGTTCCCCGAAAGCGAAATCTCTCCGTGCGGATTCCCAAGGGCATTTCGGATGGTCAAGTGATCCGTGTGGCGGGCGAGGGTGAACCGCCGCCGCAGGAAGCGGAGGCCGCGGGCAAGGGTCCGCGCGGCGATCTTCATGTGGTGATCGCCGTGAGCGATCATGAGTCGTTTGAACGCGTCGAGGATGATCTCGTGTGCTCACGCGACATCAGTTTCCCGCTCGCTGCGCTCGGCGGTCGTGTTCGCGTGGACACGCTCGAGGGTCCGCAGGAAGTGGACATCCCCAAAGGATCACAGGATGGCGACATTGTCACGCTCGAGAGCGCTGGACTTCCCAACCTGCGCAAGCCCGAGCAGCGCGGAGACCTTCGGGTCGGGCTGCGAGTCGTTGTCCCGCGTAGGCTTTCGGCGGAGCAGCGACGCCTGCTCGAGGAGTTGGCGAAGCTCGATGGCACGGACGGCGAGGAGATCCGTCCCGCGGAGAAGAGTTTCTTCAAGAAGATCAAGGACTCGATTGCAGGAAGCGAGACCTGACGAAGCACGGAGCCTTCGGCCATCGAGCGAAGGCTGATCGGAAGGAACGAAGGAAAGAGACACGAAGATGGAAGTGAAGCCCAAGCACAATTCGGATGACGCCCACGCCCACCACGAGGGTGCGGCCTCGGAGTCGTCCCACGCCGCAGAGGCCGCAACGGGCACCGAGAGTGATCCGCTGGCGGAACTGCAGAAACAAGTGGAAGAGCGTCAGCAGGCCTACGTGCGTGTGCTCGCGGATTTCCAGAACTTCCAGCGACGCGCGCGCGAGAATGAGTCGCGTGCGCGGGAGATCGGCATCTCGTTCGTGGCACGCGCGATCGTTCCCGTGCTGGAAAACATGGATCTTGCGCTCGGGCATGATCTGCGGTCGTTGCCCGCGGACAAGCTGGCCGATGGCGTGACGCTGCTGCGCACCGAACTGTTGAAAGCACTGGCACAGTGTGGCGTCGACCGCATCGATCCCGCGAAGGGCGATGAGTTCAACCCGATGTTGCACGAAGCAGTGCTCGAGCAGCCCACGAGTGCCGTCCCCGCGGGACGCATCGCGCAGTGCATGCAGGCGGGGTATCGCCTCGGCGATGTGCCGCTGCGACCGGCGAAGGTTGCTGTCGCGCGCGCCGCCACCTGACCATGCCGACATACGAGTATGTCTGCCGCGGATGCGGCCACGAGTTCGAGCGGTTTCAATCGATCACCGCTTCGGCTGTGCGAACCTGCCCGCGCTGCGGCGCGCGGAAGGTGGAGCGCCGCATCGGGATGGGTGGCGCGGTGATCTTCAAGGGCGGCGGGTTCTATGAAACCGACTACCGCAGCGAGTCCTACCGCAAGGGCGAAGAGTCCGAACGCGGCGCGAAGGCCGCGGCCACCACGAGCGGGTCGTCCACCACGGATGCGGCGAAGACATCGACGCCCACGAGCGAGTCGTCGACGACCCCAGCGCCCGAACAAGGCGGTTCGGAGCGCGGCTCCGCAGCCACCAACAAGAGCGGCGTGGATCCCGCCACGCCTGCGAAGGACACGGCGAAGACGAAGATGACACCACCTCGCGCTCAGCGCGGCAAGAGCCACGCGCGCGAAGGTCGCGGTATCGGCAACGTTCTGCAACTCGGACGCGATGGGCCGAAGCGTGAGGGGCGTTCCCCCAAGCGAACACAGAAGAAGGGAAAGAAGTGAGCGACGCTCTCCGAACACAGATCCTCAGCCATCTCGGGCACAACGGCTACAAGCCGGTGCGCACCCGGGAACTGGAGCAGCAACTGCGCATCCGCGAGGGACAGTCCGCGGAGTTCCGCCGCGTGATCGACGATCTCGCGACCGAAGACCACATCGACATCAGCGCCGATGACATCGTTCGACTGACGCGCTTCAAGGATGAGACCATCGGTCGCATCCGTATCAGTGCGCGCGGCAACGGAAGCGGATTCGTGGTGCCCGATGTCCCTTCGCGCGAGGGCGATCTGTATGTTGCCGAGCACGATGTGAATGGCGCGATCAGCGGCGACCGCGTGCGTGTCGCGGTGATTCGGCGTGGAAAGGACTGGGACCGTGCGCCCGATGCACGCCCGACAGGGCGCGTGCTGGAAGTGCTCGAACGCAAGCAGACGCGTTTTCCAGGACAACTGCAGCGCGAGGGGCGCGGCTGGGTCGTGCTGCCGGATGGGCGTGCACTCACCGACCCGATCGTGGTGCGCGATCCCGGCGCGAAGGATGCACGCGAAGGCGACAAGGTGATCGTGGAAGTCACGCGATTCCCCGACATGCGCGCGCGAGCGGAGGGAGTGATCATCCGACGGCTCGGCGTGGCGGGTGAACCCGATGCCGAAACGCTGTCGGTGATGGCGATGTACGAACTGCACGAGGAGTTCCCGACCGCGGTGCTCGATGAGGCTGCCGCAGCGGCACGCGACTTCGAGACGCAGCGCGAGGGACCATGGGAAGGTCGCGAGGACCTCACGGCGACTTCGGTCTTCACGATCGATCCGCCCGACGCCCGCGACTTCGATGACGCCATCAGCATTGCGTTCGATGCCGCGCGCGATGAGTGGACGCTGGCGGTGCACATCGCCGATGTGGCGGGTTTCGTTCGGCGCGGCAGCGCACTCGATGAGGAGGCGCGTGCACGCGGGAACAGCGCATACCTCCCCCGCCGCGTCATTCCGATGCTGCCGGAAACGCTGTCGAACGGCGTGTGTTCGCTGCAGGAGGGCGTGCCGCGCCTGACCAAGACGGTCTGGATCACCTTCGACGGAACGGGCCGCGTGCTGTACGAGCGATACGCCAACACGGTGATTCGTTCGCGCAAGCGCCTGACGTATCTCGAAGCGCAGGCTGCGATCGACGGCAACCCGGTGCAGGCCAAGATCCATGCGAAGACCGACACGCCGGTGGACGATGGGCTGCTGGAAGAACTTCGCCTGAGCGATCGTCTGGCCAAGCTGCTGCGAGCGCGCCGACTGAACGATGGCATGGTGGTGCTTGCCCTGCCGGACTCCGATCTGGTGTTCGCTGCGGATGGACGCGTCTGTGATGTCCAGCCCGAGGACAGCGCGTTCACCCACACGCTGATCGAGATGTTCATGGTCGAGGCGAACGAGGCGGTGGCGCGGCTCTTTGCTTCGCTCGGTCTTCCCGCGCTCCGTCGCATCCATCCCGAGCCGTCGTTCCACGATGTCGAGGCGCTGCGACTTGCGGCGCGCGCGGCGAAGGTCCGGCTGCCCGATGAGCCCACGCGAAAGGATCTGCAAGCGCTCGTGGATGCGACGCGCGGAACGGACAGTGAGCGCGCGATCCACTTCTCGGTGCTTCGTTCCATGGCGAAGGCGACGTACTCGCCCGCGCTCATCGGGCATTACGCCCTCGCGAGCGAGCACTACCTGCACTTCACGAGCCCCATCCGCCGCTATCCAGATCTGGTGGTGCACCGAATGCTCGATGCCTGGGCGGAGCAAACCGACAACGGCAAGAACCCACCTGGCGGCAAGCGACGGCGGGAACTGCTCGACCGCATGCGCGAAGATCCGCGCGTCGAGAGTGCCGACTCGCTGGTGCGTTGTGGCGAACACTGCAGCGAAACGGAGGTTCAGGCGGAGAACGCCGAGCGTTCGCTGCGGACTTTTCTCGTGCTGCAGTTCTTGCGGGACGAGCATGGGGCGGACACGTTCACGGGTGTCGTCACCGGCGTGTCGCCGGGCGGCGGCGGCGTGTTCGTGATGCTCGATCAGTATCTGGTGGACGGAATGATCCGGCTTCGAGATGTCGGCCGCGGCGAACGCTGGGTTCGCAGCGAGAGCACAGGTCGCCTCTCGGCTGCGCGCAGCGGTGCAAGCCTCGGCATCGGCGATTCAGTGGAGGTGCGCATCGCGGCGATCGATCTTGCGACGCGGCAGATGGAACTGGAACTGCTGCGCACGATCCGCGCGGCGCGCCTGGGCGTCGGACGAAGCGAGGATTCGCCTGCCGAAGGCCGAAGGCACAAGGGTTTCGTCGGCGGGCGTGGTGCGCCACGCGGCGAGCGTGGACACAAGAAGGGATTCAAGCGCGGTCGTCGCGGGCAACGCGGCCGCTGATCGCGTTCACCGACCGAAACACTCGCGCAGGAATGACTCGAGTCGGGTGAACGCGCGGTTTGCAATACGCTCGTCGTAGCCCATCCCCTGGGCGCGGTCGTTCGCGTTGGGGTTCGTGAAGGCATGCACGGTGTTGCCGTATGCATCGATCTCCCACTGCGCACCTGCGTCGGTCATCTCCTTCGCAAAGGCGACCATGGCCTCGGGCGTCGCCATCGGATCCGCATAGCCGTGCAAGGCAAGGACGCGCGCCGAGATGTGCTTCTGCTCACCGAGGTTGGGCGGTGCAAAGAGTGCATGGAACCCAGCCACTCCCACCACACCTTCACATCCATCACGAGCGACATCGAAGGCGCACAGTCCACCGAAACAGAAGCCGATCACCACGACCTTCTGTCCATCCGCCCCCGGGATGCGCCGCGCAGCAGCAACGGTTGCACGGAGGCGCTGTCGCAGTTTGGCGCGGTCATTCGTGAATGCCTGCATCAGCGTGGATGCCTCATCGGGCGTCTTGGCAACCGCGTGTCCGCCGTACAGGTCCGCTGCGAAGCCGATGGCACCAAGGCGCGCCATGCGTGTGGCATGGGCGTCCATGAGTTCGTCGCGCCCCCACCAGTGGTGACACACGACGACGACGGGCGCGGGCAAGGTGAGCGCCGCCTCGCGCGCCACGAACCCTTCGCAGCGCTGTTCGCCATCGGAGTACAGATAGGTTTCGGTGTGCATGACGCGCATTTCTACCGTGCGCAAGAAATTCGGTGGTGTTTCGAGGTGAACGCGTGCTCCGAGTTAGTTTCGCCGCGTTCCAAGGAGGGAGGGGAATCGGCATGGCACGAAGACCGGGGAAGAATGAACGACGGATGCATGGACGGCGTGGCGGAGCGATGCTGTGGGGATTCGCGTTTCTGCTGCTGATGATGGGTGGCAGTGGCGTTCCCGCTCGAGCGCGCACGGGCGGATGGGAGCATCACCAGGACTTGATCGCGCCTGCACCGACGCTGCCGCTTGGGCTCGGCAGTTGCGTGTCGGCGAGTGCCGATGGGCTGCTTGCCGTCGGCAGTGGTTTCGACCGCGACATCGGAGTGGACGCGGGAACCGTCACGCTGTGGCAACCTGCTGCAGGGAGTGGTTCGCCTCTCGCCGTGATCCCGCATCCGAAGGGTTCCACTTCCTCTGGGTTCGGATGGTCGGTGGCACTCGATCCACGCGGGTCGCTGCTGTGCGTTGGTGCGCCCCACGAAACGGGTGCACTTGGCTGGCCCGATGGTTTTCAAGTCGGGCGCGTCTATGTCTATTCGCTCGATCGGCGCAGTTCACGACTCGAGTGGCGCCTGACGGCAGTGCTCGACTCGCCCTCGGATGGCAAACAGGGCAGCGCAGGCGGGAACTTTGGCGCATCCATCGCGACGGATGGTGTTCATGTCGTGGTTGGATCACCCAACGACTCTGGACAGGCGTTCGCTGCGGGTCGCTGCGATGTGTATGTACACGGCAGCGGCGGCTGGAAGCACGCGGCGCACTTTCCATCGCCCACGGGCGAGATGACCGGACGCTTTGGGCACGCGCTTGCGATCGATGGTGAAGTGATCGCCGTCGGATGGCCGCAGGCTGATGCTTCGTTCCAAGGTCAGGGGCGGGCCGACCTGTACTTCCTGTCGAAGCATCCCCAGCGCGCGGGTTGGCATCATGGTGCCGTGCTGTCCTCACCCACACCGACGCACGGCGGCATGTTCGGCGCGTCCGTCGCCGTGGATGGCGAGCGCATTGCGGTGGGTGCGCCAGGCGAGTGGACAGGGCGCGAAGCGGCAAGGCGCACCGGTCAAGTGCATTTGTGGCGAGTGAACCGCGAGAGTGCGCTGCGTGCGCGACTCTTGGAGTCGATCGCACCACCCGAGTCGATCTGTGCTGCCGCGGGCGCGTTGCGCCCCGAAGCGTTTGGAATGTCCCTCGCAATTCGCGGCCCACTGCTCGCCGTCGGCGCGACCGAGGCATGTGGAGTCGATGCGCTGGGCAGGCGATCGACCGTCCTCGAAGGGAGCGGTTGCGTGCATGTCTACGACAGAAGCGGCGGGTCGTGGGTGGCAACGGCTCGCCTGCAATCACCCGATCCCGAGGCGGAAGTTCACGACGGTTGGGGGGTCGCCATCAGCGCAGAAGCGCAGCCTTGGATTGCCGCCTCACGACTCGGCGACTTGGAAGGACCTGCTGGGGGCGGACGGGTACTGATCTTCACCACCTCCCGCGGTGCGCCGAGTCTCAATAGACCGAGGGCGTTCGGCCGATAGGTTTTTCATGAAGCAGGGAACGAATCTGCTCGCATGGGCCCCCATCGGATGGGCGGGCGCCGGCGTCATCGCTGGCGGTACGTTGGCGCTGCTCCTCGCGGCGCAGGGCACTTCAGCGTTGGAAGCAGCCAACGCCAAGCCTGATCAGGGGGGCTCGACGCAGAAGGCTCCTGTTGGCGACCGAAAGGGTCGGCGGTGTGTGGCAATGTCCTTTGTCGACCCGAATCAGTCGCGCTTTGTCTTCGCGGGCGACTCGTCACAGCTCACCGTGCGGGGGGATATCCCCTGCGCCGATTCGGTGATCGGCTGGAGCAGGGTTGGCCCAGTCCGCTTGTGGGACGACGGGCTCGTGGAGTGTCTGGTGATTCCCGTTCCACCCTGTCCGTCGAGTGGTCCATCGGCCGATGCTGGCGTCTTCTACGCCTGGATTGGCTTTCCCAATCCCAACGCCAACTGAGCCTGCGAAGCCTCGGCGGGATACCAATGGTCGATGACCGCCTGCCAACTCTCGGCACTCGAGCATCGAATGAAATCGGCTTTGACTTCTTCTGCGCGCGGATGGTGCGCGGCAAACTTGATGCCGAACTTCCGCATGCGGCGACTGGTGGCGGCATCGCTGTAGAGGATCGATGCCAGCTCGAAATGCCTTTCGAGCGCTGCGCGCTGTTGTGAGATCGAAGGTGACTGCGGTTCGAGCCCAGCCATCAGGGCGCGCGCCTGCTGGAAGATCCATGGATTGCCGATGCAGCCGCGCGCAACACTGACACCGCTCACGCCACACTGATCGATCATCGCAAAGATGTCGGCAACGGTCCACACATCGCCGGAACCGAAGATCACGCGGTCGCCGTGTCGGCGCGTCAGGTCCTCCAGGAACTCCCAGCGACCCGGACCGAGGTACTTCTGCCGAACCGTGCGACAGTGCACGGTCGCCCATGCGTAGCCGATCTCGTAACACGCATCAAAGATCCGTTCGAAGAACGCCGCCATCTCCGGAGTGTCATCGAAGGCGCGCCGCAGCTTCACCGTGCAGGGCACGCGTCCTGCGACCGCCTGATGCACTGCGCGGAGAATGTCCACTGCTTCCGCTGGATGCGCCAAGAAATGCCCGCCGCGGTTGTTCGCGCTGATCTTCTTGACGGGGCAGGCAAGATTCACATCCACCACATCGTGCCCCATCTCGACGAGGATGTTCGCCGCACGGGCCATCTCATCCGGACGCGAGCCCATGATTTGTCCCGCGAGCGGGTGATCATCCACGGTCGCAGCGATGTTGTCTTCCAGTTCCCCCATGCCGCACTCCGTCGCGATGAGATCGGGGTCCTCGCGAATCTTGCCCTTGCCGCCGTGGATCAGCGTGCGGTCGAGCAGCGCCTCGGTCACACAGAACGGACAACCGTGCTGACGAGCCACCAATCGCATCGCGCCATCGGAGTATCCCGCCAAGCCAGCCTGAAAGAACGGCGCATCGAAGCGCGGGATCAGCGCTTGGACGCGGGGATCGACACGCGAAAGGCGCGCAGTCTCCGCGATGGATCGGGATAATCGCCTCGGCGGGAGTTCGCTCGGCGAGAGTTCGACGCTCATGCAACCAGTTTAGACCGTGCCCATGCGAAACCCAGCCGGTCATCGATCGGTCGTGTGCCGCAGACTCGCATCACGAGCGAACATCGTGGGGCTCCCTACACTGCTCTGCCGATGCGAAGTCGATGGAATGCACTGCTCCAGATCGCGTTCATGCTTCCCGCCCTGCTCTCCGTCGGCTGCAACGCGAACCTGTTCGACCCCAAGCTGGCAACCCGCCCCTATCCCGAAGCGCTGCAGCAAGGGACGGTCGTGCAGGTGCAGGTGGTTCCGCTGCAGACGCAGATACGCTTCATCAATGCCACAAGCACCAGCTACGACAACATTGACATCTGGATCAACCGCCGTTTCGTCAAGCATGTGGAGCGCCTGCACGCGGGGGAGCAGATGGAACTCGAGATCGTGGACTTCCGAGATCAGTGGGGGCAGTGCCCGCAGCCCGGAGGATTCTGGCGAACTCGTCCACCCACTCCCATCGTGATCACGCAGATTCAGCTGGATGAGACGCAGCCGCTGGTTGGACTCGTGACCATCCTTCCGGCGGATGTGAAGGTGAACTCGCGCGATCCACGCTGAACGAGTGCGCCGCACCGGCGGAGGCCCGTTCGCCGTCGCCCCCACACGGTCGCAGGCAGGATGCGGACGGGACTGCGGAGATCCTCATCTTGCATCGCGTGGCGGCGTGATCCCGAGTCGCAGGCACTTCTCCTCGAACTCCGCGATCTCACGCTTGTTCGTCGTGGCGATCGGCACTCCCGCGCGAATTGCATCGATCTCGAGCCGCGTCAGGTGCATGGCGCCCAGGCGATAGTCCACGAACGCCTCGCACGACAGTGGCACGATGGGCTTGATCAGTTCGTACATCGCCTCCGCAAAAACGCGGATCTCATACTGCGCGTGGGAATCCATGCGAAGCGAAAGGAAATGGAAGAGGTTGTGCAGATCGCACTTCCAGTACCACTCCGTGTACACCGACACGGGCAGCGCGGCGCGAGCCAACTCCCGCGCCACTCCCTTCTCCGTCAGCGACATGTAATCCTTGTAGAGAGCCTCGGCACGGTCAAGCAGCAGCAGGAAATCCTGTGCCGTGCCGGCATCCACCAGCCCATCCCCCCCCTGCCGATTCGACGCGCTCTGTGCGCGAACGGACTCGGCGGTTGGACGATAGAAACGATCGGGAACGATCGAATAGCGGGCACTGTATTCGTTGACATTCGCCGTCCGATGTCGGATCCACTGCCGCGCCACAAACATCGGCATCGCAATGTGGAACTTGAACTCGACCATCTCGAAGGGCGTGGTGTGGCGATGCCGCAGCAGGTAGCGGATCAGACCGCGATCCTCATTCACCTGCTTGGTGCCCTCGCCATAGGACACCCGCGCCGCTTGCACGATCGCGGCATCGGCAGTCTTGCCCGCGGGCGCAAGACGCGGCATGCAATCGACCAGAGCGACAAAGCCGTGATCGAGCACCTGCCTCGTGATGCGCGATGCACCGGACATCACATCCACCATCGGCTGCTCGGGGAACTCGCTTCGCGCCTGCACTGCGCCGTCCATCGGCACCGCAGACATCGCCTGCGCTTCGGAAGAAGGCTTCGCCATCACGCTGTCCTGCTGCGGGCTGCTCATCGACTGCTCTGCACTCCTGTGGTCGGCTCTGGCTTCGGCAGTGACTTCCCGCGCGCAGCGAGCCATCCGTTGACTTCCGCAAGGGTACCGATTCCGCTGGGATTCCCACGCGAGTGCAGCGTGGGCGGGTCCCCATCCACCCCCCCGTTCCAACCAACCAGCTGCAGCGCGACCTGCGGCGAATCGACCGCCACCCCGCCACGCATCGCCTCGTCGCGGGTGCTGGGCCACCCGCCACTGCTCGGCAGCCGCGTCTCCTGCCAGACGACGGTCGCATCCGCCAACGCTTCTTCCGAGGCGGGCCACGATTGTTCCTGATCCGCATAGACCAGGCACGCCCATGCCGTGGAACGCAACGCCACATCCACGCGCTTCGCACGCGCACGCACCTCATCCACCACCGCGAAACCCCAGATGAACGCAGTGACGGCGAGCGTGACGAACACACCCATCAGCCAGAGCGCCGCACGCCGCGATCCGACGGGCGCAGCACTCACATCCGCATCCCCTCAAGCTTGACGCGATCGCGGCGGCGATGCGGATCTGGCTCGGGCACCGCAGCAAGCAATGCCTGCGTGTACGGGTGCTTCGGCGCATGGATCACTTCGTCGCGCGTCCCGTGCTCGACAATCTTGCCGTTCCACATCACGGCGATCCGCTGGCACGCATGATGAATGACAGCCATGTCGTGGCTGATGAAGAGGTACGAGAGCTGGAACTCACGCTGCAGATCCGCGAGCAGATTGAGCACTTGGCTCTGGATCGACACGTCGAGTGCACTGGTGGGTTCGTCGCAGACGATCAAGCGCGGCTCCAACGCCAGCGCGCGCGCAATGCCGATGCGCTGCTTCTGCCCACCTGAAAACTCATGCGGGTACCGATCGGCGGCGCCCGGCCAGAGCCCGCAGCGCGTCAGCAGTTCCCCGACACGCTTCTGAACCTGATCGCGCGGCACGATGCCATGCACTTCGAGCGGCTCACCGATGATGCTGCCCACGCGCATGCGCGGATTGAGCGACCCCCCCGGATCCTGGAAGATGATCTGCATCTGCCGGCGCAGTGAACGCATCTGCGCAGCACCCTGCGCGAAGACATCCTTCCCATCGAATACGACGCGCCCGCCGGTCGCGGGAATCAACCGCAGGATCGCTCGACCCACCGTCGTCTTTCCACAGCCCGACTCGCCCACAAGACCGAGCGTCTCGCCCGGCTGGATGTTGAAGCTCACGCCGTCCACCGCACGCCGATGATCCACCACGCGCTGCAGCAGCCCGCGCCGAACGGGAAAATGCACGTGCAGATCGTCAACTTGGAGCAGCGGCGTCGCCATGGATGGAAGGCTAGCGCAGCGGCAGCTCGATCTCACGCACCTCGCCCGAGGGCAGCGCGACCGCGAGCACGACGCTCAAGCGACCGAATCCGCGTGGCGTCACTGCCCCCCGCGCAAGCCGCACATAGAAGTCCTCGGTGGTCGTCACGGCCTGACCACCCACCGTCACAACCACGGATCCTGCGGGAATCACCCCCGCGATGCGCGATCCCGCCGTGATCTCGCGCACCATGACGCCTCGGCGATAGGGAACGCCAAGCGCTGCGCATGACTCGGGGGTCGCCGTCACGAGATCCGCGAGCCCGAACCGCTGCAGAATGTCGGCAAGTTCCACGGCTTCCATCTTTGGATCGCGCTTCGCCAACTCCACATCGAAGCGCATCTCGTTCCCGCGCTGCTGCGCTGGATCGGGGCGCCACACCTCAAACACCAGCACTTGCCCCGGTCGGCGCGTTCCAACGATCGACGGCACCTTCTCCGCATCGCTCATCCGAACGCCGTCGATCGAGATCACGACATCGCCAACCCTCAATCCCGCACGCGCCGCGGGACTCTCCGCGATGACGCGCGTCACCACAGCGCCCTCCCCGCTGTAATGCTCACTGATGCAAAGGAACAGGGGATCCTTCAGTTGCGGCGGCAGGATCGAACGGACAGGTTGGACGGCGATTCCCGAGAAGCCCTTTTCCACTTCGCCGCGTTCAATCAGCTGCGACACGACGAACTCGATGATGTCCATCGGGATCGCCAGCCCGATGCCGCCGAATTGACCTTGACCGAGCGTTGTGCCGCGCCCCGTTGCGATCGCGGTGTTCATGCCGATCACGCGGCCATAAATGTCCGTCAGCGGTCCACCCGAGTTGCCTGGATTGATGGCGGCATCGACCTGAATGAAGTTCTCGTAGTCCACATCAGCCAGCCCTGCGCTGCGCCCGATGCCCGACACGATGCCGGCACTCATGGAAAAGCGGAACTCGAAGGGCGATCCGAACGCGAACACCATGTCGCCCTGCGTGGGGATGTCGATGGAGCGCCGCGCGGGCGTCAGGTCATCGATCTCCACGCGCAGCACGGCAATGTCCGTCTTCAGGTCGATCCCCACGAGCTGGGCAGGAACGATCTGCCCCGTGTGCAGTTGCGCCTCAATGCGCTCCGCGCCATCCACCACATGCCCATTCGTCACGACATGCCCGTACACGTCGTAGATCCACCCCGATCCAGTATTCACGAGCGATCGCCCGCCGCGCGCCGCACGCCCACCTGCCGCGCTGAGCGAAACAACCGATGGCTCCACGATCGTTGCCACATCCCGCGAGACCTGGTTGAGTTCCTCGAGCACATTCGACTTGGACAGGCGCTCTTGCGCCGCTGCCATCGCTGCCTCGGACTGCTCGATGGTCAATGATCGAATGGCGCGCGGCGTCATCACAAGCACAAGCACCGCCGAGACCGCGACGACCGCAGCGGGCAGCAGCGTCTGCACGCGCATCAGTTTGCCCCGCTGCTCCCGGCGGATCCACCCCGCCTCGCTGCCGCTGCCGCAGCGAACGCATCGCGCTGCGAATCGGTCATGGTGTAGGGATGCGGTCCGAGATCGTTGGTACGAACTCGTTGCATCCAACCGCGTGCTGCCGCGAGCAACTGCGGACCGAACTCGATGGCCGGCAGTGCGAACGCCGGCTGCCACGCAGTCAGACCGAGCAAATCCTGAAGGACGACGACCTGCCCATGACAGGCAGGACCTGCGCCACAGCCCATGACGGGCACGGACGATTCGCGAACCAGCTGTTCCGCCACTTCGGCCGGCGTTGCCTCGACGAGCAGCATGTGCGCGCCGGCATCCACGAGTGCACGCGCGTCGTCCAGAAGCGCGACCGCATCGACGCAACTCTTCCCCGCTGCGGAGTATCCCCCCTGCTGCTTCGACATCTGCGGTCTCGATCCAATGTGCGCCACCACGGGAATCCCTGCACGGGACATCCGCGCGACGAGCGGAGCGAAGGTGCGGTCCACTTCGACCTTCACCAGATCCGCGTTGCCCTCGGTCATGAAACGCCCCGCATTGCGGACACCCTCCGCATCATCCGCCTGGTAACTCAGGAACGGCATGTCCGCCATCACGAGCGTGTTCGGTGCGCCGCGCTTCACGCCCGCGGTCAGCGTGATGAGGAACTCCAGCGGCGTGTGCACGGTGCTTGGAAATCCAAGCACCATCTCGCCCGCCGTGTCACCCACGAGCAGCACCTCGATGCCGGCCTGTTCGAGCCAGCGTGCAGTCGTTGCGTCATAGCAGGTGAGGCATGAGATGCGCTGCCCACTTCGCATCATCTTCCCGAGCGTACGAATCGTCATCGCTCCGGTTCGCTGCGACGCCGCGGAGGGTTCCGAAGAGCCCGTGCGCTGGCACTCGTGGGCCGCGGGGGTTCGGGGCGTGTGGGCTTGGGAGGGCTGCATGATGGCGTGACTTCACAGCATAGGTCAGCGAGCGTGCAGGATGGGATCTCGTCGCTGCGGTTGCGTTCAACCTGAACCAAAGCCCGCGGGCATTCGACTGAGCGAGCCGCGAAGCGGGTTCAGGACTGCATTGTCGTGGCCGAGGACCAAGACATCGGCGATCTCGACCGCTTCACGGAACGACTCCTGCGCGGTGCGCATGTCCTCGCAGGGCGTCAGAATGCGCCCCTGTGCCAGATGCTCCTCGGTTGCCACGGCATCGCCCGTCACCAGCACGGTCGATGACGGGTTCGCGATCAGCACTCCTGCCATGCCCGGCGTGATCCCAGGCAGCGGAAACAGATCGACCCCCGGCGCCAATCGGTCGGGCGCATCCTTCACACGGCGACTGACCTCGAGCGTCAGCCGCACGAACTCCGCCGCAGCGCGCGCCGCGCTTCCTTCCGCGGTGACCGTCCGCTCACCCTCGGCGCGCTGTGCAACCTCCTCGCCGACTTGCGCGAGCCGTTCGCGGTCGGGCGCGTGCATCCACCACTGTGCCGATGGAAAGAGCGAAATGCCGCGAAACAGCGCGGGATTCCTGCATGTGAGAAACACATCGGTCACCGCATCGCAGCGCACAGGCGAACGCGACTGCATTCGCGGCAGAAGGATGTTCGGTGGCAGCGAAGGATCCACGACAATCACATGCTTGCCCGACTCGATCAGCGTGGTCGTCGCATGTGGCTCGCGCACGGGGGTGCGTTCATCCCACAGGGGATGCGCCGCGAGCGTCCCGATCGACAGCACTCGATACTGGACCATGGTGTGGGAACTCAGTCGACCTGCGCCTCGTGGGCGAGCCGGGCGATTGAAGTGCTCGGATCACGAAGCTTCTCCGCAATGGCGAGCGCAACATTCTCCGGGACGAATGGACGGAGTTTTTCCACCGAACCGCCAAACCCGGCGATCTGCCTGATCAAGCTCGACGAGAGGAACGCAAATGCCTCACCAGTCACCACAAAGACCGTTTCGATCTCCGCAACTTGGCGATTGGTGATCGCCAGTTGGCACTCGGATGCGAGGTCGGTCACATTGCGAATGCCGCGGATGATGCCGCACGCTCCGCGGGTGCGCGCGAAATCAACGGTCAAGCCCGAGTAACTCGCGAGCGAGACGGTTGCGCCGGCAGGATTGCGCCGCACGACATCTGCCACGAGCGGCTCGAGCAGTGCGAGGCGTTCTTCGGCGGAGAAGAAGTCCTCCTTGTCGGGATTGCGACCCACGGCCACCACCACTTCATCGAAGAGACCGCGCGCGCGCGAAAGGACATCGAGATGCCCGAGCGTGACGGGATCGAATGATCCTGGATAGATCGCGAGATGGCGGGCGCGCGGAACGGACGACATGACGGGGAGTGTAGAGGTGGACACGCTTCGGATCGGGCGCATTGCGCGATGCGCAAGCGTGCACGATCGAGCGCGTCAGCGCGGCAACAAACCACCGAGAATCGCGCGAAAATTCTCGCCGAACACGAAGTTGTGCTCTGGCAAATCAAGCCCCGCACGATTCTTGTCGACATGGCTGAAGATGATCTCGGTCCGACCGATGTCGGCCCACGCGCCATCACGGTGGTCCCACCTGCTGATCACTCCCTTGGTGGATGCGCCCATGTCATCGAGCCGTTCGATCACCGCGTCGTAGCGGATCGACTGCCCCGGAACCACATCCTGCTCGAAGACTGCCTCGGTCACCTTGGCGAGGATGACCTTCTCCGAAAAGTTGCGCACGCTCCCGACCAGGATTCCCGCAGTCTGCGCCATCCCCTCGAGCATCAGCGTGGCGGGCATCAAGGGTTGTGCAGGCCCGTCCGCCCCGGGCGCAAAGTGCTGATGGAGATGCTCCTCGGCGAGCGAGACATTCTTGACCGCCACGAGACGCGTGCCGGGCTCATGCAGGAGGATGGCATCGATCCACAGCCAGCGCATGATGCGACCGCGCTCCCGTTCCTCGTCAGGCGGGTTTCGCCGCACCAGTCGTCGCGGCGGAACCTGCCTGCAACTTGGCGGCTACGAAACTCACGAGACTGCCGACGGTGAAGATCTCGGAAACCTTCTCCAGCTTCGGGTTCTTCGCGAACTCGGAGAAGTCGACATGCGGCATGCGCTCGCGCAGCAGTGCCAAGCCAGCTGCGTTCACGACGCCGTCCTGCACATACTTGGGATCATTGATGTTGTCGGGAAAGAGTTCCCCTTGACCGATCTTGAACCCGAATGCCTTCTCGATGCGGAACACGATGTCCAAGAAGTCAATCGACTCGGCGTGCAGATCCGTTGTCAGGCGCGCCTCCATCGTGACTTCTTCCTCGTCCACGCCGAGCGCATCCACGAGTACGGTGCGAACTTTGCCGAAAATGTCGTCCTGATTCATTGCTGCAGACCTCCTGTCATGCGTTCCTGACCCAACCGAACCGTTCGCATTGTAAAGCGTCCGCTCGCTGCTGCGCCGGGCAGCGCCTCGGCACTGCCCGCACGCACGACGGATGCGCTTCCACGGAACACCACCGTTCCATCACTTTCGACCTTGTCCAGCACCGCCTCACTGCGCAGCGAGTCGCCCGGGCGGACAAAGTTGCCGTACCTCAGCGCCCGAACGCCACCAAGCACCATGCGCACGGGCTCACGACCCGCCGCCCGGTCCCGCGCCACGAGCGCAAGGCGGGCAGTCTGAACGAGCGCTTCCAACATGAAAACCCCCGGGAGCACCGGGAATCCCGGGAAGTGGTCCTGCAGATACTCCTCCGCCAGCGAGACCCCTTTGAGGGTGACGGCACGGTCTGGACCGCACTCGACCACCTGATCGACATGACAGAAATGCATGCGTGGCAAGGGTAAGTGATTCAGCCGCGGCTGTCCTGCCGATAACAGGACCATGGCAAGGAAGTCGCCTCTGGCTATCGCACGCACGATCCCGTCCGCGGGTCTGCTCCCGCCCGCATCACTCACCCGCAAGAGCATCTGGCTCGCATGTGCAGCGATTTGGCTGTACCTCACCGCGAGCCTCGTCAGCTTCTCCTCGGCAGACTGGCCGAGCAATGCGGTCGCCGTGCAACACGATCCCCCACACAACTGGGGCGGTGTCGTTGGCGCAGTCACTGCATTCGGCCTCTATCAGGCACTCGGCGTCGGCATCTGGGTGCTCTTGCTGTGTGCTGGCTACGCACTCGGTGTGACCGCAACGGGGCGCTCGGTCGCGCACCCGATCGTTCGATCGGTCGGTGCGTTCATCGCGATGCTCGCCATTTCCGTGGTCCACGCCTTGTGGCTACCTGGATTCGGCCCACTCGGCGGCGCCGAAGCCGGACTGATCCCGATGTGGATGGCGGATCAGCTCTGGATGCGATTCGGCGCGCTCGGTGCCAACATCTTCGCGCTCGCGGGGTGCCTGATCGGCTTTGTCGTCGCGGTGGATGAACTGGTCTTTGCACTGCCTGGAGCGCTTGTGCGGGCAATCGAAGCGCTCGATCCCGTGTGGAAGTTCGATTACCGCGGTGCAGTCGGAAGTCTTTTTGGTGCGGGTCGGCGCGGTTCGCTGCAGCCAATTCCCGTTGGCGGCGTAGAGACTGATTGCCCAGACCTTGGGGCGGATGGCGATGGAAATGGGAAGGTTTCTGCGGAAACCACGCTTGACCGCCGCCGCCGACTGATCCGGGGAAACCGGGCAGCGGCGGCCGCGGCGAGCCGGGGAACGGTTCTTGAAGTGAACGAGGATGACGAGGCGGGCGAGGCATACGCCGAAGGCGATGAACGCGATGCGGGCGATGCGGACGATGCTGAAGTCAACGACGCGACCGCTGTGGAGACCGACGCGGAGGATGTGGAAGTTCCCGCGACTGAATCCACGCGCCAGGCTCTCACCGCCGAAGAACTTCGGGAAAAAATTGCGAAAATGCCCGTTCGGATGGCCAGCGGCGCGAAGGTGATCGCGCGCGATGAGGACATCCCGCGCGAAGTGGACTACACGGGCTACACCTTCCCGACGCTCGATCTCCTCGATGTGCCGGAAGAGAACTTCTCGCAGCGCATGGAGCAGTTCGTGCGTGAGCAGGCTGGGCTGCTGACAGAGACGCTGCAGACCTACGAGATCGAGGGTGAAGTGGTCGGCATCGAGAGCGGGCCGGTGGTGACGCTGTACTCGGTTGAGCTCGCGCCAGGAACGCGCGTGGCACGACTCGACACCATCTCGAAGGACATCGCCCGCGCACTGAAGGCTCCCAACATACGCATCATCCCCAACATGACGGGCAAGTCGGCGATCGGCATCGAAGTACCCAACCGCGAGAAGGAGAAGGTGCGTCTGCGCGAACTCATGTCGAGCGGGCATGCCGAGGGAATGCGGCTGCCCATGTTCCTCGGCAAGGACAGTGCGGGCGAACCGCTCGTGCTCGATCTGGCCAAGATGCCTCACATGCTCATCGCCGGCACCACGGGATCGGGCAAGTCGGTGTGCATGAACAGCATCATCATGAGTTGGGTTTACACCAAGCGGCCGGACGAGCTGAAGTTGGTGCTCGTCGATCCCAAGATGGTGGAGATGAGCCAGTTCGCAGACATCCCACACTTGATGGCGCCCGTGGTCACGGACATGAACCAGGCGGCCGGCATCCTCGAATGGACCGTCTCTCGGATGGAGGAGCGCTATGAACTCTTCCGCAACACAGGTGTGCGCGACATTCTGGGCTACAACAGCCTTGGCGAGGAGGCGATCTTTGCCAAGCTGAACCCGCCCGACGATGCGGCGAAGGCCCGTATCCCAAAGAAGTTGCCGTACATGGTCTTCCTGATCGACGAGCTGGCCGACCTGATGCTCACGAACAAGGAAGTGGAGACCCACATCGTGCGCATCGCCCAGAAGGCGCGCGCCGTGGGCATTCACCTCGTCCTCGCCACGCAGCGCCCCCAAGCCAATGTGGTGACTGGATTGATCAAGGCCAACATGCCCTGCCGCATCGGGTTCAAGGTTGCCAGCGGCATGGACAGCCGAATCGTGCTCGACCAGAAGGGCGCCGAACTGCTGCTCGGTCAGGGCGACATGATGGTTCTCACCCCAAGCGGAAGCGGCGAACTGCGGCGATGCCAAGGCACCCTCGTGACCGACCTCGAAACCCGCAAGGTGGTGAATTTCCTGAAGGATGTGGCGGCCCCGAGCTTCGAGCGAAGTCTCCTTGCCGTCAAGAGTTCCACGCAGGGCGACCCCACCGAAGGTGGCGATATCGACTCCAACGAACGCGACCCCCTCTTCGACAAGGCGGTCGACATTCTCATCGAAACGGGGCGGGGATCGGTCAGCCTCCTCCAGCGGCGCCTTGCCATCGGGTACGGGCGCGCCTCACGCCTCGTCGACCAGATGTCGCTCGCAGGCATCCTGTCCGATCACAAGGGATCGGTCGCGCGCGAGGTGCTGATCACCTCCGACGACTGGGACCGCATGAAGCAAATCGAGGCGAACGACGACGGGGAGTCCGATGGGTTGACGGTCGAGCCGGTGGACGAGGAGTGACCTGACTTCCGCCGTTTTTGTGCGGGTGCCCTTGCGAAATCTGCTGCATCGTGTGTAATGCCGCCGTTCGGCTGCGGCTCGCCTGCGAATGCCTGCAGCGGGGAACGGATTCCCTGCAACGGCCTTTGGAGAAACGACCAGGCGCGCCAACCCACGGAAGGGTGGCTCCATGATTGCACATCAGAAGACAGTGAAGTCGGCGCACTACGACCTGCGTCGTCAGGATGGTTCGCTGCATACGGGACTGACGCCAGCGGATATCCGCGCGATGGCTCAGCGCGGCGATCTCTTCAGCGACGACATGCTCTGCCGTGAGGGCGACGATCGTTGGCGCCCTGCCGCGTCACTCGCGGGCATCTCGGTCCAGCAGCGCGTTCCAGTGGCGCCGACAGTCGCTGCCCCCGCTGTTGTACCCGTAGTGGTGCCTCCATCTGCGCCGGCGACCCAGCCAGACCCGAAACTGGACCAACTCGAGGATGCGGTCGTTGCCGCGGAGCAGCGTGCGACCCAACTGCAGATTGCCCTCGACCGCGTGATGGAGCAGCACGATGGACTCCGCGATCAGGTCGCGGAGCACGCGTCCATCGTTCAGCGCCTGCACGGTGAGATCGAACAGCATGAGAACGCGCGCGCGGCGCTCGAAGAGCATCTGCATCAGGCGCATGCGGCGAGTGATCATGCGAACGCCCTCGCGCAGGAAGCCGCTCGCCTCCGGGCGGAGTGCGCCAAACTCCACGACCGCTGCGATGCGGCGGAGCGCGAGGCGGCACATGCGCAAGGTGCCGAGCAGCGGCTCGAGCACACCATTGCCGGACTGCAGGCCGAACTCGCATCCTCGCTCGAGCGAGCCTCCGTCGGTGACCAGGAGGCGACTCGACTTCGTTCCGCCATCGAGGATCTCGACGCTCAGCTGCTTCGCGCCAAAGCGGAAGTGGCGGCCCAACAGACGAGTGTTTCGCACCATGCGATCGACGATCTCCACCGGCAACTCGAAGCATCGCGGGCAGCGGCGGCTGCGGCCGAATCGGACCGCGAACAATTGCTCGAATCCTTGAGTAACGCGCAGAATGCCCTGCGCACTTCCGATGATCTTCGGCGCGCGCTTGAGAAGACCCTCGGAGCGCTCAAGTCGTCCACCAGCAGTCACGGCGCCGAACTCGCGGCCGCACGACAATCGGCAGGCGAGGCGCACGCAGCGCTCGCGGCAATGGCGGCGCGCGTGGAGGGAGCCGAAACCGCTGCCGACAGCGCACGCCGTGCCCTGCTCGAGCAGGCAGAACGCGTGCGCGCGGCGACTGCTTCGCACGATGCGGCGGTCGTGGCGCGTGACGCTGCCATCGCCGACCGCGACCACGCGCTTGCCGAACGCGACTCCACGCGGCTCGCCGTCGGTGCAACGCAGGTGGACCTGTTGGCTGCACGCCGCGCCATCGATTCGCTCCGCCAAGAACTGGAGTCTGCGCGAACCGCGATTGCAGATCAAACCGCGCGTGCGTGCGGGTTGGAGCGTTCCGTGGCGGATACGCAGTCGGTCGCCGATGGCTTGCGCAGCGAGCGCGACGAGGCTCGTGTGGCGGTGGACGCCCTGCAACGACACGCGGATGCACTTCGCGCACGGCTAACCGATCGGGAGCGTGATGCGGAGGCGCTGCAGGAGCGGTTGACTGGGGCCGATGCGCTCGCTGCCATGCTGCGCGAGGAGCATGAGGCTGCGCGAATGCAGGGCACGCAACTCGCCGACGAACTTCGGTCGGCGCAGCAGCAGCGGGCCGATCTGGCGGCGCGTACCGCATCGCTCGAACGCGAAGTCGCGGATGAGCGCGCCAAGGTGGTGGCGCGGGACGAACTCATCTTCCGCGATTCGCTCCGTGCGGAGGAGCGCGAGCGGGAAAACCGCCAACTTCAGGCGGACATCGCGCAGTTGCGCGCGGACCTTTCTGCGCAGCATCGCCGTGCGGATGACGCCGACGGACAGTGTGCGGCCCTGCAGCGGGACCTGCATGAAGCGCGCTGCCAGGCTGCCGATCAGGCGGAGAGGCTGACCGCGGCGGCTCGGGACGCCGAGGAACTCTCGATGAAGGAAGCGGCTGCGCGTGCCTCGCTCTTGGCAGCGACCCGCGAGCGCGACGAACTCTCGGCGGCGTTCTCCTCTGCGCAGGCAGCGTTGGCAGCGCGCGAGCAGCAAGTTGCGGCAGAACGCGGCCTTCGCGATCAGGCGGAAGGAAGTTCACGGCAACTCCTGGCGAGCTATGAAAAGTTGGCGGAGGAGACGAGCCGCCGCATCGCTGACCTCGAGGTGAAGATCGCTTCGGCCGCTCATGAGATCCAAGCGGGTCTTGCCCGCGAGTCGCAGGCTGCCGCGGCCCTCAACGCCGCACAGGGCGAGACGCAGGCCCTGCAGCAGAAGCTCACCGCGGCCGCCGAGCAGCGAAGCGCGCTGACACGCGACCGTGATTCCTTCGCCAAGCGCGCCTCCGCGGAGGCTGCTGCCCGCGCGGCTGCGGAGGACAAGATCACCGCTGCACAGGAGCGTGCGCGTCAAGCCGAGCGTGAGGGACGCAGCGTTCAAGAACGCGCGGTCCAAGCTGCCATGATTGCGCTGACTGGCGCGCGCCAACGCATCGGTGATGACTACACGAAGTCACTTGCGGAGATCGAGGTGCTCGAGCAACTGGTTGCCGAGTCGACTCGCCAACTGATCGCATCGGGCAGCGAGGTTCCAGGCATTCCGCTGATGCCGCGCGAAGCGATGGCGAAGGCAGCCGCCGATGCTCGCGCCGCTGCCGATGCGGCCGCACTGCTTGCTCACGCTGCGGCGGCGCGTCCAGCCGCTGCAGCGGCAGCACCAGCCGCCTTGCCCACACCGAAGTACGAGCCGCCTTCGGCACCACAGGGCAGTTTCCGAATGGTGGATGGACTGGATGATGACTCCGCGCGCCGATCTTCTCGCGTGGGTTCGACTGCACACACTGCCACCACCGCACGCGCAGGCGGTGCCCGCGAACGCGTCTCGCAACCACGCACGCAGTCTTCATCGGCATCGTCCGATGATGACTCCTCTTCAAGCACCGCCAGACCGCCCGCGCAACCTCCGCCTGCGGTTCCGTCATCGGCTGCTCGTACGCCGTCGGTCGACGAGCTTTGGATCGACGAACACTGCTCGGTCAGCGCGGTGGAGCCCCCTGCATCTGCTGCGGGCATCACCGCCCTGACCGCGCTCGGCGTACTCGTCACGGCATCCCTCGCCGCCACGCCACTGCTCGCGCAGATGGATCTGCGGCGAGCGTTCCTCCAGATCGTCGCATGGCTGCTGATCCTCCCCGCGCTTGCAGCGTCCGTGCAGTGGACCGCATCGCGGTGCACCCCGGTCCTGGCCCGCCGCATCCCGCAGATCGCCGGTGCATCGCTCGTCTGGACGCCGCTCTGCACACTCTTCCTTTCCTCGCAACCCGTGCTCGGCGCACTGTTCCTCGTCCCACTGCTGGTGCTGCCGTGGCTGCTCGTCTATGCGGCCTGGCCAGATCCAATCCTGTGCGCCACGATGTCCACCGCGCGCGCGATCGAAGAAGCCCTGGCGAACCGTGAACGCGCGGCGCGTGCATACTCGGGAACGCTGCTTGCCGCCGCTGCGCTCTGCCTTCTGGTGCCGACGGCCGCGGCAACTGCTCCACTCATCCGAATCCCCGCGGGCGCGATTGCATTTGGAGCGCTCTTTCTTGCCGGTCTTCTCGTCTCAATCCGATCGATGCGCCCTTGGGCACAGACCGCGGCATGGGCCGCGTTGCTCGCCACAGCAGCGCTGCTTGCGCAGGCGTATGCAACCGAGGCACTCTCGGGTGTGATGCGATCGCCATGGCCGTGGCTTGCACTCCTTTGCGCTTGGGGCGCGGTTGCCGCGACAACACTCGTCGCCGCGTGCTCGGTGGAACGCTTCCGAGCTTCCGTCGAACGCAGCCGCGCCGATACCACGCCAGCGCTCGTTTCGCATGAACGCGTCTTCGCCGCCGTCACGATGGTGGCAAGTGCGTTCGCTCCGCTGCTGCCCGCCCTCGTGGGAACGCGCCTCGCAGCAGGTCGCTCGCGCCGCGCCGAGGCGCAGCTCCGAGCGTTCGCCAACTTCGAGGCATGGTCTGCACTGACCGCGGTGGTCATCGGCACCATCCATCTCATCTCCCCGTCGCTTTCGCTCGACGTGCTGCTCGCGGGAGTGATGATCTCGCATGCACTCCTGTGCCTTGGCTGTGCCGTCACCGTGGGGTGTGACCGATTCGTGCGCTGCCCATCGCTGTTGCCTGTCCTGCAGCCACCTGAAGGCGCCCTCGAACTTCCCGCGCCCATGGTCACCGTGCAGCGCACAGCGGAGGCATCCGCTCACCGACCGATCACGCACCCCTGCGGTACTACGCCATGGGCGCTTGCGACGGTGCTGATTGGCTGTGCGGCGGTCGGCAGCATCAGTCGAAGCGCAGAGTGGACGATGCTGATGGGACCGATCGTCGGACTCGCTTGGTGGCTGCCGTCGCTGATCGCGGCTCGCTGCCGCCATGCGGACACGGTGATCGTGTCCGTTCTCTCGACTGGACTCCTTCTGCTCATGGCCGCAGCGGGTGCTGTCGTTCCATTCGATGGCGCGGACGACTCACGACCGCTCGTCATCGCAGCATGCATCGGAGCGTGCGGCGCATGGGCGCTCCTGACGGGATGGGCGTTCAAGGGCATGAGCCAACTGGCGTCGCTTGCCCGATCCAATATGGACGCCCTGGTGGACGCGGATGGCGATGCGCTGGCACCAAGCGAACTGCCTGCGGTGACCATGCGCCGCGCGTGGATGATGCGGCGAGTGATCATCGCCGCGAGTGTGATCCCAGTTGCAGCCTCGCTTCCGACCGCTCTCCCACACGCTTGGCCTCTGGCGATCACACTGCCGTGGATCTGCGCAGTGATCGCCGCGCTGCTGTGCACGCTCGTCGCGCTCGTCTCCACCCGCTGCGACCACGACCAACTCATCGCGCGCACGGGGCTCTTCGCTCGCGCGCTCGCCGCCGCGGCCGCAGTCGCGGTGATGCCGCTCTTCTTTGCTGCATCACAGTTCGGCGCACTGGAAGCGCTGCGGACGCAGCCTTGGGCAGCGTTTACCGCATTGACGGCACTCCTCGCCGCGGGCGTACTGTGGGCGCTCCGCCCCACCTCGCCATCGATCGAGGCGGAACGCACTGCCCGCGCACTCGCGCGGAACCGTCGTGCATCGTCCGGTCACGCACGGCAACGCAACACACACACGCTGGAGGAGTCACTGGCATGACAACCGATCCATCACCGCTGGACGCACGCGCGATCGCCGCGGGACTCGACGCAGCCATTGAGCAAGCGGAGAAAGGTTGGCGCGAGGGAGGCATTCCGATCGGCTCGGTCCTGCTCGATGCAGGCGGCACGATCGTGGCGCGCGGACACAACCAGCGCGTGCAGTCGGGCGATCCGACCGCTCACGCGGAGGTCGACTGCATCCGCAAGGCGGGACGGCGCCGCGACTGGCGACGACTCACGCTGGTCTCCACGCTCTCACCCTGTCCCATGTGTTCTGGAACCGCGATCCTCTTCAAGATTCCGCGAGTGATCATCGGCGAAAATCGCACATTCCTCGGTGCAGAGGATTGGATGCGGCTGCAAGGCATTCAGTTGCAGGTGGTCGACGACTCCCGGTGCATCGCATGGATGGAACGCCTGCAGCGTGAGAAGCCCGACTTGTGGGCTGAGGACATCGGCGACTGAGGGCTCAACCGCCGCACAGTGTGTCGCGAAGTCCGTCGGCAAAGTGCCGCACGGGTTCGTAGCCGATCAGTTCACGCGCTCGGTCGATCGAAGCGAGACTATCCCGCACATCACCTGTGCGTGGCGGCGCGAACTTCGCGAGCACCTTGGTCGCGAGCACCGCGTTCATCTGATCCAAGACCTCCGTCAGCGTGTAGTTCGCACCGCAGCCGATGTTGACCATGTCCCCCTGCAAATCGGCGGGCGCCGCCCCCGCGCACAGGTTGGCATGCACCGCGTTGTCCACATGCGTGAAGTCCCGCGTCTGCTGACCATCACCGAAGATCGTGGGCTGCTGCCCTTGCCGCAGACAGGTGGCAAAGACTGGGATCACTGCCGCATACTGCGAATCAGGGCGCTGTCGCCGACCGAAGATGTTGAAGTACCGCAGGCTCACGGTCGAAAGACCGAAACAGAGGCTCCACGCACGGCAGGCGTGTTCACCCGCGATCTTGGTGACGGCATACGGCGATCGCGGGTCAGCCTTCATGCTCTCGATCTTCGGCAGCGTCGGCGTATCGCCGTATGCCGAACTCGATGCGGAGTACACCACGCGCTTTGCACCCGCATGGCGCGCAGCCTCGAGAACGCGGAGCGTGCCGGTGGCGTTCACCTCGTGGTAACGCATGGGATCGCGCAGCGATCCAGGCACCGAGCCGATCGCGGCGAGGTGGAACACGATCCGCGCGCCATCGATCGCCCGTGCGAGTTGCTCGCCGTCGAGGATGGACGCCTCGATCACACGAACGCGATCGCGCACCAGCTCGAGGTTCGCTTGGCGGCCATTGGAGAAGTCATCGATGACCGACACGCGCGCGCCGAGGCGCACGAGCGCATCCACGATGTGGGATCCGATGAAACCACCGCCGCCCGTGACGCACACGGGGGCGCCGGCGTAGGCGGCCGCGTGCCCGTCCAGCCAGGAGGTCATTGCTTCTGCACTGTCCGCGAGGAGTCCGACGGGACCCAGCCCTGCTTGAACGCCTTCAACGCCGCGGTCACGCGGTCCTCAAGACCCTTGAACGAGGCAGCCTTCACGAGTTCATCGCGCAGGGCCTGCGCCGGGCCGCGGAAATAATCGAGCATGGCGCGCTCAAACTCACGCACCGTGTCGATCGCGACATCGTCGAGGAGCCCGCGCGTGCCCGCGAACATGGTCAAGCACTGGTCGATCGTGTCGAAGGGGGTGTACTGCCCCTGCTTCAGGAGTTCGACCATGCGCGCGCCACGGGTCAGCTGCCGCTTGCTCGCTGCATCCAGTTCAGTGCCGAGCTGCGCGAACGCCTCCAACTCGCGGTACGCCGCAAGATCGAGTCGCAGCGAACCAGCCACTTCCTTCATCGCCTTGATCTGCGCGGAACCACCCACGCGGCTCACGGAGATACCGACATTGATGGCGGGGCGATCACCGGCCGAAAAGAGTTCTGGCTGCAGATAGATCTGACCGTAGGTGATCGAGATCACATTCGTCGGGATGTACGCAGACACGTCACCTTCCTGCGTCTCGATGATCGGGAGCGCAGTGAGTGAACCGCCGCCGTTCTCGTTCGACAGCTTTGTCGCGCGCTCGAGCAAACGCGAGTGCAGATAGAACAC
>SYGP01000007.1 GCA_005799495.1 Planctomycetia bacterium
ATGCTGACGCAGCCCGCGTTCTACGCGCTGCTGCAGACGAGGGAGGAACCGCCGGCTCATGTGAAGTTCATCTTGTGCACTACGGAGCCGCACAAGGTGCCCGCGACAATCCAGAGTCGCTGCCAGCGGTACGACTTCAAGTCGATTCCGACGCAGGCGATTGCTGCCCACCTCCGGGCCGTGCTGCAGCAGGAGTCGGTGACCGCGGACGAGGCGGTCGTCGTCCAGGTGGCGCGGCTTGCCAACGGTTCGATGCGCGATGGACTCAGCTTGCTGGATCGGCTCGTGGCTGCCGCCAGCGGTCATGTCTCTCGTGAACTCGCGCGCGATGTCCTCGGCTTGCCGGATGAGGAGCTGCTCGAGAGGCTCATGGCGGCGATCGCGGCGTGTGATCCCGCTGCAGGGCTCGATGCGGCGGGGGAGCTGCTGGATCACGGCATGTCCTGCGACCATGCGCTCGACACGATCGCGGCGCGCCTGCGCGATGCGCTCCTGCTGCTGCTGAGCGGCACGGGTGCCAATCATGTCGATCTGCCCGAGGAGGCAAAGCAGCGGCTGGCCGCTCATGCTGCCGCATTTGATGCGCCGGCGCTCGTGCATCTGATCGCGATCTGTGATGCATCGGTACGCAGCGTCCGTTCGTCGGCGGTACCGCGCGCGATCTTCGACGCGGTTGTGGCGCGGCTGTGCATGAGCGAGCACTTCCTGAAGGCCACGGCGATTCTCGCGGGCGAGCAGCCCGCGGCTGCGCGCGGGGACGACGCTAAAAAAAAAGTCATCGCTCAGGATGAACGACCCGCCCCGAGCGTGAGTCGCTCCGCCATCCACGCTCCCGCCGTCTCGGCGTCCATCGCATCCGCGCCACCCGAGGCCAGACCCGCGCGCCCCGCACCCGCTGCCGTACCGTCACCGCGTGCCAATGCACCCGCGAAGGTCCCCGCGCCCGCCACGGCACCGCTTCCCACCGCATCGTCCTCGTCCGCGCGCAAGGAGGAAGCGGATGCAATCCGCCGAGATCCGATGGTGCTGGAGATTGCAGGAATCCTCGACGCTGCGGTCGGCAGCGTTTCACTGCGGGGCGACCTTGGTGCGGTGCGTGAACAACCCACTGCCCGCAGCGAAGGGGAGTCCGCCCCATGAGCAGTGAGGATGCTCAGGGCCCCTATCCCGCGAGCGTGAATCGTCTCATTCAGGCCTTCGGTCAACTGCCTGGGATTGGGCGTCGGACTGCGGAGCGGCTCGCATTCTGGGTCCTGAAGGCGGATGAGGCGCAGGCCATGACGATTGCCGATGCGATCAGCGCCGTCAAGCGCACCGTCCGCCACTGCCCCGTGTGCTGGAACCCCGCCGATACGGCGCCGTGCCACATCTGCACCGATGCGCGTCGCGACGGGGGCATCGTGATGGTGGTGGAGCAGCCGAAGGATCTGATCAATCTCGAGCAGACTGGAATGTTTCGAGGCATCTACCACTGTCTCATGGGACGACTCGATCCTCTGGATGGCGTCGGACCCGAAAGCATCACCGTCGCGGATCTTCTGGCGCGCGTTCGCGAACCGAGTCGGAATGCGCGCGGCGTTCCAGTGCGGGAAGTGGTTCTCGCGCTGAACCCCGACATGGAGGGCGATTCCACGGGACTCCTGATCGCCGAAATGCTCGCTCCAACGGGCGTGCAGGTGACGCGTCTCGCGCGCGGACTTCCATCGGGATCGCAGATCGAGTTTGCCAATCGCGCGGCGCTTGCAGATGCCATTGCGCTTCGACAATCCGTGTCATGAACGCGGCGCGTTCCGCACGGTTGGTGGGTGCTTCGCAGGTAGGATTTCGGCGTGAAGTTTGAACTTTCGCAGACTCCGCAGGCGCGGCTCGGGCAGCAACTCAAGATCGCTCCCCGCGTGTTGCAGTCCGTGGAAATCCTGCAGATGCCGATCGCGGCAATGGAGGAGCGCATCGCCGCGGAACTGCAGTCGAATGTGGCGCTTGAGCAAGTCGAGCCCGGGGATGAGCGCCTGCAGGAGCAGACGGATCAGCCGAAGCGTCGTGAGACGCATGGCAAGGATGTCGAGGCCGAGGGAGAACGCCTCTCGAGCGCGGACCGCATGCGCAGTCGCATGGGCGATGATGATGACGCGGCGAAGTACCGAGAGGCGGCGCGACGCGAGGGGGAGTTTGATCCGCGCGCCGCGGCCGTCGAGGGCGCAGCGGCTTCGAGTGGCGGGCTGGAGCAAGCGCTGCTCGACCAGTGGGCGCTGTGCGAGGCGCCCAAGCCGATCCTCGCAGCCGGCAAGATCTTGATTTCCAACATCGACGCACGCGGTTTCCTGGCGCGTCCCCTCGAAGCCATCGCGAGCGAAGCTGCGACGGATGCGTTCGCACCGAGTGCCGAACTTCTCCAGCAGGCGCTGCAGCGATTGCAGGAGTTTCTCGAGCCTGCCGGGCTTGCCGCGCGCGATCTGGCGGAAAGTCTGCACTTGCAGTTGAACGCACACGAGCGCTCGGAGAGTCATCCGCCGCAGGACACGCGATTCGCCGATGCGCGGGAGTTGGTCAGCCAACATCTGCCTGATCTCGAGCGTGCGCGCATGGCGGTGATCCGCCAACGGCGTGGCTGGAGCGCGGAGCGGCTGGAGGCGGCGCTGGCGTGTCTGCGCCGATGCGATCCAGCACCTGGGCGCACGCTCGCCAGCGAGCCCGCCGCGCTGTTGCGACCCGATGTGATCATCGATCACGACCCGATGACCGATCAGTTTTCTGCACGCCTCGCCAGCGGTCTGGTGCCGAACCTGCGAGTCAGCGAGGAGTATCTCCGACTGGCGAAGGATCGTCGGACCGATGCAGCCACCCGCACGATGCTCAAGGATGGCATTCGCAAGGCGCGGTGGTTCATTGATGCCGTCGAGCAGCGCGGCGCCACACTCCTGCGTGTCGTGCAGGAGGTGATCGCACGACAGCGCGAGTGGATTGAAGTGGGCGGTGCAACGCTCAAGCCGATGCCGATGATCGAGGTGGCGCGATCGCTTCGGCTGCATGTCAGCACGATCAGCCGAACAGTCGCCGGAAAGTGGGTATCCGCGCCGCGCGGAACCTTCGAACTTCGAAAGGCGTTTTCGGGAGGTACCGAGACGGACTCGGGGTCGGATATCTCGTGGACGGCTGTCCGCGGTGTGGTGGGGGAGATCATCGCAGCCGAGGACAAGGCGCATCCTCTCTCCGACGATGCAGTGGTCAGCGCGCTGAAGGAGCGCGGCATTCCGCTCGCTCGGCGGACCGTGGTGAAGTACCGCGATCAACTGGGTATCCCGACCGCGCGCCTGCGCCGACGCGAGCAGAACTGATGCGCTGCAAGAGTTGCGGCTATCGACTCTGGAACGCAGTGCCCGGTGGCTGCAGCGAATGCGGTACGCCATGGCGCTTCGAAGACTTCCGCTTCGTCCCTGGACTCGTGCAGTTCTGCTGCAACGCATGTGGTCGCGCGTACCGCGGAACGGATGAGGCAGGACTGCCGCTGCCAAGATCATTCGTCTGCAGCGGCTGCGAAACGCAACTCGACTTGAGCAGCTTGCGCGCCCTGCCTGCCCCTGGCATCACGGACGAGGCGGCCATGGTGGTCGAACACCCGTGGAGTCAGCGCAAGCGGTTCGGACGGTGGCGTGCGTTCTGGACGACGGTGGGTCAATCACTCGGGAATCCCCAGCGACTTGTCACGACGCTGCCTGAGAAGCCCAGTCTCGTCGGTGCGTTCTGGTTCGCGGTGCTGGCAGTCCTCATCCCAACACTCGTCGCCGTCGGACCGCCCATCCTCCTCTCCGTCGGCATGATGGCGATGCGTCCCACGGGCGGACAACTCCAACAGTGGTTCACGATGGTCGGCGTCATTGTCGTGATACCTCTGGCCTTCACTCTGAGCATCCTGGTGGCGGCATCGCTCTGGGCGCTCTTCACGCATCTGCTGTTGCGATGGACGGGCGAGGTCAAGCGGTCGCTCCGCTGGACACTGTGTACGAGCCTGTACTGCCTCGGACCGTTTGTCTGCACTGCGCTTCCGTGCTGCGGCGTCTATCTCGTCGCAGTGAGCGTGGCGTGGTCGTCCATCTCCTTCATCATCGCGACGATGCAGCTGCACCAATCGAGCGCAATCCGCGCGAGTGTTTCAGTGCTGGTGCCGCCCCTCGGCAGCACGCTAATCGGCGGTGCGTTGGTCTACTGGCTGCTCGCCGGACCTTAGCCCTGGCCGGCGTCCGTCGTCACACGGTGATCTGCTCCCACTTCGACGATCGGAAGCGGGCGAGGAAGAGAAGTCCGCGCAGGCAGAGTTCCGCGCACAGCGCGATCCAGATCCCCGTCAAACCCCAATCCATCCACAGCCCCAGCGCATAGGCCAGCGGCATGCGAACCCCGTAACAACTGATGATCGTGATCCAGAAGCACGCCGCCGTATCGCCAACGCCGCGAAGCCCATTTCGAATCACCATGGCCATCGCAAAGAACACCTGAATGATGCCGCATGCCAGCAACAGGGGGGGCACTTCACGGAGATGCACTTCTTCGCGGCTGATGATTCGCGTGAGCGACTCGCCGCAGGTCATGAAGACGATCCCAAACCCTCCCATGATCACGCAGCCGACGAGTGTGCATGCGGCGATCGCCTTTCGAGCCTGCGTCTTGTTCCCTGCGCCGAGGTACTGACCCGCGAGCGCGCCTGCAGCGATCCCCATCGCGAACCCCGGCAGAAACGAGAACGACTCCCACTGCACGGCGATCATGTGTGCGCCGATGAGGCCATCCGACGGTTCTCCCTGCGCCGCACGCTTGGCGGCGATCATGCCGATGAAAACCATCACTGCGAGATTCACCGCCCACAGCGCGATGCCCTCGGCAAAGTTTGGGATGCCGATGCGTGCGATCCGCCATGTCATCGCAGCCGTCGGGCGAAGATCGCTCGGCTTTGGCTGGAAGTCGCGCGCGCCTCGCCGCAACGCCAGTAGCGTCAGCATCGCACCGACCAGATAGGAGAGCGCCGTTCCAGCGGCGATGCCGATGACTCCCCAGCGTGCACCATCGATGCCAAGCACATTCGGCAGCGTGAACAGCGGCGTTTCGTACTGTGCGCCCGCCAGCACCCACGACAGCGCCGCATTCACGATGTTCACCGCGACCGCGATGGCGGCTGGAGTCCATGTGTCGCCTGCGCCGTGCAGGCACATGGAGCCGACGGTCATGAGACCCGTGAGTGGCATCGCGACTGCCAGGATGCGGCAGTACTGAATGCAATGGAGCTCCGCATCGCCTTGCAGCCCAGCCACGCGCGCGAGGGGGACCACGGCAAACCACAGCAGCACACCCACAAGCGCACCCCAGGCGAGACTCAGCGTGATGGCCTGCCCACATGCGGACTCACTGTCGCGGGTGCCCCCCGAACCCATTCCGCGCGCGATGATCGCCTGCGCACCCACGCCGAGTCCTGCCATGGCGATGCCGATGAACCAGCCGACATAGGAGCCGATGCCGATGCCGTCGAGCGCGGGCAGGACCGTCGATCCAGGCAGACTGCCCGCAATCACCTTGTCCACGAGTCCGACGCAGGCGGTCACCAGTTGCTGCAGCAGGACGGGGACTGCGAGCGTCCAGATCGCCGCCCACATCGTCTTCCCTGCGAGCTTGCCGCTCGCGATGCGCCCATCGAGCATCGACTCGGCTTCCTCCACTGCGAGCAGTGTTTGCGGAGGATCGTCGGGGCTGACCGCGGTCAGGACATCGGGTGAATCAGCGCGGCGCGGTTGCATCCGGTACTGCTGCGGGTGGTGCCGTGCCCGTTGGGTAAGTACTCCGCGCACCAGCATCCGCGAGCCCGCGCGGAAGTGCGGGGGACTCCCAGCGAGGAATGTCCCAAAAAACCAAGTAATCCCAGAAGACCAGATGACGCTGGAAGGTCGGGAACAGATAGGGCGGCTGTGCAGTGAACCGCTTCGGCTCCGGCGTCATCGCGTACCAGCCGAGCCACCGCACCTTGTCGAGGCCAAAATCAACGCTTGTGATTTGGATCAGGCTGTCGCGCGCAGCGACATTGACGGAGAGTTCACTCTGGTCCAGAGCTGCGCAGAGCGCCTGAAAAACATCATCCTGCGCGTACTGCCCAAGTGCGATGGCCAGTTCCACCCGTGTCTCGGGCTCTTCCGTTTCATCCTGGAGGCGGCGCCACATCGTCTCCACCACGATTGGATCCGTATTGTGCAGCCGCTGCAGTCCGACGGCGGCTGCAAGACGAACCTTCGGGAACGGACTGCCGCCCTTGCCCGCCTGCGCCGCAGCGGACTCGCCCTCCGCCGGAGGCGCCAACTTCTCCGCCAGCAGCACAGCATCCGCTGGGTCGCCGAACCGCGAGAGTGCGGTGATTGCCGCCGCTTGGACGAGCGGATCCTTGATGTCCTTCGCGTAGAAACGGTAGAGCTTGACATACGGTGCCGCGCCGCCGAAAGCCGAGGTCCCGAGCAGCACCGTGCCACGGCGCATGTTTTCCGAGTCGGTCGTGTCGACGGCCCACTGCGCCGCTTCCTGCGGCGACGGAGGCGCCAGTTTCTCACCGATCGACTGGAAGTCCGAACCGATCGTGTCGCAGCCACTGAGAAGGAGCATCACCGCCGCGAAGATGACCGCCGTCACTCGCATCGGATCAACTGCCTGGGGTTGGCTTCCCGCAGTCGAATGTCACTGGAACGAAGCAGAGGAATGTGAGCTCATTCGTGCCTGCGTTCACGAATTGATGCATCTTGTTGGGCTCGATGAGCAGTACATCGCCCGCCGCGCATTCATGGAATGCCCCGTCGTACTCCACGCGCGCCGTTCCGCCCATGATCATGACCTCATGCTCGTAGTTGTGCTGGTGACGCGGTGTGTGTCCACCGGGCGCCACCGTGTAATGCCGCATGGCGAATGTCGGCGCACCATCCTTGCGCCCCACGAGCAGTCTCATCGCAACACCCTGCACGCCTGGCATGTCGACAGGGGTCGGGGACACTTCCTCCACGCGCCGCTTGAGCATGGGAAAAGGGTAGCGGCTATGTTCCCGCGCGTGGCAACGCTCCGCATCCAAGGATTTCCACTCGGCGACTGGCAGACCAACAGCTATCTCGTCTGGATTGAGCAGCCGGGGCGAAAGCCCGCGTGGATCGTGGATGTGGGCGACCGGCCCGCCGCGCTCATCGATGCGGTTCGGCGCAGCGGTGCGGAAGTCGAGGCGATCCTCTTCACGCATGCGCACCTGGACCACATCATGGGACTGCCCGAAGTCCTGCGCGAGCTCGGGGACCTGCCGCGCCTCGCGCACGCGATCGAGCATCCGTGGTTCACCGATCCGCTTCTCAATCTGTCGGCACTTGCCGATGTGCCGCCCGTGTCCGTGGCGGAGCCCACGGGAACGCTGTCCGAGGGCGAAACGCTGAAACTCGGCCCGACTTCCTGGCGCGTGATGCACACGCCGGGGCACAGCCCAGGGTCCGTGTCCCTGATCTGCGACGATGCGGCGGCGGCGATCGTCGGCGACACGCTCTTCGCAGGCTCGGTGGGTCGCAGCGACTTTCCGACGAGCGATCCTCGTCAACTCGATGCATCGCTCGCTCGGCTGATGCGCCTCGATGACCGCTTCGCGGTCCATCCTGGGCATGGTCCGTCAACCACCATCGGTGCCGAGCGGCGCAGCAACCCTTTCCTTCGCTGAACGCCCCTCGCACCACGCAGACATGCGTGTCGCGAGGACATCGAGTGGAAGGGGCCCCGCCCCGAGCAGGTGATCGTGGAACGCACGCAGATCAAATGCTGCACCGAGGCGCTGTTCGCAATCACGCCGGATGCGGCGGATTTCCAGTTCGCCGATCTTGTACGCGCATGCCTGTCCAGGCCAGGCGATGTAACGATCCACTTCGCGCTCGATGTTCAGCATCGACAGCGCGGTGTTGGATGCCATGTAGCGGATCGCGTCGGCGCGCGGCATCCCCTGCGCATGGATGCCAGTGTCCACCACCAATCGGCAAGCGCGCCACATTTCGTAGAGCAGCCGACCGAAGTCGTCGTACGGATCCTCGAAAAGTCCCATCGGTATCCCGAGCCGCTCCGCGTACAGCGCCCAGCCCTCCGTGAATGCCGTGGCATCGATGTCTCGCCGGAACTCACGAAGGCCAGCCACCTCGCGGGCGAGTGCAATCTGCAAGTGATGGCCCGGCACCGCCTCGTGCAGCGACAGCGGGATCATCTCGTAGATCGGCCGCTGATCGAGGGCAGAGGTGTTCGCATAGAACCACCCTGGCAGTCCCGCTTCCATGCTGCCGGGCTGGTAGTACGCCGTTGTCTGCGAGGGCGCCATGAAGCGCGGAATCTCCCGCACCCCGTACGGCAGCCGTGGCAGAACGCCGAAGAACTCAGGCAGATTTGCATCGATGCGCTTGCAGATGGCGCGGTACCCATCGAGCAGGGCATCGGCGCTGCGGTGGTAGAAGCGCGGATCGCTGCGCAGGTACGCGATGAACTGCGCCAGTCGTTCATCGGGCGGCAGGGCCGCGCGCGCGCGATCCGAGGCGTACCAATCGGTTCGCGCGATCACCTGCAGCATCTCTCCACGGATGCGCGTCACTTCCTGCAATCCGATGTCATGAATCTCCTGCGCACTCTTGGCTGTGGTGGTGAACCGCCGCAGTTCAAAGTCGTAGAACGCAGGCCCCATCGGCTGATCGCGCACGCTCACGGACTGGGGGGCGGCGGGGATGTAGTCAGACTTGAGCCACAGCAGCATTTCCCCGAGTGCGAGCAGCGCATCGAGCCGCGCCTTCTCCGCCATCGCGCGCAGTTCTGCCTGGCGCGTCGCGGGGATCGACGCGGGCATCCTGTTCAGCGGCTCCATCATCGGCTCGAGATTTCCCTTGAGGACCGCCTCGAACTGAGTGGTCGTTCCCTCGAGCACTGCGGCAGGGGGCACGAGCCGCTCCGCCAGTCCCTCGACCATCATCGCCTGCGTGTCGCGCACCGCCGATGGCAGCCGCGTCATGCGTTTCACATAGTTCTCCCAGTCCTCCGCTGCACGGAAGGGGACTCCATCGGCAAACTGCGGAAGATCCTGCTGTGGACCGCCCCGCTGACCAACGGGCATCATCCATCGCTTGAACGCAAAGCCTGCCGACTCTTGCCGAAGTTCGCGCATGAAGAGCGCGTAATCGAGCAGGTCGTCTCCGGTCAGCGCCGCGGCGTCGATCGCCTCGCCGCGCTCGAGGAAGTACTCGATGTCCGTGTGCCGCAGAACCGCGCCGCGCAAACCCGGTTCCGTGATGCGGTCCGCCTGCGTCTGTCTTCCGCGGGCGATCGCAGACTCTGGGAAGGCCAGGTCGCGCCAGCGTTGGTGTTCGCGCACAAGATCTTCGAATGCTGCCGCAGCAGATGAGGCTGCTGCAGTGTGTGCCGGTGGGTCATCTGTCGCCGAGGCAGCGGCGCCAACCCACAGGGCGCACGCCATCGTTCCGCACCACATCCGCGCGCGCCTCGCAGCACATCGCGTTCTTCTCGCGTCGGACCGGGTGTGCATCGATGCACGGTACCGCGCTCGCTGCGAACACGCTGCAACCATGGCTGTGGCAGGGCTATACTCCCGCGTCTCCCGTGAGCGCTGCGATCCCAACACCGACCGAACAGGGCTACTCACCCCCTTCGGTGCGGCAGTTCGCGGTCTTTCTCGACAACAAGGTGGGCAAGCTGCTCGAGTTGCTGAAGCTGTTCGATGACGACGCATCCGTCGCCATCGCAGCACTCAGTGTGATGGACTCAAGCGATCACGCCGTCGTTCGCATGATCTTCTCGAACGCCGACGCAGCGCGACATGCGCTGCGCAAGCACAATTACACCTTCAGTGAACTCGATCTCATCGTGGTGCAGATCGGGCAGGGGCAGTCGCTCACGAAGTTGTGCCTCTACCTGCTTGGCGCGGAACTGAACATTCGCTTCGTCTATCCCGTTCTTCTGCGCGCGTCGGGCGAACCGTGTGTCGCGCTTGCAGTCGACGATTGTTACCTTGCGGGACAGATCTTGCTGCGCAAACGATTCACGCTGCTCGGCGAGGAAGACCTCGGCTGACAACGGGCGGCCGTTTCGCCGCCGAATCCGCCATCAAGGCTCAGGAGGCGCAGTGGGCGCGGCAGGCTTGGGGTTGTTGCCCTGATCGTCGTAGGTGTAGACCGTTCCATCCTGCTCGGTATCGCACTGCTTGTGGTGGCCATCGCAGAGAGGGAACTTCTGCGAAAGACCGCATGCGCAGACCCAGACGGGTTTGTCGGACGGTTCGATCTTGATCGGACGCTTGGCTGTGATGTGAACAAGGCGAGCCATGACGGGATTCCTTGGCGTGGTGGATGATCAAGCGTGGACTGTTTCGCCGCGCACGCCGGACCGCTGCAGTTCGATGCGCGTTGTCTTCACGGGCACGGCTTCGACGGTTGCCGAAGTCTTGGATGTCTCCCAGACGCGAACGGCGCGCAGATCCATCCCGCGCGCTCGCAGCGGGTTCTCGAGCAGCGCGAAGCAGACCGTTGCGATGTTTTCCACGGATGGATTCTGCCGAGCGAACTCAGGGCAATCCAGATTCAGATTGCGATGGTCGAAGCGCTCGATCACATGGCGGCAGACCTCCTCCTCCAGCGCAGCCATCGAAGGAGGATTCGACACATCCGCGGAAACGGAAACCTCCACGCGGTAGTTGTGTCCATGCCCATGCGGCCAGTTGCACTTTCCAAACTGTGTGCGGTTCAACTCCTCGCTCAGCGATGCGTCATGCATGCGGTGGGATGCTGCGAACTCGAAAGTCGATGTCACGGTCGTGTGCGTGGGCATGTCCTGTCTCCAGACCACCTCATGAAAGGGGGTGATCCTCCATTGAAGCATGTCGATCGGTCTTCCGAGCGCCGATTCGAGTCCGCTCGAAAGTTCGTGAACCAGCAGGGCTGGTTGTGCTCGCGCAAAATCTTCTCGGAAGAACAACGCATCCCGCAGGATACGAATCGCCGTGGCGCGAACGGCCGAGTCGAGGTCTGCCAAAGTCGCGACGCAGCCGTTGTTCTGCCGAGGATCGCCGCTCAGGGACACCGACAGCTCAAACCATGCGCCGAGGCCACTTGGGCAGGGGAAGGAGGCGAACGAGTTTCCCTGGGTTACTCCCGTCGCGCCCGTCGCGCCCGCTGCTGAGGCGTGGCGCGCGACAAAGATCCGCACGGCACGGGTCAGCATGGCACGCTCGACGGTCGGCGAACTGTCTTCCATCCTCGAAAGTTTAGGCACTACGGGAAATCGTGTGGGCTGCGCGAGGGCTCTGCAAGGAGTCCATCCCGCCGAGTTGGACGACTCCGAGTCCATGACCCCTCACCGCCGACTCAACGGATGGGTCAGGGGTGGAGGGGTGCTGAGTCACGAGCCAGCGGGAGACCGCGCGACTCGCCCGGCTCGCGGCGAGAATTGTCCGGAATCGGGCCAGTTTTTACCCGGAGCAGTGCTTCGCCCAGTCATCCAGAGAGACGGCCCGCCTTGGAGGGCTCGGATCAGCCTCCGGCAGCGCGGCGGCCCACACGGACTTTCTCGGACCGAAAGTTGGGGATACTGTCTGGAAGTGGGTTGACCCGCCGCTCTCAAGGGATTATTGTTGGTGCATTACCAAGCCCCCGGAAGGGCTCGGCGTGAGGCTTGCCTCCGCCGGGCCTTTTTTCATGCACTCCCGTCGTGCGCTTACGATCCGATGTTCATGGAGCGATGCCAAGGAGTTCTCCCCGGGCGCGCTCTGCGGCGCATCGGGTCGCTCGGAGCAATCATGAGTGGATCGCTCTGCGCATGTGCGGCACCACACCCCGCACTTGCGCCGCCGCAGCCCGCCGACCGCGTGCAAATGTCCGATGGTCTCTCGGCGGACCGTGCGCGTGGTGAAGTCGTGGTCGATGCGCGGATCGCCACGCGGGAAGGGTGGCTTGAGCAACTGGTCTGCAAGAGTGGAACACGCGAACACGAGTCACTGCTTGCAGTGGCTGTGAAGCCATCGCTCATTCATGCGGCGCTGCTCTTCGTGGGTGCGCAGCCAGGCGCGACCGGCTCGTGGCGAGAAGAGCAGGATGCTGGCGGCGCGTGGCGCGTCGCGTACACACCGCCCACTGGTTCCGCCGTGGAAGTGTTTGTGCGCTATCGCTGGGATTCGAAGGAGCGCGACGAGCCGCTCTGCGAGTGGATTCGCGGCGCGCGCGAAGAGGGCGGCAAGATCGTCGAGCAGCGTTTCCCATGCGACGAGTTCGTCTTCGCGGGCTCGCAGGTTCGACCGAATCCACCCTCGCTTGGGGCTGGCGAACACTACGTTGCGGATTACACCGGATCGATCGTCGGGCTCGTCACCTTTGGCGACGAGCTGATCGCCTTCCGTGAAGTGATTCCCGACCGCGTCGATGTGGCACCCTCGGTGTGGACGGCGAACACGCCACGCATTCCGCCCGAAGGCAGTGCGGTGCAACTCGTGATCCGCGCTGCGAGGCCGCGATCGCAGTAGGATCGCGTGCGTGCACGGCGAGCGAGCAGCACAGCTGCGAGGCATCTGCAGGCGCTACTGCCATCCCGACGGCACCGTGATGGTCGATGCGCTGCGCGGCATCGATCTCGACATTCCCCGCGGTCAGTACCTCGCCATCATGGGGGCATCCGGTTCGGGCAAGAGCACGCTCATGAACATCCTCGGCTGCCTCGACCGACCAACCTCGGGGCAGTACCTGCTCGACGGCGAAGATGTTGCGCAGCTGAGCGATGAGCAACTCTCGCTTGTGCGCGGCAGGCGCATCGGATTCGTCTTTCAGGCGTTCAACCTGATCCCCGAACTGAGCGTGCTGGAGAATGTCGAAGTGCCGCTCTTCTATCAGGGGCTCGACCGCAACGTACGCCGCGCGCGCGCGCTGGAAAAGATCGAAATCGTGGGGCTGTCATCCCGCATGTCGCACCGACCCTCCGAACTGTCGGGCGGCCAGCAGCAACTCGCCGCGATCGCGCGTGCGCTCGTTTCCGATCCGTCGATCATCATGGCGGACGAACCGACCGGCAACCTGGACTCGGCGACGGGCGAGGCAATCCTTGGCGTCCTCGATCGCCTGCACGCGCAAGGGCTGACGATCGTGCTGGTCACCCACGACGATCGAATCGCCGAACGATCGCAGCGCGTGATCCGGCTGAGCGACGGCCTGCTCGTTTCGGATCTGCTGGGCGGGCGCGGTGCATCCGCCGTGCGGCCTGCGATGAAAGCACCCGCATCACTCGAGGGTGGCGCGTAAGCATGCGCATCCTTGGCATCGATCCAGGACTGCAACGAACGGGCTACGGGTGCGTGGACTGTGGTCGCGCGGGCCGCGTGCAAGTCGTGGAAGCGGGCATCCTGCGGCTGCAGGCGCGGGCAACAGTGGCGGCGCGATTGGTGGCACTCGAACGCGACCTGACCGAACTCATCGCCGAACTGCGACCACATCGTGTGGCGGTCGAGCAGATCTTTGTCCACGCCAAGCATGTCCGTACTGCGGTCATCATGGCGCATGCACGCGGCGTGATCCTGCTTGCGGCAGCACGCGCCGACATTCCCATCAGCGAGATCGCGCCGACCACGGTGAAGTCCTCGCTGACGGGGAACGGTCACGCCTCGAAGCGCCAGATGCAGCTGGCAATCGCCGCGCGTTGCGGGCTCGCGAAGCCCCCATCGCCCGCGGATGTCGCCGATGCGCTCGCCGTGGCGCTCGCCGATGCGAATCGTCAGCGCTGACGCTGCGCGGCTACCCTCTGCGCAGCCGATGAACCCTGTCCGCCTGCACACGCGTCGCATCTTTGGCGATCAGCTCACGCCTGTGCTGGCGTATCGCCGCCTCGTCGCACCGGACCAGCGCAGCGCCCCGAGTTTCCTCTTCGAGTCGGTCGATCAGGGCGGTGCGGTGGGGCGGTATTCGATGCTCGGGGCCCAGCCAGTCATCGAAATCATTGCGCACGGCAACGCCGTCGTCCGGCGCGAGCAAACGCCTGACGGAGTGCGCGAAACCAAGTCCCACGCCGACGACCCGTTCCACTGCGTGCGCGAGGCGGCGAAGTGGGCTGGCGTCGAGTCGAACGGCGAGCTTCCGCCCTGTTTCTGCGGCGGGTGGGTTGGCATGGTCGGCTTCGATGCGGTGCGCTGGCTGGAGCCCGGCAAGTTGCCTTTCGCGCGCGCCCCCCACGACGACCGAGGACTTCCCGACCTGCATGTTGCGCTCTACCGGGATGTCGTCATCTTCGATCACGCCACCAAGGTGGTTCATCTTGTGTGTGCGCAACTGCCTCACGAGACGCGGAGCGGCGCCGCGGCGCTCGATGCGCTCGAAACGCGGCTCACCGCGCCCATGCCACCACTGGCCAGTGGACGCGTGGATCTCGATGTCCATGCGCGACCGCGCGATGCGGGCACGAGCGTGACCGACCGAGGCGCGTTCGAAGCATCGGTGCGGCGTGCGGTCGAGTACATCGCGGCGGGGGATGCGTTCCAAGTCGTCCTGAGCCAACGCTTCGTGCGCAGCAGCGACGCCGATCCGTTTGATGTGTACCGCGCCCTGCGCGTGGTCAACCCGAGTCCCTACCAGGTGTATCTGCAGGCGCAAGGGTGCATCTTGGTGGCAGCGAGCCCCGAAATCCTCTGCCGGACGCGCGGACGCGATGTCGTCAGCCGCCCACTTGCAGGAACGCGCCGCCGCGGGCGCACGCACGACGAGGACGCGGCGCTCGCGCGCGAACTCCTCGCCGATTCGAAGGAGCGCGCCGAGCACACGATGCTCGTGGACCTCGCCCGCAACGATCTTGGGCGAGTCAGCGATGCGGGATCCGTGCAGGTCGTGCGGTCCATGGAGATTGAACGCTTCTCGCATGTGATGCACATCTCTTCGACCGTGACTGGGCGCTTGCGTGCGGAAGTCGATGGTTGGGATGCGCTGCGTGCGGCGCTGCCCGTCGGCACCGTGAGTGGCGCGCCCAAGGTGCGTGCGATCGAGATCATCGACGAGCTGGAACCCGTTCGTCGCGGACCCTACGCGGGGGGGATCGGCGGCATCGGCTGGTCGGGCGATGTCGACATGGCGATTGCGCTTCGCATGATGGTGGTGCCCGTGCCATCGGAGGCGGACCATGCGCCTCCAGGATCGGTGCGGTGGCAGTATCACCTGCAGGCAGGCGCGGGAGTCGTCCTCGACAGCGATGCCGCGCGCGAGTGGGAGGAGACTGCAAACAAGGCTGCAGGACTTGCACGCGCCGTCGATCTGGCGGAACTCGCTTGGTCGCCGCGCGCGTCAAGCTGAAGTTCGCTGCGCTCCGTGCGCGGCGCTCGGTTCGCTGCGCTCAGCCGTCCTCGTCGGCCAGCGGAATCGGATCGTCATTGTCGTCGCTGCGCCGAGCAGCAGGGCGCGGGTGTTCCGGCGGGCGCAGGGGGCGTTCCAGATGCTGCTGGAGAACGGCGCGAGCCAACGCATCCTCGCGGTCGCGGGTCGCCGCTCGGCGCCGAGCGCGTTCACCCTCGCGTACGGCTGATGCGGCATCCTCAAGAATCTCGCGCGTCAGGATCAGCGAAGCGATGCCCGCAAGGCAGCCGCCCACAAACAGGATCAGCGCGCCCACCGCCACCCACTCGAACTGCGGCGGCAACTTCGGGAGCAATCGCGCGAGCAGCAGCGGCTGCACGAGCGCCGCGGCTGCCAACGAGACCGCAGTCACGAGTCCGAGATGCTTCGATGGTTCGCGCTCACCTTCCCCCATGATCATCCGCAGGCCGATCTGTGCGGACGCAAGATTGCTCAGCGCAATCAGCGCAGCCCAAGCGCACTGCAGCAGCGCGAGCAGCCACTCCATGAACGCGGGTGCCCGCGTGAACGACACCAGTATCAGCAGGAACCCACCCGCTGCAGCGACCGTGAGCTCGGCGCGCGCCACCAGCCACCAACGCTGCGCCCACTCGTCCGACTCATTCCAGAGACGCCCCTGTTCTCGTCGCACCTGCCAGAGCGTCAAGCAGCGCGCCGCGCTGCCGATGGCGAGCAGCAGCCAAAGCAGCGTTCCAGGGCCTGGCAGTCCGACACAACCGAGCCAGAGAGGGAGCGTCCAGAACAGATTGCGGCGGATCCGGTCGAGTTCAAGCACCGACTGCCCCACGATGGAATCGCTCTCCGAGTCGGGACTGCCGAAGCGGCCCGATCGCTGCGATCGCACGATCGATGCGCGTGAAACAGTCCGGCCGCACTCGGGGCAGTTCGGAGCGCTGGTGCCTCGGAGGTCGTATCCGCAGTCGGGGCAGGGAACGGGCTCGTCGTGGATCGGTGGGCTCGGCATTCGAAGGGGCTGCTTCAGGGGGAGGAGATGCAAGAGCTTGGCGGAGATTCGGCCAGGACTGCCGTTGAAAAACCGAGCGGTTTTCTGCCGCCGCCAGTTGAACCTTGGCCGCGGAAACAGACTATAACTCTTGCAAGGGGCGGTGACCGCCCTGCACAACCACATGGAACACACCTCGAACTTTCCTGCCAACCGACGGATGTGGGCCTTCGATTCAGGGTGGGCGGCACTGGCGTTCGGGCGGACAGGCTGGGCGGTGATCCTTGCCTCGCTTCTGTCGTGTGCCATCGGCGGCACGGTCTCTGCAGCGGAGGGAGAGACGGGCGTCGCTGCATGGAGCGACCGCGTGTGGTCCGCGGCGAAGGCGGACGATCTTGCAGGTGTTCACGATCTGCTCGCGGCGCCACCGGCTGGCGATGCGGCTGCGCTGCAGGCGCTGCGAACCTCTGTCGAGCAGCGCAACGCGCATGTCATCGAACAGGAAGGCGCGCGTATCAAGGAACTGGAGAAGCGCACGCAGGGCCTTGCCACGGCAAGCGCTGCTGCCGATGTCACGCTTGCGCTCCTTCACGCAGTCAACATCAAGTATCTCTTGCCGACCGATCAGTGGCAGTCGTGGCTCGCGGGGCCTGACGGTGCTGCGCTCGAGCGGCTCGCGCAGAGCACACTCGAAAGCGCCCAGCGCGACGGCGATCTGCTGCTGGCGCAGGAGATCCTCTTTCGGCTGAAGGCGCTGCACGATGGTGCGGATACCGATCGATACAAGGAGATCGACGCCGAGCTGGATGCGTTCAACCGCAAGGTCACGCTCATCGCGGAGTTCGCACCGCGCGAGCTGTACCGCCTGCGCAAACTGCAGAACAAGCGGCTCGAAGCGGCGGCGAAGGCCGAGGGCAAGCCGATCGCACGCGAACGCGAGGAGGAGCAGGAGCCCGAGTTCAACGAGCTCTTTGCGGACGACTGGAAGGAACGCCTGCGTGGCATCACGCCGAAACTGGTGCTGATGGGTTTGCGGCAGGCGGCAAGCGAGCATGTCACGAACGCGGGTTGGGCTCCGCTGATCGACGGCGGTCTCGATTCGGTCGAACTGATGCTCGACACGCCGCAGCTCGTGGAGAACTTCACGGGACTCGGCGATCCAGCGAAGGTTGCGATGATGAAGGCATTCGTCACGAGCCAGCGCGAGGCACTCGCAGCGCGCGAACCTGGCGTGCGCGTTGGTCCCTCGGATTTCCAGCGCGTACTGAAAGACATCTTCACGCGCAACGACGAGACCGTTCAGCTGCCACGCGAAGTGATCCTGCGGGAGTTTGGCGAAGGCGCCACCACGCAACTGTCCAAGCAGTACGAGGACGACTACTCGGAAATCATCTGGCCAGATGGCCTGCGCCGATTCCGTCAAGGAATCGAAGGCAACTTCGTCGGTGTCGGCATCCTCATCCGCCACAACGACAAGCGCGAGCTGATGATTGTGAATCCACTCGAGGGTTCACCCGCATCGCGCGCGGGCATCCGCCCGGGCGATCGCATCACGGCCGTCGATGGGCAATCCACCGTCGGATGGACGCTCAACCGCGCGGTCGACACGATCACCGGTCCCGTCGGCAAGCCTGTCACGCTCACCGTCGCGCGCGAGGGCACCGCGGATCCGCTCGACTTCAAGCTGCGCCGCGCGAGCATCAAGATGCGCTCCGTGAACGGTTGGTGGAAGGAGTCGCTCGATGAGCGCGGACTGCCTCAGTGGGATTGGTGGATCGATCCTGACAGTGGCATCGGCTACATCCGCCTCACATCGTTCAATGAGGATTCGCTCGATGACTTCATGGACTCCATCCGCGACATGCGCAAGGGCGGTCGCCTGAACGGGCTCGTTCTCGATCTTCGCGGAAACCCAGGTGGCCTGCTGAAGTCAGCGGTGGCATTCGTCAACCTCTTCGTGCCCGAGGGTGAGATCGTCTCGGTGCAGGACCGAGACGGGAACATCCTCAACACCTTCAGCGCCGAACGGTCGCGCGCCGCGCTCGTGGGGCTGCCGCTCGTGGTTCTCATCAACGGCGCATCCGCCAGCGCCAGCGAAATCGTGTCGGGCAGCCTGCAGGCGCACGGCGCAGCGGTCGTGGTCGGCGAACGCAGCTTCGGCAAGGGCAGTGTGCAGACTGTGCAGCCGTTGCAGGACGGCGAGAATGAAGCCGCTGTGAAGGTGACGGTGCAGTACTACCTCATCCCAACCGACACTGGCGAAAGGCGACTGGTACACCGCCGCTCGCAGAGCACAGACTGGGGAGTGAACCCCGATCTTCCCGTGAAACTCACCCCATCGCAGATGGAGGAGAGCGGCGAGATGCGACTTTCGGCAGACCGCATCGACGAAGCGGAGTGGAGCCGACACGGCGCAGACTTGCGCCCGATCATCGGCAGTTTGCTGACCAAGGGGATCGATCCGCAGTTGGAGACTGCGCTGATGGTGTTGCAGGCGCGCGTTGCAGGCGAAACGGAACGAGCGCAGATTGCGAAGTCCATGAAGGGCAAGGCAGCAAGCGGGGGCAAGGCACAGCCGCAGTAATCCTCCGGATCGCGCTTTGCGCGCGCCCTTCTGACCTTTGGCCAGCGTGATGGCTTGTCGCAGTTGGTCGAAACCCCTATAACAGAGGGGCTCGAGACCCTCCCCATGCCCTCCGCTTCACAAGCCTCCGTTGATGTGAACGCGGCCCTCGCCGCGGCAACCAAGCAGACGCCTCCACGCCCGCGCGTTGCGCGTCCTGAAGTGCCTTTCGACACGGCGCGCGGCTGGCTGCGCGAAATGATGCTCATCCGCGAGTTCGAACTGCGGTGCATGCAGGCGTATCAGGACAAGAAAATCGGCGGTTTCTGCCATGTCTACATCGGACAGGAAGCGGTTGCCGTCGGCTGCGTTGCCGCGGTGGAGAAGCGCGATCCGATCGTGACCGCGTACCGGGATCACGGGCATGCGCTCGCGCGCGGCATGGACCCGCGCTACTGCATGGCGGAGATGTTCGGGCGCATCGGTGGATGCGCGAAGGGGAAGGGCGGTTCGATGCATATGTTCGACCGCGCCAACAACCTCTTTGGAGGCCACGGCATCGTCGGCGCGCAGATTCCGCTCGGCGTCGGGCTTGCGTTCGGGACGAAGTACGAAGACGAAGTGATCAACGGCGGGAAGTCGTCGCGCGTCACGCTGGCGTTCCTCGGTGACGGTGCACTCAATCAGGGGTCCGTGCACGAGGCAATGAACCTGGCGGGTCTCCTGGACGTGCCCGTCATCATCATCTGCGAAAACAACGGCTACTCGATGGGCACATCGATCGTGCGCGGCACCACCATGGGGCATGATATTTCGTCGAAGGCTTCCGCCTACGGAATGGAAGGCATCGCCATCGATGGGATGGATGTGCTCGAGACCTACTGGGCGATGCGCGATGTCGTCGAGCGCGTGCGTTCCACCAGTCGACCCGTGTTCGTGGACATGCGCTGCTACCGATACAAGGGTCACTCGATGTCCGATCCGCGCAAGTACCGCACACGCGAGGAGGAAGAGGCGTACGAACGCGACGATCCGATTGGGCGCCTCAAGGCCCATCTCGAATCCCGCGGTTTGACCGAAGATGACTTCAAGTCCATCCAGCGCGAAGTGCGCGCAACGGTGCGCGCGGCGGTCGAGTGGTCCGATCAGTCGCCCGTGCCGCCGATGAGCGACCTCTACCGCGATGTGTACCTCGAGCGGTGGGGGCCCTACACCGGTTCGAGCGCGCCCGAGATGCTCGGCGGCGGCGAGAACGAGCCATCGTTCAAGGCGATCCGTCCCGTCGAAGGGGAAGGAGAACTGCTGTGACCGCAACGATGCGCGAAATCGAATTCCGAGACGCCGTGCGCGAGGCGATGAGCGAAGAGATGCGCCGCGACACGCGCGTGATGCTGCTCGGCGAAGAGGTCGCGCAGTACAACGGCGCGTACAAGGTCAGCCGCGGCATGCTCGACGAGTTCGGCCCGCGCCGGGTGATCGACACGCCGATCAGCGAGTCGGGGTTTGCGGGTATGGCCATTGGCGCTGCGATGCTCGGACTGCGCCCGATCGTGGAGTTCATGTCCTGGTCATTCAGTCTGGTGGCTGCCGATCCGATCCTGAACAACGCACCGAAGATGCTGTACATGTCGGGCGGACAGTACGGCTGCCCCGTGGTCTTCCGCGGCAACGACGGCGCGGGCGGTCAGCTCGGATCGACGCACTCCTGGGCAGTCGAGGGGCTTTTCTCGAATGTGCCCGGGCTGAAGATGGTGATCCCCTCGAATCCAGCCGATGCGAAGGGGCTCATGAAGACGGCGATCCGAGACGACGATCCTGTCTTCTTCCTCGAAAGCGAGCGGCTGCTGTCGCTGAAGGGAGATGTCCCCGAGGGTGAGTACCTGATCCCGTTCGGTCAGGCGCGCATCGCACGGGCGGGCCGCGACTGCACGATCGTCTCTTTCGGTCGCCCCGTGCACTTCTGCCTCGAGGCCGCCGACGCGCTCGCTCGAGAAGGGGTCGACTGTGAGGTGCTCGACATGCGCACCATCCGCCCGCTCGATGCTGCTGCCATCGTGCGCAGCGTGCGGCGCACGGGCGCGTGCGTCGTGGTGGATCAGTCGTGGAGTTTCGGTTCGCCAGGGTCGGAAGTGGCGGCGCTCGTGCACCGCGAGTGCTTCGACGACCTCGACAACCATGTGCACCGCGTGCATTCAGCCGATGTCCCAGCGCCGTACTCCTATGATCTCGAACAGGAGTATCTCCCGAACACCCGCCGCGTCTGTGAAGCCGTGCGCGCGTGCCTGTACCGAGCCTGACCCAACGCCATGCCAGTCCAGATCACGATGCCACGCCTGTCCGACACTATGCAGTCGGGAACGATCGTTCGTTGGAATGTGAAGGAAGGTGACAGCGTTGCATCGGGCGATGTGGTCGCCGATGTCGAGACGGACAAGGCCACGATGGAGATGCCCGTTTACGACGACGGCGTCATCAGCAAGATCATGGTTGCCGCTGGACAGCAGGTCCCCGTTGGAACGCCCATCGCCATCATCGCCGTCGACGGCGACGATGGGCAAGCGGTTGCGGTGGCATCGAGCCCCGCATCTGCGCAAACATCCGCAGCACCCGCCGCGGCACCGAACGGTCAGCCCGTGCCACACGCGCCACAGCCACAGCCACAGCGAGCGCACGCAGTCGACAGCCCATCCGCGCGCGTGCGCGTTTCTCCGCTCGCCCGCCGCATGGCGGAGGAACTCGGCGTCTCGCTCGACGCAATCCGCGGCAGCGGCCCCGGCGGTCGCATCGTCAAGCAAGACATCCTCGCAGCGGCGAACCGCCAGCCTTCGGCGCCCGCACCGACTGTGCTCGAAACGCGCCCGCTGCCTGCGGAAACCGCTCTCGCCTACCACGCGCCACTCGGTGCCGGCAGCAGCGAAGTCACCGTCAGCGGCATGCGTCAGGCGATCGCGCGCCGACTCGTCGAAAGCAAGTCCACCATCCCGCACTACCAAGTCGCGATGCGCGTCAACATGGACCCGCTGCTTGAGCTGCGCACGATGCTGAACGCACAGCTCGAACCGCAAGGCGTGAAACTGAGCGTGAACGACTTCATCGTCCGCGCCTGCGCGCTCGCGATGGCCGCGCACCCATTCTTCAACGCCTCATGGGCCGGCGATCGGATCATCCTGCACGGCGATGTGAATGTCGGCGTCGCGGTCAGCCTCCCCGCCGAGCGCGGAGGTGGACTCGTCGTCGCAGTGCTCCAGCACGCGAACCGCAAGGGACTGCGCGACATCTCGACCGAAACGCGCGCGCTGGCGGAGAAGGCGCGAACGCGCGGACTCGGGCCAGAAGACATGTCGGGCGCCACCTTCACCATCAGCAACCTCGGCATGTTCGGCGTGGACAACTTCACTGCCATCATCAACCCGCCCAACAGCGCGATCCTCGCGTGCGGCGCGGCAGTCGAACAGCCCGTGGTGCGAAATCACCAACTCGTGGTCGGGCACGAAATGCAGGCAACCCTCAGCCTCGATCACCGCGTGATCGACGGCGCGATGGCGGCGGAGTACCTGCAGACCGTCAAGCACAACCTCGAAAACCCAGCAACGCTGCTCGTCTGAACGCACAGCAATGAGCGAGCCGCAACGCGCCCGGCGCCCACGCCGATTGGGCTCGCCTGCTCCACGCGGCTGGCGCCCCGCGTTCGCAGGCTCAACAACTCGCCCAGCACAGGCATGCCGCAGCCCACCCGAGGGTGCGCGGCATCCACGCCGTCAGTCAGGAATCAGTTGGCCCCCAGCTCCGTCCCTGAACGGAATCTTCGCACAGTCTTCACTGCGTTTGCGTGGTAACGCGGCACTCTATGCCAGTCGAAGGAGAGACGGAGCGGGGGTGGCGGTACGCCTGTTGGAATCCGTTTGGGCCACTGCCGCGTGGCTTGAATCAAGTATCTCCCGTTGCTTTCCTTTCCCTTCTCCCCCCTTTGGAGCATCCCTTGAAGAACATCGTTCTGTCTGCTGGTTTCGTTGCGTTGTTGACCGCCTCCGCGTCTGCCAACATCCGTATCACCGAAGCCATGAGCTCGAGCAACGGCGGTGGAACCCCAACCGCCGACTGGATCGAAATCACCAACTTCGGCTCGACGGCCGTCAGCCTGTCCGGCTGGAAGATGGACGACAATTCGTTCAACTTCGCTGCTTCGGTGGCGCTCAGCGGCATCTCCTCGATCGCAGCTGGTGAGTCCGTGGTGTTCATCGAATCAGCCGCTGGCGCAGCTGTCGGCAGTTTCCGCACCTTCTGGGGCGGTCTCAGCGGCGTGCAGGTTGGCTACTACTCGGGAAGCGGCGTTGGCCTGAGCTCGGGTGGCGACGGCGCATCGATCTTCAACAGTTCAGGAACAATCGTGTCGCAGGTCTCGTTCGGTGCTGCGACGAGTGGCAGCAGTTTCTTCTATGGCTACAACGCCGACGGTTCGATCAACTCGCTGTACAACGGTGTGGTGAGCACCGTCGGCACGATCGATTCGCAAGTGACCACTTCGCGAAGCGGCGACACCGCATCAATCGGCACCGCGATCCCTGCCCCTGGCGCGATCGCACTGCTGGGACTCGCTGGGCTTGCCTCGCGCCGACGCTTCCGCTGAGCGTTCCGTACGATCAACACCCAACTTGATACTCGCGCGCGGGCGACCGACTGGTCGCCCGCGCTGCGCTTTTGCAGGGACGAAGTAGCGATGGGCGACGCGTTGCCCCAGACGCCCCCGACACGGCGCAAATCTCGGGACCTTTTTGTGCAGGGGGCGCTTCCGCGCTATGTTTGGCGAGTCATGCGAACTTCTGCGCGGTCCGTCACCTCCATCCGTGCTGTCGGCATCGCCGCACAGTTCGCCTTGGCGCTTGGCGTCGCCTGCGCTGAAGCCCACGCGCAGTGCACGGCGGACATCGACCAGAATGCGCAAGTCGGCGGCAGCGATCTCACGATCCTGCTCTCGGCATGGGGCACGAGCGGCCAAGGCACTTTCAACTCGGATCTCAACAACGATGGCATCGTCGGCGGATCAGACCTGACCATTCTGCTCTCTGCCTGGGGTCCCTGCGCACCAACGGTGCCCGATTGGGCAACGCTGATCGAGGCACTTCCCGATCCCGCGGTCGTCCCTGATGCAGCCCTGCGTTCGCAGATCATCGCCACTGGACTCGCCTGGCGCGTGCGCGACGCACAAACACTCATCGAGATGCTGCTGATCCCGCCCGGCTTCTATCAGCGCGGTTGCAGCGCCTCACTCGCGAGCGCATGCAATGGCGATGAAAACCCGCGGCACACGGTCACGCTCACCAATGCGTTCTACCTCGGGCGCTACGAAGTCACGCAAGCGCAGTGGGTTTCCGTGATCGGTTCCAACCCGAGTGCGTTCCAGGGCGACGCATACCCCGACGCCGCCGATCGACCAGTGGAACAGATCGGCTGGGACGCATCGATGCCGTTCTTCAAGATCACGGGAATGCGCATGCCGACCGAGGCAGAGTGGGAATACGCGTTCCGCGCTGGTACTGGAAGCGCATTCCATGGCACGGCGAACTTCCCCGCGGGCACCGACGACGATGCGCGCCTGCCTGAGATCGCTTGGTTCGCGGGCAACAACGGTGCAAGCGGTTCGTCCAGCTACGGGACCAAGCGCGTCGGCCTGAAGGCGGGCAACGGCTTCGGCCTGCATGACATGGCGGGCAATGTGTTCGAGTGGGTGAACGACTGGTGGGGGACCTATGAGCCAAACGCGCAGGTCGATCCGACTGGTCCATTGACTGGATCGTTTCGAGTGCTGCGCGGCGGGAACTGGTTGATGGGTGCAGCGAACTGCCGCGCGTCGGCGCGGTATCTGACACTTTTCCCAAGTTCGATCGTCGGAATCCGCGCAGCGCGAAACCCCTGAACCGCGCGCGCGGACGAACGCACAACACCGAGCGAGCCGAAACGCGCCCCGCGGGTGGGCTGCGGCATGCCTGTGCTGGGCGAGTTGTTGAGCCTGCGAACGCGCGGCGCCAGCCGCGTGGAGCAGGCGAGACTGTCTGAGCCCCAGCACGGCTATGCCGCAGCCCCATTGGCGTGGGAATGGATGCGCGGCATCCATTCGAGTGCGTTCACACATTGCAAATCCTGCCGATTCGGCGGGAATCTAGCGTTTGCGACTTGCGGTCGTGCGCGCTTGAGGCATCTACTTTGTCATGCCACAATTCCATGCATTTGCCGCTCAACACGCGCGCGCTTCCGCGCCACGCTTCGCCTCATTTGCCGCCGCGCTGCTGCTGGCCGCGGCCCCACAGGCGTTCGCGAGTTGTCCGGCCGATGTGAACGGCAGCGGTCAAACCGATGGACTTGACCTCGCGGCGGTGCTGTCATCGTGGGGCAGCGCCGGCGGTGGAGCGTTCGACACGGACATCGACGATGACGGCGTCGTTGCTGGCTCTGATCTCACCCTGTTGCTCAGCGCGTGGGGTCCTTGCGGCGCAACCACGCCGTCGTGGGCAACGCTGCTCGAGAGCGCGCCGAATCCCGCGGTCGTGACAAGCCCTGCGATTCGCGCGGCCATCGAAGCCACCGGGCTTGCCTGGCGCGTTCGCGACAACGCCACGCTGATCGAGATGGTCCTCATTCCCGCTGGCACATTCCAGATGGGCTGCAGCGCTTCGCAGTTCGGTCCGTGCGACCCCGACGAGAGTCCAGTTCGGCAGGTCACGCTGTCGAGTGCGTTCTACATGGGTCGATCGGAAGTGACGCAGGACGAGTGGAGCGGTCAGATGCTTGGCGCGAATCCGAGCTACTTCCAAGCCGCCAACGGATACCCAGGTCCTGGCGAGCGCCCCGTCGAGACGGTCAGCATCCTCAATGTGGACGCGTTCCTCGCGGTGTCTGGCATGCGCCTGCCGACTGAGGCCGAATGGGAGTACGCATGCCGCGGGGGCACAACGACCGCGTTCCACGGCATCCCCGTCGAGCCGAATGGCTCGAATGTCGACGGCGTGTTGCCCGACCTCGGTTGGGTCACCGTCAACTCCAAGTATTGGACTTGGCCGCGCTGCCTCAAGCCTGCGAACGGCTTTGGCTTGCACGACATGGTCGGGAATGTCGCTGAGTGGGTGAGCGACTTCTGGGGAACCTATCCATCCGCGGCGCAGACGGATCCGACGGGACCTGGCAGCGGTTCGTTCCGCGTTGTGCGCGGCGGTCACTGGGACAGTTGGTCAACCGACTGCCGTTCGTCCGCGCGGCTTCCGCTCGGCGGCGACAGCGCGAGCGAGTCGATCGGCTTCCGCGTCGTCCGTAATCCTTGACCGCACACTGCCGTGGCTGGAGGCGCCGCGACGGGGGCTGCGGCTGAACGCGCCGTGCCGAGCGTTCGCCCACGCCAGGGGCGGCGGCACGGACCTGCTGGGGCTCAGACAGCTCTCGCCTGCTCCACGGGGCTGGCGCCCCGCGTTCGCAGGCTCGAGAACTCGCCCAGCAGGATCGTGCCGCCGCCTCACAGGGTTGGGGTGGGGGGGTAA